>NZ_JAVFVU010000010.1 GCF_030929615.1 Dyadobacter sp. LHD-138 | reverse complement strand
ACTTTAAAAAGTTAGAGGCAGTCCCGATGGACCACCCCTAAACAGGCTGACATAGTGCCGCCTAAAACATAAATTTATAAAAATAAATTAACAAGTGATTGGTTATTAACACAGAATCTCCATTTCACGCATTCATACTCCTTCTCAACCAGTTTTATTACTTGTCCAGCTTTCCAACCGGTCTCACGCTTTTTCCGGTACGTTTCTGTAAATCGTCACCTAAATCTTCCCTTGCGGCCTCCGCTATCTTTTCAAGCTCGGCAACAATTTCAGGATTTTGCTCATACACGTTATAACGCTCACCCGGATCACGACCCAGGTTATAAAGTGCTATCGGAAAATCATGATTTTCCGGCGCAGGACCTGGCTGACCATTTTTTCCTGGCAGCGATCCTTCATATGTACGTCCGGGATGCGCGAAAACCAGTTTCCAGTCATGTTTCCGGACAGCTTCCAAACTGTTTTTACGATAGTAATAAAGGAAATTTTCACGCGGGGTTTGCGTATCGTCGCCTTTCAGCAACGCAGCAAACTCAATACCGTCAATTTTTTCCTTCGGAGATTTCGCTCCGGTCAGTTTAACCAAAGTTGGCAGGATATCAATATTGGACAATAACTTATTCGAAACCCTTCCGGCTGGTACAACACCCGGCCAGCGGATAATTGCCGGGACACGCTGCCCGCCTTCAAACGAAGTTCCCTTTCCTTCTCTAAAACCACCCGAAGAACCAGCATGATCGCCATAATTCAACCATGGACCATTATCACTCGTGAAAATGACAATGGTATTATCGTCCAATCCCTGGGCTTTCAACTCTTTCATAATTTGTCCAACCGACCAGTCAAGTTCGGTCAACACATCACCGAAAATTCCACGATCGCTCTTTCCTTTGAACTTATCCGTAGCAGCCAATGGCACGTGCGGCATCGGGTGCGGAACATAGAGGAAGAATGGTTTCTTTTTGTTTTTTCTGATGAATGAAACGGCATGCTCGGTCACGGTCGGTGTGATCAGACTTGCATCATCCAGGTTTTTGATCTCCTTAACCTGCTTGCTGCCGTCAATCCAGAAAAGCGGCGGATATTTCGCCTGTGCCTGCCATGGATGCAGCGGCCACATATCATGCGAATAAGGAACCCCATAATATTCATCAAAACCCTGCTGCAACGGTAAAAATATGGAGTCACTGCCGAGGTGCCATTTGCCAAAAATACCGGTCGTATAACCATTGGCCTTCAACAAATCAGCGATGGTTTCTTCTTTCGGATGGAGTCCTATCCCCTGTTTTGGTCCAAATGCACCGGAAACCCCCACACGGTTTGGATAACAGCCCGTCAGCAAAGCTGCACGTGACGCACTGCACACCGCCTGAGCCGCCATGAAGTTCGTGAAACGCGTTCCCTCAGCTGCCATTTTATCGATATTCGGTGTTTTATATCCCAACGCGCCATTGACGGATAAATCGCCGTATCCCATATCATCTATAAAAAATAAAACAATATTGGGCGTTTTGGAAGCCGGTTTAGGCGCCATAGCCACCATGAACAAAGCAAGGCATAAACCAAAACACGACAAAAAAATGAGTCTTAACTTTTTAATTTTCAACATACTACCAACCTGGGTTTTGTGTTAACGATGGATTTAGATCTCTTTCCTTTTGCGGAACCGGCCAAAGATAATGACGATTTACATCAAATACTTTGTTCACGGCAACGACCTGCACGGTCACCAAAGCGCCGCTTGCATCTTTGTAAGTGATACCATACACGGGGCCCGGAATCACTTTCTCAGCCGTTTTCCAGCGACGGATATCAAACAAATGCTGGCCTTCAAAAGCCAGTTCAACCGTTCTTTCACGACGTACAATTTCTCTCAATTCCGCCTGTGAAGTACTCGTCACAGAGGGTTGTTTCACATCCGTTCTGCCATTTCTCACTGTATTGATTGCGGCCAACACGCCCGCATCGGCCTGCCCCAGTTCAATTTTTGCTTCTGCGTAGGTCAGCAATATTTCTGCGTAACGCAGTAAAATGATGTTGATTCCGCTATTGCCCGGGTTCGCAAAGTCATCTGCCAGAATATATTTTTTAATGTTAAATCCGGTCGTTGAAGCGATGTAGGTACTTCCTACCGCATCCGCCGTTCCACTGTTTGGCTGTGGTTTGAAAACATTTCCGCCCGGCAGAATATCTCCATCCAGAAATACAGAATATTTCAAACGACTATCCCGGTTGGCATACGGTGTCGCAGGGTTGTAACCACTGCCGGCATCCGTAATTTTCTTACCGTCCAGCGTTTCATAAGTATCCACCAATGCTTTCGTCGGCACGTAGCTGCTGTTGCTGTTTTTCTGACTGTAAGGCCCCAGAAGCTGGAAAATATCAATTTTATAGGTGTCCTTAATGAATTGTCTGTCCAGCAAAACCTCCTTATTATTTTCCGCTGCATAGCTGAACAACTTTTCATAAGATTCATACACACCATAAATACCAAGTTTCATCACCTTGTCTGCCGCATCAGCCGCTTTCTGGTAACGACCCGCGTATAAATTTGCCCTTGCCAATAAGCCCAAAGCAGCCCCCCGCGTAATCCGTCCCCTGTCCGTTGCCGGATAAGTAGCTGGCAGCAGCGCAGCAGCTTCTGTCAGTTCCTTGTCGATAAAATCCCAGATTTCGGATACCGGAGCTCTTTTTAACGCCCTGCCCTCATCAATGGTAATCGACGAAGTGACAAGCGGTACATCACCATAAAAACCTGCCAGTTTGATGTACTGATAAGCGCGCAACGTTTTCGCTTCCCCTTTCAGCTGGTTAATCAGCGCCGTATTGGTCGATGTAACTTTGTCCACATTTTCCAGAAAATAGCTGGTGGCGCGAATTCCCCGGTAAGCCCTTTTCCACTCGCCATAGATTTTCGAACTCGTACCGTCATACACCCCAAGTTCAACATAAGCCTGCACGTCAAAATTCTGGTTGGTGTGGGCAATGTCGGTCAAAGCGTCCCAGGTTACGATATTTGTGCTGTCAAGATCGGTGTACAATCCGTTCACGGCAAGTTTGGCATCCGTTTCTGTTCGCCAGAACACATCGACGGATAAGCGGTCATTTGGAACCGTTTCCAGCAGATCATTGTCGCAGGAAACCAAAACACCTGCCGAGATAGCTGCCAGGGACAAAATCAGACTTTTTAATTTATATTTTTTCATGATAATTCAAGCTAATGATAATGAATACGATCAGAATTGCAGGTTCAAACCAGCGGTATACAAGGCCGTTTGCGGGTAATACACCGCACGTCCTGACGGTGCTTCAGGATCCAGATTCCATTCGTTAAGTTTCGAGATCGTAAAAAGGTTTGTCGCAGAAATGTACACGCGCACCCGGTTCAAATGTATTTTCTGGCTCAAAGAAGTTGGTACGTTATAAGCCAGCTGAACATTTTTAAGACGCAGGTAAGAGCCATTTAACACCAACCGGTCGGAGGTCGCCACGTTACGTAAATCGTATTTCACCGGACGTGGGAAGCGGGCATCCGTGTGCTCCGGTGTCCAGTAATTATTGGTATAAATCTCATGTGTAAAACCTTCCTGATTGCCCATTTCAGCCAATGCACCGGCAAGTCTTGAATCCACTTTTGCGGCACCCTGGAAAAGAATGGTCAGGTCAAAGTTCTTATAAGAGAAATCTGCATTCATGCCAAACGTGTATTTTGGGAATGAATTACCGATGTTGGTCATATCGTTGGCGTCAATCTTGCCATCGCCGTTCAAATCCACATACTTAACATCACCGGGTTTCGTATTGGCCGCATAGGTAGCTTTGTAATCCGTAATTTCCTGCTGCGTCTGGAATAGTCCGTCGGTTTTATAACCCCAGAGTGTATTAATCGGCAGACCTTTTTTGATGATATAACGCGGGTCAATATCAGAACCCGTGATGTATGGCCCCGTTCCTTTGAGGTCCGTCACCATGTTCTGGTTGATACTCAAATTACCACCCACACTGTAACGGAAACCGGAAGCCGCTGGCGTTCCACGGTAATTCAAACTAAACTCCCAGCCCTTGTTTCGAACCGATCCTGCATTTTGCGGAGGCGCAGTAAGACCAATTGTTGCAGGAATATCGAGGTTTAAAAGGATATTGTCCGTTTGCTTGTTATAGTAATCGATCGTCAGGTTTAACTTTTTATGAAAAAATGCTGCATCCAGGCCTAAATCCAGCTGCGTTGTGGACTCCCAGCCAAGATTTGTATTGGCAAGTGTATTCTGACGGTATCCCTGAACCGGTGTTCCCCCGAAACTGTATCCGTTTGCAGTCAAAGCGGCGTAATAACTGTACAAATCAACCGACTGGTTTCCAGTTTTACCCCACGATCCTCTGAATTTCAAATCATTAACCGCTGTTTCAAGTCCTTCCCAGAATTTTTCCTTTGAAATTCTCCATCCCGCCGAAAACGATGGAAAAAAACTGTATTGTTTTGCGCTGGTAAATTTGGAAGAACCGTCATAACGACCGTTTACCTCAACCAGATATTTTCCATTGTAGTCGTAATTTAACCTCCCGAAAAATGATCGCAGGCCATAAACCGCGTCACGTCCTGAATTATTTTTTGTCCCATCATTTGCTCCCTGACCGATTGAGCCAATATCATTGTTGTAAAAACGCTCACGGTAGGCCATTAAAAATGTTTGGGTATTGCCAATTTGTGAATAGCCAACCAGTGCTTTCAGGTTATGGCTGTCAAGAGTTTTTTCATACGTCAGCAAATTATTGAGTGTATATTCCCGAAGCGTATTCCGGATTTCGTACAAACTGCTATTTGCGATGGTTTTGGTAATGTTGGTGTTTTTATCCGTATTGGTATAGGCGTTGGTGTAATTCTTTTGTTGGGTGAAAAGCCCGCGACCGGCAATCTGTGTCGAGAAAGTTAACCCTTCGGCAATCTCAAATTCGCCTTTTACATAACCAGCCAGATAATCCGTCCGCTGTTTCGACTGCCCTCCGATTTCAATAAACATCAGCGGATTATTTCCCTGGGTGCTCAAACCGTAGGTGCCGTCCGCATATTTAGGAACCGCCCACAATGACCCGTGGAAAAAGTTATTAAGCGGCGAAACGACCGTCCCGACCGAAGCATCTGTGTTGGTGGTCGGATTTTCGGTCACATTGTAACGATAATTGATATCGGCGCTCACGCGAATTCGCTTCGAAACTTCATAGTCAGAATTCAATCTGAATTCACCGATCTTGTTGCCAAAGTTTTTAATAACCCCGTCCTGATCCTGATAACGAACACTCAAACGCGTCCGCAATACATCATTTCCCCCGGCGATCGATAAACTGTGATTTTGCTGAGGGGCAGCACGTAACAAAGTTTCAAACCAGGTATTGGGCAAAGGATATTTTTCACGATCAGTCGCGTTGACATAGGCCTGGATGGACTCCTCCGTAAAACGTGCCGGAACTGCCGATCCGGCATTGGTATAGGCAGCTACCTGCTCGCGCATGTATGCCTCAAGTCCCATCATTTTTGGCACATTATTCGATTTTTGGATCGCATAATAACCATGGTAATCAACCTGAATTTTACTCCCTTTGGCCCTTTTGGTTGTAATCAAAACAACGCCGTTCGTTGCTCTCGAACCATAAATGGCAGTCGAAGCTGCATCTTTCAAAATCGAGACGGATTCGATATCGTCCGGGTTAATATCACTCAGTTGCTGCTCAATTCCATCTACAATGACCAGTGCATCGTTTTTACCAAGATCGTACCCGCTGGTGCTGCTTCCGTTGATATTAAAAGTAGTGATCCCGCGAACACGAATCGTAGCATTGGATTTCCCTGGTGAACCGCCCAAATCATTCACCGCCACACCCGGCATAAGTCCCTGAAAAGATTGCTGAATATTGGAAACCGGTCTGCGTGCAACGTCCTCTCCGGTAATCGTTGACACCGCGTTGGTAAGGCTGTTTCTCTTCTGCGTTCCATAACCCACCACCACGACTTCATCAAGCAAACTCTGGTCAGGTTTCAGCTGAACAGTGATGTTATCACGGCTTCCAATGGCCACTTCCTGCGCTTTGTAACCTACAAAAGAAAAAACAAGTGTTCCCTTTTCCGGCGCGCTGATCTGGAAATCCCCGTTAATATCGGTTGATGTCCCAACCCGACTGCTCTTCACCAGGACATTAACACCCGGCAACTCCTCTCCTTTTTCGTCGGTTACCTTTCCTTTTACAAGAATATCCTGCACTACCGGCTGAGCGCTCTCCACCATGCCGACTTGTTTCACAGGCATTGCTTTGGGTGTCTCGGCTTTGATCAGCACATAGTTCCCCTCCACCTCATAATCCAGATGATTGGGTTTCAAAATGCTTGCCAGGATTAACTTAACAGTCTGGTCCTTTGCATTGACCGACACTTTCCCTGTCTTTTTCAGCACCTCCGCAGCATACATAAACTTGATTTTTGTTTGCGCGGATAACTGGTCCAGCGCAGCAGGCAAAGACTTGTTCTGCACCGAAAAAGTTGTTTTTTGTTCCAGGAGTTTCTGCGCCTGTGCCACGTCCGAAAATGCAACGGCGCTCCCGATGCCGGTTATCAACAAGAAAACTACCGACAACTTTATTGCAAAAAGACGGGATCGTTTGGTAAACGATATTGATTTCATACGATTAAAAAATTAAGTTTTAATTACCTGCTACATTTAATAATGTTTCGACATCAGCGTACCATGCTGACTAGGGTCATGGTGGGTTTAATTTTTGCATAAGCGGGTTAAATTGAGGTGCATCCTGCGCCGGTAATGTGGTAGATATCGTTAACCTTTTTGATTTTCGCATCCATCAAACGGGTTAAAGCTCTGAGTGTCAAATCAACGGGCTCATTGCCAATCTGGGCATATACGTTGCAATTTTCCATGGCGGCATCCAGACGGATGGTGATGTCAAACTTCCTTTCCAAAACTCTCGCAACCTCCTTCATCGAGTTGTTTCTGAAATTAAGTACACCATTCTGCCAGGCGATTTCATCCGCACTTTCACATATACCTTTCTCTAAAACGCCCGTTGCCACCGTGTAACTTGCCTTCTGCTGCGGTGTAAGCAAAACAGACTGGCCGGCTCCTTTTTCATTTGAATCCACGGCCACTCTGCCACTGACCACGGAAACTTCCATGCGGGCATCCTGCTCGTAAGAGCGGATATTGAAACTCGTGCCCAGAACCTGGACATGAAGTTTTTCAGTACGCACGATGAAGGGCTGCTCCGGACGTTTTGTTACCTCAAAATAACCTTCGCCTTCCAGTTGCACTTCCCGAAGAGCTCCTCTGAAAAGGTTGGGATATTTCAGTTTGCTTCCTGCATTCAGTGTCACCTCTGTACCGTCAGCCAGGGTTATTTTGGATAATTTTCCGGCAGGAACCTGCAATTCGGTGTATGCGACAGGCGAGACAATGTCCAGAATGTTATTCCATTTGGTATAAAACAACCAGCCGATACCAAGTGCCAGCAGCACGGATGCAGCCATCAGCAAGGTTCTGAACTGAACGTGACGGATCACTTTTTCTTCCCGGTCGTGCTGGATTTGGGACGTGATCCTTTGAAAGATCTCATTTTCCAGCCTTGCTTCCTGTGACTCGGAAAGTTCGGGTACAGGTTCAGCTTCAAACGAATCATCGTACGCTTTCAGAAATTCATTTTCCTCCTGCGTCGAGCGATTGTTTAAAAACTTCTTAATCAACGTCGTAAGTGACCGCATGTTCATTTAACTATTAGTCTATATACTAACTAGTCAATCGAAAAGTAAAATCTCCCACGCAGGTTGAAAAAAAAGTTTTATTTTTTTCATAACCTCCGATAACGATTACAAGTCAATAGAAAATGAGGGCGAATATTCAGAGGTTTGACGGTAGGGTTATTGCAGTGCGCTGCACCTTTATTCATCACGGCTTTGCTGATTTCTACCAATATTGCGGTGCTCCGCACCGGTTTACTAATCCAGGGTTATTGGTTGTGCAAATATTTATAGGATAGTTAAACAGACCGTATTGGCCAGGTGTAGTGCTCCCTAATATTTCTAGCAATAAAACTCCCTTAAAAGGATCTATCTGAATAGAAAGGCAAGCAGAAGAAAAAGCATTAACAATGCCTCCTTGATCGTGTCAACAGCTTTTATTAACTGGTTCTGTACTGTTTTCTGAGTAATGTTTAATTTCTCGGCAATGTCATGCGTAGAAAGTCCCTCTTCATAACGAAGGTCAAAAACTTCGCGCCTTTTTACAGGCATCTTGTTTAAAATAGCACCAAATCTTTCCTGCAATTCAGCGTACAACACATTTTGATCGGCAGCGCCCAGTGAGGTTTCGAAAGTAGCAAGATACTTGAAATATGTATCATTGACCTTCTCCCGCGCGATCAGATTGTAGACCTGGTAGCGCGCCGCGGTCTGTAAATAGGCTTTCAGATTATCGATTGCCAGGTTTTCCCGCTGATCCCAGAGTTTAACAAAAATATCCTGAACCACGTCTTTCGCCTGATCTTTATCGCCAAGCCGCTTGTAAGCCGTATCGTGAAGTAACTTCCAGTAAGTTTTATAGATTTCAGCAAAAGCACATTCATCACTTTGTGACAAAGCGAAAAGTAGATGCTGCTCATGTTGATTTTGGTCTGCCAACTTATTAAACGATTAGGTGGCAAATTTAATAATCTATTAAATATATAGGCTAAATAAATTAATAAAAATTTATTTTAACCGAAATACTTTAAAATTATCAATATAGTGTCGTGATTGTGTAGAGCGGAACCCGAAGTATCCTTCTGCTAAAAGATTCTTATCTTGATAAAAGAAATATTGCTTCCCATCTACCCAAAAACCGGTCGCGCCATTCTCTACGACAATTTTGATTTGATAGGTATGATTTGCCCTAAGCAAATGTTCTTTATCCAGATATTCCTGAATCAGCGTTCGCGCCCCGTTTCCCCGATATTTCCTGAACCGTGTTGTGGTATTGGCATTCCCGCCCATGCCAACATAGTACAGTGAAAGCGAATCATACTCTTCAAACACGCCTTTTCTCGTAAACAGGTTTTTATTTTGCGGGTCGCTCCCCATCCAAAACTGGTTCAGATCCGATAAGCGGTCATTTTTACCTCCATCCACGACCACGGTCCAATCGTATTCGATTTCAATATTCCCTTCGAGTTTCTTTGCAAACCAAACCGTCACCCCACCCCGCGTATCCAGAATCAGTTTTCCATCCTGGATGGTAACCGACGAATTGGGTAAGGGAGCAATTTCCGCCTTCCAGATTTCAGGATTAAGCGTTTTTTCGAAGTTATCAGAATAGATTAATGTCTTATTTTGCGCCCTTGCCCCGGCTCCTATCCCAAGGATCAAACCAATCGCCAGACAAACCCACTTCCCATTTAAAGATTTTTTCATGCATACACCTGCTACTGATCAACATCCTTGCCTTATCTTCCGTAAACCAACTGAAGATATTGTTTTTGCAAAGATGAAAAATAAGCCAGCGAAGCCACAATTAACAGGATTAAAGATGCAATAATCGTCGGGTCCGGATAATAGCAAAAAGTGGTGATGATCACCAGACAGCCTCTGACGAATTCCAGATAAAAAACCCAGCGACGTTGTTCCAGGATGGCACCACAGTTAATGAGCGTAATAAAAATGAATAACGCCACCATGGTCTGAAGGAAATTATCAGTCTGATGCTCGAATAGCAATAGAAAAAACAGCACCGTCACCGTCACAATAAATTGCCCCAGCACATAATGTCTGAATTTTTGTGAGCGTGTCCTGACCTTATTTCTGGATAAAAATTTCCTTTCCACCAAGCCGCGTAATGCCGGATCAAAATCCGCAGGACTGCCAAAGATCATTTTTATTTTATTGAGAAAACCGGTCTGATTTTTCACTGCATAGCGCAGTTCAACCAGATAATGAAAATGCTGCCAAAGGAAACTATAACTATCGAGCTGCTTGGTCAAGCCATAAACCGGGTCCTCTTTTTCTTCCGCAAAAGTCCCGAACAATTTATCCCAGATGATAAACATATCGCCAAAATTCTTATCCAGATACTGTTCATTACTGGCATGATGGACGCGGTGATGGGAAGGCGTCACCAATATATATTCCAGAATCCCCAGCTTGCCTACCAGCTGCGTATGCGTAAAAAAAGGATATAATCCATGGATGATAAGCATGGTCGTGATCATCGGCGCGGGAAAACCGATCACGGGTAAAATGGCCCAGAACGCTGTTCTGACAACCGACTGAAAGATCGTAATCCGCGTTCCGGCCGTATAATTAAACTCTTCGCTTTGGTGGTGAACTACATGAAAACCCCAGAACAAATTAACCTTATGCCCAAAACGATGGTACCAGTACCAAAGCAGGTCCGTCGTCAGCATCAGGGCTATCCAAAGCAAAATGCTGGGTTTTATGTCAAAAATGGCAAAATGCTGATGCAGATAATCGTAAAAAAAATAAAATCCGCCAGCCGTAAACAAATCAATCAACCGCTCGGCCACCCCCACATTCATGTTGGCAAGTGAACTATTGAAATTAAAAACATGCTTCCCTAATCTTTTGGACATCACATATTCCAGTCCTATAAAAAAAAGGAAAACCGGAACGGCCAGTGCCATGTAATTGAGCATCATAGGTTTAAATTTATGTGGAAGTGTTTTTGTGGATTTATTAATATACTTATACCATAGATTTTATATGCAAATGTAAAAAGCAAAAAATGATATGCAATTTCTTTCTGGTAAATCATTTGGGAACATGCTAAGATTGTTCCCAAAAATATCTTTTTTTGTTATTTACAAAAGCCTCGCTACATTCGACATTATCTACTAATTATTAGCCGTGCTCAGGCTGATTGAAAGTTAATTTTAACTTAAATGGAAAAAGATTCGACGTATTTTGGTGTAAAGGAAATTGCCCGCAGAGCCAACGTATCCATTGCGACGGTGGACAGGGTGATTCATAACCGCACCGGCGTTTCGGAAAAAACTCGAAAAAAAATCAATGCGATCATAAAAGAACTGGACTATCAGCCTAATATCCTGGCAAGCCGACTCGCGTCAAAAAACATTATTATTCTGGCCGTTCTTATTCCGAGGGTTTCTGGGGAAACGGATTTCTGGGAGGCGCCTTTACGCGGTATTCACCGTGCAGAGGCCGAAATAAAACAATATGGTATCCAGGTCATCCCCTATTTCTTCGACCTTAGTGATAAAGATTCCTTTACAAAACAGTCAAATCTGATACTCGAAAAAGGTGTGAACGGTGTCTTGTTGTCTCCATCTTTTATCGAACAGTCGATTTGGTTTACACAGGAATGCCAGAGACTCAAAATCCCTTACGTTTTCATAGATTCCAATATTCCTGAGCAGCACAGTCTGTCCTATATAGGTCCGCATCTTTTTAAAAGCGGCTACGTCGGTGCAAAACTTCTGACTTATCGTGTCAAAAGTAATAACAAAGTGCTGGTCGTCAATATTTCAAAAGAGATTGAAAACTACAACTATCTGCAAATCGAAGAAGGTTTCCGCGCTTATTTTAAAGACAACCATATGGACAACGAAATTATCCGCATTGATATGAAAGAAACGGATTATCTCTCAGTCGCCCGGCACATGACCTATGTTTTTCACATGCATAAAGATATTGAAGCCATTTTTGTAACGAATTCCAGGGTTTTCACCGTCGCCTCCTTTCTTCAAAACAGCCAGCGAAAAAACATACCGTTAATCGGTTACGACTTTATCAAGGAAAACCTCCAGCATTTAAATACCGGCGTAATCGACTTCCTGATTTGTCATAAACCAGAAGAACAGGCCTTCCGTGCCATGATGGCCTTATACCAGACCCTGGTCATGGGGAGTTCGGTCGAGAAAATCCAGTACATGCCTATTGACATCATTACCAAGGAAAACTACGAATTTTACCAGAATTAGCACGATAGAATTAATTGAATGCCATTTGTCTGTTTTTAAGCCAAAAGATAGGTTGTTCAATCATTTTTACAGAATTTTTTATATATTTTTCAAAAAATCGTAGTATTTAAAATTTGTTTGTATATTTACGGGTACGTACCCGATAACAACACATTTCGAAGCTATTCCTAAACCCGTTATTCTATTCATTGATGGATTCTTACAACAGAAGATTATTCATTAAAGCAGCCGTTGTATCCGGTGTAGGTCTGCACCTGATGGATGGATTACCCGCTCTGGCCCGTCAGTCCGACGGTAAAAGAGTTGGGATCATCGGTCTGGACACTTCCCACAGCATTGCTTTTACCAAAGCCCTAAACGCTGCTTCTCCGGATCCGGTTTATGACGGTTACAAAGTTGTGGCCGCTTATCCGCACGGAAGCAAAGACATTGAATCCAGTGCCAAAAGGATTCCGGGCTACACCGAAGAAGTAAAAAACATGGGTGTTGAAATCACCGGTTCCATTAAAGAGCTGCTCTCAAAAGTGGATGTTGTTTTACTCGAAACCAACGACGGACGGTTGCATCTGGAACAGGCTTTGGAAGTTTTCAAAGCGGGCAAAAGAATGTTTATCGACAAGCCGGTTGCGGGCACCTTATCCGATGCCATCGCGATTTATGAAGCTTCAAAAAAATACAACATACCCGTTTTCTCAGCGTCTTCCCTACGTTATATCAAAGGCATAGAGAGTATTGACAAGGCGAAAGTTGTTGGTGCTGATACGTACAGTCCGGCAGTATTGGAAAAAACGCACCCTGATTTTTTCTGGTACGGTATTCACGGTGTGGAAACCTTGTATACCATCATGGGAACAGGCTGCAAAAGTGTAACCCGGGTCAACACACCTGATACGGATATTGTCGTTGGCATCTGGGGAGACGGCAGAACCGGAACATTCAGAGGCACGAGAAGCGGGAAACACAACTACGGCGGGACCGTTTTCACGCAGGATGGTAATAAAGTACTGGGACCTTACGGTGGCTACGAACCGCTCCTGGTGGATATTATCAAATATTTCAAAACCGGGCAAGTTCCCGTAACACCCGCAGAAACCATTGAAATTTTCGCCTTTATGGAAGCTGCCGACGAAAGCAAGCGCCAGGGCGGAAAAAGCATTACGCTGGAAAGTATCATGGCAAAAACGAAGAAAAAATAATTCAGCCTTTTTTATATTTTCCTTTCTCAAACAGCTGGCTTTGGAAAACAACAAAAATTTCATGCTCCGGTGGCTTAAGTCACTGGGGCCTGGCCTGATCACTGCGGCCCTCGTGTTCGGTCCCAGTAAACTGACCATCACTTCCAAGCTAGGCGCCGTTTACGGCTATTCCTTGCTCTGGATCGTCGTCGTAGCGATTTTTTTTATGGCTGTTTTTGTGTCGATGTCAACAAGGATTGGCGTTGCAACCAATCAGTCGCTGCTGGCTTCGGTCAAGCAGAAATACGGCAAACCGGCGTCCATTGCCATGGGAATCGGCGTTTTTCTGGTGACTACCTCTTTTCAGGCGGGCAACTCCATTGGCGTAGGCATTGCGGCGGGAGAGCTTTTCAAAACTTCACCTGTCCCGTGGATCATCTTTTTCAATCTTTTTGGTATCAGCCTGCTTTTCTTCCGAAGCTTTTATAAAGTACTGGAAAGCACGATGATCCTATTGATTTTCGTGAAACTGTTTTCATTCTTCACGACCTTGTTTTATGCAAAACCCGATGTTGTAGAAGTTGCAAAAGGATACGTAACCCCGACTTTCCCTGAAGGTTCACAGGGCCTGATCATTGCTTTTGTAGCTTCCTGTTTCTCCATTGTAGGCGCGTTATATCAATCCTACCTGATTCAGGAACGGATCCGCATCAACCCTGACTTGAGAAACAGTAAAAACGATAGCATCACCGGTATTATCCTGTTGGGTTTCATGTGCAGCATCGTGATCATTTGTGCTGCCGCTGTTTTACATCCGAAAGGGATTCCCGTAAACTCGGCAACGGACATGGCCAAAGCACTTGAACCGATATTTGGAAGTAATGCCTCCACCGTTTTTTTGATCGGCTTGTTCGGTGCGGCATTTTCATCCCTGATTGGGAATGCCTCGGTTGGCGGCACCTTGCTGGGCGATGCTTTGGGTTTTGGAAGTAATTTTAATTCAAAACCGGTGCGTTATCTTGTGGCCACGGTGATGGTTATCGGAGCAGGCATTGCGATCAAATTCGGTAAATTACCGTTGGAACTCATCGTTTTTGCCCAAAGTGTAACCATCCTGATCGTACCCTTTATCGGTATCGCGATGTATTCGGTTGGGAATGATAAAAAAATTATGGGAGATAAGGTTAACAGTAACACAGTGAAATTTTTCGGCGGATTTGGGTTGCTCATTATCATCTCGCTCGCCATTATTAATTGCAGGGAATTATTTAATAATCCTCTTTTCCATTAAAAGAAATGACCGTAAAAGAACAGTTTTTAAAACCTTCGGATGCGTTGATCAGAGATGTAGCACAGCTGGAAGGAGATATCCTGATCCTTGGTGCCGGCGGGAAAATCGGTCCAAGCATAGCCAGATTAACGCGGCAGGCACTCGACCTCGCCGGTAAAACAAACCGGGTGATTGGTGTTTCCCGGTTTAGCGAAGCGGGTTTGCAGCAGGAATTAAACAGCGATGGCATCGAAACGATCACGACCGACATTTTGGACGACGCACAATTACAGGCTTTGCCGTTCGCGCCAAATGTCCTGTATCTGGCGGGAACAAAATTCGGGACCAAAAATAATGAGCCTTATACCTGGGCGATGAATGCGTATCTGCCAGGCCGCGTAGCCGAAAAATATAAGGACAGCCGGATCGTGGTTTATTCAACTGGAAATATCTATCCGTATACACAGGTAGGTTCAGGCGGTGCAACCGAAGAAACCAAACCTGAACCCGTTGGAGAATATGGTCAGTCATGCCTGGGAAGGGAAAGAATCTTCCAGCACTTTTCTTCGGTACATGGGACGGCATTGGTGTTGTACCGTTTAAATTATGCGATCGATTTTCGCTACGGTGTGCTGCTGGAAGTGGCAAAGTCAGTCTTGGCGGGCAAAGCCGTTGATTTGTCGACCGGTTATGTGAATGTAATATGGCAAAGTGATGCGAATGAAATGGCGATCCGGGCGTTGCTGCATTGCAACTCCCCGTCTAAAATTTTAAATATAACCGGCCCGGAAACAGTTTCGGTCAGATGGCTGGCAGCCGAGTTCGGGAAACATTTTGATAAAATACCTACGTTTGAAAATGAAGAACAGTCGATGGCTTTATTGAGTAATGCGGCTGAATCGTTCAGGCTGTTTGGTTATCCGCAGGTTACGCTCAAACAGATGATCGAGATCACGGCTAACTGGTTGCTTGAAGGCGGGGAAACAATTAATAAACCAACACATTTTCAGGAAAGAAAAGGGCAATACTGATGTTGGTATGCGGGGATTGGGCGACGACGAGAGTCGCCCCGGCAGGCAAAAAACACAAAACATGAAAAATTTATCATCCGAAAAAAGGGACTTACTATACCAGGGAACGGTCATTCCGGCGCATCCGCTGGCTTTGAATGCCGACTATAAATTAGACGAGCGCAAGCAGCGTGGACTGACACGCTATTACATTGAAAGTGGCGCTGGTGGCGTCGCAATCGGTGTACACACCACGCAGTTTGAAATAAGAAAACCTGAAATCAATTTACTGGAAACTGTTTTTAAGATAACCGCGGAAGAAATAGAGAAAGCGGGTTTAACGAGACCCTTCCTTAAAATTGCCGGCATCTGCGGACCAACGGAACAGGCGATTGCGGAGGCAAATCTGGCTGTGAAATATGGTTACGACATGGGCCTGGTCAGCATGGCGGCGCTTGGAGATCGTTCCGAGGAAGAGGTGCTTGAACATATCAGGACTGTTTCTGAGATTATACCTGTGTTTGGCTTTTACCTCCAGGCCGCTATTGGCGGACGTATTTATAGTTATGATTTCTGGGAAAAGTTTGCCAATACCCCTAACGTTCTGGCCATCAAAGTAGCAGCATTTAACCGCTACCAGACGCTGGACGTTGTCAGGGCGCTTTGTAATTCTCCCCGAAAAGACGAAGTCGCGTTGTACACCGGAAATGATGACAACATTGTGGCCGACCTGATCACGCCTTACAGGTTTAAAATCAACAATGAAATTATCGAAAAACGATTCGTTGGCGGTTTGTTGGGGCACTGGGCTGTCTGGACGAAAAAAGCGGTCGATTTATTGGCAGAAATTAAAGAAACCGTCAAAACGGATACCCATGCCCTCGAAGCATTACTGATTAGAAATATCGAAGTCACCGATATGAATGCCGCCATTTTTGATCCCGCACATGCGTTTCACGGTTGTATTCCGGGCGTGCATCAGGTCCTTTTTAAACAGGGTTTATTGGACGGTATATGGTGTTTGAATCCAAATGAAGTACTTTCCGAAGGGCAGGCAGAAGAAATTGAACGGGTTTGCAACGCCTATCCCCATTTGATTGACGATGCATTTGTTACAACACTTTTGAGACAAGAAGTGATTTAAGTCCTCCATTTAACGTCAAATACCTATGATTTGGGAAGTAGTCAACAATCATAAATGTGCTCTGGGAGAAGGACCCGTTTGGGATCATGATAAGAACCGAATTCTTTGGGTAGACATTCTGGAAGGAGAAATTCATCAATTTTATCCCGAATCCCGACTGCATCATGTGTATAAAACGGGACAAAAAACCGGGGCAATTGCACTAAAAAAATCAGGCGGTATCATCGCAGCACTTGAAAACGGCTTCTATGAAATCGATATAGACAACCAGCTTCAAAACTTGATTTACAATCCGGAAGAACATTTACCCGATAACCGCTTCAACGACGGCAAATGTGATCCGGCCGGAAGGTTCTGGGCAGGGACTATGGCGATGAACGATATGCCGGGTGCAGGAAAATTATATGTTTTGGAAAAAGATCTTTCGGTTGCTACGAAAATCGAGCATGTAGGCTGCTCCAACGGACTTGCGTGGAGTCTGGATCAAAAGATTTTTTACTATATCGATACATTAACCCAAAACGTAATCACCTATAATTTTGATATTTCCACCGGCCATATAGCCAATCCGAAAATTGCTGTTCAAATCCCCAAAAACGAAGGTTATCCGGATGGCATGACAATCGACAGCGAAGGTATGTTATGGATTGCGGTCTGGAATGGATGGAAAGTAGTCCGCTTCAACCCATTGACAGGGCAAAAAATAAGTGAGATAAGCTTACCTGCCGCCCAAATCACCTCCTGCACGTTCGGCGGAAAAGATCTGACGGATTTATACATCACCTCAGCCAAAACAGGATTAACGCCTGAGCAACTAAAAAAACAACCGTATGCAGGAAGTTTATTTGTTGTTAAAAACTCCGGTTATCAGGGCTTGAAAACGCATCAATTTCTGGGTTGAAAATTGAGTGATCATTGCAAATTATATTTCTAAAAAATACATATTAACCTTATTTTTTAAGTGTATTTGTTAATTAAGATTATTGTTTATATTTTTCGGGTACGTACCCGAAATCAGTAGTAATTTTAGAACACAAGCTTTTACCTGCATATTTCGGCCGAAAAATTCTGAGACAGGATCCGTAATGAAATTAAAACACTAAACGCTTAACGCTTAACTTTATGCAGCATACAGATATAAACTCCTCCGATCACAGTGTACCAAACGAGGATTCCAGAAGAGATTTCATCAAAAAAACATTAGCCGGAACAGCGTTGCTTTCATTGGGCGGGATTCTTCCGGGTTTCAGCCCGAAAAGTTATGCCAAAATTATCGGCGCGAATGAAAAAGTACGTGTCGGCGTCATGGGTGTCAACAGCCGCGGATTGGCATTGGCAAGCAACTATGCCCTGCAGCCCAATTGTGAGGTTGTTTATATTTCCGATGTAGATTCCAGAGCTGCGGAAAAATGTATTGCAAAAGTAGAAGCACTTTCGGGTTCCAAGCCGAAAAACCAGCCTGATTTCAGAAAGGCTCTGGAAGACAAAAATATGGATGCGTTGGTTGTTGCCGCGCCTGACCACTGGCATGCGCCTGCGGCCATACTCGCTTCCAAAGCCGGCAAACATGTTTATCTGGAAAAACCATGCAGCCATAACCCGAACGAAGGTGAACTTTTAGTAGCAGCTGCTAAAAAATATAAAAATGTAATCCAGATGGGTAACCAGCGCCGTTCCTGGCCGAATGTTGCCGCAGGGGTAAAAGAGGTAATCAACGGAGCAATCGGCAGACCCTATTTTGCAAAAGGCTGGTATACCAACAACCGTGCCTCCATCGGCATTGGCAAAGAAGTGGCTGTGCCTTCCTGGCTGGATTATGAATTATGGCAGGGGCCTGCACCCCGGACGGCTTATAAAGATAACCTCGTCCATTATAACTGGCACTGGCTATGGAACTGGGGAACAGGTGAAGCGCTCAACAACGGTACACACATGGTGGATCTCATGCGCTGGGGCTTAGGCGTGGAATACCCCACACATGTAACTTCTTCCGGTGGCCGGTACCGCTACAAAGACGATTGGCAGACACCGGACACACAGGTGATCAGCTGGGATTTCGGAAACGACAAAGGAATGACCTGGGAAGGCAGAAGCTGCAATGGCCGGACCATTGAAGGCGCGAGCGTCGGTGTGGTATTTTATGGTGAAACCGGATCAATCCAGATTGAGCCTGGAAACTCTTACAAAGTTTATGACCTGGAAAATAAACTCGTAAAGGATGTTAAAAACGACTATAAAATAGATCCAAGAAACAAAATGGATCCGTCACAGGCGCTGGATGCCATCCATATACAGAATTTCTTTGATGGTATAAAAAAAGGAACCACCGTTAATGCAGAAATCGTTGGCGGGCATCAGAGCACCCTGCTTTGTCAGCTTGGCAATATCGCGGTACGGTCAGGCGGTTCTCTCGAAATCGATTCTAAAAACGGGCATATCAAAAATAACAAGGAAGCCGCGAAACTCTGGAAACGTGAGTATGCCAAAGGTTGGGAGCCTACTGTTTAGTTGAAATTGAGCATTGAAAGTTGGCATGGCGTAATTGCTCGCATAACTTTCAATGCTCAACCCATATTGAAGGTATTCAGTTTATCAACACATTTTCAACTTTCAACTCTCCACTTTCAACTTCCCAAGAAAATGAATGCTCAAACAACCTTAATCCGGGTAAACAAGCTGAGTAAGAATGACACGACGATCTCTATTCTGATTATTGGTCTGATGTTCTTCATTTTCGGTTTTGTCTCCTGGGTTAATTCTATTCTTATACCCTATTTTAAAATTGCCTGCGAACTCACGAGCTTTCAGGCATATCTGGTGGCTTTTGCCTTTTACATTGCCTATTTTGTCATGTCTGTGCCTTCTTCTTATCTGTTAAAAGCGGTAGGTTTTAAAAAGGGGATGATGATTGGTTTCTGGTGCATGGCTGCGGGCGCTTTCATTTTTGTCCCGGCTGCCATGTCCCGCACCTATGAAATTTTCCTTCTTGGTTTATTTACAATCGGGATCGGTTTGGCCATCTTGCAAACTGCTGCAAACCCCTACATTACGATTCTTGGTGCAAAGGAAAGAGCCGCACAGCGCATTAGTATGATGGGAATTTGTAATAAGGCCGCCGGAATTTTGTCTCCTATCGTGTTTGCTGCCGTTATTCTTCGTCCAACGGATACTGATCTGTTCGCTCAATTAAGTACCATGACGGATGTACAGCGCAGTGCTGCTTTGGATGAACTGATACGCCGGGTGATCAACCCTTATATTGGTCTCGGTACATTTCTTTTTATACTGGGAATTCTTGTCTATAAATCACCCTTGCCCGAAATTGATACGGAACATGAAAGTGAAGAGATTGCAACGGCCAACGCAGGCAAAACAAGTATTTTTCAGTTCCCGCATTTGATTCTCGGTGCATTAGCGATCTTTTTACATGTCGGGACGCAGGTTATAGCAATCGACACCATTATCAGTTATGCCAATTCAATGGGGATCGATTTATTGGAAGCCAAAGTATTTCCATCATACACACTCTTCTGTACCATCTGCGGATATCTGATCGGGATATCGCTGATACCGAAATTTATTAGCCAGGTGAACGCACTCCGGATTTGTACACTTTTAGGAACTGCCTTTACACTGCTCATTATTTTCACGCACGGACAGTTGAATTTTCTTGGGCACACGACGGATATTTCCATCTGGTTTGTTGTGCTTCTGGGTTTGGCCAATTCCCTGGTTTGGGCTGGAATCTGGCCATTGGCACTGGACGATCTTGGCCGTTTTACAAAACTTGGCGCTTCGGTGATGATTATGGGTTTATGCGGGAATGCAATCATGCCGCTGTTTTACGGATACATCGCGGATTTATACGATGTAAGAACGGCTTACTGGGTTTTGTTCCCTTGTTACTTGTACCTTGTTTTCTACGCAGTTCAGGGGCATAAGATCCGGAAGTGGGCGGTTTGATTGGGTTGGTTCTGTCACCCCATCACGGCTCTAATGAATACTACTATAATACTATCATCCCTTCGGGGTTTGGATCCGGATATTGCAGAATGTGATGATACAAATAATCGTGAACAGGTAATAATCTTTCCAAATCATCCAAACCAATCCCAAAGGGATGGCAGTATTATAGCAAAGCAAAATGAAACAAGTTCAGAGCCGAACCCTGAAAGGGTGACAGTATTATAGAACAATAAACAGCGGAAGTGATCTATCCGAACCAATCCCGAAGGGATGGCAGTATTATAGAAAAGCAAAAATGAAACAAGCTCAGAACTAAACCCTGAAAGGGTGACAGATTTGAGCGCCGGTAACCCAATAAAAATCCAAACGGATTAAACGAAAAATACAATGACTCTTACCAAAATATTCAACGGAAAAATACTAACCCCACACCGCATCATTTCCAACGGCTGTGTTATCATTGAAAATGGTATCATCCGTGAAGTAAGTGAGAAAAATATAGATGTCCCGGAAGCGAAAGAGGTAGACGCCCATGGAAAATATATCGCACCGGGTTTTATTGATCTCCACATTCATGGCGGCGGCGGGGCGGATTTTATGGATGGAACCGAAGAGGCCTTTCTAACGATTGCTGAAACCCACGCCCAATACGGAACTACGGCTATGGTTCCGACAACCCTGACCAGTGAAAAAGAAGATCTTTTAAAAACTTTGGATCTCTATGAAATCGCAAACAAGAAAAACACAAAAGGTGCGCAATTTTTAGGCATGCACCTTGAAGGACCTTATTTCGCGATGAGCCAGCGCGGGGCCCAGGACCCTCGTTATATCCGTGACCCGAATCCGGCAGAATATCAGGAAGTCCTTGCGCACTCGTCTTCCATAACCCGATGGAGTGCTGCACCCGAATTAAAAGGCGCCATTGAATTTGCTAAATATTTAAAATCGAAAGGCGTCTTAGCCGCTTTGGCGCATACGGATGCGATCTATGAAGAGGTCTTGGAAGGTTTTGAAAACGGTTATACACTGGCTACCCATTTGTATTCGGGCATGTCGGGGGTAACGCGTAAAAATGCCTTCCGTTATGCCGGGGTTATCGAAAGTGCATTTATTATTGATGCGATGGATGTGGAAATTATTGCCGACGGCATTCATTTGCCAGCCCCTTTGTTGAAGCTGATCATGAAAATAAAAGGAGCTGACCGGATCGCGTTGATCACCGATGCCATGCGTGCCGCCGGAATGCCGGAAGGCAACAGTGTTTTAGGCCCTTTAAAAACCGGGTTGAAAGTGATTGTAGAAGACGGTGTTGCCAAACTACCAGATCGCTCCTCTTTTGCGGGTAGTGTGGCGACCGCGGACAGACTCGTCAGAAATATGATTCATATGGCCGACGTTTCATTGCTCGATGCAGTAAAAATGATTTCCCTCACGCCTGCAAGAATCATGAAAGTGGATAACCGGAAAGGATCGCTGGTTGCAGGAAAAGACGCCGACATCGTAATCTTCGACGAAAACATTAACATAGAAAAAACCATCGTAAACGGACACGTCATTTACGACGCCCTTGGTATTTAAACGCATGAAACGCAGAGGTAATGGAGTTGGGCGCGGAGTTACGCAGATTGATTAATGCAAATAATATAAACTCTTTTAACTCCGCGCAAGACCTCCCATAACGCTGCGTTTAACAAACCGAAGCATTGATTAAGCAAATAATATAAACTCTTTTAATCCTGCGCGAGACCTCCCATGACGCTGCGTTTAACAAACCAAAGCATTGATTAAGCAAATAATATAAACTCTTTTAATCCTGCGCGAGACCTCCCATGACGCTGCGTTTAACAAAACATTAACGAACACAAAAAATGAAAGCTGGTAATTTAGAAGTACAAATATTCGATAACAGACAGGAAATGGGTGCGAGTGCTGCCAGGACAGTAGCCGCAAAAATCCGGGAATTGTTAAAAACAAAGGAATTTATCAACATCATTTTCGCTTCCGCTCCTTCTCAAAATGAGTTTCTTGCCGTTTTATCGGAAGAAAAAAATATTGCCTGGGAACGGATCAATGCCTTCCACATGGACGAATATGTGGGTCTCGCCAGCGATGCGCCACAAAATTTCGGCTATTTCCTAAAAATCAGACTTTTTGATAAAATTCCGTTGCATTCCGTCCATTACCTGAATGGAAATGCAACGGATATTGAGGCAGAGTGCGAACGTTATTCACAATTGCTCACTGATTTTCCGACCGATATTGTTTGTCTGGGTATCGGCGAAAACTGTCACCTCGCTTTTAACGACCCGCATGTTGCCTTTTTTGACGATCCGCTGATAGTAAAAAAGGTAAGTCTCGACGACGCCTGCCGCCAGCAGCAGGTTAATGATGCCTGTTTTGATTCTTTCGATGAAGTACCGCAACATGCCCTTACCATTACAATTCCGGCATTGTTAAAAGCGCAATATGCCTATGCCATTGTGCCCGGTTCAAAGAAAGCAGAAGCTATTCAGCATACCATTGAAGATGAGATCAGTGAAGAATTTCCTTCGACAATTCTCCGCAATCATCCTGACGCAATTTTATATATTGATCAGCACAGTGCGGGGAGATTAACAGAAATCTCGTCTTATAAGTAAAACCCTGGCACCATTGCGAGGGCATGATAAATTAGGATCAATCATTTTTAATTTTCCACTGTCAATTAAGCTTACATGAAGGGAAAACTTTTGACAATCGCTTTAACCGGTATTATCGCATTGAATCAGGGATGTACTACCAAAAAAGAAGAAAAAACGGAACAAAAAGAGGAAAAATCATTAAGTCTGATCGTTGTTGAACCGGGGCATTTTCATGCTGCTTTGGTACAAAAATCGATGTATGCAGATGTTAATCCGCTGGTACACGTTTACGCATCCGAAGGGCCGGATGTAAAAGCATACCTTGATAAAGTAGAAAAATACAATACCCGCGCCGAAGATCCGACGAAATGGGAGGAAAAGGTATATACCGGCGCTGACTTTCTGGACAAAATGTTGTCTGAGAAGAAAGGAAACGTCGTGGTATTGGCTGGAAACAACCAAAAAAAGACCGATTTCATTAAAAAATCCGTTGATGCAGGTTTAAACGTTTTGGCCGACAAACCGATGGCTATCGATGCCGCCGGGTTTGGTTTGTTAAAAGAAGCGTTCACAAGTGCTGATAAAAATAAAGTTTTGCTTTACGATATCATGACCGAGCGTTATGAAATCACCAATACATTACAGCGTGAACTGGCTGAACTTCCTGATATTTTCGGGGAACTGCAAAAAGGAACTCCTTCGGATCCGGCAGTAGTCAAAGAAAGTGTCCACCACTTTTTTAAATACATTTCAGGAGAACCGCTGGTACGTCCGACCTGGTTTTTCGATGTGAACCAGCAGGGCGAAGGCATGGTCGATGTGACAACCCATTTGGTTGACCTGGTACAATGGAGCTGCTTCCCCAACGTAACTTTGGATTACCAAAAAGACATAAAATTGCTTTCTACAAAAAGATCGGCTACGCAATTGAAACCATCGCAATTCAAGCTGGTGACAAAAAGTGATACCTATCCTGAATTCCTGAAAAAAGATGTAAAAGACAGCACGTTGAATGTCTATTCCAACGGCGAGATCAACTACACGCTTAAAGGCGTTCATGCAAAAGTTGCGGTGATCTGGAATTTTCAGGCTCCGGAAGGCACTGGTGATACACACTACTCCATCATGAAGGGTTCCAAAGCCAATCTGATCGTTCGTCAGGGAAAAGACCAGAAATACAAGCCTGTGCTTTATATTGAAACGGTTGGCAAAGACAAAGGTTATGAAGAAGCCGTCGCGAAAAGTTTCAAAACCGTACAGGATAAATTCCCGGGTATTGAACTGAAGAAAAATGCGAAAGGCTGGGAAATCAGCATTCCTGCAAAGTATGATACCGGCCACGAATCTCACTTCGCGCAGGTTGCAAACAAATACATGGAATACCTGAAAGCTGGCAAATTACCGGAATGGGAAGTGCCAAATATGATTGCTAAATACTACACAACCACACAGGCTCTGAAGCAGGCGAAGGGTGGAAAATAGTAATCCAGAAATTTGAAAATTATTTAAAAGCGATATGGAGGACAACTCTGTATCGCTTTTTGTTTGAAACGATTTCTTTTGATTAAGATCATTTTAGGTATAAAAATCACCAGAAGCGATCAGCGAATTTTGGCATCATACGAGCTCCTTTAGGAGCATCCTGTTTATAGCAAAAACATATTAAAGCCATCAATCCAGACTCCTTCGGAGTCGCCCCTCAACCAGTTCCGGGCATATAAAACAGGAGGCTCCGAAGGAGCCAGGCCTGGGCACCTAATTTCGTTTCTATAAACAGGGTGCTCCTAAAGGCCCCTCGCCAGATGTCCTGGCGGTAGCAGGGGTATTCGGCGCTGTACTTTATCCAATCTCCAGCAACCTGTTCCTTACCAATAAGCAAGCACCTAAAATCCCGGCTCTTTCACCCAGTTTCGACATTTTAAGTTGAGAATCATTATTTACCAGACTTAATGAGTATTTATTCAAAGCCGTTTTGATCGGCAAATAAAGATAATCTCCGGTTTTGATCAGACTCCCTCCCAAAACAACCAGTTCAGGATTCAGGACGTTGATCAATGCCGCAATGCCACGGCCCAGATTCTCCCCTACCCTTGCGATCAGTTCGATTGCCAAAACATCGTCATTCAATGCTGCCTCGGTAATATCATCCATCGTGATATCTTCGGGCCTGATCTTTTTGATTGAAGTTAAAACAGAGGAAGAACCTTCGGCGAGTTTTTCGCGAAACATTCTTCTCAAAGCCCAGCCGGAAGCTTCCGTTTCCAGACATCCTTTCTTTCCACAATGACAAATGCGCTCGTTATCGAAAAACGGCATGTGGCCTACTTCTCCGGCATATCCCGACTTTCCATAATAAACCTGCCCGTCAAATAATATTCCGACACCAATGCCGTAGTCCAGATTCAGGAAAAGCACGTCTTTTTCTTCCTCGACGGCCCCCGCGCAAAATTCCCCATAAGCCATCGCCCTGGAATCATTTTCAAGAAAAACCGGTATGCCGACCCGGCCCTGGATAATTTCAGCCAGCGGACTTTCGTCAAAATGGAAGAAACTGTAACTATGACCGGTGGTATAATTAATTCTTCCGGAAAGGTTGATACCGATGCCTAAAACGCGGTCAGACGGAACATTAAGAGCAGCAATGAAATCTTGTATATAAGCACAAAGGGCTTCCAGAGATTCCGGGGTATTGTCCAGTTTGTAGTCAAGTTTTTCCGAAATTTTCACCAGATTTTTCTGAAGATCAGACAACCCGATATTGATGTGATTTTGCTTCACATCCACACCGATGAAAAATGCCGAATCCGGTACGATTCCGTACAAATTCGGCTTTCTTCCTCCGGTTGATTCTATTTTTCCGTAATCTTTGATAAGTCCTTCCTGGATCAGTTCATTAACCAGAGAAGTTACTTTAGGCACACTCACGTCCAGATCTTTACTCAGATCCGGAATGGTAGTATTCCCATTATTCGCAAAATAACCGAGAATTATTTTTTTCGGATCGCCTTTTTTGCCTCCAACACCCACTAATCGAATCGTTCGACTCATATATTTACATCTGATACTTTCTCCCAAACTTACTTACTTTCAGTAATAATATTTGCATTTTTAACCCTGAATTAGCGAAAGGAAAAGTCCTTGCAGGCTAATATTTTAGTAAGTCAGGGGAAAGTATCTCCACTTAATCAATTTACAAATCTGATATTAACATTTTCAAGCTTTCGGCCACTCAGTTTCCACACCTTGTTTTGCAATAAAACGCTGAAATTCTTTCAACAAGTCATTCTTCTCACGAACTTCCCTTGGGATTACTTTTTTGTCCAAAGCATATTTAACCAATAACCCAACAGATTCCCCAATGCTCCATTCTACCGGATGCAGGCGATAACAGCCATTGGTGATGTGTGTCGTACCAATATTTTTATTGGCAGGAAGCAGGTTTTCCATTCGTTTTGGCAGCAATGCGCCAAGCGGAATTTGAAAAGGAAGCGATCCGAAATCAATGTAATTATTGCCCGCTGTACTTGGATGCAGGTCGATGTGGTAATAACCCACCCCTACACTATCATAAAATTCCGCCGCCGTATTCTCCTTTTTACCCGTAACAAGCGCACGGTTATCTGCACCGACATGTTCTTCTGTTATCGTAAAAACTGCCCTGATTCTACGTGATTCACGGATATAAGGATATTTTGCCATGCCGTCTTCCGTCCCCATAATATCCTTTCTCAAACGGATTCCCGGCCAGCCTTTGCCTCCATCCGGCCGTGGCGCCTCCGTCTGAAGCCAGTATAAAAGGGAAAGACTCAACTGTTTCCCCCCATCGAAATATTTCTTAAAATCCTTTTCACTGGCTCCGATCAGATTGCCAAGGAAATAGTCATTCTGGGGCCAGTTAACGATCGTAATATCGCCCGGATAAGTACCTTTTTTAAAATTATCTTTGCTGATGATCTTTCGGTAATTCCAAAGATTCAGCTTTTCACCCATCATAATACCCTCCGGATGAAACCCCAGCACTTTTGGTTCCAGTGTTTTAGGGTTGGAATAAGATAAATCCAGCAGTTTGCCCGACCATGGCTTGGTCATTTTCGGGGCAAAATTCTTCCAGAAGTCGTAATCCTTTGGTTTGTCGATGACATGATTTTCTCCGGGAACATAATCAATCGCAAAACAGACCGTGAATGCCTGGTTATTTTCCAAATTGGCTTTTTCAGGTGCGTGCAGCTCATTGGTTTCGCTTTTTGCTTCCGCGCCTGTAACGAATTCAGTGCCGGTCATCGGCAGCAAATCACCCATTTCTGTTGCGTCAACAAAATACGGAGCGGATAAAATCAACTTTGCATTGCTGCGCAGATTCACTGCTTCAAGCGCTTTAACCTGATTTCCGGTTACCGAAGCCTTGGTTATTTTATGTTCCAGCAAAAGGGTTAACTTCCCCGTACTGATATAAGGTGCAAACATGTCATTCAACACAGCCACGGCAACTCTCGGTTCGTGGCACAATTTTGAAACCGAACCATCGCCGGGATTCAGATTCTTACGCGCTTTCGCTTCGTCGGTTAACGGGTAATTCCTTTTGTAATAATCCCTGACACCATTTCTGAAATCACGGTAAAGCTGTGTCGCGCCATGTGTTTCAATCCAGGGATGCTCATCCGGCGGCACACCCTGCTGACTTAATTGTCCGCCAATCCAATCCGTTTCTTCCGTCAGGATCACGGATAAATTATTGCGCAACGCCGCAAACGCCGACGCACAGCCACCCAATCCTCCGCCGGCAATCACGACATCGGCAGTCAGTTTTGTTTTTCCGTTAACAATTTCTTTCGTTTCTGCCTTCGCTACGGTTGGCACAAAAGCAGAAGCAGTGGCCAAAGCGCCACTACTTAAAGCAATATTCTCAATAAAATTTCTTCTATTCATGATTCTAATTTAAAGGATTTTAGTATGCTGTCGGCAATCGGCTTTCGGCTTTCAGATTAATTCTGTAAAAGAATATTATTCATCCTGAACCAGCCGACTGCTGACAGCCGATTGCCGACAACAATTTTATCACCACTCAGGATTCTGCGTCAGTTTTGGGTTGATATCCCTTTCCGACTGCGGAACGGGAAACAGATTTAATTTAGGATACCAGTAACGAATCTCCCGCAGCATTCTGGTGCTTTCACTCGTGGTATAGGTTGGGATATTATTCAGATCATGAACGGCCGTTGCCTTAAAATCAGGCGATGCAGGCACAATCGCAGAATCTTTGGCAATACCCATTACTTTTTGCGGCATCACAACCGAAGCAATATCCCAGCGACGGATATCAAACCAGCGGAAACCTTCCATGGCCAATTCCACGGTACGTTCACGTCGGATAAGCTGACGCAATTTATTCTGATCCGCCAGAATCGCAGTTTCTACATCCGGTTGTCCCGCTCTTTTTCGCACCAGATTGATTGCATTAATGACCGAGGCATCCATTTCGTTAAGCTCAATTTTCGATTCTGCATAGGTAAGCAAAATTTCCGCATAACGCATCAGAATAAAGTTCACGCGGGCTGTAAAAGCATTTTCAGCCGTGAAAGTGTACTTCGCGTGCAGCAATCCAACACCACTTTTTGACGGTCCGTACGCATTGTCAAAATCCGCGTTCGCTTTGGTGCTCCACGTCCCATCCGCATTTTTTACCGATGTGGTATTTTTATAAATGTCATAAACAAAGGTCGTCTGGTTCATCGTGATCGTGTCACCCGGAATTGCCACGGTATATTTCAAACGCGAGTCACGGTTCAGACGCGGATTTTTCGGATCATATACTTTTGATTCATCGATACGTTTACCATCCTTTGCTTCAAACATATCCACCAGCCGCTGCTGCGGAAAACGACCTGACTGTCCACCGGCAGTCCTCGAAATACTTCCCAAAGGCAGATAAGTGATCGAATTCGCATCTGCGTCGGTATAAAGAATTTCAAACATAATTTCCTTCCCGGCATTGGGTGTTTGCCCGGCTTTTGTAAAAAGATCCTGAAATTTAGGATTCAGACCTAATCCCGCTCCGTCGATAACCTGTTTGGTTACATCAGCCGCTACTTTGTATTGCTTGTTGTAAAGCGCAGTACGCGCCTTAATCCCCAGCACAATTGCTTTCGACATGCGCCCGCGATCAACCGGTGCCCAGTCAAGAACCGCTGCCGCAGCATCGAGATCACTATAAATAAAGTTGATAATCTCTGCCTTGGGTGCACGGGTTTGGATGTAAAAATCGGCTGGCAGCAATGGTTTTGTAATCAAAGGTACATCACCAT
The DNA here is from genome assembly GCF_030929615.1 of Dyadobacter sp. LHD-138. Classification (GTDB taxonomy): domain Bacteria; phylum Bacteroidota; class Bacteroidia; order Cytophagales; family Spirosomataceae; genus Dyadobacter. Next base: position 222,245 of record NZ_JAVFVU010000010.1, on the reverse strand, counting down.
ATAAATTCACCAAAAAGAAATAAGCAAATGCCCTCAAACCTTTTGCCTCAGCCTGCATGCGATTAAAAGCTGCCGCGGGCACATTGGCTTTACCCGCTTCCATTCCCTCAATCATCGTGTTGGCACGCTGGATCGTCGTATAAGCCAGTGTCCAGATTGATTTTGCATTGGCATTGAAAACATCGAAATTACCTTCGCCCATATCCGGTGCGCGCAGCAGGGCAATATCCGTCCAGCCATCCATTATCGACTGATAAGGGGTCGTACCGGTATTCCAGTAAGCCGATTTGTAAACAGCTGTTAGGGCGGCGTTCATCTCCGTCTGGTTATTGAAAAACTGGCCGGTTGCGGGAGCGTCCAGCGGTGCTTGTTCGAGATAATCCTTGCAACCCGAAAACACTTGTAGTGAAAGGCAAAGGCCGATTATATAGAGAAATTTCTTTTTCATGTTCTTAAAACTTAATGTTAATACCCACCGTGTACGTCTTCATGATCGGATAAAACTCTCCGCCAGTATCCCTTTGTTCTGGGTCAAATCCTGGAAAGAACTTGCTCCACGTTATCAGGTTCTGGCCGCTCAAATATATTCTGGCCGACTTAATTTTCACTTTTTCAGTCAGCGTTTTTGGCAAAGTATAACCCAATACCACATTTTTGATACGTAAATAAGAAGCCGATCTCACCCAGTAGGAAGATGTCAGGTAGTTATTAGGAATGCTGTTGGCCGTCAGACGCGGATAAGCTGCGCCGGTATTTTGCGGTGTCCAGAAATCTTCCTGATATTTAAACATAGAGCCCTGGAAGTTGGCTGAATAAAATGGCTGAGAACCGGTTCCCGACAGATAATTATCCTTTTTACCAACACCCTGAAAGAACGCGGTAACATCAAAACCTTTATACTGGGCAGCAAGGTTGAAACTATATTCGTAACGAGGAAAATAATTCCCAAGAATCGTACGGTCGTAGCTATCGATTTTATTATCCGGAACACCATTCGGACCGCTGATATCTTTGTAGCGAATGTCTCCCGCCGCCGTGTTTCCATACTGGAAAGGCGCATTTTTCACCTCCTCAGCCGTTTGGAACAAGCCTTCCGCCTGATAACCGTAGTAAGAATCCAGTGCATAACCTTCCTGCTGGATCGTCGCGCCGTTGATTATTGGCGTGCCACCGTTTTTCAGCACCTTATTTTTAACGTCGGAAATATTAAACTGTACCTGGTAATTGAAATCGCTGATCTTGTCCTTCCAGCCAATCCCCAGTTCCCATCCGTTGTTGCGCATGGAACCTACATTCACAAACGGCGAAGCAAGCCCTACGTAACCCGGGATTGGAACCAGTTGCAACATATCGCTGATATCACGCTGAAAATAGTCAGCCGTCACGGTCAGGCGATTACGCAGCAAAGCAAAATCTGCACCAATATCCAGGATTTTTGAAGTTTCCCATTTGATATTGGGGTTCGCAGCGGTTGTTAGCGCATAACCCGCGTTGGCAACGTTATTGAAATAGTAGTTGTAAGCCGTTCCCGAATAGAAGGTCGAATAGCTCGGGTAATAATCAGGAACGAGATTCCGCATCAAATTCTGATTCCCAAGTGTTCCATAAGATGCACGCAGTTTCGCATCATTAACAACATGACTTATGCCTGACCAGAAATTTTCCTGCGACATTCTCCATCCTCCGGATACCGACGGAAACAATTTCCACCAGTTCTCCTTTCTGAAACGTGAAGAAGCATCCATGCGGCCATTGACTTCAAGCAAATATTTTTCGTTGTAATTGTAGTTCAAACGGCCATATACGGAAACCATCGAATATTTACTGGCCCCACCGCTAATCGTTTGCCCAAGCGGATCTCCGCTGTCAAGATATGGGCGATCAGCAGACAACAGGTTTTGCCGGAAAGTATTCACATTGGAAGTACTGAAATCTTCGGTACTGAAACCGCCCAGAACGGTAAAATTATGTTTCCCGAAAGACTTGTTGAACGTAGCCTGCGCACGGAACAGGTTTTGGGTATTTTCGGCACTATTATCCGAAAGCGAGTTAAGTGCAGGCCAGGGACGGGCCAATACCAAGGTTTTAGTCGACGGATCGGCATTGTAAATTTTGTATTGATCCGTAAAAGTCCTGCCGCGGGTTGTGTAATAATTGGAACTGTAAGTCGCAAGAATTTCCAGTCCTTCGACTGGTTTGTAAGTCAAAGTTCCCTTAATAATTCTTGAATTGGTGATGCTTCTTGCAAAACCACCATCTTCCGCCTGTGCTGCCGGATTGGCGTTAGACCAGCCTTCGCCCCATTCACCACTGTCATAACGCCCTGGCGTTGTTGCCGGAAAACCCAGCATCTGACGAATAATAGACTGCGGTGTAGACTGCCCCGGCCATAAACGGTTTGATTTATTCAAAACAAGATCCATGGATGCAGACAACGTTTTCGTTACTGCAATATCGGTGTTGAAACGAAAATCTGCACGTTTGTAATTTGTATTGGCTGTTAATCCTTTCTGATCCAAAAAACTGCCGGAAGCAAATACCTTGATACGATCCGTCCCGCCCGAAATATTCAGGTTATGGTTTTGCATCATCCCGCTATTGGTCAGCACGAGTTTTTTCCAGTCTGTATTGAAAAGGCTGAAATTATCCGGTCCGTTTTTTTCATAAGCTGCGATCTGCGACGTAAAGGCTGCCGGCAAACCGCTGTTTACCTGGGCAATATCCCAGTATTTCATATGCTCCAGACCATTGACTTTATTGGGCAGATCAGTCGGTTTCTGATCAGAAACATACGCATTATAGCTGATGTTAATCCCATTCGCACCACGTTTCGTCGTGATCAGAATTACCCCGTTTGCAGCACGTGAGCCATAAACGGCCGCAGCGGCAGCGTCCTTTAATACTGAAATACTTTCAATATTATTCGGGTCAATCGCGTCCAGGTTCATCTCCACGTTATCAATCAAAACAAGCGGATTTTGTCCGGCATTAATTGAACCGATCCCACGTATACGTATCGTCCCTCCGTCACCGCCGGGAACCCCTGATTGTTGCGTAATGGTAACACCCGGAGCCGCGCCCTGCAAAGCCAGGGAAGTCGACGCTACCTGACGGTTTGATAATTTTTCGCCGTCAATCACAGAAACTGCACCGGTTAAGTTTACCTTTTTCTGCGTTCCATAACCTACAACGACGAGTTCATTCAGCGTTTTGCTATCCGAAACCAGTGCTATATTAATTTCACCCGGACCGCTAAAAGCGACTTCCTGGCTCACCATGCCCATAAATGAAAACACGACTGTGCCAGAATTCTGTCCTAACGTCAGTTTATAATTTCCTTCTGCATCCGTTGTTGTTCCATTGGAAGTACCTTTGATCACAACAGTTACACCTGGTAACGTCCCTCCTGTACTTTCCGTTACCTTACCGCGTAGATCCTGACTTTGCGCAGCAGCATAATACTGCTGACAAATAGTAATGAGCAACACGAGCCACCAGCTCATGCGCCGTTTTTGCTTGGAAAAATTCTGCATTGGTTAAATAATTGTGGGTTTAATTGAACATAGTCTTCCCGGCCGGTCAAAAGACCGGCGAGGCAATCAGCATTAGGTATTAAAAATTTATAGGGTTTAGGAATAATCTGTATTTACTGAACCTGGCAACGGATATCAAAATCAATGTCCGCTTCAAAAGTGCGGTTCCATGGCAAATCAAAACTCAGATTCACCGGTTTGCCGCATTGTATGTTTTGCTCTAAACTATTGTTTTTCTTAAAATAACCAGACAGAAACGAGTCCATATACTTTTGAAGTAAGCCCAGGCAATAGGATTCGACTTTCTGGTTATCGGCGTCGTTCATGAGTGCTGCACTCGGCAGTTTCTTTCCCGTTAAAAATGTATTTGCTTTGGCCCGCACCAGGTTATGATAATAATAGTCGTCCATCACCCGGTTGATCATAAACCAGTTTTGTGCAGTCCAGATACGACTGGCGATTGTTTTGTTTTTCAAAAATCTGGATTCTGCCAGTGCAAAAACCACGCCGTGCGGAAGGGCCGTGCCTATCGTATTCCCGGCTGTGTTCCAGGAAGCATATCCATTTAAGGATGAAAAAACATTTCGTTTTTCCAGCGCCATAGTAAAGACAGAATCACCTCCCTGCACATCGCCAATTGGATCAATATCGGCTACGATAATTCTTTTACCAGCCTTAATTTTTTGATCAATCTCCGTGGCAAATTTTTCCGCGACACCTGCTTCATGCCTTGATGGATACACATAAAACAAAATATCAGCGGCACTTTCGTTTTCAACTTCCTGCGACCCGGTTGCCTTGATGTGGTGACTTACCGTTTCTGCAAGCGTCCTGTCCTCAAACGGCATGACCTTATTTTTCAGTTTTTCAGAAGAATAAACCGCCTTGATTTTTGGAGCGAATTTGTAATTTTTATTCAAAGCCCTCGCCAAAAGCAACATCGAAACTTCATCCGCACCAGGCTGGATGGCAATTTTTTCTGTTAACCCAAGTACATCACGTGTTTTAATTAAATTCTGTCGGTCGACCAGGTGAACGCCTTTGGGTGACGCATCATCCTGAGATAAGATCAGATAATCGATCAGACCATTTTTAACAAAATCGATCGCTTTTACATTGGTTTTATAGTTTCGCTCCCTCGCGCTTTTGTAATCGGCAAGGACCGCCGCCGGGATATCCTGTTCCAGTTTTGCGACTTCCGCCCTCGTTTTATCATCTGAATCAGGCGATATTTTCGCCCATGTCGCCAGCTTTTCACGATAAGCTTCATTTTTTCCGTCTGCGCTCGGAGCGAGGCGCATAATCACACTTTGACCATAAATTTTCAATTTCGGCGCATTCTTCCGAATTTGTTTCAAAACATCCACGCGGGATAACGCCACAGATGATTCGACATTATGCTTCCGGGACGCAACCAACCCGCCATACGCGATCATATCCAAAACAATAATAGCCGCATCAAAAGATTTCAGGTCCTGTTTCAAGATCCATTCGTTGATTTTTTTAGACTGCCCCGGATCCTGGAAATTTCCCAGTAAAGCCAGGGGCGGCGATATCACCTCCGCATCTCCGATCAGCCCCATTTTCTCCGTCATTTTCAGACATGGCGGACGGGCATCCAACGGGATAAATAAAATCTTTGACGACAGTTTTGTCGTTTTTTGCGCAAAACCGTTTATTACAAAACTTAGTAAGACCAAAGCGAGGACGATGCTCTTTTTCATAAGCTGCTAAATTTCGATTTATAACCGTTCAAACCATAAAACATGATGTAGACGTAACACGCCATCGGAAGCATAAAAGCAACTTTCCAGGTGCTGTTGTCGATCAGTAACCCCTGGCAAAAGGAGATAATGGCCCCGCCCGCAATGGCCGTCGACAGCAATCCGGATGCCTGGGTTGTGTATTTCCCCAAACCATTTACCGCCAGCGAAAAAATGATCGCAAACATGATGGAATTGCATAAACCCACGGCAATCATGCTCCATACCGCCAGATAACCGGTTGTATTGATTGAAACGATTATCAGAATAATCGCCAAAGCAGCGCAAACACTTAACACCGTTGAAGCTTTGATGGATTTCAGTAAAACAGAGCCAATCAGACGTCCCACGAGCATACCGCCCCAATAAAAGGCAACATAATTATTTGCCGCACTTTCAGTAATTTTCAACAGATCAGCAATATAGTTGGTCAGAAAAGTTCCGACAGAAACCTCCGCGCCTACATAAACAAACAGCCCAATGATACCGTAATTAAGGTTTCTGAAAGAGAAAATACCTTTTTTCGAATCACTGGTATTTTCGATAGCCTCGTCTTGCATCTTAATAACGGGCAACGATAACCTACTTACAATCAGCGCAATAATAATCAGCGCGGCAGCGATACCAAGATAAGGATACTTGACGGCGTCACTGGATGCGCTGGATGTCTGCAGCGGCGCAAGAATATAGTAAGCACCAAAAAGCGGTGCCGTTGTCGTTCCGATGGAGCCAACACCCTGAATAAGGGTTAACCTTGAAGAAGCCGTTTTTGCCGGACCTAAAATGGTGATGTAAGGATTGGCCGCAACCTGTAAAAGCACAATCCCGATCGCGACAATAAATAAGGCAGCCAAAAACAAAGCGTACTGGTGCATCACCGCAGCCGGGAAAAATAACAACGCCCCGCAGGCAGCAATCGAAAATCCGAGCACCATTCCTTTCTTATAACCCACTTTCTCCACCACTTTTCCCGCAGGAATGGAAGCAATGCCATAAGTCAGAAAGAAATAAAACTGAACCAGCGAAGATTCCGAATAAGTCAGCGTAAACCCTTTTTTGAAAAAAGGTACGAGCGTATCATTCAGACAGGTAATGAAACCCATCATGAAGTACAACACAGCCAGCGTGATCAGGGCTGGTGTATAATTTTGTTTTTCCTGGCCAATTGGTTCGGAAATTGTCATGTTACTTGCAGGAATTCCAGCCATATTATGAATATTGGACTTCTGATAATTTTTTAGCGACAATGGCTTCCAAAGTTTTCCAGCACTGGTACAGCCCGCGCGGAACGTGAAAACAGCCTTTCCATTTGCCGCCTTTCAAAGGTAACAATACTTCGCCCTGACGGTTCAGATAACCAAACCACTCCGGGTGTTCCTGATCTGCAAAATGCGTCCAGGTATATTCGTGCACTCTTTCGAACCAGGTCCAACATCTTTCATCACCGGTGTGCAGATAACCTTTTAATAAGCTGATTAAGGTTTCTACGTGTACCCACCATAACTTCTGATCCCATTCCAACTGCTGTGGCGGCGCACCTTTGACGTCCAGAAAATAAAATATTCCGCCATGCTGCTTATCCCAGCCGTATTCCAAAATATTCAGCGTGATCTCCATTGCTTTTTGGGCCAGCGCTTTGTTATCCGCCCGTTCTGCCAGGTCCATCAGAAACCACATGGCTTCAATCCCATGACCCGGATTTACCAGGCGGCCTTCAAACGAATCCGAAAAATTTCCGTCGGGCGTTACATTTTCAAGAATAATACCCAGCTCAGGCCGGTAAAACTGGTTCATGATGGTATCAATACCATTTTGAATCGTCGTTTCCACCAGATCGGCATCCAGTAAATGTTCTATTTCAAGTACCAGATTGCAAAGGATCATCGGAAGGGCAAACCCCTGTAACGGGCGCGTTCCTGGAAAACTCTTATTATAGACACCTTTTGAGTTATCTTTTTTGTTTAAAATGCTGTGAAAAGTATCAACGGCAATTTTAGCATGTTCAGGCTCTTGCGTCGCCTTGAATAGCTGACCAAAAGCCATAGAAGCGAAACAATCTGAAAATATATTGTAAGGCTGGGTTAGTGGGATCCCCTCCCGATTCACCGAAAAATACCAGTTACCGTTTTCATCTCGGCCATTTTTTTCAAGAAAGGCCGCGCCCTGTAAAGCAAAATCGAGCCATTCCTGCTTTTTCTCAACTTTGTTATACAACATTGAAAAACACCAGACCTGACGGCACTGCAGCCAGATAAACTTATCCGTGTCAAAAACCTTACCTTCTTTATCAAGACAAGTAAAATATCCTCCAAACGCCTCGTCTCCCGAATGCTGCAACCAGAACGGGATTACGTTGTCCAGTAGTGTGTCTTTGTATAATTTTAGGTAATCGTCAGGTTGCATTGTAATCGAATCTTATTAAAATAACCAATACTTGATATCTTACTTTACTTTGTTTCATGTAAAAAAAGTAAATAATTATTAAGTAGTCAAGTTTTCGACCCAATAATATTCTATAAATTTAACATTTGCAGGAATATGCTATTATAATTATGAAGAAGCGCGGTAAATAATCCTATCGGAAACGAAAAATGCCCTTATTGAAGTCCAGCTTCAACAAGGGCACCCGTACTTTGTTATTTAAAATATTAAGTATCGCAAATTACATCAAAACAATTTCAAACTTCACCCATCACATACATATCTTCCATGGTAGGACTTGGGCTTCCCCCTGTTTTTTCCAGCGTGATCGCAAAGGCAACGGCACCTGGGTTCGCCTGTTTCATTTTCAAGACCTTTTTGGTGAACTCCTGATCCAGGACGCCCATATCAACCGGTTTCCCATCCACGATCGTCCACAACTGATACTGCTTCCCTTCGGGTGCTGCCGGTAGCTTTTGTACATCCAGTAAAACATCATTGGTTTTTGTATCCCATATCGCCGCTACCGAACTTTCAGGAGATTTATCCAGACCGGCCATTCTTACCACCTTCATATCTGGACTTCTATATAAACTGGCTAAGGTTTGGCTATATGCAGCATTTTCTTTTAACAATTCCATGTCCGATTGCATCGCCTCCATACGCAGGACATAATCATCTTTCTCCTTTTTCATGCCAGCGTTCTGCATGGCAGACCAGCCAAACAACACCGCAAAAAGAATAGAAGCAGCCACAGCAAATTTAGCCCATGAAGGATAGATCACCGTGACAGGTTTCTCCTCAGCGCTAAAATCGGTTTCAACCGGCAACTTCTTAATTGTATCATCGTCATTTCCCAGAACAATTTTAACCGGTTCCGTAACATCAGACGCAGCAGATTCAGGTTCTTCTGTAACCTCATCGAAATTCATCTGAGCAAAAAGCATTTCTTTTAAAGAAGCCGGTGGCGGTGTCTGATGTATAAGCGCATACTGCTCCAAAGCGCTTTCTGTGCGCATCAACTCCTCCTTTATCTCGGGATAAATATGAGACATACACTCCACTTCCTGCTTCTCCTGGGGAGAAACGCTGCCCAATACATATTCCTCTAATATACCGGACTCTATGTAGGCTTGGATATTCATACTGCAAAGTATTGTTTTAACTCTTGTAATGCGGTTCGGATTCTGGATTTCACTGTTCCTAGCGGAATCTTCAATTCTTCGGAAATTTCTTCATGGGTATAGCCCTGAAAATAGGCCATATCAATAAGGATCTTTCGTTCGGGCCGAAGCATATTTACGATTGATTTAATTTCGGAACTCGTGGCACTTAATTCTTCACTCGTATCCGGCTCATTCAGAGCGGCACGATCATCGATATCATCCATGACCGGCTTCCTGCCTTCTACACGGGCGGCATCAATTGCACCATTACGGGCAATATTCAGTATCCATGTAAACAATCGTCCTTTTTCCGGATTGTACGAGGCTATGTTTTTCCAGATCTTCAAAAATGATTCTTGCATAACATCCGCAGCCCGTTCCTCATCATGCAATGTTTTGCATATGATATTAAACAATGCCCCGGAGTAGTGATCGTAGAGGAATTCAAAAGCAACCCGCTCATTTCTTTTGAGCGCTGCCACCAGTTCATCTTCCGAATATTTTACTTTGCTAGTCGCCAAGAGTCGCTTAACATTTAATTTAACATTTCTTATTGGCAAGCTAATAAAATTTCCCAAGATCTGGTTAACCGACAAGTATATAAATACCTGCCTTTTACCATCATGCGAAATAATTTCTAACCCGGGCGGTGCGGCCCCAATCGATAAGCTTGATGCATTGACCATCTTAGTGTGCTTTTCATTATATACGTGAAAAGCAGTTTTTTGGATCAATTCGCTCGTTTAAGAATAAACAGAATATGAGAAACATGGAAGAAGAACCGACATAACAGGCCCATGCAGGTACAACCAGGCCTTTTTATTGCCCACATCCGCAATAGCATTTAAAATCAGTGCGTAAAGATCAGTTGTATAATCTTGGTTCGATGATCGGAATTAATTATTTCCGGAGAAGCGCCACGCGCTGGTAGGTCAGATAAAGGAAGAAAACCATCAGACTCAATAAGTAAATAACATTGCGGGAATCGATCAAACCCTTGCCCAGCGCACGGTATTGTTCATCCAGTGCCGTCCATGAGAAAATATCGGCTGCAAAGCCGCTCCCAAGCAGGGAAGAAACAGCCCCAAAACCAATGTACCAGATAAAGGCCAGAAAAACGCCCAGTATAAAAGCGACGATCTGGTTTTCGTTCAGGGACGAGGACCAGATCCCCATGGACACCAAAACCCCGCTAAAAAGAAATAAACCAATGTAAGAGCCAAAAACAGCGGCGGAATCAATATTCCCGGCGGGGTTTCCCAATTTGGAGATACTGTAATAATAAAGTAGCGTGGGCAGGATCGTCAATAACACCAGGATCCAGTTGGCAAAGAATTTCCCCAGGATCAGTTCCCAGTTACGGATTGGTTTTGTCAATAACAATTCAAGTGTGCCCGTCCGGCTTTCTTCTGCAAGCGAGCGCATGGTGATGGCCGGGATTAAAAACAGCAGCACATAAGGTGCCAGGCTAAAAAAAGAGCTCAGGTCGGCATAACCGTAATCCAGCACATTGGAATCCGGAAAAACCCATACGATAAGCCCCACGGCGATCAAAAAGACTGCCATGACCATGTAGGCCACGAGGGAATTAAAAAAACTGCCAATCTCTTTTTGAAAAATTGCAAACACCTTTTGTTATAAAAAAGTAAAATGAAAAACCCTGACCAATCTATACGACTACCGTCTAAAAAACCTTATTCAAAAACCGGCTTTTCGCGGCGCAGCACGGCAGCGATGATCAGCGAAAATATAAAACCAATAAAGAGATATCCAAAAACACCGGCAGCAAACATGATGCCCGGCGAACTGAATTTTTGCGATAACTCCATGTAATGATCAATTTGTGCATCGTCCAGTCCCTGTGCCTCCATATCCGCCCTTGCTTTTTCCAGAATCTGAGCGCTGATCGTTGTATCGATAAACTTGATGTAGAACATCGAAAACATGGAAGCAAAGAAACCTAAAATGGCCGATACCATACTTCCCAAACCTAACCCCTCGCCATAACCCATAAATCCTTTGTTGTTTTCCCGGAACTCTTTCATCGCCAAAATGATACCCGCAATCAATATGCCATAGGACAACATCGCCAGCCATTTGTTTTGAGACTGTCCCGAAATATTGGTAATGGTTGTGTAGATGATGATGGCTACTGAGGTGAGAATTCCGTATTTAACTGCGGTGCGTGCGCTAGAAGCTTGTTCTTCCATAGGTATTGGTTTGCGAGTTTAGGTGAGTATGGGTTTAAAACTGGTTGTTGACAAATTTAGGATTTATTATGAAATACGCCATAGTCTTGCTTCCTGAAAATCAGCGTGATAATCAGAATTGGAATAATTGCCAAGAGAAGCTTTTGGCTGATTTCATTTTTTATAACAATCGAAGGGTCATTATCCCGAACCTCGTTATACAGTTTCATAAATTCCGATTCGCTGAGGTAGCTCAACTGGTCTTTCCGGTTATTGGTTAACAACTCTAAACCGGTGGTAATATAGTCTGCAAATACACTTGGGTCGATGTGTGTAATGAAAAGATAAATCAGCCATCCATTCAAAATCGCAGCGATGCAGGTAATAACATAGCCCATTGTCAGCGCCTCCCAAAGATGTAAAAAACCGTTGCCATATGTTTTTCTATAATACCAGCATGCGCCGGATATCAGAATGATAAATACGCCCATATCAAACGCCCTGATATTGCCAAGTGGCATGATCTTTAATGCATACAATCCGAGAAAAAAAGCAAAAGCAAGAATGCCGGTAATAAGACCAAAAACAAGCGATACTTTTAAAAGTGGCTTGTCAAAATACGCTAATATTGATTTCATGATAAATAATGATAGAATGACAGATTAACAAACCGGAGACCCGGTAAGTTTATCTGTCATTCAGAAATGAACTTAATACCAGTCCAGACGGCTGTTATTGAAAACACCGCGTACGGCGCCTTTTAACTTTTGCCCCAGAAATGGTGTATTTTTTGATTTTGAATACGTTTTATCAAAAACCCATTCGGATTCTGGTTCAAAGAACGTAAGATTGGCCTCCGAACCTGCACCAATAGTAACTTCCGGCAGCCTCAATATATGTCTCGGCTGCGTGGTAAATTTCTCAACAATATCTTCCGTTTTCAGTCCGCTATGCATGACAGCCAGCGAAAACGCGGTTTCCAAGCCTGTGATACCAAAGTCAGCATGATCGAATTCAAGATTCTTGCATTCCTCATCATGCGGATTGTGATCCGATACAATCGCATCAATCGTACCATCCGATAATCCCTGGCGAATTGCCTCATGATCTGAGGACGCACGGAAAGGTGGATTTACTTTGAGGTTTGTATCAAAATCAAGCAGGTCCTTATCTTCGAAAGCAAGCTGATGAGCTGCCACATCGCAGGTCACCGGCAACCCTTTTTTCTTTGCCTCACGAATAAGCTCAACAGCTTCTGTTGTAGAAACCAGCGAAACGTGCAGCATCGGTTGTCCTGTCAGCGGGAACGCAGATTTTTCCAGTGCATATTCCAGCAATTTCAAATCACGGTTCAGCATCATTTCTTCGGCGAGCGATGGCATTCCCTTCATACCAATCAGCGTGCTGGTGACGCCCTCGTGCATCTGGCCAAAAACAGTCAGTTGTTTGTCTTCCGGACGATTCATCAGCAGCGCATTCAGCGGCTGCAAATAAAGAATTGTTTTCAGAAACAAGTCTGCATTCTGCACCGGATGTTCGCCATCTGTAAAAGCAATAGCACCCGCAGTATGCAGATCGATCATTTCGGTAAAATCCACACCCTGTGCTTTTCTGGTAATAGAAGCCGCAACGTGCAACGCAACCAAACCTCCCCGGCCTGAATTTTTGATATAGTTTAATGTATCCTTGCTGTGAACGACCGGTTCAGAATTAGGAAGTAACACGATTTCCGTAAATCCTCCGTGTGCGGCCGCAGTCCGGACCGAATCCAGATCTTCCTTGTGTTCAAAACCAGGATCACGGGACGCTACCCGCATATCAACCCATCCCGGCGACACGCACAATCCGTTCCCTTCTTTTACCAACGCTCCTTCATCAGCCAGGCTGTCGCCTACCTCACTGATTTTTCCATCCCGGATCAATATGTCTTTAATCTGCCCATTGAAAGGCGAATTCTTATCAATGATTCGAACTGATCGAATTAATACTTTCATAAATTGTTGTGACCGCAATACATGAATTTTTTAAGTAAACAAGTGAAAGGAAACAATCCGTCCGCTTTATCCTAATCATTCATTTTTATTAAAACATCATCTTTTTAACAAGCAAAAAAAAAGCTCCCTTCGGAGCTTTAATGCTTTCATCAGGCACCGATGAATTGTTTATAATCTTCAACAGAAAGTAATCCATCCATGTCGTCAGGATTTGCCAAAGTTATTTTAACCATCCAACCGCGTCCGTATGGATCCGCGTTTACCAATTCAGGTTCGCTATCCAACTCGTCGTTCACTTCCGTTACCGTTCCTGCAACAGGAATAAACAAATCAGAAACTGTTTTCACAGCTTCAACTGAGCCAAAGACCTCCCCTTTTTCGAGTGAATCCCCAACTGTATTAATATCTACATACACGATATCACCCAATTCTTTCTGAGCGTGATCTGTAATTCCGATAAATGCCGTATCTCCTTCAATACGGATCCATTCGTGATCTTCTGTGTACTTTAGTTCTGAAGGGAAATTCATGATATAATTAGAGTAAGTTTTGAAACGTATTTCAGACGCAAATTACAGGATGTACTTTGTATTTTCCAAATCGAAATTTTATTCTGCCAGATTGAACTTCAACTGAACGCCGCCGGAAGTACTTGAACGATAAAACGAATTGGACACCAACGGGTCGTTAAATGTTTTGTCAAAGTAGAACTGGCAGCTTAGCCGGTTGTTGATAACATAGTTGATCGTTGGGTGCAGCTGGAAGTTGATGTTACCGGCAATAGGAATGTTTTCCCCGTCAAACTTGCGCTGAATGTGGCGCGTATCACGGAAAGTCAAACCCAGCTGCATGGTCATATCATTTTTCAGTTTTTTCTTCACACCATTAATCTTAAACGGTAGCGGAACATTATTTTTTGTAAAACCAATGTTCACCGTCAAATCCTGATTAAAGAGTTCAGCAACCTGAGCGTTCGAGAGATTCAGCGCTACCGTTCTGTCGCGGTTGTAGTCGATACTTCCCGTAATCCGGCTTTGTGTACGGAAATTCACCCCAACCAACGGAGCAAATTTCTCCGACAGCGTAATCGTACTCATCGAAAATACCGGTACATATTGTCCCAGATAGTTTGTCTTGGACGACAATGGATAGCCCGTCACCGCAAGGTTCACATACAAGGCTTCGTAATCCAGATTCGACGTAAAGTTACCAACACTGTAGGTTGACACATATTTATGCTTCACCGTGAAACTACTGAACAATCTTTTAAACGCAGGAATTTTTGACAACCCGTCATAATTGATATCCCAGTTGGGCATCGGGAATTTCAGGAACGGATTGGTACGAACCGTCTTCGGATCTTTTCCCGTGTAAGCTGCAAAGAATGACGAGATCAGCACATCCTGAGAATTTTCGTTGTACTCTCCACCGCTGCCGTTTTCGGCATTCAACCGATCACGCAAGACGGCTCGATAAGACCTGAACTTATCAAAAACCGGTGAAGAATTATCCTTTCTGATCTTGGCAAAAGCCGTTCTGAACGACATGAACGACATGCTAAACTGGCCATTGCGCAGCGGATTCTGATGCGCATAATTACCCGTTGAATCCGGTCTGTAAAATTCCTGATAGGCGTCCTGTCTTGTCAACCTCACTTCAATCTGCATCCTGAAATCCTTGAAAGGTTCCAGAGAAGTGTTGGCTGCAAAATTCTTGGCAATCGTTTGCTGGAACGGCTGATTCTGTTCCTTGCTTTTTGTAATCCATCCGTTGGCGGCAGCCTTCGTCTGGAAGTTCCTGTCTTGCTGCCCAAGTACAAAACCCAGACCAGGTGCGTTGGCGTTATCCAGTCCAAAATATTTTGGCGCACGCAAATATCCCGGAAGTGCCGTGGTTTCCTGAATCGAGTAACTGACATTGATTCCACGTACGGTCATCAGCACACGGGTCAGATTTTTCAAAATATCCGTTGAGCGCATATCAATATCTTCGATATCACCCGGACTACGTGTAAAGTTCTTACGCTGCGCCGAAGGGGTGTTCGCAAATTTCAGATAACGCAGCTTGTTGTAAAGCATTACAAAATCGACTTTCCCCGTCACACCTCTTTCCCGGCTGTTCCGGATAATATCGCCAAAAGGCAGACTATCGGCATCCATCAATCCGAAAGCATTGGCCTGATAATTGTATCCGATCGCATGTGAATAGTCAGCAGTCATCCAGTCCAGCGCCGGAATTTTATCCAGTGGCAAACGGTAGGTCAGCTTAATTTTCTGATCGAAGTTTTTGATACGCCCCAGCTTTTTAAAGTTACTCCAGAGCGAGTCTTTCTTTTGTGAATTATTCAAATCACCCTGCGGTTCATCAATGATCGCATTGGCCGACGCATTGTACATCAGGGTCATATTTTTGGTTAGATTCCAGCCAAAATCGTAATAGCGGTTAAACCAGAAATATTTTTCAAACATCGGCGTCATGCCTTCCGTCGTAAGGTCAGAATTCCGAAGCTGTGTTCTTGCAAACCGGCGGTCAACATCGGCTCTCACAGACACCATATTGGGCAGAAGTGTCAAATTGAAATCTCTGATAAATTCAGCGTAACGGTTTGTTGCCTGCATCTTTTTGAAGGGCTCAAATGGTTTCGGCTGACTGCTGTATATGTAAGAAATCCCACCCTTATACATCCGCTGAGAATATTCCTGTGTTAGGATATTGCGTCGGGTATCGTCACTGAAAGCATAGGTAAAGGAGAAATTTTCAAAATCATAGAAATGATTTCGAGCTCCCGGTTTTGTCTTAATTTTCCGGACATTGGAGAAGTTAATCCCGCGTCGCACGGCATTTTCTTCAACGAGTCGCCGGTAACCATCTCTTTCTTCATCCGAGCGCAGATTACTTAAAGAAGTTGACAAAGGCGTGTCCGGATCAAGCGGATCAAAATGTGGTTTAACGTTCCGGCGATCATAACTTAAAAACAACGGAATACTGAATCCCCACTGCTGCGGCAACAACTTGTCAACGGCAATGTTGGAAGAAAAACCATATTCCGTGCTCAGGTTTCTTGAACGTTCCCCGATGCGTTGCTGCACACTGCCAAATCCGAAAGTTTCAAGTCGCCCGGAAGCCGTAACCGTAGCAAAATCTGCAAGTTTTGCATTAAGCTGCGCAATCGCTGCAAATCCGCCTGTTTCGTCAAAACCTTCCGCATGCATTTCGTCGGTCCAGATACAGAAGGTTTTCGCCCGTTCGTCCTTAGATTTCGGGTTGCGCATACCGATCATCATCACCCGCACTGCACTTAAATCAGGATTCCCGACTACAGTGATCTTATACCTTCCATCTGCTGTTGTAATGGTGTACGGCACGCTCTGATTTTTATCAATGGCTTTATTTCTTTCCGATTTTGCCCGAATCAAATCAGCCAGTGCAATATTCAATTCATTGTTTTCAGGCCAGATCTCTTCCCGTATCGTAACATTCTCCCGCGTGGATTGTAAACCTGAAATATCAATTTCGTAATAGTTTTGTGTAAGATCCGTACCCAGTCTCATGAACGCACCGACCATGCCGTTTTCATTGTCGTCGTTCTGCATGTGGATGTACATACGCAGACGTTTACGGAACAAAAGGTCAAGATTGACATTTTTAAAAACAGCTCTTGAATCACCATCACGAAGGTTTGTCACGCAAAGACTCATGGATTGTTCGTTCAACTGCAAACTCGGTCTTTGCGTAAAATCCTGATCACGTTCCCACCCCGGAGGCAGCTGATAAACATATTTCTTGGCCTCTGCATTCAGCGAGCTTGCTGCCTGTCCGTTTTCTTCAATACTTACAGTTCCCACTGTAAATTTAGCGTCATAAGGCTCAGGAACTTCCTGTAATCCGCCCGCATCTAAGTTATAAGTGTATTTACGATACTGCTGACCAATCATCTGAAGCTGCGCAAAACGAAGCACTACCGGCTGTTGAAAATCCGCCAGATACATCCGCATAAAACGAATGGATTTGAAGCCATTGATTGTTCCAACCTGTCCGGTAAATTCCTTGATTGGCACACGGAACAGATACCAATTCTGTGTTTCACCGTTCTCGCTTTTTGTAACGGTCTGATCCACGACAAAGCCGTTTCCAACTTTAATCTGATCAGGTTTCAAATCTATCGAATATTCGTAGTAAGCTTCATTGTCGTTGATGGTATTATCCACATTCATATCTTCGCCATCCGGTATGCTGCTTGAAGCAGGTGTCACCGTCGCCGAATTCCCGGCACTTTCGGGAGAGTTATTTTCCATCCCGATATAATCTTTGTAACGCGCAAGGATTTTCAAATCGGCAAGATCCTGTTCTTCTCCGAGGAAGTATTTAAAATCATCTCCTGATGGATCCGCCATGATTTTAGCCTTGGCTTCCGCCGTCATATTAGCCGGCAAACGATCCAGATAGCTTTTAAAGAAAGCTCTTTCCTCTTCATTGCTTAACCCATCCAAACCAACGTCCTGCTTCTGGCGGGCTCCTGCTTCATTGCTGAAAGCATTGATCAGATATTGCGACTTTGTAACCTGTCCCCAAACCGTCTGCTCAACATTTTCACCAACGACCTTATTCGTTAGAGGTAGTCCATTTTCAAAATTGTAGCGTTCGTCAGGAATCACATCTTCTGAGATATCTCCCAAATTGAAAACAAGTTTACCACCGGTTGTGTTGTTGGTTTCATTTCCAGGGCCAGACCCGTCACGCACAATTCCGTTTTTACCTTTCACAAAAGGATCGAGCATCCAGAACTCGATGCTTTCGATGTTGGCATTGTCAAAATCATTATCCGATGTGATAGCTCTGCTCAAACCACCAAAATTCTGCCTTGGATTTTTCAGGCGTCCATTGACATCCAGATCCGTATTATAGTTATAAATACCGCGTTCCGTAGGATAATACGCAATATCCAATACATTTTGCGGGTAGTTAATTAACCCGGAAACCGATCTGTTGGGGAAAATATCTCTGGGCAGGTATAATTTTTCGTATACATTCTGGCGGTCTTCGTCGGTGATATTGCCAGGAGATTGGGCACTTCCGCCCAAGCCAGCCGAACCTCCAAAAAGGTTATCAATCACATAGGCTGAAATTTTAGCTCTTTTAAAACCATAGTCCAAAGTTTTACCATCAAAACCCTGACGGTATGCTGCCGGTACGGTAGAAAGTCTCCATTTTTGCGGCTGACGGGCTAAATCATAAACGGTACGTGTCGATTCAAAATCATCGATCAGAGATCTGTTATTTACTTCTTTTGAAACACCAGGGAATAGTTTCGCGAACTCAGCCTTAAACTGAATGCTCGACATTTCCTTGGTTTGCAAAAAAGGCAACTTATCCAACCATCTCGTCAGAAAAGGCACATTTTTACGAATGTTGATATTAAAACCAAGCATCGTGTTATTAACCGGCTCATTTCCTAAGGCAACACGGGTTAAAAATCCAGCGGGTTTCTCCCGATAGCGAATGGCAGTCATTCCCAGACTGATATCCCTGTTCACAACATAATCCAAATGTGTACCCAGGAGTGTACGAATCTGGTTCTGGAACATATCCGGGCGCTCATACTCGATTACGATTTCACGTCCCGAATTCATGACACTGCTGTTCAATATACGCACACGACCAATCTGCGCTTCCACGATATAATCAGAGCCTGCCGCCAACGGAACACCTCCGGAAGTTACCGTTACTGATGTTTCCAAAACACCATAAGGCAAGGAAACTTCCGCTCCGCCGCTCGACTGATAAGACCCTTTGATATAAAATTTGTTATGCTCCGTTACTTGCTGCGCATCGATCATTGTCGTGCGATACAGCTCGTCAAATACATATTTTTTGCGGTAAGTATCCTCTGAAATCCGGGCGTTCAGGTTAGATCCGAAAGGTTCCAACACTGGGAAGAAAACGCGGCCGCTTTTGGTATCGATCGTTACGTTTTCAACAAAGTCAAAATTACCGTCCGGCTGTAAATCGTTCACCGGGTTCAGCCGGTCAAGGCCCATGACACGGATTAACGGGATATTGGCCAGGTTACTTTCCTGCAAATTAGGATTGTCAATCCCGGTAAGGTCATCTTTATAAATTACTCTCAGCTGAAAACCTGTCTTGTCAATGGAGCTCGTTCCCAATGAATACACGTTTTTCATCATCAGATCCCACATTGGCAACTTTGTATTGTTCCTGATCGTGGATGATTTGATCAATTTCAAAGCGATAACCTCGTCATCCTTCCGGTTTTGGTAATCTTCGGTGAGTTCCCCGACTTTGTAAGATCTGCCATTATAAGTATACTCGTAAGCAACTGCAAGAATCTCGTCATTTCTCAACGGCGTTGTTAAAGAAATATATCCCAATTGCGAATGATAGGTATATTCCCGCTCTTGCACCAGTCTTTTCGCCCCTCTCAACAATTCATAGTCCACGGTTTTTTCAAATCCAAAACCCGTAACGGAGGAATTGGTATTGTCAACCTGACGAAAACCAGGGTTATCGGTTAGCTTTTTATACAAACCGTTCGTGGCATTATCCGCCGGCTGATTGGACCTGATAGGCTGAAGACTTGGATTTCCCGTTTGATGCGGCGTTGGCTCGCCCAAATCCGTGAACCCAACCACATTACGTAAAGATTCCGTCGTGGTTGTTCTATTGGTAACATACACCTCCATCCGCGTAATGGTAACACCGGATGTGATCTGAGGGGTATTTTTTAAAGCGCTTTCATATTTGCTGCGAAAATACTGCGAAAGGAAAAAGTTCCGGTTTTCGTCGTAATTATCAACCCGTATTTCAAACTCCCGATTTTGGGCACCGCCACGCAAAACGATCCTTTCCTTACTGGAACGCTGCTGCGAAGCGACAAACGTTGCACTTAACCTTCCGAACTGGAAATCCGTTTTTAAACCGAACAGGTTTTGAACACCCGGAATAAGCTGACTATTGATCGCCCAGTTGATATTACCGGCCTCTACTTTTCTTAAAAAACTCTCTTCCGGATTTTTATAATTAAGCTTTAAAGCATTTTCAAAGTTAAAACTTGCCTTCGTATCAAAGTTGGTAAGAAAGCCCAGTCTGTCGCCAAGATTTGCATTGAAGTTGATACTGATCTGCTCATTAAAAATGAAATTGGTATTACTTCTCTGACGGATCGGAAGGGCAGGATTGTCAATAAACTGGTGCATCACACCAAGGTCAAGCGCGACGAAACCGGTTGGCTTGAAGTCGAGGAAATTATCTCCCAGAATTTTTGAAAGCGCTGGCGGAACGTCCAGCTTGGGTAAAAGTCCACGTGCCCCCATAGCGCTTTTGCCATCTTGTCTGGACGAATATTCTCGCAAAAGACTCTTGAAAGCGCGGTCCTCCGATTCCTTGTCATAGGTTTCCATGTCCATTGTTTCAGGCGCACGAAAATCCAGATTCCCGTTAGGTGTCTGGATATCCTCTGTGACAGCAATTTTACCGCTGCTGTCCAATAAGATATGGGTGGAAATATTGGCCGGATCCTTTAAATAAAAAGGAGAACGAGGTCTGGGCTGCGCAAATTTGTTGGAATAATAATCTTTCCAACGCATGATCAGCTGATTTCCTGAACGATCAACATTTTTACGTGTTGTGTCGCCGAGCGTATCGGCTAAAATCGCCCAGTCTGCAAAAGCTTCCGCAGTTGATTCTTTTTGATCCACAGAAGCAGTTGCCAGCAGCAATGCTCCGGATGAAATCGTAATAGCCTTAAAGAGGGATGAGTAAACCGTTGATGACAAAGCTATATACTTTATTTATAGAGGGTTCCTGCCATGATCACTGTCAACATATCCAATGTAACAATATAGATCTTTTCCATATTCCTGAACAACCATTATTTAATTATGACTAGCGAAGTGCCAATTTAATCAATTGCTCGACAGTTATCGCATATCCCTCACGTTTGATAATAGCATCCACGCTTTTTTCGGCTGTGGCTTTTGGAATACCCAGCGTAACCAAAGCAGCCAAAGCTTCGCTTTTCAAGGCACCATTCGAACTGCCCGTCGTTTTCACACCGGTCGTAAGCATTGCATCTTTGCGCATTTTATCACTTAATTCCAGAATAACCCTTTGCGCTGTTTTTAATCCAATGCCTTTAATAGACTGAATTAAACGCAAATCCTCGTCGATGATACCCTGGCGGATCTCCGGCGACGAGAGCGAAGAAAGCATAACCAAAGCGGTAGAAGGTCCCACGCCGGAAATGCTTATCAAATCTAAAAATAGTTTCTTTTCATCACTTTCCAAAAAACCGAAAAGCACGTGGGCATCCTCGCGTATATTCAGATAAGTAACGAGTTTACACCGCTTCCCGACCTCGGGCATTGCCGTGTAGGTCTGTAATGAAATACGAACTTCATAACCCAGTCCCTGAACATCAATAACGGCAAATGCAGGATCTTTATAAGTCACTGTTCCGTCAACGTAGGCAATCATATGTTTATAGTATGTGCGTTAATTACAACTTGTCTAGCTTGATACAATCAGCTTCATACCTGGCTTGATCTCGTTTCCTCTGATCTTATTTGCCCGTTTAAGATAATCAATAGGCAATCCATAACGTTGGGAGATATTCCATAGCGTATCACCATGCTGAACGGTGTGGTAACGCATTTTAATATGTCTTGATTTTCTTTGTTCTTCTTTTTCCGTTCTTGCCAGGTCGTCTTTTTCAACTTTCGCAGAGGCAACCAGCGTAGTCGGTACGGTCACCTTAACATCTTTGTAAACGACCAGTTTCTGTCCTTTGCGGATGGCGCTTCTACGGATGCCATTCCATTTTCTCAGCTCAGCAATCTCAACACCATATTTCCTCGAAATCGATTCCAGCGTTTCTCCTCCCTTAACGGTGTGTGAAGATTTTTTGGATTTGATTTTTGTAACACTTGCCACTTCCTGCACCTCTTCTCCACTTTCTTCCGCCGCTTCATTGACGGTTGTCAAAGCTACTTTGCCCAGTGAGTCGTTTGTAACAGGCTCTTTTACTGCTTTACGTGAAGCTACCAAAGCCGGTTTTACTGTCACTTTAACATTTTTGTAAACAACCAGTCGCTGGCCTCTCTGAAGAGCATTTCTACGAATGCGGTTCCATTTTTTCAGTTCTGCAACCCTGACATCATATTTTCTCGAAATCGACTGAAGGGTTTCTCCTCTCTTAACCGTATGCGAAGATTTTTTGGATTGGATTTTCGTAATACCCGCGTCCTCAAATTCTTCCCCGTCCCCGTCAACATAGGCGTAAGGGAACGCGCCGTTTCTAAACGAATCAGCCTTCGCGCTGTCAAGTTTCGCCAATACCAAACCGGATGGCAGGAACCGCCGGGTGCAGGAATCCATGATAATATTCCTGTTGCTAACCAGATAAGTATATTTTACACTTGGTACTTTCAAAACAAAATCACGCGTCTGATCCGGAAGTATTGTTTTGGTCAGCTGTGGATTCAGCTTCGTCAGTTCCTCAAAATCAATTCCGCTTTGCTGACAGAACGTAGTCAGGTTAATGTACCCATTCACATGAATCGTGTCGTTTGGAATCTGATATTCCATATTCTGC
This sequence comes from Dyadobacter sp. LHD-138, assembly GCF_030929615.1. GTDB lineage: Bacteria > Bacteroidota > Bacteroidia > Cytophagales > Spirosomataceae > Dyadobacter. The sequence goes on along the minus strand of NZ_JAVFVU010000010.1, from coordinate 199,569 downwards.
GCGTATACGCCATGGTCATTACCGTAATTCATCATGTAGTTCATCGCTACATATTGCGGCACGTAAGACCTTGTTTCTTTCGGAAGTACGTTATAAATGGTCCAGAAAGTGGTTCCGCGCGAACGGCGCATGGCACGTTTTACATTACCAGGACCTGTGTTATAGGAAGCGAGGGCAAGTTCCCAGTCTCCAAAAATATTATAAAGCTGTTTCAGATATCTGCAAGCCGCTTCGGTCGCTTTTACCGGCTCAAAACGTTCGTCAATGTAGCTATCCTGATACAATCCGAATTCACGGCCCGTCGCTGGCATAAACTGCCAAAGACCACCCGCTCTAACTCTTGATAATGCCGTAGGATTGAGCCCTGATTCGATCATCGACAGGTATTTAAGCTCCGTCGGAAGGCCGTATTTTTGAAGTGTTTTTTCAAATAGGGGGAAGTACAATGGCATTTTTTCCATCATACTGATTGTAAACTTCGTCTTTTTATAGATAAAGTATTCAACAAACTCGTGCGACGATTTATGATACGTCAGGGGGATTGATTTTTCCAGTTTGGCGAAACGTTCACGGAGCAACTCTTCCGGAATTGCAGGTGTTAAACCGATCTCCTCAACATTTGGGAGTGCCGGAATTTCAGAATTCCCGTCAGCTTCTGCTGCGATTCCGAGCGTATCCGGACCAATTTCTAATTTCTCTCTTTGTATTGTCGCCATAACCGGCGAATTCCACAATCCTGCACACACGGCTCCAAGCCACAATACTCTTTTTGAAATCTTCATTAATTAATGCTTTTTGATGGGTTAATCAATTCCTGTTATCAAATAGTCAATGTCTGATGATGAATACTTTTTTATAAAATGACATACTATTTATAATTTCCATCGCAAGTATTTCCGGAAATTATTTATTTAGGCACGGTTCTTTCAGCTTTTGTTGTGTCGTAAACAGCAATTGAAACGGTTAATCTGTTCAAAAAAATTTACGCCAATCCTTATTATTTTTTATTCTAATTTATACTTCTAAAATATCCTCTTTTAAAGTCGCCGAAAGATGGTTTGCAAATGATAGCATCTTTTCCTCCGCAAAAAACGGTGCCATGATTTGTACCCCGATCGGCATACCGTCTCTATCGACACCATTTGGAATAGAAATCGCAGGATTTCCTACCACATTGGCCTGAACAGTAAATATATCGGCCAGATACATCTGCAAAGGATCATCCGTTTTCTCTCCAATGGTAAACGCAGTTGTCGGCGTAACCGGAGAAATCAGGAAGTCGAACTGTTCAAAAAAGCGTTCGGTTTCTTCTCGCACCAATCTTCTAACGCGTTGCGCCTTGGTATAGTATGCGTCGTAATAATTTGCACTTAAAACAAAAGTACCTAATAATATTCTTCTCCTCACTTCTTCTCCAAAACCTTCTGTACGTGTGTTCTTATAAAGTGCTTCCAAATCACCGGTGGCCACTGATCTGCTTCCGTACCTGACGCCATCAAATCTTGATAAATTCGAGCTGGCTTCGGCTGTGGTCAGAATATAATAGGTTGGTAATAAATAATCGAGAAGCGGCATTGCAATCGGCGTAACCTCATGTCCCTGGGCACGCAGGCGATTTAAAACATCAAGCGTCTGTTCCCTGATCTCAGGAGCAATCGCTTCATTTTCTACTGAATTCCGGAGATAGCCAATTCTGGCCTTTCCGCTCCATTCCAGTTTTTTTGTATAAGCGGGTACTGCCTTGGCAGATACGGTACTGTCAAAATCATCTCCACCTGCCATGATCTCCAGGATCAAAGCGGCATCTTCCACACTTTTCGTAATAGGCCCTATGCAGTCAAAAGAAGAAGCATAGGCTAAAAGTCCCCAGCGGGAAACCCGGCCGTACGATGGCTTCACCCCTATAACACCGCAAAAAGCAGCGGGCTGACGTACCGATCCTCCGGTATCGCTACCCAAAGAAACGTGGCATAAGCCTGCCTGCACGGCAACGGCAGAACCGCCCGACGAACCACCCGGAACTTTCGAAGGATCCGCGGCATTCAGTACCGGACCAAAAGATGAATTTTCATTGGAAGAACCCATGGCAAATTCGTCACAGTTTTGTCGACCGATAACGATGGCATCCTCATCCAGAAGACGCTGAACTGCCGTGGCGGTATAAGGAGATTTATAGGTATCCAGAATACGGCTTCCTGCCTGAACGCCGTGGCCTTTGTGGGCCAAAACATCTTTCAGACCAATGACAAGGCCTGCAAGCCGGCCAGCGGTTCCGTTCTTTATTTTTGTGTCAACCTCAGAAGCTAAAAGCAGGGCTTCTTCTGAATAAACATCAACGAAAACATTTAAATGGGCATTGGACTCAATCCTTTCCAAATAATGATTCACCAACTGCACGCAGGTCAAACCTCCTTCACGCAAATCATTTTGTATTTCGGTCAGCGTCGGGTACTCTTTCAACTTAATTATTTTTGGCGGGTAATAAATAAAGAATCAGAGCCATTTAAGTGTCTACTAAACGGCTCTGTTATGTACGCAATACGATGGAAAGATTACTTGGTGGTATCTTCCATACTTTTTTCAATATTCTCCTTTACGTCTTTGGTAGCGTTTTTGAATTCGTTAATTCCCTGGCCTAAACCACGCATTAACTCAGGAATTTTCTTCGCCCCGAAGAACAGCAAAACGAACAAGGCTACCAAAAATATCTCTTGTCCACCCAACCCCATAATTCCACCTAAAACAGTTACTGATTCCATATCTATTCTTTGATTATATGTTTACAAAAATACTTAATATTTCGAAAAGAACTAAAATAATCAGACACTTTATCCGATATTAATTGTTTTTTCGTTCTTTTCCCACTCGCTGAATTTACGAATATCCTCCCCCAGCGTCTTAATTAGCCATAGTACCAGGGCTATGTCATCCGTAATTCCTATAACCGGCAGAAAATCAGGGATAAGGTCAATCGGCGAAACAAAATAGATCAGCACCGCCACAATCGAAACCAGGCTTTTCCATGGCAGATTCTTGTAGGCACCCGAAGAATAAGCTTTCACCATCCTGATCAGCAACTGAACACTGCTCTGAAACTCGGCCAGGTTTCCTTTGAACCCCACGGTTTGTAATTTGCCGGCAACGTCTTTTACCAATTGAAATAAGCGACTGGTATTACTGGCATAACGTCCGGCCTTACCGGTGGCTTTTCTAAAAAAAATGGAATGTAATATTTTCGATATTAGTGACTCGTCATTCATTCTCTAAAATAAGAAAAAGTGATTTATGGTGCCAATATAACTATCTATTTACGTAAAAAATTGCATCACGGATGTGAGCGTGCTACTTTTCACACAAAAATTGAATCGGCTAGTCGTTTTAATAAATTATGTAACCTATTTTTAGGGTATATTTCAAAACATTAATTTTTACACAATTAAATACATTTTTTTATGAAGATTACTGTCGTAGGCGCTGGCGCTGTGGGTGCAACCACAGCCGACAATATCATTCGTCGCGAATTGGCGGAAGAATTAGTGTTGCTGGATATCAAAGAAGGTGTAAGTGAAGGAAAGTCATTGGATATGTACCAGACTGCCGCGTTGCTGGGTTTCAATACCAAGCCTGTTGGCTCCACCAATGACTATGAAAAAACAAAAGGATCTGACGTAGTTGTCATCACTTCCGGTATTCCCCGCAAACCTGGTATGACCCGCGAAGAGCTGATCGGAATTAATGCCGGCATCGTAAAATCAGTTACTGAAAATATTTTAAAATATTCTCCAAAAGCCATTATTATAGTCGTTTCCAATCCAATGGATACGATGACCTATCTTGCTTTCAAAGAAGCAGATATCCCTAAAAAACGGATTATCGGGATGGGCGGAGCTCTGGACAGTGCCCGTTTCAAGACCTATCTGGCCATGGCGATGGAAGTTTCCCCAAGTGATATCCACGGCATGGTAATCGGCGGACATGGTGATACAACCATGATTCCTTTAACACGCCTTGCCACTTATAATGGAATACCAGTAAGTCGTTTCCTTTCAGCCGAAAAACTTGAACAAATTGCTGCTGATACCATGATCGGGGGGGCGACATTGACCAAACTCATCGGAACCTCTGCCTGGTATGCACCGGGTGCAGCGGCAGCCATGATGGTTGAGAGCATCGTCCGCAACCAGAAACGCATTGTTCCCTGCGGTGTTTATCTGAACGGAGAATATGGCCAGAAAGATATTTGCATGGGCGTCCCTGTGGTTTTGGGCCGCAATGGCTGGGAAAAAATCATCAACCTGCGTTTGAGCGACGCAGAAAAAGCTGCTTACGAAAAATCAGCCGAAGCCGTTCGTGCGATGAATGGTGCATTGACGTTCTAATAAAAAAACATCAGGACTATAAATGAAAGAAGTCAACTTTTAAAAAGTTGACTTCTTTGTTATTCCCACTACGATACCCGACGTATTTTATCAGATCGAAACCTGGTATTGAAGAATCCAGGCGCCTTTTCTGCCGTCTTTCACCAACTCATTGGCAACGACGCCGTTTTTATAAACGGGACGATTTTCGTAATTCAAAGTCAGTTTTGCGTTATTTCCTTTAATAATCCAGTTGACCCCCACATTATAGAGATTCAACGGATCTTTTAAACGTTCATAATCCGAATGCTGTAAAGATGCAAATGGTATCAGCGTTCCCTGGCTGCCAAGCAATCCGTCTTTGAATTTATAGCCGGCTTGCGCATAGGTAACATTACCGGTCCCGAACATCGGGTAGGCATTACCATGCGTTCCGCTCGCGCCCGCTATCGGGAGTGTTGTCCCCGTTGCAGGATTCATGCTGCCGTTATAACGCAGGTAACCCTTACCATAATCCATGTGGAAAAATCCAAGGTAACCGGAAACTGCCGTCCCTTTTTCTTTGTCAAGCGGCATGTCAAGGTAAGACGCCACCGACCACAGATTCATATTGCTGTAAAGTGTATCAGCCCCTTCTCTTCTCCAGGTTGCATTTTTCTGTGCGATAAATCCAGCCTCAATATTCCAAACCTTACGTTTCCCCAGATAAGTACCGGTCATATAACCCGGTGTGGTATTGTCCTCTGTATCAAAAATATTATAGATCAATAATCCGTCAAGTTGCTTTTTGTGTTTCTTCTGAGCAAAAACTGCGTTGGCTCCTAACACCGGAGGAACAGATCCATTTGTTTCAATCGGAAAAGGATCGGCTACCGCTACCCGATAATTAAATTTACCAACTTGTCCACGGCTGTAAATGGCCAGTTTACGCGCAAACTGGTCCGTCTGATCTACCGTTGCCTGTGCAAATATTGGGACATCCATGGTCATGATGGTACCAATGCTTGGCTGAGAAAAACGAGAAAGGCCATTAACGACCGTCAAACCTCCCCCAAAACGGATGAAGCTATTGCCTTTGCGCTGAATCTCGTATTCACCAAGCGCGTCATGGAAGAATGCGGCGACTTTTCTGTTGCTCGGCGTTCCGGCCGTATTATAACCCGGGAAACCATTTGTTTTATTAAAATTGTTTAATCCAAACTGTGTATAAAAAAAGACACGATCGGTGATCTGCCCAAACAGCTGCATCCGCGTACGACGCAGACCAATATCAAAAGTGTTGGTAGCAGGATCGCTCAAAACCGTTGTGCCAGGATTGTTCTCATTGAACCGGAACCAGGCCTGATTGGTAAATGTGAATTTGATATAATGCGAGCCCGAAGGATTTAAACTATACCGGATATCGCTTTTGTTATTGTCATTCGTTGGCTTGATTTCCGCCATGACTCCAGATGAAGCCAGTAAAATTGAACAAAGTACTTTTTTCATTCCCATACGTTTATTGTTTCATAGCTAATAGCGTATATTACCCTTAATAAAGAGTTGAACGTTATTAAAAAATAGGTTAAAATGTTTCTTTTAGTAAAAAAAGAATGCCGTTTAAACATGTCTCTTTACAACCGTTGCACCAAACAGAAGTACATTTTTAACGGCGTTATACTGTTTTTATTTTTGTTTTTTTCTTCTGCAACCGCACAGGAGACGCCTCCGCTTGTCAATTTTCCGAATACACTCTATAAAGCGCACAACCAGAACTGGGCCATAGATCAAAGCAAGGACAACGTCCTTTACGCTGCAAATTCTGATGGGCTGCTTGAATATGATGGCGCGGTATGGAAGTTATATCCTTTCCATAACCGACAGATTGTCAGGACAGTTTTATGCGACACCGCACCGAGTGGGGGTACCCGCGTTTATGTCGGTGGATATTCCGAATTCGGGTATTGGAAAAAGAATGAAAAGAGCCAGCTGGTCTATCATTCGTTAAGCAAAGGCACCAATTTTAAAAGTTTACAAACAGAAGAAATCTGGCATATTTTAAAGGCCGGAAATAATATTTACTTCCAGTCATTCTCCCGAATTTACCGGTACGACGGCAAAAAAATCACTGAACTGCTCTCGAAAGACAATTTCATGTTCATGCGGAATGTCAGGAACAGACTTTTCATACAGTTCCTCAACAAAGGACTCTATGAACTGGTCGGAAATAAGTTTGTAAAACTAGCCGGCAGTGAATTTTTCGCATCGGCTGTTGTTACGAGTATCCTTCCGTTTTCCGACAACCGGGTTTTAATTACAACTTCCAAACAAGGTTTATTTATCTGGGATAACAGAAAGTTTTCAGAATGGAAAATAGCTATCGCCGGTGATTTAAAACAAAATATTATCAACAAAGCCGTCGTGCTAAGCGCGGACAGCAGTTTTGCTTTTGGCACGATTTCAAACGGATTATACATCATCGACAAAAACGGAAATTTAAAATACCAGATCAAAAAGGAAAATGGTCTGCAAAACAACACCGTTTTATCCCTGTTTGAGGATAGTCGCAAACATTTGTGGCTGGGTCTCGACCAGGGTATAGACCTTATTAAACTCTCTTCCCCGATTACTTCCTATCAAACCAATGACAACCCACTCGGATCTGCCTATGCCGCAGCGATCTGGAAGGATAAACTTTACATTGGCTCTAATAACGGTGTATTTGTAAAGAAATGGCCGTCGTCCGAGCCATTCCGGCCAATCCGGGGACTGGAAGGGCAAACCTGGAATTTAAAAGTACTGAACGATCAATTGCTGGTTGGCCACAATGACGCTACTTTCCGGATTGAAGAAAACGGCGTCAAAAAAATATCTCCAATCAACGGGGGCTGGGTATTTATGCCCATCGCCACAAAACAAGATACACTGTTGCTTCAGGGATCTTATACCGGGCTGCATACTTACAAAAGAGACCCTAAGGGCATCTGGACTTATCATGCCGCCGTGAAAGGCATTCCGCCAATTCCCGCCAAACAGATCGTCAGGACAAAAGATGGTTCTTTTTGGATTGCCCACGCTTACAGGGGTTTGTATCATATCGTTTTAACACCCGCACTGGATTCCGCAATTTCGTGGAAAGAGTACCGCTCGCCCCAGGATATCCCAAGTGAATATGCTGTTGAGATCACGCCCTGGAAACAAGGTGTATTGGTGCGGTCGGGGAATAACTTCTTCCAGCCAGACAATAACCACAAACTCCTGCCTTATAAGAATCTGGGCATCCTGGATGACAATGTCTTTAAAATCAGAACCGGCAGCGACGGCGACTGGTTTAAAATCTACCTTAATCAGGTTGTTTTTTATCATAAAAACGAGCCAAGGACACTGGAACTAGCGTTGATCCGCAATAGTGAGACCGTCATACCTTTATCGAAAAGGTATTATTTCTTTTGCCTTGACAATGGTTACGCCTTATATGACCGAAATTTTGGAGAAAAACCCGTCACCGCAACTTTAAAACCGGCAATCCGCAAGGTTATTAACCTGAGAAACCTGTCGGAGGTGTTTCAGACCAAAAGCAATCCCACTTTACCAGCGGATGTTCGCTCAATCCGAATCATGTACGCATTGCCGGTTTTCGGGCAGGATGTACAATACAAATACCGTCTACGAGGGCTTTCGGAACAATGGTCAGAATGGACCGATGAAAGTTATGTTGACTACACCAACCTGGCTTCCGACAAATACATCTTTGAAATAAAAAGTGGCCTGAATAATCAGATCACGACCTATCATTTTACCGTCAAACCCTACTGGTATGAGACAGGGTGGGCGAGACTTCTGTTTATTTTGATTGCTGCCGCAGTTTTAACGGGCATTATCATTTTTCAGGAAAAAAGACTGGTCAGTCACCGGCAAAAACTGATCAAGGAACAGGAAGAAAAACTCCGCCAGCAAAAACTGATTAGTGAAAGAAGGATTATTGAAATCACCAATGAAAACCTTCAGAATGAAATCAAAAATAAAAGTCAGCAACTGAGCAATGTCGCGATTAACGTGGTTCGTAAAAATGAAATTCTGCAAGAGATACGTGATGAGCTGCAACAGGTGAAGCAGGAACTCGGACAGCAGCTCCCAAATATTCATTACCAGAAATTGTTAAACAGTATAGAAAGAAACGTAGCAGGCAAAGATGACTGGGTATTGTTTGAAGAAAATTTCAACGAAGTTCATGATGAATTTTTCAAAAGACTGAAAAGAATATGCCCTGCTATCTCTCCCTCCGAACTACGCCTTGCCGCTTGCCTGCGTATGAATCTTTCCAGTAAAGAAATGGCTCCCGTACTTGGAATTTCTGTCCGTGGAATCGAAATCAAGCGTTATCGTCTAAGAAAAAAACTGGACTTAGACAACGATCTTAACCTGACGGAGTATATGATGGACGTATGAATGGATGAGACAAAACCAATTTTAATGCAATAAAATACTATATTTTGTTGCATTATTCTCATTGATGTAGTGGTGATGTAGTGGTATTTTTGACAATGGCCATGATTAGTACTTAGCTTTGGAAGACAATTTAATCTTCTAAAAGTTCAATACACTTAATTAATCACCAATGAATGGATATGTACGATCACTGTACTTGTTGATATTTCTGACGTGCAGCACCACGCTTGCATTCGCTCAGGAAATTAACATAACAGGCAAGGTCACTTCAGCAGCAGACGGCTCAGCGCTTCCGGGAGCCAGTGTATTACTTAAAGGAACAACCACTGGAGTTCCTACTGATAGCGATGGCAGTTTTAACATCAAGGTTCCTTCTTCGAGCTCGGTTCTGGTTATTTCGATGATTGGGATGCTCACGCAGGAAATAACCGTTGGCGCAAACTCGGTTATTAATGTAGCACTTCAGGAAGATGCCCGCGCTTTAAATGAAGTAGTGGTGATTGGATACGGGTCACAAAGAAAGGTAGACGTAACGGGGTCTGTGGTTTCAATCAAGGGAGCGGAAATCTCCAAGCAATCTTCCATGAACCCGGTTAGCGGTCTTCAGGGAAAAGTTGCCGGTGTCCAGGTAAACAATTCCGGAAAACCAGGCGAAGCGCCTCAAATCCGTATCCGCGGCGTCGGTACGGCCTATGGTAGCCCTAACCCGCTTTATGTTGTAGATGGTGTCTGGTTTGACGATATCAGCTTCCTAAACTCGGCGGATATTGAAAGTATGAATATCCTGAAAGATGCATCAAGCCAATCCATTTATGGGGTACGTGCAGCAAATGGTGTTGTGCTGATCACGACAAAAAAAGGGAAATCCGGCAAAGCAATCGTCGATTACAATGGTTATGTCGGTGTTCAAAAAGTGACCAACCAGGTCAAAATGGCAAATGCGAATCAGTATGCAACGATTATTAATGAGTTGAGCAATATCAACGGCGGAAAGCAGATTTTGGATCCGACCCAATATGGCGAGGGTACAGACTGGTACAAGCAGATCCTCCGTGATGCATTCATCACCAATCACCAGATTTCTGTGAGCGGCGGTGGCGAAAAATCAACTTACAATTTCTCTCTGGGCTATCTGAACCAGGATGGTATTGTTGAAAAAAATAATTTCAAACGTTATACAGCCCGTTTCCAGAATGATTTCCAGGTTGCCAAAAATCTTCGTGTTGGTTATACAGCAACAGGGGCTTTCAGCAAATCCCGGGACGAAGCAGGCGGTATTTTCAGACAGTTATACGCTGCGTCTCCCGCGCTTTCCGTGTACAATGCTGACGGAACCTATGGAGATCCCTCCAAACTGAATCTTGGAGATGGTGCCAATTTTAATCCGCAGGTTACGGTTGATGTTTACAATCAAAACACAAAAAAGACACTTCTGACAGCCAATGCCTACGCAGAATTGTCATTCCTGAAAGACTTCACATTCAAAACCAGCCTTGGTGGTCGTTATTCACAGGATGAGACAAGGGCTTATGTACCGGTTTACGCGGCTACGGTTGCACAACGCAACACCAACAGTCTTTTGACCTTCACACGTCCACAAGCACGTTACTGGATCTTTGAAAATACATTAACCTATACCAAAGAGATCGGGAAACATAATTTCACAGTTCTTCTCGGACAGTCCGCACAACATGACCAGTCGTATAAATTAACGGCTTCCGCCCGCGATGTTCCTTATGCCAGTGAAGGTGATTTATACCTTACATTGGGTAACGTGAATGGAAGAAACGTAACGGACGAAGGAGATCTTGCTACATATTCTTCCTACTTCGGACGTGTTAACTACGCATTTTCTGACCGGTATCTCATCAATGCATCTTTAAGAGCGGATGGATCATCCAAATTTTATCAGGGCGGTAATGCCTGGGGCTATTTTCCATCGGTAGGTGCCGGCTGGGTTATCAGCAATGAAAGTTTCATGAAAGATCAAAAGATATTTGATAACCTTAAACTTCGTGCAAGCTGGGGTAAAATAGGGAATGCCTCGGTTCCTTCAAACCTGTCTACCCTGACGGTTGCAACCGGAGGAAATTTGGCTGCTATTTTTGGTGGAACGGTTAACACGGGTGCAAGTATCAACTCCATCATCCCGCCGGTGACCGTTTGGGAACGTGGTGTGGGAACAGATATCGGTTTGGAAGCTTCCTTGATGAAAAATCGCCTTACTGTTGAACTGGATTATTATACCAAGAAAACCGAACGTGCGATTTTCGATCTTCCCATCCTGGCTTCAATCGGAACAGCCACTGGAAAAATCATCGGCAACCAGGCTGATTTCCAAAACAAAGGCTTCGAAGCGGCTATCAGCTGGAAAGAGGATATCGGCGAAAACCTTTCTTACAGCATTGGCGTGAACGGAAGCGTTAACAATAACAAAGTATTATCTGTGTCCACTGGTGCCAATCCAATTTATGATGGTGGCGTTGGACTTACGGGCGGTGCACTCGCAACAAGAACAAGAGTCGGAGATCCGATTGGTTCGTTCTACGGATACATCGTGGATGGCATTTTCCAAAACCAGGCAGAAATTGACGGATCGGCTCAGAAAACGGCTAAACCGGGTGATTTCAGATACCGCGACATCAGTGGAAGCGCTGGTACACCGGATGGCAACATCACCGGGTTGGACCGCCAGATCATTGGAAATCCTAATCCAAAATATACCTATGGTATCAACACCAGCTGGAATTACAAATGGTTCGATTTGATGCTGGATTTCCAAGGGGTTGCCAAAGTTGATATCTACAATGCAAACATGGGATGGCGTTTTGGTAACGAAAATTTCACCAAGGATTATTTCGATAACAGATGGCATGGTGAAGGTACTTCGAATACATACCCGTCTGCGAACATCGGTGGCGGAACCAACTACCTTCCGAATTCATTTTTCGTTCAAAGCGGAAGCTACTTCCGTGTCAGAAATGCGCAGCTTGGATATACTTTCCCTGCAAAAATTACGGATCGTCTCAAACTAAAAAAATTGAGAATCTACGCCAATGCGCAAAATGCTCTTAATTTCTTCAAATACAAAGGACTTTCGCCAGAAGTAAGAGCAAACGAAAACAAGCCAACCCAGGCAGGTATTGATGCTAACGTGTATCCGTTATCAGCAACCTACAACTTTGGTATCAATGTTACTTTCTAAGACGAACCGGACTATGAAAAATATAAATTTTAAAACAGGATTGGGAAGGATCGGACTTTATGCCGGTCTGGCTTCCATATTATTTTTACCTACATCATGCCAGGACAGTTTCCTGGATACAGATCCGCAAGGTAAGCAGTCAGGAGACGTTTTCTGGCAAAATGAAGGAGATGCAACCAAGGCGGTGAATGCCATGTACGCCAACCTTCGCAGCTGGGAGAATACAGCCTTCGCTCCAATCGCGATCGAAAGCGTGGGATCTGACGAAACGGAAAAGGGAAGCTCAGCATCTGATGCGACGTTTTTTAACGCCTATGACAACTTTTCAGTAGGCTCAACGGAAGGACAGCTGGATGGATTCTGGAAAGGCCAGTATGTGAATATTAACTATGCCAATCAGGTACTCGATAATGTTCCGGCCATTGAAATGACGGCTGCTTTAAAAGACCGCTATCTGGCCGAAGCAAAATTTGTCCGTGCTTATTCTTATTTCAGACTGGTGCGTGCCTTCGGAGATATTCCGCTACGTCTGAAAGTACCTGCCGGAACTGCGGAATACAATATTCCACGTTCGGCAAAAGCCGAAGTTTATGCTGCCATTGAAAAGGATCTGACGGAAGCCGCAGCGGTATTGCCCGTTTCTTACGGAGCATCGGATCTTGGCCGTGCTACCAAAGGAGCTGCACTTTCACTGCATGCAAAAGTATCCATGTACCAGCAGAAATGGCAGCAGGTATATGACCTGACAACGCAGGTGGTCAATTCAGGGAAGTATACACTTTTCGCCGACTACTACCAGTTGTTTAGAGTCAAGAATGAGAACGCTTCGGAATCAATCTTCGAGATTCAGAATGAACTTGTACTTGAAAACAAGGATGCTTCCAATTCACAGTATTCTCAGGTTCAGGGAACGAGAGGAGTGGTTGGCGGAGGCTGGGGTTTTAATGTCCCGACAAAAGCATTGGCAGACAGTTATGAAACCGGTGACCCAAGAAGGGATGCAACCATTATTTTCCGCGGTGAAACCACACCAGAAGGTGATGTAATCCCTGCCACAGGAGATAACCCGATGTACAACCAAAAATCATATGTACCATTTAGCCTGTTCGTTTCAGGATTTAATGAAGGAGCGCAGCAAAATGTGCGTGTAATCCGCTATGCTGATGTATTGCTGATGAACGCAGAAGCGGCCAATGAACTGGGAAAAAGCGCAGAGGCCCTGGCATCTCTTGAATTGGTACGTGCGAGAGCCCGAGGTGCAAGTACTACGATTTTACCAAAAGTGACTGCAACTGAAAAAGCGACATTGCAAAAAGCAATCTGGAAAGAGCGTCAGTCTGAGTTGGCGATGGAATACGACCGTTATTTCGATGTCATCCGTCAGGGAAGAGGAACGGAAGTTTTTGGTCCCAAAGGATGGAAAGCTAATAAAAATGAAGTGTGGCCGGTACCCCAAACAGAAATCGACCTGAGCGGTGGGATACTAACCCAAAATACAGGGTATTAAATTAACCTAACTATAAACTTGAAAAGACCCGCGGCAGTGATAAAAGAAATCAGATGTTCTGACATTTCCGAAAATCACTTCTGCGGGTTCTTTTTGCCTAATCAGGAGAAAATCACTCCAAACATCAGCCTTGCCGTGAAAAATCACTCTTTATTATTGCTCCTTCTGACGTTTATTGCCTTTGGCTGTAACAGCGGCAAGGTCGGTGCACCCGACGTTATCAAGCCTTCCACTTTTGTTGTAGACTCCACAGACAAATTCCCGGTTGTTACGGACGAGGCGCTCCTGACATTGGTTCAAAAACAAACTTTTAAATACTTCTGGGACTTCGCACACCCGGTTAGCGGTTTGGCAAGAGAAAGAAATACTTCCGGTGATGTAGTTACCTCCGGTGGCAGCGGTTTTGGGATTATGACCATCCCTGTCGCTATTGAAAGAGGATTTATTACAAGAGCAGAAGGTCTGCAGAGGATGCAGAAAATCACCGGGTTCTTAAAAAGCAATACCCAAAAATTCCACGGCGCATTCCCGCACTGGATCAACGGAAGCACCGGAGTCGTTGTCCCATTCAGCACAAAAGACGACGGGGCTGATCTGGTTGAAACTTCTTACCTCATCCAAGGATTACTAACCGCCAGACAATATTTCAACGGAACAGACGCCGCCGAAACCGCATTGAGAAATGACATCAATACGATCTGGCATGGCGTTGAATGGGACTGGTTCAGAAAAAACAAGGAAAATGTTTTGTATTGGCACTGGAGCCCCAAGTATAACTGGGATATGAACCTGCCCATCAAAGGGTGGAATGAATGCCTGATCACGTATGCGCTTGCGGTTTCTTCGCCAACACATCCCATACCAAAAATTGTTTATGACAATGGCTGGACGGGAAATGGCTCCTTTGTCAATGGAAGAGAATATCTCGGTATCACGCTTCCGCTGGGAGACGCCTATGGCGGACCGCTGTTTTTCTCTCAATACTCCTTTCTCGGTCTGAATCCGAAGCTGCTTGTTGACAAGTACACGAATTATTTTAACCAAAACCGCAGTCATGCTTTAATCAATTTTAACTATTGCAAAACCAACCCTCTGAAATATTACGGATATAGTGATCAATGCTGGGGACTGACAGCAAGTGATATTCCGGACGGATACAGTGCCAGTTCACCGACCAATGATCAGGGGGTTATTGCACCCACCGCTGCTTTATCGTCCTTTCCTTACACGCCTGTCGAATCGATGCAAGCTTTAAAATTTTTCTATTACAAACTGGGGGACAAAATCTGGGGAGACTATGGTTTTTACGATGCATTTTCCCTGAAACAGCCCTGGTTTGCCAATTCCTATCTGGCAATCGATCAGGGGCCTATCATCATCATGATTGAAAACCACCGCAGCCAGTTATTATGGAATTTGTTTATGAGCTGCCCGGAAATCAAAACCGGCTTAAAAAATCTGGACTTTCAGAGTCCCGGTTTATAGTTTCTCAACGAAAAATTATTGAAAAAGAAATTAATTAACCAATCATGAAATATATACTTTTAAACATAGCCATTTTATACTGTCTGCTGTTTTCTACGACAGACAGTTTAGCACAAAAGAAAAAGGCAACGGCGCCCATCCCAGCTTTCAACCCTGCCAACAGGCCTAAAAACTTATCGGATACCGCACTGCTTGAGCTCGTACAGAAACAGACATTTCGTTATTTCTGGGATTTTGGACATCCTGTGAGCGGCATGGCGCGCGAAAGGAGCAACGCGGCATTTGACTATGGCGATGAAGTAGTCACTACCGGCGGAACCGGTTTTGGTATCATGGCCATGATCGTAGCGGCAGAACGTGGCTGGGTACCCCGGGATTCGGTGTCTGCGAGGTTGTTAAAAATGGTAAAATTCTTGTCCAAAGCCGATCATTATCACGGCATATTCCCGCACTGGCTTAATGGGGGAACCGGGAAAATTATTCCATTTAGCCGTAAAGACGACGGCGGGGATTTAGTGGAATCTTCATTTTTGTTCCAGGGACTGCTTTGTGCAAAACAGTATTTTAATGGAAACAGCGACACGGAACGCGACCTCAGAAACAGAATAACCTGGATTTGGGACGAGGCCGAGTGGGATTGGTACACCCGGGATAATCCTGACCAGCTGTTCTGGCATTGGAGCCCCAATAACGGCTGGGCCATGAACTTCGAACTAAGAGGCTACAACGAGGCACTGATTACATACATTCTGGCGGCTTCATCCCCGCGTTATCCCATCAGTGCTCAGGTTTATAATAAATGCTGGGCACAAAGCGATCATTTCAGAAACGGCAAAGAATTTTACGGCGTTAAACTTCCTTTGGGATTTGATTTTGGAGGACCACTATTCTTCGCCCATTACTCGTTCCTGGGCCTGGACCCCCGTAACCTCAAAGACCAATACGCCAATTACTGGGAGCAAAATATGAATCACACCATGATCAATTATAAGCACTGTGTGGCAAATCCTGGTAAATTCAAAGGTTATGGAGAAAATAGCTGGGGACTTACTGCCAGCGATACCTACAATGGTTACAACGCTTTTTCACCAACCAATGATTTTGGAACGATCACGCCAACCGCGGCCTTGTCCTCCTTCCCGTATACACCGGAACAATCCATGAAGGCTTTAAAGCATTTCTATAACGATCTGGGTGATAAAATATGGAGTGAATACGGTTTTACGGACTCCTTCAACGAATCTCAAAACTGGTATGCAAAATCCCATCTGGCAATTGATCAGGGCCCCATCATCGTCATGATTGAAAATTACAGAACCGGTCTTTTATGGAAATTATTCATGAGTAATCCGGACGTGCAGAATGGTTTAAAAAAACTGAATTTCGAAAGTCCTGCTTTGAAAGCAATCAGCAAAAATTGATCATTCATTACCCAATATTCGCAGGAATCAGAAGCCGATACTGATCTTTCAAATTTATAAAATAAATTGTACCTTAATGGTATTTCTCAGCCTTCCGGGATCGAAAAAAAATCCCGGAAGGCACTTATACCTGAACAATTTATGATGAACGCATTCTACAAAATCGGAGCCCTTCTTCTGGTCATGGCTACAATGACCTTAAGCGCCGCCGCCCAGATCTGGCGTGCCATAGAACCTGAAAATCTTCCCGATAAAAGGCACGAAAATGCGATGTCCCATGCCAATGGAAAACTGTATCTATTGGGTGGTCGTGGATTAAAATCCGTCGACGAATATGACCCCAAAAAAGACACCTGGGTTACGCTTAGCAAAGCGCCTTTGGAAATGAGTCATTTTCAGGCCCTGTCTTTTAAAAATGAAATTTATGTTTTGGGGGCATTTACCGGAAGTTTTCCCCACGAAACCCCTATTCCCAACATTTACATCTTCAATCCGCTTAAAAACGAGTGGCGCATGGGACCGGAAATCCCTGAAAACCGGAGACGTGGCGCAGCCGGTGCTTTTGTATTACATGATAAAATATATCTGGTTTGCGGAATCCAGGATGGACATTGGGACGGACACGTAGCCTGGTTCGATGAATATAACCCTGCCACCCAGACCTGGCAACAACTCCCAGAGGCGCCCCGCCCGCGTGATCACGTACAAGTTGCCGTGGTAGACAATAAACTTTATGTGGCCGGCGGCCGGTTATCCACTGCGAGAATTAACCAGGTTATCAATACGACGATTGCCGAAGTAGACGTTTACGATTTTAAAACAGGTAAATGGACAACGCTGGACGCTTCAAATAATATTCCAACAAAACGCGCAGGAAACACGACGATTGCCTGGGACAGAAAAATCCTCGTCATTGGCGGCGAAAGCGATGCCCATGTGGAGGCCCACAACGAAGTAGAAGCATTTAATACCCAAACGCAAAAATGGGAAAAATATCCATCCATGCACCAGGGCCGGCATGGCACCCAGGCTGTTTTAATGCGTAAAAAAGTGTACATCGCAGCCGGCGCCGCTAATCGTGGTGTTGGTCCTGAGCTAAATACAATGGAAGTTCTGGAAGAATAATCAATTACAATCAGACTATAAACGATCCTAATCTGTTCATTAAATGTTAAAGAAACTTTTTTCTTTCTGTCTCTTAATAAGTCCTTTTCTTTCTGTTGCTCAAAAACAAACTGCTTTTACCCATGCCGATACACTTCGCGGGTCTGTTACACCGGAACGTGTATGGTGGGATCTCACCTATTATCATTTGAATGTGCGTCCAAATGCAAAGGACAGTACCATTTCCGGCAGCACCGTTATTAACTACCGGGTTTTGCAGCCCTATCAAACCTTGCAAGTCGATTTACAGGAACCTTTAAAAGTTGAAAAGGTTATTCAGGACGGGCAACCGCTTACGTTTAAAAGAGACGGCAATGCGTTCTTTATTGATTTAAGCAAGAAACAGGAGAAAGGGAAACTGGAATCCATTGAAGTTTTCTACTCGGGACGTCCGCGTCTGGCTCGACGTCCACCCTGGGATGGTGGTGTGCAGTGGGTTCCGGATGGTAATGGAAACACCATTATTTCAACCTCATGCCAGGGCCTCGGATCAAGTGTGTGGTGGCCATGCAAAGATCATATGTATGACGAACCGGACAGCATGATGATCAGCGTCACGGTCCCGAAAAAGATGACCGACGTATCCAACGGAAAACTCCGCAGCGTGGTTGAAAATAGTGATGATACCCATACTTTCAATTGGGCCGTTGTCAATCCGATTAATAATTACGGCGTAAATATGAACGTAGCAAATTATGTAAGCTGGAAAGAAATCTACAAAGGCGAAAAAGGTGACCTTCCCGTAAGTTTCTATGTCTATCCTGAAAATTTGGAAAAAGCGAAAGTTCAATTCCAGCAGGCAGGTAAAATGCTTAAGGCCTTTGAACATTGGTTTGGCCCCTACCCTTTTTACGAGGATGGATATAAATTGGTGGAGGTACCTTACCTGGGTATGGAACATCAGAGTTCGGTCACTTATGGAAATGGCTACAAAATGGGCTATCTCGGACGCGACCTATCCAAAACCGGCTGGGGATTAAAATGGGATTTTATCATCATCCATGAAAGCGGGCACGAATGGTTTGCCAACAACATCACCTACAAGGACGTGGCTGATATGTGGATTCATGAAAGTTTCACCAACTATTCCGAAAACCTTTACACGGAATATTATTTTGGTAAAGAAGCTGGCTCTGATTATGTGATTGGTACCCGCGCACTTATCGCGAACGATATGCCGATCATCGGTACCTACCATGTAAATCAGGAAGGTTCACGGGATATGTATTACAAAGGCGGAAATATGCTGCACACAATCCGCCAAGTCGTAAATGATGACGAAAAATGGCGTCAGATATTGAGAGGCCTTAACAAAACCTTCTATCATCAAACCGTTGAAACGGCTCAGATTGAAGGTTATATCAGTAAAAACGCGGGACGTGACCTCAGCAAGGTTTTTGACCAGTATTTAAGAGATACCCGTATTCCGGTTCTGGAATATTCTTTTAAAGGCAATAGTGTGCAGTACCGCTGGACCAATGTCGCAAACGGATTTGACATGCCCATTAAAATAAAACTGGGTGAAGGAAAAGATCTGTTCATTGAGCCCACTTCAGAATGGAAAACTTTGAAAACCAAGGGAGAAAAAACGCTGGTTGTAGACCCTAACTTCTATGTGGAATCAAAAGCTTTTAATCCCAGCATTCCATAATTAACAGATCCCCGTTCCGGGCGGAAATCCGAATCATACCATCGGTTTCCGCCTCATTGCTGTTCCCAGTCCGGTGGCCCAAAGTCAGCGTTTCATCGTTGAGATTATACTTCAAACCAGAAGTTACAATCCCCTCTACAACACCAACGGGAATAAGTGAAACCGGCGTTCCTGCCACATACCATTTTTCAAAAACGCCCGATAACGGGAAAATTTTCGAATAATCGTCAAATAGCACCAAACGGATCGTTTCCTTGTAACGCACCAGATTGGTAATATTGGTAATGGAATGATCCGCACGGCGACCGGTAGCCCAAACAATATTGGCTGCCGGAAACCCCTCGTCAATAAGATAATCAATGGCTTTTTCAAGATCTGTCTTTTCCTGATCCGGCGTATGCACAATCTTTAAAGGATGCTGACGAGTTCTGATATCTTCAAAATCATGATTTTGGTCAAAATCCCCCAACCAGACATCTATCTTAATGCCTAGTTCAAGAACCCGGTAAATGGCATGATCCAGGACAAGTACCAACGGGCTCCATTCCAGCAATTGCCCCAATAACTCCTCACTGCATGCCTCGCCATTGGCAATAATCAGTGCCGGCTCCTGTTTTTCTCTAATGATATGGTGTGAAGACATTAATTATTCTTATTTCGCTTTAATGAGGGAAACGAGCAGATCGAATCTGTTATCAAATTTACGTTCCATCTTATCAAAACGTTCATTTACTTCCTCACGCATATGATTTAAATCCTGTTTAATTTCAGCAACATCAATTTTAAGACCAGCAACATCAACTTTTAAAACGTTAACGTCAGCCTTCAAAACACTCACGTCTGTTTTAAGCTCGTTAACGTCAGCCTTCAAAACACTCACGTCTGTTTTAAGCTCGTTAACGTCAGCCTTCAAAACGCTCACGTCTGTTTTAAGCTCGTTAACGTCAGCCTTCAAAACGCTCACGTCTGTTTTAAGCTCGTTAACGTCAGCCTTCAAAACGCTCACATCAGTTTTAAGAATATTAACGTCAAGCTTCAAAACGCTGACATCCAGTTTCAGCGAATTGATATCCTTCTTCACACCAGACATATCCCGCCGCAAGCCGGATATATCCTTTCTCATTTCCGTTTGCTGTTTCTTAATATCAGCAAAACCTTTGTGCACCACCGTGGTCAGTTTTGCCAAACCACCGGCAATGATCTCAATTTGCCTCCCCTGATCCACAGAAATATTTTCCAACTGCTCCACCCGTTTAATTAAATTCATGTTCGTTCATAGTGTGTTGACAGATACATTTTTACAAATTACATCCAATATCAACAACATATTTTGCAACACAAATCTTAATCGAATTATGAATAATTTAATCTAAACCTTCAACGCCTTGGCCTGATTCCAGTACTCATCCATTTCGGCAAGCGTCATTTCTGTCAGCGATTTGCCATCGACTTTTGAAGCTTCCTCCATGTATTGAAAACGGCGAATGAACTTCTTATTGGTTCTTTCCAAAGCGGTTTCCGGGTTAATATCAACAAATCTCGAATAATTCACCAGTGAAAAAAGCAGATCGCCAAATTCAGCTTCTGCCTCGTTTTGATTAATGACTTCTTGCGATTCAATATTGAAGTTTTCCTTAAATTCCTGCAACTCTTCCTCGACCTTTTCCCAAACCTGCTGCTTTTCATCCCAATCAAAGCCGGCCCCCCGGGCTTTTTCCTGAATCCGCATCGCTTTCACCAAAGCTGGCAAAGAAGCCGGAACCCCGGACAGCACAGATTTATTCCCTTCCTTCAATTTAAGTTTTTCCCAATTTTGCTTAACCTGCTCCTCGGTATCGGCCTTGGTATCTCCGTAAATATGTGGATGGCGCGAAATCAGTTTTTCACTGATACCATGTAACACATCCGCGATATCAAATCTTGGTGCAAGATCCGGGTTATTTTCAGAAGCTATTTTCGCATAAAACACAATATGCAAAAGGACATCTCCCAGCTCCTTCTTTATTTCAGGCAAATCATTTTCAAGAATCGCGTCCGAAAGCTCATACGTTTCTTCTATGGTAAGATGCCGCAAGCTATCCATTGTCTGTTTCCGGTCCCAGGGGCACTGCGCACGAAGTTCATCCATGATGGTAAGCAGGCGGTCAAATGCCATCAGTTGCTGCTGGCGACTTTCGGGTAATTCATTGAAGTGTTTTTCCATGATACAAAGGTAATGTTTAGGTCTTGAAAACTTTGCAATCCGCTGCGGATCGCAATAAAACCAGCGAAGGCTTGCAATGCCATTTGCAAACGAACTTTTTTCATAACAAAATGATTTACAATAAGTCATCATTCATATTTTATCTATTGAAAAAAAAGCCAGCAACGAATTCCTTCAAGTCTTCTCCCCAAAAGTCAGAATCTTTCAAAAAGCGGTTTTCCGCTTTGCAAAATCTTCCCCGTTTTTTTCGCCTCGTCTGGGAAACCAATAAACTATTAACCGTTGGAAACGTTCTTTTCCGACTCGTCAAATCCGGACTCCCATTGATCATGCTTTACATCGGTAAAGAAATTATTGATGAAGTTGTCCGCCTTGCTGATCATCGCGCCGAATCGCACCAATATCTTTGGATGCTCGTTGGTGCCGAACTTGGGTTAACGATTGTCTCCGATCTTTTAAATCGTTGCATCAATCTTTTTGACAGCCTTCTGGGCGATCTGGTTGCCAATAAAACTTCCGTAGATCTGGTACACCATGCTGCAAAACTGGATTTGTATCAATTTGAAAATCCGGTTTTTTATGACAAACTGGAACGTGCCCGCCGCCAGACTTCCGGTCGCACCGTCCTGCTTTCGCAAACGCTGGCACAAATGCAGGACATCGTTACCTTGCTTTCTCTGGGAGCCGGCCTGATCGTTTTCAATCCATGGCTTATCCTGATATTGATCGTCGCCGTTATCCCGTCTTTTTTGGGCGAAACCCATTTTAACGAAAGAACCTATTCATTAACCCGCAGCTGGACACCGGAAAGACGTGAGCTTGATTACCTGCGCTACCTGGGTTCAAGTGCCGAAACTGCCAAGGAAGTGAAGGTATTTGGTCTTGAAAACTATCTTGCCAAACGTTTCAAAGCGCTTTCCGAAGAATATTTTTTAGCAAACCGCAGGATCGCCATCAGTCGTGCAGGCTGGGGCTATTTACTGTCTGCGATCGGAACATTGGCCTATTACGTCGCTTACTTGTTTGTATTGATGCAAACACTAACCGGGCTGATTACCATTGGTACCATGACCTTTCTTTCCGGGTCTTTCCAGCGTATGCACGGTATGTTGCAGGGCATTATGAGCCGCTTTTCAGGAATTGCCGAAAACGCGCTGTACCTCAAAGATCTGTTTGATTTTTTTGAAATTGAACCGACTATTCTGGCCAACGAGAACGGAAATGCCATCCCTCGCCCCATTAAAAATGGAATAACGTTTGAAAATGTCAGCTTCAAATACCCCGACAGTGATTTCTGGGCCATTAAAGATCTTTCCTTTGATCTGAACCCCGGCGAAAAACTGGCACTGGTTGGTGAAAACGGCGCAGGAAAAACAACCTTGGTCAAACTACTCGCCTGCTTATACAAACCGACCGAGGGAAGAATCCTGATTGACGGAATCGACATTCTGGATTATCAACTGGCGGATCTGAGAGCCAATATTGGCATTATTTTTCAGGACTATATCCGTTACGAAATGACGGTTTCCGACAACATTGCCGTCGGAGACATTGAAAATATTGATGATAAAGCAGCGATAACTGTTGCCTCCGATATGAGCATGGCCAGCGAGGTCATTGCGCAGCTGCCACATGGCTTTGATCAGGTTTTAGGTAAAAGATTCAAGGAAGGTACAGAGCTTTCCGGCGGGCAATGGCAAAAAATAGCTTTGGCACGCGCTTATATGCGGGATGCCCAGCTTATTGTTCTGGACGAACCCACTTCCACACTGGATGCAAGAGCTGAACACAAGGTTTTTCAGCGTTTCAGCGAATTGATCAATGGAAAAATGGCCGTGCTTATTTCCCATCGTTTCTCGACCGTGCGGATGGCCGACCGGATTTTATTCCTTGAAAAAGGGAGATTAATTGAATTGGGCTCTCATGAAGAATTGCTTAATCTGGACGGAAAGTACGCCGAACTTTTCCAATTGCAGGCACAGGGTTATCTTTGATCAAAAGGAAATTTTCAGACTGGTCTGTATAAGATTACTGCTGCATTTGGCAATAATCAGCCCGTTGGCATTTGTGATCACACCTTCTACGTGGATTATATTTTTGCCCGCGCGGATTACGCTGGCATTTGCCGTGACAATCTCCCCCGTTTTGGCCGCGTTTAAAAAATCACAGTTCAGATTAACCGAAGTGTAGGCAAAATCTCGTCCCAAAGCAAAAACCATCGTCCCGACAATGTCATCAAGAATCGTGGCAGCAATCCCCCCGTGAAGCACACGCATAGGATTGCACATATCTTCACGAACCACATATTCCACCTGCATACTGCCTTCCTGAATATCCAGAAGCTTTCCATTCAGCCATCTGCCGACGGGTGAAAAACTTTCCTGCATCGATTTACCAATCAAGGCCTGCATATATTCCAGGCGTGTCACTGCCTTATCCATGACGGATTTATCCGGTTCAGTCATTTTCAAAAATCGATTAAAGAAAGTAAATATACACAGGTATACATTTGAAAAATAGTAATTATCATAGATTTAGGTATTCCTTTGCGTCAATACTATGGATTTTATTGCTACGTATCAAAGGTAATTGCTACCTTTGCCCGAGTTTTTCGAAGACTTTAAAGAGTATCCAAATATGAATTTTACGTTATCACAAGTTCCTTCCCGTTCTGAAAAGCCTCGTGAAAAGGGAATTACGATGGTTATGGATAAAGGGCTCAGTATCAGGGAAACCGAAGATATGCTTTCCAGTGCCTCCACATTTATAGATATCGTAAAGCTGGGCTGGGCCACATCTTTTGTCACCTCCAACTTGAATGAAAAACTGGCCATATATAAAAATGCCGGGATTCCAGTATACTTCGGAGGAACGTTGTTCGAAGCCTTTGTTGTAAGAAATCAGTTTGACGACTACCGTAAACTGCTTGATAAATATGATCTGAAATTCGCCGAAGTATCCGATGGATCAATAGAAATGCATCAGGATGTTAAATGTGGATATATTCGCACTTTAGCACAGCAGGTTACCGTTTTATCTGAAGTGGGTTCAAAGGATGAAAATAAAATCATCCCTCCTTACAAATGGATTCAGCTCATTCAGTCAGAGCTGGAAGCGGGGGCGTGGAAAGTGATTGGAGAAGCAAGAGAATCCGGTAATGTGGGACTTTTCAGAGCAAGCGGTGAGGTTCGCCAGGGGCTGGTTGAAGAAATATTAACACAGATCCCTTTTGAAAAAATGCTTTGGGAAGCACCGCAAAAATCGCAGCAAGTTTGGTTTGTAAAACTTTTGGGAGCCAATGTGAACCTGGGCAATATTGCGCCAAGTGAACTTATTCCGCTGGAAACCATTAGGCTTGGCCTGCGGGGAGATACTTTCACCCACTTTTTGAATGCCAAAACAAAAAAAGAATGGAAAGTTGATTCCAAATAACTGTTTAAAACTCACCTTTCATATTTATAACGAATAAGTTAAACTTAAAAAAAGTCATGGAATTTTTAACGCAGTTTATTGACATTTTCCTCCACCTGGATAAGCATTTGTTTGATATCGTACAAGAATACGGTACGCTTACCTATGTGATTCTGTTTCTGATTGTTTTCACAGAAACCGGCCTGGTTATTATGCCACTGCTGCCTGGTGACTCGCTTCTTTTTGCGGCTGGCGCAATCGCGGCCAATGAAGGAACGGGACTAAACGTTTTCCTTATTATTGTAATCTTAATTGTTGCGGCACTTTTGGGTGACAATGTCAATTATTTTATGGGTAAAAAATTCGGCGGCGAGATAAAAAAACGTGAAAGAATATTATTCCTGAAAAGAGAATATCTTGAAAAAACCGAAGCTTTCTACGAAAAACATGGTGGAAGCACGGTGATTATGGCCCGTTTTATTCCTATCGTTCGTACTGTTGCTCCATTTGTTGCGGGTGCGGGCAGTATGAATTACACAAAATACATTGGCTATTGCGTTTTGGGCGCTCTTCTTTGGGTTCCTTCCCTAACGCTTCTTGGTTATTTCTTTGGAAATATGGAAGTTGTTAAGAAAAACTTCGAGCTGGTTATTTTTGGAATCATCGGATTCTCCATATTGCCTATGGTCTATCAGTTTCTTAAAAGCAAAATGGCTAAAACAAACGTAGCATAAGACTTGCCTTACCGTCACGATCCTACTGATACAAAGAATGCCCTGTTTCATGAACAGGGCATTTTTTGTATCAGTACGTATTTAGTGGCACAAAGCCTATTTCGAAGAATAATTCGGTGCTTCTTTCTGGATCATGATATCGTGCGGATGGCTTTCTTTTGAACCTGCCGTTGTTATTTTTACAAACTGCGCCCGATGTAAGGCTGTTATGTCAGGCGCCCCGCAATAACCCATTCCGGCTTTTAATCCGCCAACCATCTGATAAATAATTTCAGAAACTTTGCCTTTAAAAGGAACACGTCCTACAATTCCTTCCGGAACCAGTTTTTTGATATCATCTTCCGCATCCTGAAAATACCTGTCTTTCGATCCCTCTTCCATCGCCTCCACAGACCCCATACCCCGGTAAAGCTTAAATTTACGGCCCTCATAGATCACAATTTCACCCGGTGCCTCGTCGGTCCCGGCAAGCATGGAGCCGATCATCACCGTACTTGCCCCACCGGCAATGGCTTTGGTGACATCACCCGAAAAACGAATCCCACCGTCGGCAATGACCGGGACACCCGTCCCTTCCAGGGCTTCTGCTGCCGAAATAACGGCGGTTAACTGCGGAACCCCAATACCTGCAATGATCCTTGTCGTACAAATACTGCCTGGGCCAACACCCACCTTCACAGCATCTGCACCGGCATCGGCCAGGGCTTTTGCGGCATCACCTGTCGCCACGTTACCAGCAATAACCTGTAAATTCGGGAATGCTGTTTTGAGCTTCCGAACGGATTCAATCACATTGACATGATGTCCATGCGCCGTATCCAGACTTACCACATCCACACCGGCTTTTACCAGCGCTTCCACACGTTTATGTAAATCAGCCGTTACGCCAACAGCCGCACCAACCCGTAACCGGCCATACTCATCTTTACAGGCATTGGGATGCGATTTTCTTTTTAGAATATCCCGGTAAGTGATCAACCCTGTAAGCTGATAATCTTTGTTGACAATCGGGAGTTTTTCTATTTTATATTCTTCCAGAATCGTTTCCGATTCCTCCAATGTAATCCCCTCCAAAGCCGTAATCAACCGCTCTTTTGTCATAATTTCCGTAACCGGTTTCGACATTTCCCGCTGAAAACGAAGATCTCGGTTGGTCAGGATGCCGATCAGCTTTCTGGATTGATCAATAACAGGAATTCCGCCAATTTTAAATTCAGCCATAATCTGATACGCGTCTCCCAGCGTGGCGCCTTCGGTCAGGGTAATGGGGTCGAGAATCATCCCGCTTTCTGAACGTTTTACTTTACGAACCTGCTCGGCCTGCGCTTCGAGCGTCATATTTTTATGGATAATACCGATACCGCCCTCCTGAGCCATGGCGATCGCCAGTTCATACTCCGTGACAGTATCCATAGCCGCTGAAATAAACGGTATGTTCAGAGAAATTTTCCGGGTAAGCTGGGTAGTAGTTTTTGTGTCTCGCGGAAGTACTTCCGAATAGGCAGGCAATAAAAGGACGTCGTCGTAAGTAAGCGCCTCGAAGAGGACTTTGGTGGGATTTGTGCTCATAGCAAATAATCGATTTGTTATTTGCCAGGTAAAACTAATAATAAGTTTGGAGTCTGACAAAAAAATCATCTTCCGCACCCAATATTATTTTCCTAAATCCTCGATTTTCAGCAGTTTAGTTTTCTTTGATTTTTTAAAAATTATTAATTAAAAATACAGCCACAAAAAAATATTTAAAATATTGATAAACCGGTTTAGGGATTTTTATTCTTTGTTTGACTATACCTTTGTATCCACATAGCGGAAACCCCATGGTCAAGTTTTTAACCGATGAACAGCTGGTTATTCAACTCAATGAAAGCAATAAACGTGCTTTCGGGGAAATCTACGACCGTTATTGGTACAAACTTTTTTGTATCGCTTATCATCAGATCGGCACCCGAGAAGAGGCCGAAGAACTTGTGCATGATTTATTTGAAAGTCTCTGGCACCGGAGAGACCAAAGTAGTATCCGGCACCTGAGCTCCTATCTGGTACTTTCGATGAAACACCTGATAACAAATTTTATCAAGTCAAAAATTACCTGGCGGAAATACAAGGAACATATTCTCCTCCAGAAGATGCAGGAAGCCTCCATAACGGATGATGACGTTGAATTTACGGATTTGTCCCAGGCTTTGGATGCTGCGTTAAAAAAACTTCCTGAGAAAACGAGCAAAATTTTTCAGCTAAGCCGGTTTGAAAATCAGTCGGTGAAGGATATTGCCAGGGAGCTGAATTTATCTGAAAAAGCCGTCGAATATCATATTACGAAGTCGCTTAAAATTTTAAAAGACCACCTTTGGATCTATCACACACCTAACTAAAATCACGCCGTTGAAACTTAAAAGATGAATCAATTTGATTTCGATATCCTATTACAGAAATATCTGTCGGGAGAGCAAACGCCCGAGGAGGAAAAGTATGTCCGGGAATATCTGGAAAATAATCCACCTGTGACATCTCCTGTTTTTGAGTTTGAAAAAGAGCAGATCGGTGAAAGGATCAAACAGAAACTCCATAAAAGCACCTTTGGAGAACCCTGGCAAATTCGTTTTTTACCATGGATTAAAGGAGTTGCTGCTTCGATCCTGTTGGTTTCAGGGGGCTGGCTTCTGATGAACAGGCTTCAAAATAAAGAATCAGCAAGTATTGAAACGATTGAAAAACGCGGCGTTATCGAAGTAAAAAATACCTCCAACAGCCCTCAACGGGTCTCGTTGAAAGATGGTAGCGTTGTGATTCTAAAACAAAAAAGCAGCATCAGTTTCCCCGAACATTTCGGAGAAGAGCGTCGGCTGGTTTACCTGCACGGCGAAGCTTTTTTTCAGGTAAAAAGAAATCCGGCCAAACCGTTTGTGGTATCTACGGAAAATCTGGCAACGCAGGTGCTGGGTACCAGTTTCACCATTAAATCCTATGACGACGCGCGCTCGATTGAAGTTTTGGTTGCTACTGGCCGCGTTTCCGTGTATGAAGTAGCCGATAAGGTTTCAAACAGTAACGGGGTTATTCTGACAAGGAATCAAAAAATCGTTTTTGACAAAAAATCAAAAAAAATGGAATTGGCAATCGTGGAAAATCCGGCTATTGCGATCTCCCAACTGGTACCAACCCATGGTTTTTCATTTTTGGAAACGCCGGTAAAAGACGCGTTTTCTTTGCTTGAAAAAGCATATGGTATCGATATCGTGATCGAAAACGATGCCGTAGAAACCTGTTTGTTCACCGGTGATCTGACTGATCTTTCACTTTTTGAACAGTTAGATCTGATATGTAAGTCTGTCAATGCAAGTTATGAACGGCGGGGAACAACGCTTTTTGTAAGAGGCGAAGGATGTACAAAATAAGTTTGTAACAATAAAAGAAGGTGCCGGAAATGCTCCAACATAACCGGCACCAATCAAGTCCCTGCTGAAAATCAGCAGGATGTTTCACGTTTTTGCGTTTCGTTAACCACAAAAACTTTTAAAATTATGAATAAAAAAATACCCCTCAAAAGGATTGTTTACAAAGCCATGCGTACGACCGTAAAGCAACTGTTTATCTCAATTTTATGCTGTGGTATTTCCATGGCCCATTCGCTAAGCGGCCAGGAGTTGCTAAGCAAGGAGATTTCGCTTAAGGTGGAATCGATGGAAATAAAAAAGATCCTTAATCTTATCGAAAAGCAGGCGGATGTAAAATTCGTGTTTAGCACGAGTAGCATACAAAATGCGCAAAGTACTTCTTTAAAGGAACTTAAGGGGCCGTTAAACAAGGTACTTGACCAGTTATTAAATCCGTTAAATGTATCTTATGAAGTCGTGGGCAATACCCGGATTTTACTTAGAAAAAAGCCATCAGGAACCGCAATTCCAGCCCAGGGGCTACATTTCCTTAATCAGCTGATAGAACGTCAAATTTCGGGAAAGGTAGTTGACGAGAAAGGTGAAGGCCTGCCCGGCGTTAATATCCTCGTGCTGGGCAGTCAACAGGGAACTTCTACCAACGAAAAAGGGGACTATCAGCTCGCTGTTCCGGATGGCACAGTGAGGCTAAAATTTTCATTTATCGGTTATGTCAGTCAGGAAGTTGTTCTGGATAAAGGTACTGTTGTTAATATATCACTCGTGCCCGATGTGAGCGCTTTAAGAGAGATCGTGGTAGTCGGTTACGGTACGCAGGAAAAGAAAGATGTGACGGGTGCCGTGTCATCCGTAAAAGGTTCTGATTTCCAGGATCTTCCGTCCGGCGGGGCTCAGCAGGCCCTTCAGGGCCGTGCCGCCGGGGTTAACATTGTCAGAAACGGCGGTGCTCCGGGAGATGCCGGAACAATCCAGATCCGCGGTTTTGGAACGGTAAATAATGCATCGCCGCTTGTTGTAATTGACGGCGTACCTTCAGGTACCATGAACGATGTCAACCCTAATGATATCGAATCGATTGAAATTTTGAAAGACGCTTCGGCTTCTGCTATTTACGGAACGCGTGCCGCGAACGGGGTTATCATCATTACCACCAAACGCGGGAAATTTGATAACCCGATTGCCCTTACGGTAAATGCCTATCTGGGTGTGACCAACCGGATCAAAACGCTGGATGTACTCGATGCCAATTCTCTGGCCACGTTAAAACGTGAGGCCTACACAAACGATGGTCTGCCTGTTCCGGCAATATGGCAGGATCCAAAATACCAGACACAGCTTACCAACTGGCAGGATGAGTTATTGAAACAGGGTATCACAAGAAATTACGATGCGTCAATCAGAGGCGGTGGAAAATATTCCTCTTTCGCGATTTCAGGTGGTTATTACAATGAAAAAGGGATCATTGGCAATTCAAATTACAAACGGCTGACTTTTCGTATAAATTCGGACCACAAAATTGGGTCACGAATCAAGATCGGCCAGAATTTCCAATTTACCAATACCCACAACAGCTCTCCCGATACCAAATCCTCACAAACAGGCTTGCTGTGGAGTGCCATTCGTTTTCATCCAGGTTTGCCCGTTAAAAATGCTGACGGATCGTACAGTTCCACCCAGGGAATCGGCGCCTTCGGAGACATCAACAACCCGGTTTTCACCGTTGACAACCAGGATACAGACAATATCCGTAATCGCTTCCTAGGTAGCGTTACCGGTGAACTTGAAATTCTGGAAGGGCTTAAACTGCGCGCCAATGTTGCGATGGATGCTACTTTCGGAGAAAGCCATACTTTTGACATTAAGATCAACGATCAGTTCAGGACCAATTCTTTCAATCAGCTGAGTTTAAGCCACGATAAAAACTGGTCGTTTCTTCAGGAGTATTTCCTGTCTTATGACAAAAAATTTGGTCAGCATTCACTAAATCTGGTTGGTGGTTACACTTCCCAGACTTTCAATGATATTTATTCCAATCAGCGTGGACGTGATTTCGCCAGTGAGGATCCATCCCTGCGTTACATGCAGTATGCAGGAACCATTGTTTCCATCGGCCTCAACGACGGCGGCAATGGCGGACGCAGTTATGATGCCCTGGCTTCTGTATTTGGCCGGGTAAATTATTCTTTCAAAGACCGCTATTTGTTAACCGCGACGGTCCGCAGTGACGGTTCTTCAAAGTTTGCTCCCGGCAACCAATGGGGTTATTTCCCTGCTTTTTCAGCGGGATGGAGAATTTCGGAAGAAGATTTTTTCAAAAATGCACTGCCGGTTTTCAGCAACTTCAAGTTAACTGGCGGCTGGGGACAATTGGGTAACCAGAACGTCGCGTCGATGCAATATCTTGCTTTGATCAACTCGTCTTACCGCTATGCATTTGGCAACGGAGGCGTACAAAATCAAATTGCCGGTGCTGCACAAAGTCGCCTCGCCAATGTCCATATCGGTTGGGAAACGGCGGAAATGAGCAACTTCGGTCTGGAAGCAGGGTTATTGAAAAACAGCCTTTATTTCTCAGCAAACTATTTCATCAAGGATACCAAGAAAATGCTTCTGGCACCTCCGTCCATCGGAACCATCGGAACATCAACCATTCCTGATCAAAACATAGGGCAGCTGAGAAACCAGGGACTTGAAGTGGAAGCTTCCTATCGTCGTACGGTTGGAGATTTTACGTTTAATTTCAGCGGTAATGCAACATTTATCAAAAACAGAATTACCAAACTGGCCACCCCGGGCGGTTTCCTTGCAACGCAGTTGTACGGAAGAGGCCAGCAGGAAATTGTCCGTACCTATGAAGGACATCCATATGGCACTTTTTATGGATACAAAACAGATGGTCTTTACCAAAATCAGGGTCAGATCGATTCTGACGCCAATATCGCTAACGACTCCCGCCGTACCGACGGACAGATCCATCCCGGCGACGTCCGCTTTGTGGATTTAAATAAAGATGGCATCATTGACGACCAGGACAGAACCATCATTGGCAGCCCGCAACCTAAAATCAACTACGGTTTTTCAGCCGGCGTTAATTACAAAGGATTTGACTTTAATCTCTTCTTTGTTGGTGTAGGCGGTGTTTCCATTTACAATGCCGACCGGATGCAGGGACTTGACGCGAGTTATTCCTTTAATCTTTATGCCGAAGAACAAAATCGCTGGCATGGTGACGGGACGAGTAATACCGTTCCGCGCGTAAGCATCGATAATGCAAACCGTAATTTCCGTCCTTCGGATCTTTTCGTTGAAAAGGGTGATTTCTTACGTTTAAAAAATATGACGTTGGGTTATACGATTCCGAAATCTGTGATCAGTAAATTAAAAATGTCGCAGGCGAGAATTTATGTTACCGGTCAGAATATTATCACGTTTACAAAATACTCCGGCTTAAACCCTGAACTGGGATATGTTGGCGGCGGCTCAGGGCAATACAACCAGCTTAATGTTGACTACGCTCAATATCCTTTGGCCAGAACATGGACAATCGGTGCTTCGCTATCTTTCTAATCCCAACGTTCAGATTTTATTCCAGCAGAATTTCTACTATTTATGAAAAAGATAACTACACTCGCCGGCTATATTTTTCTTGCAACGTTAATCAGTTGTCAGGATAACTTACTCGATACAACGCCCTACGGACAGGTTACATCACAGCAATACTGGCGCAATGGCGACGACGTTGTGGCGGCTACCAATGCCATTTATGCCCCATTGCTAAACGAAGACGGATTCGCACATACAGAATATACCTTCGATAACTGCTCAGATGACATGAACCGCGCCGGTGACCATGCGGACGAAACAGCCTTGGAAATGTTTACTTTCGATGCTTCCAATTCGCATATTCTGGCAACCTGGTCCACCAAATACGAAGTTATTTCAAGAGCGAACGCCGTGCTTATCAACGCTCCCAAGGTTAAAATGGATGACGCTTTGCGCAACCGCAGCATGGGCGAGGCTTATTTTCTGAGAGGATTTATCTACTGGCGTCTTTCATTAATCTATGGGGAAGTCCCGATTTTACTGGAAGAAGATGCCATTAACCAAACCTATAACAAACCAAAATCGACCCTGGTGCAAGTACGTGCGCAGGCGGAGGCCGATTTTCAGAAAGCAGCAACACTATTGCCGGTAACGTATGAGGCTGCCGAAGGAGGCCGTGTGACGCAGGGAGCTGCCTATGGTTTTCTGGCGAAATTATATGTTTATCAGGAAAACTGGGCCAAGGCGATTGAAGCAAGTACCAAAGTAACGTCAAACGCCGCCTACAAACTGGCAACCGGTTTCAATCAGAATTTTGAACTGGTAACGGAGAATAACACCGAGACATTGTTTTCTCTCCAATACGAAACCGGCTGGACTGCTGATAACTCTCCGGCCTATTACCACACGCCTCAGGCTTTTGGCGGCTGGGGCTTTCATGAACCAATCCAGGATCTGGTCAATGAATTTGAAGCAGGCGATCCGAGACGGGCTTATTCTATTTTCAGTCCAGGTGATACCGTAACACAGGGCTCGCAGGGGAATGTTAAATTTACAGCCGATATGACGCGTGTCACGGGTTATGCATTCAAAAAATATACGCAGTTTACCGCTTCGGGCGATATGGACCAGAGTTTAAATTCACCTTTCCTGCGTTCAGCGGATGTCTATCTTTTGGCCGCAGAAGCTAAAATACGGTCAGGACAAAACGGGGATACTGAATTGAATGTGGTTAGAAAACGTGCTGGCTTGAAGTCGATCACAAACGCGACCATCAAAGATATCATGCATGAACGCCGGGTGGAACTTGCAGGTGAAAATGAAAGGCATCAGGATTTGATGCGCTGGGATAAAGCGGGTTTAATCGATATCACGGCACATTATAAAATTGCCCGCGGGCCTTATAAACCTAGCCGCAATTTCGTAAAACCAAAACATTATTACTTCCCGCTTCCACAACGTGAGGTTGATTTAAGTAATGGCGTGCTGATTCAGAATAGCAATTATTAATGGTGAATGGAATTGGCCCGAATGATTTGGTGCCACAAAGAAGTCAAGTTTTAAAAACGGGGACGCCCAGTCTTGACTTCTTTTTCTTCCTCATCCATTTCCCCTTCCCGGTGACCTCGTTTTCAAATTCCTTATTTCCTTAAATCGTGAAAAGAGTAATAGCCTGTATCATTCTTGTAAGTCTCCTAACACAATGTGTATCCAAGGAGACAAAACTCCAGGGTACCTGGCGAACGGATTCCATTTCTACTTTTGTTAACGGTTTTACGCATACCAACAACTCACAGGATGAACATTGGTCGCACTTTGAGTACAACAGCAAAGGCGAAATTTTCGAGCGCAGAAAAGCCGAGTTCAGAAAATACAACTATAAAGTTTTGTCATCCGACTCACTGGTTTACCTTGATTCTGCCGGCAGTTTCTTAACCGGCTATAAAATCCTTAAACTAAACGACAAGCAATTGGTTTTAAAGAAAATACAAAAACCATATCTTCCCGGCAAAAACCAAACGCTTTACGAAACACGTTTTTTTTCTAAAATTCTTCCCGATCATATTTCCGCGTCAAAATGATCCAACGACTGATTTTATTGCTTTCGCTAGGTAGCGCTTTATTCGCCTGTAAAAAGAAAGATCAGGATACCTTATTTGAATTATTACCTTCCTCCGAAACCGGCATCAGCTTTTCTAACAATCTGAAGGAAGATGAGAAACTCAATATCCTCACGTACGAATATTTTTACAATGGCGGTGGTGTAGGTATTGGAGATATTAACAACGACGGTTTGCAGGATATCTTTTTAGGCGGCAACATGGCCGAAAGCAAATTATATCTGAATCGGGGTAATCTGAAATTTGAAGATATTACAACGGCTTCCGGTATTGCGCTTTCAGATAGCTGGTCGCGGGGAATTTCCATGGTGGACATCAACGCCGATGGCCTTCTGGATATCTACGTTTGCAGGGCCGGGCCACGATTGGCCGGACCGCGGTCGGTCGGGCCGCGGTCCACAGATCCCGATTTCGAATCTCGTCCCAATTTATTGTACATCAATAAAGGCAAAAATAAATTTACCGAAGAAGCCAAAAAATACGGACTTGACTACGCGGGCAATACTACCCAGGCAGCTTTTTTTGATTATGACCACGACGGAGATCTGGATGTTTTTCTGGTAACCAACGTCATGGAAAGAAAGGGACCGAATGTCGTCAGGCCCAAAAGAACGGACGGCTCCGCTTTAAGCACCGACCGGTTGTATCGCAATGATGGCACAATTTCCGGGCAACCCGTTTTCACCAATGTTTCCAAAGAAGCCAATATATTGACGGAGGGTTTTGGCCTCGGTGTTTCGATCGTGGATATCAATGAAGATGGCTGGCCGGATGTATACGTTTCCAACGATTATTTATCCAACGACCTGCTTTACATCAACCAGCAGAACGGGACGTTTAAAAACGAGATCAACGATTATTTCCGTCACCAAAGTTATTCCGCGATGGGTAATGATGCCGCTGATATTGATAATGACGGGCTGGTGGATTTCGTCACATTGGATATGTTACCGGAAGAAAACACGCGCCGTAAGAATATGTTCGGGTTAATGAATTATGACCGGTACCTCTCCGAGCAACGCATGGGTTATCAGCCCCAGTTTATGCGAAACACGTTGCAGCATAACAACGGTAATCGTCCCGGAACAAATCATCCTTTTTTCAGCGAGATCGGGCGGTTTTCAGGAATTCAGGCTACGGACTGGAGTTGGAGCGCCTTATTTGCCGACTACGATAACGACGGCCAACGCGACCTGATGATCACGAACGGCTACCCTAAAGATATCACAAACCGGGATTTTGTCATTTACAGGATGGCACAATATCAGCAGCAAATGCAGTCGGGGAATGTGAACAATACGCCAACGATCAACGCACTAAAAGAAGTTGAAGGCGCGCATGTTGCCAATTATCTGTTTAAAAATAACGGCGACCTCTCGTTTAAAAATCAATCAGAAGCCTGGGGTTTTGACAAGCCATCCTTTTCCAATGGCGCGGCCTATGCGGATCTGGACAATGACGGAGATCTTGACCTGGTGATCAACAACATTGATCAGGAAGCATTTGTTTATAAAAATCACGCTGAAAAACTTCCAGACCATCATTATCAGCGTATCAATTTAAAAGGCCCGAAGGAAAACCCACACGGTTTTGGCGCAAAAGTGACCATCTATTATGGCACAGAAAAACAGTTCATCGAGCATTCGCCGTACCGCGGTTATCAGTCATCGGTTGAAAGTACGCTGCATTTTGGTTTAGGAAAAAACAAAAAACTGGATTCGGTTCGTATTCTCTGGCCGGATCAAAAAACGCTGCTGCTAAAAAATGTTCCTGCCGACCAGGTTTTAACGACGACCTATGAAAAAGCCAAACCTGAAAAAATCATAAATCCGGCGATACCTGCGCCTCTCTTTAAAGAAGCATCAGACATTACCGGAATTCATTACAAGCACACAGACGAGTTATACATTGATTTTAAGGTACAGCCACTTTTGCCACACCTTTTATCTCAAAACGGCCCCGGTATTTCTGTTGGTGATATTAATGGTGACGGACGGGAAGACTTTTACATTGGCGGTGCTTTCAAACATTCGGGAAGCTTTTTTGTGCAAAATGCCCAGCAAAAATTCACGGAGAAACCACTGACGAAGGCGCAAAAATTTGAAGAAGATATGGGCTCACTCCTCTTCGATGCGGACCAGGACGGCGACCTCGATTTGTATATCGTGAGCGGGAGCAGTGAATTCCCAACGGATTCTAAATATTATCAGGACCGCCTTTATCTCAACGATGGCAAAGGAAATTTCAGGTTAGATCCAACTGCTTTACCCGTTAACACAACAAGCGGTTCTTCCATAAGTGCAACGGATTTTGACAAAGACGGTGATCTCGATTTGTTTGTCGGAGGCCGGCTTACGGCGGGTCAATATCCTGTTTCGCCAAAAAGTGTTATACTCAGAAACGACCATGGAAAATTTACCGATATCACTTCAAAAATCTGTCCTGAGCTAAGAAATGTAGGCATGATAACCACCTCGCTCTGGACTGATTTTGACCAGGATGGGTGGACAGATCTGATCATTTCCGGAGAGTGGATGCCACTGACTTTTTTCAAAAACAGCCATGGAAAACTTGTCAACGTAACGGCATCAACAGGCTTAACCCATACACAAGGCTGGTGGAACAGCATTGCCGCAGGAGATTTTGACGAGGATGGAGATATTGATTACGTTGCCGGAAATGTTGGATTAAACACAGAAGGCCGCCCCCAAACCAATAAACCACTAACACTCTTCGCAAAAGATTTTGATAAAAGCGGAACGATGGATCCGGTTATCTGTCAATATCTGGGAGAAAACCTATACCCTGTACATCCACGCGATGAAATGACCAGTCAGATGAATTTTCTCAAAAAACGATTTGTCTACTATGCAGATTACGCCAAAGCGGAAATGAAGGATGTTTTCACGATAGAAGAGCTTAAAGATGTTTCCAAACTGGTATGCGAGCAGATGCAAAGTGTTTTGCTGGAAAACCTCGGACATGGGAAATTTAAACTCAAGCCACTCCCCATCGCTGCCCAATTAGGACCTGTTTATGGTATCACCGCAGGAGATTATGATCTTGACGGGCACCTTGATTTGCTGCTCACTGGAAATTCCTACGCACCGGAATCCATCAGCGGCCGGCTGGATGCTTTTAACGGCTTGCTGCTTAAAGGAAACGGGGAAGGTGGTTTTGTACCGGTTTCTGCTGCCAACAGCGGCTTTCTGGTGGAAGGAGATGGAAAAAGCCTGGCGGTCTTAAATTTAAATGATGGAAAAAGACTGGTGCTTGCTGGGCAAAATAATGATTTACTTAAAGTCTTTTCTATGGAAAAAACATCTGAAAAATTCATAAAAATACAGCCCTTGGCAAACGACAAC
Source organism: Dyadobacter sp. LHD-138 (assembly GCF_030929615.1). Taxonomy (GTDB): domain Bacteria; phylum Bacteroidota; class Bacteroidia; order Cytophagales; family Spirosomataceae; genus Dyadobacter. The sequence continues at coordinate 161,576 of NZ_JAVFVU010000010.1, read as the reverse complement.
TGCGCTGAAATTATTTTTAAAGACGGAAGTAAAAGAAGGCACGAATGGAGCTATGGCTCCGGATATCTGTCGCAATCGTCGAGGGTGTTAAATGTCCCGAAAGATAATTTGTCGGCAATAAAAATTCATGATTCCAAGGGGAATGTTCGTTCGGTGAATCTTTCAAAATAACCATTACTAACCTACCAGAACCCTTACTTTTTTGATCCTTTTCTTGTCGGCAGACTGCACCTTGAAGGTGATTTCCCGATGCGTAGCAATCTCGCCGGTTCGTGGCAATCTCGAAAAAAGTTCGAGTAATAGTCCGGCCAGAGATTCACTGTTCCCACGAACTTCATCAAAATAATCCGATTCAAGATTCAGTATTCTGCACAGGTCGTTGATCAAAACTTTGCCCTCAAATACATACGTATTCTCGTCAACCTTCGTGTAATTGACCTCTTCTTCCTCGTCATATTCGTCGTTAATATCACCAAAAATTTCTTCAATGATATCTTCCAGCGTGATCAAGCCACTTGTTCCGCCGTATTCGTCAATCACAATCGCCATGTGCACACGCCGGTTCTGGAATTCCTTCATCAGGTCGTCCAGCCGCTTGCTTTCCGGAATAAGGTAAGGCTCCCGAAGTAATTTTTGCCAGTTAAAGTGTTCGTTATGATGCAGATAAGGCAGTAAATCCTTTACATTGAGCGTTCCTTCCACGCTATCTAAGGTGTCACGGTAAACAGGAACTCTTGAATATCCCGATTTATTGATCTTGTCCATTAGCTCATGAAAATCCATTTCAATATCAAACGCGGTGATATTTACCCGCGGCTGCATGGCTTTTCTGGCATTGGTCTGCCTGAAATTTGCCAGGCCTCGTAACAGATCCGTTTCCTCTTCACTTTCCGCCTTTGCTTCAAATCTTTCCGTAGAAATTTCGGAACCTTCGGGCGTCAATATCCCAAAAAAGTACCCTAAACGCGTTATCGGTTTGGTTAACGGCTCACAGATCCTGATAATCAACTGCGTTGTTCCGGCAATTTTGGGAATTAATTCAGCCGCATTTCGTGCCGTGTAAAACCGCACCATCACGTCCAGCCAAATCCAGAACGCCAGGACGCCCAGGGCTATCCAATGAAAAATAGTTTCTTCGTTATCCTGAACCTGAAGCCAGGTAAACCGGGCAGCCAGTAAAAGTGCGAGTAACGTTACGCCACGCTGAATAATCGAAAGTGCGAGCTGCTGAATGCGGGTGGGAAGACTTCCTTCGGAAACACTTTTTCGGTCCCACGGATTTTCCATGGCGCCGGCTGCCGCGTAGGAGGCTCTGATTCCTGAAAGAATAAGAGAGACAACCAAAAGGATAAAAACAAGAATTAATTCATAAACGGCAAAACGATCAATGGGTATAACCATCCCGGCCAGCAGAGGGAGCGTACTTTTAACGGGATAATTTATCCCCGCACGCTTTCGAGACAAAGGATCGTCACTATCGGCAGGTTCTTTCACAAAAAGTCAGAAAAGTTCATAATACACCCAATATAAGAATTCTACCCAAAAATCTTGTTGCTTATTTAATCTGTAATGTAAATAAACATGTTTCCCGGGTAGAATTCCTCTGAAAATCAGAACGGTAAATCGTCATCATCATTCCCGGCAGCCATCGACGGCGGAATCGGATCATTTGCTCTTGGCGCCTGGTTGTTAGACCTTGGTGCCGAAGATTGCTCATGCCCCTGATTACCTGAATGGTCACCAGATCCACCTGTATTGGGTCCGCCAAGCAGCGTCATGCTATTTGCACGAATGGTTACGCCAGAACGCTGCTGTCCTTCTTTATCCGTCCAGTTATCCGTCCGGAGTCTTCCTTCGATATAGACAGAATTCCCTTTTTTTAGATATTTTTCGGCCACTTTTGCCAGTCCTTCCCACAACTCGATACGGTGCCATTCGGTATTTTCTACCCTTTCGCCATTCTTATTGGTATAAGCCTCGGTTGTAGCGATACTGAATTTCGCCACCGCGGATCCGCTTTCCAGATACCGTACTTCCGGGTCGCTTCCCAGGTTTCCGATTAAAATTACTTTGTTAACACTTGCCATGATTTTGTGCGCTTGTGATGATTGTGGATAATTAAATTCAATATACCGGATATTAGTTCAAATAAACAAATTCAAATTTTGCATAAATCCATCCGGCAACGGAATAATCCTACATTCCTGTTTCAAATATCTCTTTCACTGATTTTCCCCGTCACCTTATCCTTCAAAATTAATTTATTGCGGCCGTCATGCGTTACTTCCTGTTTGATCAGGTAATGGTTTTCATCATATTCGACGTAGTTTGACGGTTTGGTCACGCCCTCTTGCCCACGCCAGACCGGAAGTTCCACTTTTTCCCACAATTTGGTCTTTGCTGACCGGTAAGCCGCATCGATAATGGCATTGACAACATATCCGTCATAAAAGGTTTCAGCCGGCTCACGCCCCGCTTCCGCCGCGTTGAACATATCCGTAAACATATGGTTATATCCCAGTTCATTTACTTCATCGCCCACCGGAAACAGCCATCCGCTTTTACTTTCAGCCTTTTCTGCAACATAGTCACCGCCGCTCCCCGAGGTATACATTTCAAAGCCGGTTCTTAGGAAATTGTTTATCCAAATTGTGCCTTCGGTTCCCATCACCTCGTCCCGCAAATCCATCCCGCCACGAAACGTCCAGCTTACCTCAAACTGCCCGATGGCTCCGTTTTCATACTTCACCAGCGCAATCGCATGATCTTCGGCCTCGATCGGCTTCACCTGCGTATCTGCCCAGCACATCACCTCGACCGGGCGAATATCTTTGCCGATAAAATTCCTTGAAATTTCAATACAGTGGCAGCCCAGATCGAGCATGCAACCGCCCCCGGCCTGTTCAATATCCCAAAACCATTCGCTATGCGGCCCCGGATGCGCCTCTCTGGATTTGGCCCAGATAATCCTTCCCAAGGCTCCGCTTTTCACACTTTCGAGCGATTTCAAAAACTTCGGTGTATAACAAAGGTCTTCCAGATATCCGGCGAAAATCCCCGCTTCCTCCACCGCCCTTAACATCCGCAGCGCCTCATCCGCATTTCTCCCCAACGGTTTCGTCGAAACAACCGCTTTTTTATGTTTTGCACAAAGCATAACCGCCTCTTCATGGACATTGTTGGGCAGGGCGATACAAACCATGCTCACACTCGGATGTGCAATCACTTCTTCCATATTCGCCGACCAGAAATCACAGCCGTAATCCTCTGCAAATTTTTTGGCACTTTCTTCCCTTCGTGCATAAATGGCAACAACCTTATCCCGGCCCCGCTGGCCATGAATTGATTCAGCATAAAACCGTCCGATGAATCCGGAACCCAACATGGCTATTTTTTGCATACAATAAAGTCTTAGGTTTAGTAATTAATTTCTACGGACTAAAAGCATCGCAACAGCATCAAATACTAGGTTGTTCAGCGCTCCTTTTATTATGATTTGTTAAAAGAAAAATTCCTCCCTCAGCAAAGTATCCATCAAAATCGGCTTAGGAAGCACTTCAACTTCATTTTTGGTATAAAATGCCATATCCTCCGGCAGTTCAACAGATTCATTTTCAGGAATAAAAACCCACCAGAATCTGACCAGTAATCTTTGATGCGTGAGTAAATGCGTATATGCTCTATGTACCTGCCGGAGCTTCCCTTTTTTCTTCCAGTCCTGTAAAAATTTGTCCGCCGGTAAATCATCCGGATTATCAATATCCGCGGTAGATTCTACCAGATAAAAATCGTACAATCCTTTCCAGATATCTTTTTTAAGTCGCTCATGCATCGCCAGACTTTCTCCCTTTTGTAAAATAAAATAATTAAAATACCGGTTTTTAACCGCATTCTTTTTCATTTTGACCGGAAGCTTGCTCTGCATGTTAAACGCATAGGCATAACACATATAGGTAAAAGGACAAACCATACAATCGGGTGAAACAGGCACGCACTGCAGGGCTCCAAATTCGATCATGGCCTGGTTGTAGGTCGCGGGATCCTCCTGCGAAATGACTTGTTTGGCCAGATCTGTAAATTCTTTTTTTGCTCCTGAGCTTAAAATATCCGTATCAATTCCAAACAAACGGGACATGACCCTGTAAACATTTCCATCAATCGCCGGGACTGCCTCACCGAACGCAAAGGAGGCAATAGCCGCTGCCGTGTAAGCGCCAAGCCCTTTGAGTTTTGCCAGCTTCACGGCACTTTCCGGGAAGTTGCCTTCCCACACTTCCACGATATGCCTGGCGGTATGGTGCATGTTTCGGGCCCGCGAATAATAGCCCAATCCCTGCCAAAGTCGCAGTACATCACGCTCATCCGCAGCCGCCAAATCAAAAACGGTGGGGTAATTCAGTAGAAATTTTTCGTAGTAAGGCGTGCCCTGCGCAACACGTGTTTGCTGCAAAATTATTTCCGAAAGCCATATTTTATAAGGATCCGTTGTCTGTCTCCACAGCAGCGGACGGTGGTTTTCAAGATACCAGGATTTGAGTTTTGCGTTAAATTCAAGTAGTTGTAAATGATCGGGTAGCATAACGTTTAGACTTATGTACGCTGTTTTTTAATGAATTAGAAAAAAAATGAAAATGCTAACCTTTTAAAATATGGTAAAATTACCCTACCTTTGTGTTCCCAAAATTTAGAGGAGGAAATAAATAAACGAAATAATATCCACTTAAAGTAAACAATCAAAGTGACTAAGGCAGACGTAATCGCACAAATTTCCGAGAAAACAGGTGTAGACAAGGGCGATGTTCAACAAACGCTAGAATCGTTTTTCACCGTGGTAAAAGACTCACTTGCAGACGGTGAAAATCTATATGTTAGAGGTTTCGGTAGCTTTATCAATAAAAAGCGTGCCCGTAAAGTAGCTCGTAATATCTCTCAAGGAACTTCAATGATCATTGACGAGCATTTTGTACCTAGCTTTAAGCCAGCAAAAGTTTTTGTTGAGCAAGTTAAAGTGAGCGACAAAATGAAAGATTTAGCTGAAAAATAATTTACCTAAATAGGTTTGATTAAAACAGTATGAAAAAGTCTATAATTCTTTCTTGCGTATTAGCACTGGCATTGGTCGGAACACTTTACAGTCTTCCGAAAGTTGTTGTGAATACAAAAGCAAAAGAAGTGGACACCGAGAAGAGTGAGGTGGCGGCAGCACCCGGTGCTTCGGCATCAGCTACTCCGGCATCCGAAACTCCCTCAAACATGCATGATGGAGCCACTTTTTCTCCTGAACAACAAAAACAAGTTGATCAACAGAGAAGTGGCTTCAATCAGGCAAGTGGAAAAGAAAAAATAACGGCCGGATTAAAATTGTCTGACACGTTTGCCAAACTTCAAAAGTTTGACAGCGCCGCACGTTATGCCGAACTGGTAGCCCAGTTATCGCCCTCGGTTGAGCATGTTACCAGGGCTGGTGACCGTTATTATGAAGCATATGGATTTGCCGTGGATGAAGCCAAGGCGAAGGCCTTAGGGAACAAAACACGCGAATTTTACGGAAAAGCAATTGAACTAAATCCTGGTCTGCTTGCTGCGAAAGCCAATATGGCCATGACTTACGTGAATACAGAAAACCCGATGCAGGGAATTTTGATGTTACGTGAAGTGCTGGACACGGATCCTACAAATGAGCTGGCTTTATTTAACCTTGGTATTTTGTCCATGCGTTCGAACCAATACTCGAAAGCGTCTGACAGGTTCAAGCAAATACTGACCAACAACCCTAAAAATACAAAGGCTAAGTTTTATTTAGGACTTACACTGGTAGAATTGGGTCAGAAGGAAGAAGCCCGTAAAGTACTGGCAGAAGTGAAGAAGGAGGAAAAAGACCCGGTGATCCAACAGGCCATCGTGGAGCTTCAAACCCGTCTTGATAATTAAAAATGTAAAACAATTATTTTTTATTATATAAACGACATAAATTTATGCCTTGCGGAAAGAAAAGAAAGAGACATAAGATTTCAACTCACAAGAGAAAGAAACGTCTTAGAAAAAATAGACATAAGAAGAAATAATTGATATGTGACCGGATTTATAGTATGAATCCGGTCATATTATCTCTTACGATATATATGTTGCCTGTCTTTTCATGTAAAAGCAGGAGGTTGAGTATTAACTTTATATAGCCATTTGGTTGGTTGAACATTGAGTAACGAATTACTAATAAATTCTACTCAAAAGGGAGAACGTATTGCCCTTTTGCAGGATAAACGTCTGTTAGAATACCACGTCGAAACACCGGATCAGAGCTTTACCGTTGGGGATATTTACCTTGGTACAGTTCGGAAACTCGTGCCTGGGCTTAATGCCGCATTTGTAGACGTGGGGTTTGAGAAAGATGCTTTTTTGCATTACCTGGACTTAGGGCCTAACATCAACTCGCTCAACAAATTAACCAAGGATGTAATTTCCAAGCGTGTCAATTCAGGCAAGTTGAGTAACTTCAAAATGGAGCCTGAAATTGAGAAACTTGGCAAGATTGATAAAGTACTCTCAAAGAATCAACCGATTCTGGTTCAGATTGTAAAAGAACCAATTTCAACAAAAGGTCCCCGCCTATCGTGTGATATTTCCATAGCAGGTCGTTACATCGTTTTAGTTCCTTTTTCCAATTCAGTAAACCTTTCCAAAAAGATTACTGACAAACAGGAAAGAACACGTTTGCAACGCCTGATGTCTTCCATCAAACCAGCCAACTTCGGTGTCATTATCCGTACCGTCGCCACTGGAAAAGATGTAGACGAACTGAATAAAGATCTTCAGGATTGTCTTGACAAGTGGGAAAATGGCATCAAAATGCTTCGTGATGCCAAACCCCGCGACCGTGTGATCGGCGAAATGAACCGCGCTTCTTCCATTATCCGTGACATGCTCAACGAATCGTTTGACAGCATTACGGTGGATTCAAAAGAAGTTTACGAGGATATTAAAGCCTATATCCACAACATTGCACCCGACAAGGAAAACATCTTAAAACTGCATAACGGTAAGAATAAGATATTTGAACAATTCGGTTTAGAGAAACAAATTAAATCTCTTTTTGGCCGTTCGGTGAGCTTGCCAAACGGCGGTTATCTGATTATTGAACATACAGAAGCTTTGCACGTGATTGACGTGAACAGCGGAAATAAGTCCAATTCGGAAGAAGATCAGGAAGCTACGGCGCTCAGTGTAAACATTGAAGCAGCAAAAGAAATTGCCCGCCAGTTGCGCTTGCGTGATATGGGCGGTATTATCGTTGTCGATTTCATCGACATGAAGAAAGCGGAAAACAAGCGCGTTCTTTTTGACATGATGCGCGACGAAATGAAAGGAGACCGTTCAAAATATACGGTGCTTCCGCTTTCGAAATTCGGGTTACTGCAAATCACACGTCAGCGTGTAAGGCCCGAAATGAATATTGTTACCCGCGAAACCTGCCCAACTTGCGGCGGTACGGGAACAATTCAGGCGAGTATTCTGGTAACGGATATTATCCTTTCGAATCTGGATTATATTCTTTCAAAACAAAATGAACGTGGTATTACCATCGCGCTTCATCCGTTTATCCACGCTTATTTTACAAAAGGACTGATTTCTGAACAGGTAAAATGGTTCTTCCAATACAGAACCTGGGTGAAGCTGATCAAGGATACGTCGTTGGGCGTGATTGATTTCAAATTCCACAACAAGTACGGGGAAGAAATCGAGATTGTTCCGGGAAGCTGATTTTTGGCTGTTAGGTTTTAGCTTTTAGGATGGCTTGTTCCGAAGTTCGTTTGTATTTTCTTTATTTTCCTTTCCAGATTGGCATTCGCTTTTCTTTAAAAGCGGCTGTACCTTCTTTTGCGTCTTCGGATTGCAGGATTTTGTCTAATTGACTTTTGAGATAACGGTGGTATTCATTTTCAGGAATAGCCGATAGATTTCGGAGCGCCTCCATGCCTGATTTAATCGCGTAAGGTGCATTGGAACAGATCGATTCAGCAAGTTTGGCAACTTCCTCCCCGATGATTTCTTTCGCAGCGATTTGGGTAACAAGGCCCAGATTCAGCGCGTCTTCTGCTGAATAACTTTTCCCCGTTATTGACATTTCCAATATCTTCCTTTTGGGCATAATCGGAAGCAACGACGCCATCACCTGCATCGGCCAGATCCCTCTTTTTACTTCCGGCAAGCTATAACCCGCTTCCGGGATACTGACTACGAAAGTGCACCCGCAGATGATTAAAAACCCTCCTGCCAAAACAGAACCCTCAACCTGTGCAATACATGGTTTGCATAAAGTCGAAAAAGCGTCGCCCAGCCGGACTTCTTCCTCGGGTTCAGGAAGTGCTGGATTTCTTTGATCAGCGGCCGGATCATGAAAAGCGTTAAGATCAGCCCCGGCACAAAAAACCGGGCCCTGGGCTTTAATAACGACACAGCGAATTGCATCCTGAAACTTTGCATACGCCAACGCAAAAGCTATTTCATTCACCATGGTTGGTGTAAAAGCGTTCCGTTTTTCCGGGCGGTTCAGTATGATATCAAATACATGTTCGTTCAAAGAAGTTTCAATATACAGGAACTGAACAGCGTCGAAGTTCCGGAGAGCCTCTTCTTTGTAAAACGGCATAGCAAATATCGGTTTGGTCGAGACTCCTAATTTACAACTACTTCTTCCAGCATGCTTATATACTGACTGATACCCGCGTTGATTTCGTGCAGATAAATAAATTCATTGGCCGTATGTGACCGTTCTGAATGGCCCGGCCCCATTTTTAGCGACGGACAATCGAGCAGTGCCTGATCCGAAGTAGTTGGCGAGCCATAGGCGGTCCGGCCACGTTTTAAGCCAGCCTGCACAATCGGATGCTCCATAGGAATGCTGGAAGGACGCAAACGAATGGAACGTGCGCTCACTTCTGACTGAATCTTGGCCTGAATGATTTCAATAATCTCTTCCAATGTGTATTGGTCCGTTGCCCTTACATCGATCGTAAAAGCACAGGCATCAGGCACCACGTTATGCTGCGTCCCGGCATTGATCATCGTTACAGACATTTTGATCGGGCCCAAAGTCGGGGAAACTTTCGGAAATTTATAATTCCGGATCCAGTCAATATCCTGAATGGCCTTATAAATCGCATTATCCCCTTCCTCTCTGGCCGCGTGGCCGGATTTCCCTTTTGCAGTACAATCCAGCACCAGCAATCCTTTTTCAGCCACAGCCAAATGCATTTCGGTAGGTTCCCCCACGATCGCAAAAGAAATCTCGGGTAACTCAGGAACAACGATTTCCAGCCCTTCTTTTCCTGAAATTTCCTCTTCCGCGGTTGCCGCAATCACGATGTTATATTTTAAATCCTCACGCTGATAAAAATGACAAAAAGTAGTGATTAGCGAGACCAGACAACCTCCTGCATCATTGCTTCCTAAGCCGAAAAGTTTATCGTTTTCGACCAAAGCCTCAAACGGGTTCAGTGTCCAGGATTTATTTGGTTTCACTGTATCATGATGCGAATTTAATAACACCGTTGGTTTTGAGGCATCGAAAAACTTATTGTAAGCCCAGATATTATTCTTTTTTGTCTGAAAAGGAATATTTTTCTGTCTGAAGAAATCCTGGATCAATGCGGCGGTATTTTCCTCTTCCTTGCTGAACGACGACGTTTCAATCAGCTTTTTAAGAAGCACAATAGCCTCCTCAGATAGTATTTTAATATTTTCAGAATCAGTTAAAGAAGACATATTTGGACTTTCTGGTACAACAATATTTTGGGCAAAGGTATAAAAAAAGGAAGTTGCAGCGATACCGGCAACTTCCTTTCCATATTATATATCTGTTAGAATTACAGATCAATTAAGCTCTAATCTGCCCGTCTCCTCTGACAACCCATTTTTCGGTCACCAGTTTTTCCAGAGCAAAGGGACCCCGGGCGTGTAATTTCTGTGTGGATATACCAATTTCGGCACCCAATGCAAACACGCCGCCATCTGTGAAACGCGTTGAGGCATTGGCATAAACCGCAGCAGCATCCACTTCATTTAAAAACGTTTCAATGGCCTCCGAATTTTTTGAAATAATGGCTTCCGAGTGGCATGATGAAAAATTATGGATGTGGTCCAAAGCCGCATCAAACCCTTCCACAACCTTGATCGAGCATTTGTAGTCAAGAAATTCTTTACCGAAATCTTCTGGTTCCGCTCTTTGTAAAAAAGGATATTCAGCCTTTTTAAGAATGTCATACGAAACTTCATCGGCAAAAACCTCTACGTTCCATTTGATAAAATCATCCTTTAAAGTCGGTAAAAATTCAGCGGCAACGGCTGCGTCAACGATTACCGTATCCAGTGCATTGCAGGCAGCAGGGCGCGAAACCTTTGCATTGACAACGATATTTTTCGCCTTTTCAAGGTCAGCTGTTTTTTCAACATAAGTATGACAAACACCTGCACCGGTTTCAATGGTCGGTACCAGAGAGTTTTTCCTTACAAATTGAATCAGCCCTTCTGAACCACGGGGAATAATGATATCCACATATTGGGTGGCCGTCAGAAGTTCATTGACAAATTTACGATCCGTTGGCAGCAGCATCACCGCAGACCAGTCGATCCCGATTTCCATTAAACTTTCATGAATCAAACCAACCAGATAGGTATTGGAAAAATGCGCTTCCTTACCTCCTTTTAGTACACAGGCATTTCCCGAACGCAAACAAAGCGAAGCTACGTCCAGCGTCACATTAGGTCTTGACTCATAAATCACCCCCACAACGCCCAGCGGAACAGTCAGCTTTTGCAACGACATCCCCTGCTCTATCGTTTTTTCCAATAAAACCTCTCCCGTCGGATCTGGCAGCGCGGCCACATCGCGTAAACTTTGCGCCAGGTCAACAATTCTTTTTTCTGTCAAAAGCAGGCGGTCCTTTTTGGGATCTGCATCGTCCATCAACACCAGGTCTTTCTGGTTTTCAGTAATAATGTTGGCGGTATTTACCAAAACTCTGTCTGCCAAAGCGTTAAGCAACCGGGCTCTCTGTGCGTCAGATAACTTACGAACAGCAAGAGAAGCATCCTTGGTTGCTTTTAAAAGAGGTATTATAGATTCCAATTCCATTATAATAAAACGATATCGTTGGCATGTGCCACTTCAAAATTCAATGTTTTCAAATTCACTTTTATCGCACCGGAAGTTTCCCTCGCCCGGGCAACCGCAATCATTTCATCATCGGGCGCATAAATTTCAATAATCTCGCCAGCTTCAAAATCTCCGGTCACCTCGATCACCCCCACAGCCAGCAGACTTTTCCGTTTCAGCAAAGCTTTTGAAGCCCCTTCATCGACGTGCAGTCTTCCTGAAACCAAGCCTCCGCTTCCCAGCCAGCGATTCCGCGCAGACAGGGTACTTTTTTCAGGGCTCATTTCCGTACCCGCTTTCCCTTCGAGTGCTTTCAGCAATTCGTCCTGCTGTTTCATCCCAAAAATAAAAACCTTGATTCCCATGCGGGTAGCCAGTTTGGCAAAGGTCAGTTTGGAAGCCATACCGCCCAATCCCAGAAATGATTTATCCGTTCTTACAAATTTAAAAACCTCATTTACATTGGATACGTTCCCGATAATATTCCCGTCTTCGTCCAGCAAACCACCCACCGACGTGCAGAACATCAGCGTTTCCGCTCCGAAACCAACGGCCAGCAACGTAGCCAGTTCGTCATTATCCGAAAACTTCAGCTCCCGGTCACTCACCACGTCGTTTTCATTCACAATGGGAATGATATTATTCTGCCAAAGTTCTTCAAAAGTATTTTTCAGTTGTAAAAACTTATTCCGGTTTGCAAAGTGCTGTCTTTCACAGAGACTTTGTGCAATAAAAATACCGTTCGGAGCAAAATAGCTGGCATATAAACCAACCAATAAAGGATTTCCTACCGACGCAGCCGCTTTTCGCTGCGTCATCGTTCCCTTATAATCGTTAATATAAGCTTTGCCGGCCCCCACCGCTCCCGACGAAACGATGATGATGCGGTATCTGGGATGCAATAAAGAAACCTGACGGGCTACTTCTGAAATAATCGTAACATCGGGCTCTCCCGAAGGCAGCGTGATGGACGCTGTCCCGAACTTGATAACAAGGATTGGTTTTGACACTTTATTAAAACTTAAAAATACTTCTTACTGTCAGAATGAAATTTCAGGCTAAAATTACTTAGTTACCTGATTATTAAAAAGCAGAATGTTTGGGAGAAGCAGTTTGCGGCGGATTTAAGAGAAACTTTCGGTTTAACTGAAGCGCCTTTTTCAGTCTTTCCATATAGTCGGTCCTGGGTATTTCAATGGCTCCGTACCTTAATACGTTGTCATTGATAAACTGTGTGTCCAGCAATATATAGTTATTGGCACGTAAAGTTTCAATCAGAAAATGAAATGCGACCTTGGAAGCATTGTTTTCGATAAAAAACATCGATTCGCCGAAAAAAACACCGCCAATGGCAACACCATACAACCCACCCACCAGTTTGTTTTCCCGGTAAGCTTCCACACTGTGCGCATATCCAATCTTATGCAGGTTTGTATAAGCCGCAATAATATCCTCCGATATCCATGTCCCTTCCTCCACAGCCCGTGGAGCCGCACATCCATGCATCACACCCTCGAAATTACAATCAATGCGAATTTCAAAAGTTTTTTTATTTATAACCGGTCGGAGAGACTTTGGAGATTTATAGGAGTCTATTGGAATGATTGCCCTGGGATCCGGTGAGTACCAGTAAATTGTTCCGTCCGGCTCAGCCATTGGGAAAATTCCATTGATGTATCCATACAAAAGATCGTCGGCAGTTAGAGGCGTCATGCTCAATTTTAGTGCAACATATTTAAAGACTGCTGCAAGCTAAAAAAAAACGCAGTATGTCTGAATATTTTTTTCTGTAAGACGAACTATAAAAATATAATGCATGTTTCTTTCAAGTAACATTTTTTTTTACAAAATTTGCACTCTCTTAGACGACCAACAAAGTCAAATGAATAGCAACGGCATACATACTGTTCTTCATACTACACCTTTCAGGTTTAGGTCCCCCAGGACCGTCTAACTTCTTTTTACCTATGTGGTAAAACTTCTTCCCCGTCTTTTTTTAAATTTTTGAAACGTCCCATCGTAATTTTCTGGGAACTTAATTTTTGTTTCGAACAATTTTTCGTCAGTAAATTCATCAATGAAAAATACCGAAGTAGTAGGCAGTAAGTTCATTATACAAACCGCCAATGAAAATCATTTCCATTTTGCAGATACGATTTGTGCAGAAATGGAAGAGAGTGCCAAAAAACGTGGTACGGGTATAGCAAAACGTTCTCCTGTGTATATCATGGAAAAAATGGTAGAAGGGAAAGCGATTATTGCCACAACTGATACCGGGGTGTGGGTTGGTTTCTGTTATATCGAAACCTGGGAACATGGAAAGTTCGTAGCCAATTCCGGTCTTATCGTTCATCCTGATTTTCGGAACAGTGGTATGGCAAAAGCGATCAAGCAAAAAGCTTTTGAACTTTCACGCCTGAAGTATCCCGATGCCAAAATTATTGGTATCACCACCAGCTTGCCGGTCATGAAGATCAACTCAGATCTTGGTTATGAGCCTGTTACATTCAGCGAACTTCCTGCGGATGACGCTTTCTGGAAAGGTTGTGCGAGCTGTGTGAATTATGATGTACTAACCCGTACCAACCGTAAGCATTGCTTATGTACTGGTATGATGTACAACCCTGAGGAACATAAAAAAACCGAGGCGCAAGCAGAAAAAGACACCTGGGATTTCCTGAAAGAATCCAGCCTTTATGAGCGTTGGATGCGTATCAAGCAACGTATTTTGTTGCGAAGGGAAGAACGTGCTAAAAAGAAAAATGCCGAGGCGATGCTCGTACACTAAGTACAGCACTCATATTATTGATTATTATATCATGCTAAATACCTCGCCCGGCAGCTTTTAAACTCCGATGCGAGGTATTTTTCGTTACTTTGTAATTCCATTTTAATTAACATCAGAATAAAACATAGAATGTCACAGCCCAAAGTAGTATTAGCGTTTAGTGGAGGATTGGATACCTCTTTTTGTGTAAAATATCTGGCCGAAGATAAAGGCTATGAAGTTCACTCCGTATTGGTGGACACAGGTGGTTTTTCAGACGAAGAGCTTAAAACAATCGAAGCAAACGCCTATTCATTAGGTGTGAAGAACCACGCTACTATTTCCAAGACCGCAGATTATTACAATGATTGTATCAAATATCTGATTTTTGGTAATGTACTAAAAAACAACACGTATCCACTTTCTGTAAGTGCTGAACGTGTCTTTCAAGCCGTTGCGGTAGCTGAATATGCCAAAGAAATTGGTGCCACAGCGATTGCCCACGGAAGTACAGGTGCAGGAAATGACCAGGTTCGTTTCGATATGGCATTCCGCATCATCATTCCTGAAGCTGAAATCATTACACCGATCCGCGATCTTAAACTTTCACGCGAGGCTGAAATTGAGTATCTGACAAAAAAAGGTGTGGGCCGCGAATGGGCCAAGGCTGCATATAGTATCAACAAAGGACTTTGGGGAACATCCGTTGGCGGAAAGGAAACTTTGACTTCGGAGAAATATCTTCCGGAAGAGGCATGGCCAACACAAGTTTCTAAAACAGAAGCCGAAACCATTACTTTGGAGTTTGTTGAAGGCGAATTGAAAGGTGTAGCCGGTGAAACTTTCGAAAACCCGGTGCAGGCAATCCAAAAACTGGCCGCTATCGCCCAACCATTTGGCATCGGCCGTGACATTCACGTGGGTGACACCATTATTGGTATCAAAGGACGTGTTGGTTTTGAAGCTGCGGCGCCGTTGATCATTATCAAAGCACACCATACATTAGAAAAGCACGTTTTGAGCGAACAACAACTTTACTGGAAAGAACAGCTTTCTAACTGGTACGGAAGTTTATTGCATAAAGGACAGTTTGTTGAGCCGGTAATGCGTAACATCGAAGCGTTCTTGTCTGATACACAATCACATGTAACAGGAAAAGTGCATGTACATCTTGCTCCTTATCGTTTTTATGTTGAAGGAATTGAGTCTCCATTTGATCTGATGTCTTCGAAATTCGGAAGTTATGGAGAAATGAACAACGCCTGGACGGGTGATGACGTAAGAGGATTCTCAAAAGTGGCATCGAACCAGGTAATGATTTATCAGAAAGTAAGCGAGAGTAATGATTAAGGGTTAATTGTTGATGATTAATGGTTAATAACTGCATGAGTGACTTTGCACCATAGGTACATTTTGTTGGTAGAATTTTAATCGATTCTTCTAACCATGCGTTCCTATTGGAACGCCTCGTGTCTGAATTAATAACTCTTCTACCAACGAAATCTGCCGAAGGCATAAAACTCAATCGATCTTGAATTTATTTTAAGCTCACAACCGACGACTAGTGACTGTTTTAATGTAGGTAAAATGAATAAAGTTAATATAGGCATCATAGGTGCCGCAGGTTATACGGGTGGCGAATTATTGAGAATTGTCATTAACCATCCGAACGTAAACATTGCCTTTGCGCATAGTAAAAGTCAGGTTGGGAAACCGGTTTACGCCACGCATACCGATTTATTGGGTGATACAGAATTGACTTTCTCCGGAGAAGATATTCAAACCTTATTAAATCAGGCAGATCTGAATGCGGTTTTCTTATGTTCAGGTCACGGCGAATCGAAGAAATTTCTGGATGAATATAACGTTCAGGAAACAGTAAAAATCATCGATTTAAGTACTGATTTCCGCGATGAGTCCAACGGTTTCACCTACGGTTTGCCTGAGCTTCAAAAGGAAAAAATCAAGTCTTCATCCAAAATCGCCAATCCGGGTTGTTTTGCAACAAGTATTGAACTGGCCATTTTGCCTTTGGCTAATGGTGGTTTATTGAAAGAAGATGTTCATGTAAGTGCAGTAACAGGAAGTACCGGCGCAGGTCAGTCACTCAGCGCTACAACACATTTTTCGTGGCGGAATAATAACCTGTCCATTTACAAAGCATTCAGTCATCAGCATTTGACAGAAATTAAAATGAGCCTCAAAAAATTGCAGGCTGGTTTTGATAAGGCTGTTCACTTTGTCCCCTACCGCGGCGATTTTACCCGTGGTATTATGGCCAACGTGTACACTCCGTTTTCGGGAACACTGGAAGAAGCAAAGACGATCTATAAAACCTACTACGCGGAACATCCATTCACGCATGTAAGTGATACGCCGATTGACCTTAAACAGATTGTGAACACCAATAAATGTTTCATTCATCTGGAAGTACACGACGGACAATTACTGATCAGCAGCATTATCGATAACCTGACCAAAGGCGCATCGGGACAAGCCGTTCAAAATCTGAATTTACTTTTTGGACTACCGGAAGATGCAGGATTAAGGTTGAAGGCACCGTCATTCTGATGTATTAAACGCAGCGTAAAAGAGTTAGGCGCAGAGGACGCTGAAACTTTTTTCTCTGCGTCACGCTGCGTGAAACTCTTTTTCCTCTGCGTTTAAAACAAAATATTACTATGTCACATTTATTTGATGTATATCCACTTTACGATATAGAACCTGTTAAGGCTGAAGGCAGCTATCTGTGGGATTCCAACGGTACAAAATATCTGGATCTCTATGGAGGCCACGCTGTAATTTCTGTTGGACATTGCCACCCATACTATGTGGACATGCTCAGCAAGCAGCTTCACGCGATCAATTTTTACTCCAATTCGGTAAAAATATCGTTGCAGGAAGAATTGGCGGAAAAACTTGGAGACCTTTCGGGTTATCCCGACTACAAGCTTTTCCTTGTCAACTCAGGCGCAGAGGCCAATGAAAATGCTTTGAAACTGGCATCCTTTCATACAGGCCGGTCGAAAGTGGTTGCTTTTACAAAAGCATTCCACGGACGGACGGCAGGCGCTGTTGCGGCTACTGACAATCCATCGATTGTTGCTCCGGTCAACTACAACAAACACGTTACTTTCCTTCCGTTTAATGACATAGCCGCGCTTGACGGAATTACCGACGAAGTATGCGCCGTGATTGTGGAAGGAATCCAGGGTGTTGGTGGAATTCAGGTGAGCAGCGACGCGTTTCTTCAGGCATTGCGTAAAAAATGCGATGAAACGGGTGCCATATTAATCCTGGATAGCGTACAGTGTGGCTATGGCCGTACGGGTAAATTTTTCTCACATCAGTTCAGCGGAATCCATCCGGATCTGATGACGATGGCGAAAGGAATGGGTAACGGTTTCCCGATTGGCGGTGTTCTGATATCTCCAAAGTTTAAGGCGAGTTATGGTTTGCTTGGCACTACTTTTGGTGGTAATCACATGGCTTGTGCAGCGGGAATTGCCGTACTTGACATCATGAAAAACGAAAATCTTTTGGATAATGCCACAGAGATCGGAGATTATCTGTTGAAAGGTATCCAAGAAATTGGCGGATATAAAGAACTTCGCGGCCGTGGTTTGATGATCGGAATAGAATACGATTTCCCGGTAAAAGACCTTCGTAACAAATTGTTATTTGAACATAACATGTTTACAGGCGTTGCTGGTGCCAACACGATTCGGTTGTTGCCTTCACTTGCCTTGGGTAAAGACGAGGCTGATATGTTCCTGGAAGCTTTGCGGCTTTGTTTAAACGCAGCGTTAAAGGGGGTTTAACGCGGAGTTTGGGGAGTTTTCTTATTACTTCTGTTTTATTTCCAGGTGTTACTCAACGTTGAAAAAAATATAATCTTATTTTCAACTAGTTGTAATACAAAATGAGAGACAGAGATGCCTGAAAATGACATCACTGAAATAATTTTGAAATACTCTTTCAAGATCCATACGGCTTTAGGTCCAGGTTTATTGGAATCTGTATACACTGAATGTCTGTTTTACGAGTTGGTGAAAGCTGGTTTGTTTGTCGAGAAGCAAAAGGTTTTGCCCGTTGTTTATGAAACAATAACTTTGGAAACAGGTTTCAGAATCGATTTGTTTGTAGAAGGAAAAGTGATCGTAGAGTTGAAAGCGGTAGAGGCACTTGACCAGATACATCTCGCTCAGACACTGACTTATCTCAGACTATCCAATTGTAAGGTGGGTTTGCTTATTAATTTCAATGTGATGTCGCTAAAAGCAGGAATACGGAGCGTGGTAAATAATTTCCAGTCCTGAAGCCTGCGAACAACATAATTTATACTTAGAACAGTGGGTTCATTTTGCGTAAGGCTACTCATTTGAACTCTTGATAACATAAAAATAAAACTCTTAAAACTCAGCGCTAAAACTCTTTTACCTCTGCGTTTAAATCCAACACCATAATATTAATGAAACATTTTCTTTCACTTGCAGACGTCTCAGACCTTAATCACCTTATTACAAGCGGGATTAGTGCTAAACGTAATCCTTTTGCTGACGAAACACTTGGCAAGCACAAGACCATTGGCCTGATGTTTTTTAATTCCAGCCTACGTACCCGCATCAGTACCCAAAAAGCGGCCACTAATTTGGGACTGAATGTGATTGTCATGAATGTTGGACAGGATAGCTGGGGCCTGGAAATGGAAGAAGGTGTTATCATGAATGGTACGAAGGCTGAACACGTGAGAGAAGCCGCGGCGATCATGGGACGTTATTGCAATATCATCGCCATCCGATCTTTTGCCGAGCTTGAAGACCGTGACAAGGATTATACCGAAATGGTTTTCCAGCAATTCAAAAAATATGCTGGTGTTCCCATTGTCAACCTGGAATCTGCAACCCGTCATCCATTGCAATCCCTGGCTGATTGCATCACCATAGAAGAATTTAAAACAAAGGAGCGCCCGAAGGTTGTACTGACCTGGCTGCCGCACTTTAAGGCATTGCCACAGGCCGTTGCCAATTCTTTTTGTGAATGGATGAATCCGATGCATGTGGACCTGGTGATCACACATCCGGAAGGATATGACCTGGATCATAAATTTGTTGGAAAAGGAACAGTAATTTACGACCAGAATAAAGCATTGGAAGGCGCCGATTTTGTATACGGCAAAAACTGGTCATCTTACACCCAATATGGCCAGGTTTTGACGCAAGATCCTTCCTGGATGATTAATGAGGCAAAAATGGCTTTAACCGATAACGGTAAATTTATGCACTGCCTTCCGCTCAGGCGTAATATGAAAGTGGCTGACGATGTTTTGGACGGTCCACGTTCTTTAGTTATCGAGCAGGCTGCCAATCGGGAGTGGTCCGCACAGGCTGTTTTGAAAGAAATTTTGCTTGGATTAAATGCATAAAAACTTTTCAACATACGAACTTTGTAGACATCGGGCTGGGTTATATTAAGTGTTAACACGCCCTGTTGTAAATTTTAATTTTTTGTAATGAATACCGAAACGCTGACAAATCCATCTTTACTTAAAAAAAAACCTGTTGGTAAAACAGGCGTTTTAATAGTAAATCTGGGCACACCGGATAGTCCTTCCGTTCCTGACGTAAGAAAATATCTGCGTGAATTTTTAATGGATGAACGCGTTATTGACATACCTTATCTGAACCGCTGGCTATTAATTAACCTGATCATAGCACCTTTCCGCGCACCCAAATCGGCTAAAATTTATCAGCAGCTCTGGACACCGGCAGGCTCACCTCTGAAGATTTACGGACATTCCGTTGAGAAGAAATTACAAAAAGCATTGGGTGATGATTTCGTAGTAAAACTTGCCATGCGGTATCAGAGTCCAAGCATCGAAAATGGCTTGAACGAATTGAGGAAACTTTGCTTATCCGAGATCGTCGTCGTACCATTCTTTCCACAATACGCATCGGCTTCCACCGGTTCCGTTTATAAGAAAGTAATGGAAGTGGTGAAAGACTGGGAGGTTTTACCTGAAATAAAATTCATTAACAGATTCCTGGATCATCCGAAATTTGTAGAGGGTTTTGTTAATCTTGGTAAAAAATACATGGCCAAACACGAGTATGATCACTTCGTATTCAGCTACCATGGAATTCCGGAAAGACAAATTACCAAAGGGGATGTCGCGAATTATTGCGAGTTTGGAAGTTGCTGCGATACCTTGAATGAGAAAAACCAGCACTGTTACCGTGCGCAATGCTATGAAACAACCAGACTTTTCGTAAAAGGCATGGGAATTCCGGAAGGAAAATATACCGTTGCTTTCCAGTCGAGACTTGGCAAAACACCCTGGATAAAACCTTACACCGACGAGATTATTCCGGAACTGGCCAAAAAAGGAGTGAAGAGCGTTCTGGCGTTTTCTCCTGCTTTTGTGGCCGATTGTTTGGAAACAACGATCGAAGTGGGTGAGGAATATAAAGAGATTTTCGAAAAAGAAGGAGGCCAGCACTGGCAATTGGTAGAAAGCCTTAACGACAGTGATATCTGGATTGAGGCGTTGGAAGATATGGTGAAGAAGGCGTAGTTTTCCTGGCCAGAGGATTGTCATTTATTGTCAGGAATCGTTAAAGTTTGATTGACGTATTTACCAAATAGCCAAAAACAAAAAGAAGTCAAGTTTTAAAAACTTGACTTCTTTTTGTTTTTGGCTTAAAATTATTTTTTCGTCGCTGATTACAGCATTACCGATTCTTTCCTATAAAGTTCTGCTAATGTATTCACGGCAAAATCTACTTCCTCAGTTGTATTATATTTCCCGAAAGAAAAACGCACATTCGCCCTGTCGGGATTAATCTGAATTTCGGTCAGCACGTGTGATCCTACATCCGTTCCACTTGCACAGGCACTTCCTCCCGAAACCGCCACACCTGCAATATCCATGTTGAAAAGCAGCATATCGTTCAATCCTGATGGGGGCAAACTCACGCTTAGCACGGTATACAAACTTTCGTCAAGCAACGCGGATTTACCATTAAAAGTAACGCCTTCGATGTTTTCCCGAAGCTTGTGGATCATCCGGGTTTTCAGTCCTTCGATGTGACTTCGGTGTTCGGCCATATCACGATAGCCCAGTTCCAGTGCTTTTGCCAATCCCACAATTCCATATACATTTTCAGTACCTCCGCGCATGTTACGCTCCTGAGCACCGCCGTGTACAAATGGAAAAATCTTCGTTCCCGGTTTTACGTATAAAAACCCAATACCCTTTGGGCCATGGAATTTATGGGCGGAACCAACGATAAAATTGGTTTTCAGCTGTTGCAGGTCATGTTTGTAATGCGCCATGGTCTGCACCGTGTCACTATGAAATATCGCATCATAATGTTCGCACAAATCGCCAACGGCATTCAGATCAAGCAAATTTCCAATTTCATTGTTGCCATGCATCAAAGAAACCAACGAACGGGAATTTGTTTGCAAAAGTACTTCCAGGTGTCCCAGATCCACTTCTCCCTTTTCGTTCAGATTAACAAAACTCAGTTGAATCTGCCCGGTTTTGGCAAGATGTTCCAGTGTGTGAAGCACCGCATGGTGTTCAATCTTCGACGTAATGGCATGCTTAAGACCAAACGTTTCAATACTCGAACGAATGGCGGTGTTATCTGCTTCTGTACCTCCGGATGTAAAAAATATTTCAGCAGGAGCTGCATTTAATATGCCTGCTACACTTTTCCTCGCTCTTTCCACCACAGAACGGACTGCACGACCATAAGAATGGATGGACGAAGGATTACCAAATGCCTCTGTCATCAGAGGCATCATGGTTTCCAAAACTTCCTGATCCAGCCGCGTCGTAGCAGCGTTATCAAAATAGGCTTTCATTATTATTTTTTCGGTTCTGAAATAATTTCCTTGATATCGGAAATAATTTTATTTGCCAGATTATCAGCTGTTGTCAGCGTCTCAGACTCTGAATATATTCTGATGATCGGTTCGGTATTGGACTTCCGTAGATGGACCCATTCCCGGTTAAATTCTATTCTTACGCCGTCAATCGTACTCAATGGCTGTTTTGAATATTTTGTCTGAATACGGCTGAGGATATTGTCAACGTTAATATCCGGCGTTAATTCAATTTTATTTTTAGAAATATAGTACCCCGGGTACGACTTGCGAAGTACCGATGCCGTCTTTCCAAATTTAGCCAAATGTGTCAGGAACAACGCAATGCCAACCAGGGCATCACGCCCATAATGACTTTCCGGATAAATAACGCCACCATTTCCTTCACCACCAATCACAGCATTATTCGCCTTCATTGCGGTTACCACATTCACCTCACCCACGGCGGAAGCAAAATATTCACCACCTGCTTTAATGGTAACATCCTTCAAAGCTGCGGTAGAAGACAAGTTGGACACTGTATTGCCAGGCGTGTTTTTCAACACATAATCAGCTACGGCCACCAAAGTATATTCCTCTCCAAAAGGCGTTCCGTCTTCACAGATCAACGCCAGACGGTCCACATCCGGATCCACCACAACACCGAGATTGAAAGAACCATCTTTCAATTCTTTGCTGATATCACGTAAATGTTCAGGTAGAGGTTCTGGGTTATGTGCAAAATTACCCGTTGGCTCGCAGTGTATTTCTTTAATATTTTTGGATTCAACACCCAGCGCTTCAAGCAGCATCGGAACCACAATTCCTCCCGTTGAATTCACCCCATCGACCACGATTTTAAAATTCGCAGCCTTGATCGCTTCCACATCGACCAGTGCCAGCGCAAGAATATGATCAATGTGTTTTTGCAGATAAGTATCGTCAGTTCTGTAACTTCCCAGTTTTTTCACATCCGGAAAAAGAAAATCTTCTTCATCCGCAATTCTCAGAATTTCCGTACCCTCCTCTTCTGAAATAAACTCACCGTCCTGGTTAAGCAATTTCAACGCATTCCACTGGATAGGATTATGGCTCGCCGTGAGGATAATTCCTCCGGCAGCTTCTTCCGCCGTCACGGCAATTTCTACCGTTGGCGTCGTAGAAAGCCCTAAATCAACTATGTGAAGACCTACGCCCTGCAAAGTTCCTGCCACGAGACGGCTCACCATCTCGCCTGAAAGTCTTGCATCGCGACCTATCACCACCTTTAAGTTTTGTGGATTGGTGCGCCGCAACCAGGTTCCATAGGCTGCAGCAAATTTAACAACATCAATTGGAGTCAGTGCATCACCGGATTTCCCTCCTATTATCCCTCTGATTCCTGATATAGATTTGATTAACGTCACGATCTAGTATTCCTCTGTTTGTTACGATACAAAAATAACAAATTTCCGGCGGTCTATCGGATTATTTGATAAAACAATCCAAGAATTGAGTAACAGGCTGCGCTGAAATTATATCAGCGCGATGTCAACATGCGTCACAAGTGACGACTGAGCAGAACCTCTGAAAAATCCCATAACCGGTGCCAGCTGATCAAAGTCGGCGGAAGCACCCAGACTAATGTGATTATTTGCAATAACTTTCCCTTCGGTGGGATCAAATCCCCTCCAGCCAGCACCCGGCAAATACACTTCGACCCAGGCGTGGAGCTCATGTGCCTGTCTTAAATTTCCATACAAATAACCGCTCACAAAACGGGCGGCAATGCCATGACTTCTGCAGGCGGCTATAAACAGACGCGAATAATCCCGGCAGGATCCGGTTTTATCCCTTAACGTATCATCCGGCGGATAGGCTACTCCAAATTCGCGGTTCTGGTAAGAAAAATTTTCGGCGATATATTTAGTTAGTTCCACTAAAAACGGAACCGTCCCCCAACTAACCTCTGATGCAATCCGTCTGGCAAACTGCTCGACGTAACCCGTAACATCACTTCGGTCCAGATAAGGAATCAGGTATTTATAAATCCTGTTGTCGTACAAAAAAGGGAAAAACTGGGTAGTAAAAGGGAAAAGTACAAAATCAAAAACATTAACCGGATCGGAGCAAACTGTCATTTCAGCCTGTACTTTAAAATACGATACCGGTCCGTTAAAAAAATGGACGACCTGCTGCACGTTTCCTTCCGCATCCACATTTTTAACAATATTGGAAGGAACAGGATCTATAACCAAAGCATAGTGCAATACCCGCTGGTGCGGGTATGCCTTTGGGTATAAATAAAACGTATGAGAATCCAGTTCTACGGGAAAATCGTAACGATAATCAAGCGTATGACGTACCTTCAGATTCATGAAATTTGACGGGTTTTAGCAAAAATTTGTGCTATGAAATATTATAAACCCACGACCCGTTACTCAGGTCAATTCATCCACTGGCTTTTAAAATGTCCGGAGGTTTGCCCCATCGACTGCGTTTGAGATTTCTCCGATTCCAGACCAAAATACATATCAAAAATCGCGTTATCGATTTCGTTATTCTTCGTCTGGAAGCGATCCAGATATTTATGAAGCCCCATTTTAAAGACGTCTTCCACTTCCGTAAATTCCAGTTCGCTGCGCATCTTACTCAATGCCCGCTCAGCCGGATTGGTATGGCCACGTTCAGGAATTGAGCCGGCAATGGCGTACAAAGACAATTCAGCCTGACGGACACAATAAGCGATCGAACGCGGGAATAATTTATCAAGGATCAAAAACGCCACAATGTTCATTGGTGTTAAGGCCCGGTGCGTCTGGCGATACATGTTATAAGCACTGACCGATTTCAAAACTGCCGTCCACATCATCAGATCAAGTGTGGAACCGGACGTACCCGTATCCTGCAAGAGCGTAAAATACTTCACATCCAAAAATCTGGAACATTTATCGGCGCGTTCGATATGCCTTCCCAAACGACCAAAGTGCCAGGCCTCATTACGTGTAATGGAAGCATCAACCACACCATGGAAAAGCTGGCAGTTTTTACGGATATCCGTAAAAAAAGACTGCATATGATCCATATTTCTGAAATCTTCCGGAGAAGTACCGCGGATGGTCAGATAAAAAGTATTGATACTTTCCCACATTTCTTTCGAAATTGTCTCGCGGATCGTCCGGGCATTTTCCCGGGCTTCGTACAGACAGCTCACAATCGAATTCGGGTTCCGCTTGTCGAAGGTCATGAAATGGATGACGTCCTCCTTTGTTGGTTTATCATAATATTTATAAAACAAAAAGTGGTCCGCAGTGGCGATAAGAAGCGGCTCCCATTGCTCATCCACGTCAGGAGGAAGGTCAAGTGCCAGATTAAAATTAACTCCGACGAAACGGGCATAATTTTCAACCCGTTCCATATAACGATTCATCCAATAAATTGAATTAGCAACTCGACTAAGCATAGGCGGCAATGAATTGTATTTTAATGAATTATTTCAGAATAATATCATGGTGATAATGCCAAAATACCTAATAATATTCCGCAAAAACAAAATACTACGAAAAATAATATAAGTTCTTTAAAGAGTATTATTATCCTCTAAATATTCTGATCGGCGCTTAAAATCATTGCAAAAGTGATAATTTTGATAAATTAGAATATTATTAACGATAACTACATACACCCGTGTCAAAAAGAGATCAATTCATAGCTGCAATCCAGAAATCGTATCAAACTGACAAACCAACCATACATCTTGGATCGGCAATTCTCGACGGAGAAATTTTAACGGAAGCGAAGGTGAATTTGCCTCTTCGTATGATGAACCGCCACGGGTTAATTGCCGGGGCAACGGGTTCCGGAAAAACGCGTACACTTCAGGTATTGGCTGAACAGCTTTCCGCAGCCGGTGTAGCTGTTTTTATGTCCGATATCAAAGGTGATTTGTCGGGTATCGCCAAACCAGGAACATCCAATAAAGCGATCGAAGAACGGTCAGCGGTATTGGGAACGCCGTTCGAAGCAAAGGGTTTTCCTGTTGAATTGTATTCCCTGAGTGGCGAAAAAGGTGCGCAGATGCGCGCAACAATTCTGGAATTCGGCCCAATTTTGTTATCGAAAATATTTGAACTCAACGACACGCAGTCCGGTGTTCTAGCCATTCTCTTCAAATACGCAGATGATAAAAAACTGCCGATGATTGATTTGAATGACCTGAAAAAAGTATTGAGTTATCTTTCAGATGGGCCGGGAGCAGCGGAAATAAAATCGGATTATGGCTCGATTTCCGCATCGACCGCAGGCACAATCCTGAGAAAGATCGTCGCGTTGGAACAACAGGGAGTTGGGACTATTTTTGGAGAAAAATCTTTTGACATTTCTGATCTTATCAACAAAGTTGACGGACAGGGCGTGATCAGCCTTTTGAATATTTCCGATGTTCAGGATAAGCCGGCATTGTTCTCGACGTTCATGTTAAGCTTATTGGCTGAAATATATCAGACATTACCGGAGGCGGGTGACCTTGACAAACCAAAACTGGTTTTCTTCCTAGACGAGGCTCATTTATTATTTAAAGATGCGCCAAAAGCGTTTCTGGATCAGATTGAGCAGGTGGTCCGTTTGATCAGATCAAAAGGTGTCGGTATTTTCTTCTGTACCCAAATGGCGCAGGATATTCCTGTATCGGTATTGGCGCAGTTGGGAAACCGGGTACAGCACGTGCTTCGCGCATTTACACCTCAGGATGCCGATGCTTTGAAACAAACGGTAAAAACGTATCCGCGGTCAGATTTTTACTCGATTGACCAGATATTGACGACGCTCGGGATTGGCCAGGCGCTTGTCACGGTTTTGAATGAAAAAGGTATCCCGACCGAAGTGGCCGCGACACATTTACTGCCGCCTACATCGATCATGGGACCGATGACACAGTCGGATTACGAAAATCAGGTACGTCAGTCTGATCTTTATCTAAAATACAAAGACCCGATCGATCCGGAAAGTGCTTATGAAATTTTAACCAAACGACTGGAAGAGCAAACCCGGCAGGAGGCGAAAATCAAGGAAGAAGCAGCGGCGGCGAAAGGTAATGGCAAACAGGAAAAAGGAATGTTTGAAGAAGCACTGGCATCACCGCTCGCGAAACAAATCGGCAGAGAAGTGGTACGGGGTGTATTCGGAATGCTTTTCGGCAAATCAACTTCCCGGACAAAAAAAGGAGGTCTATTCGGTTTCTAATTAAATTTTTAGTCCCTAAGACATTTCAAAGAAATCTCTTAGGGACTAAAACAATATTTTTCAGATCATTACCAGCCGATGACGCATCTTTGCTGCGAAAGTTCATCCAGATTTTCTCCTACTTCAATCCTCCCTTTTTCACTATCAAAAGCGTGACGATATTGTTCTCTTAGTTCGCGGCGTTTCATTGCCTCCAGGAATCTGCGTCCGTCTGCTTCACTTTCGAGCAATAACGGCGGAACCAATGCAGGACGGTCGTCTTCTCCCTTGGCCACCATGGTCACGTATGAAGTATTGGTATGCCGCTGGACACCATTTCTTACATTTTCAGCGATCACGCGAATCCCGATAACGAGGGAAGTTTTACCCACGTAATTGACAGAAGCCATCAGCGAAACCAGGTCTCCAACTTCCACTGGTTTTAGAAAATCCACTCCATCCACCGAAACCGTTACGCAATAAGTAGCCGCATGACGCGACGCACAGGCATAAGCCACCTTATCAATCAACGAAAGCAGGATGCCTCCGTGAATTTTCCCGCCGAAGTTGGCATAGGAAGGAATCATCAGTTCGGTGAGTGTCGTTTGCGAAAAACTTACAGGTTTCGGGTCAAGGGAAGGCGATTCTTGCACTGATTTCTAATTTTAAATAAACGTTATTTTAAGGTAACGGTCTTGCCGGATTTTGCAGATGCTTTCGCAGCCTCTAAAATCTCGACCACAGTTACATTCACAGGCAATTCATACAAATCATGCTTATCCATTTTTAATCTGCCCTGCACCACGTCGGCCAAAACTGAAAATGGGTCTGTAAACGGAGCCGGACGCGGATCGATTTTTTTTCTTTCTTCCGGCACTTTTTCCTGCAGACGTTCTCTGATCGTTGTAGGATCAACCGCAACAGCATACCCTTTTGTTCCATAAACTTCCATGTCTTTTCTTCCAAAAGACCAGTTCCATGATCCCTGGATGATACATTGCGCTTTGGGATATTGCAAAACAATCGAGGCTTCATCATCCACCTTTTGATAAATATCGGGCTTATTCTGATGCGTAACCGCCGTCACTGAGACCGGACGTTCTCCTTTCATCAGCCATGTCATCAGGTTGGCACCATAACATCCGAAATCAACCAAAGCACCTGCTCCGTTTTTGACAGGATCCGTCAAAATGTCAAAAAACTCCTGGCTTACACCAATTTCCCTGGGGCCCTGATGCCCGTCATTGACCATCACTTTTCTGATTTCACCCAGTTTCCCCGCCTGCACCAAATCATTTACGTATTGATTGCTGGCATACCAGGATGTTTCAAAATTGGTCAGCACCCTGACATTGTTCTTCAGAGCCAGGTTCTGAATTTCCTTGGCATCGGCAAAGGTAGTCGCCAACGGCTTTTCCACCATCACATGAATTTTTCGCGGTGCACAAGCCCGAACGACTGTAATATGCTCGTTGATGGCGCCAAAAGCCGAAACGGCATCTGGTTTTGTCTGATCAAGCATTTTGTTTAAATCAGTAAAAAACAGATTTTCATCCAGTTTATAACGCTTCATGATACGGTCGGCAAGCTCCTGATTAGGTTCATAAATCCCGACAATTTCGGTATCTTTTTTATCCTGGCGGTTAAAAGCCCAACCAACATGTCCATGACTTAAACCGGCAATGGCAAGCCGTACAGGCGTTTGTGCCATTCCTGACGTGGTGAGAAAAACACACAGGACAATCGTTACGAGGTATTTCATTTAGTAGGTTTTAGAGTTGAGCGTTTGGAGATCAGCAAGCATGTCCGGCAAAAATTGATGCGTAAACCTGGTTTTAGCATATCGGTTATATTCCGGCATTAAGCTAAAAACCAATAACTAAAACCTGTCAATCAAATCTCTGATTGCTTCCTGAAAATATGCTCCGTTATAAGGCCCGAACCAGCTCATGGTTGTGGTCTCATACAGATCTCTATCAAAGAACTTATCATTGGTAATATACCCAATATATCCGCCGTTAAAACTCGTCACCATCAAATGCAGGCCCTTTTTGGCAGCATAGGCTGTTAACTCCGGCATCAGTTCACCTGAAAAATCGCAGGGTACGCCCACCAGTAAAACATTGCCTACGCGAAGCGCCTTGATATAGGAGGGCACGTCACCAAATGCCCAACGAAATACCCAGCTGCGCAATGCAAACTTCGGTGTTAACTTTGGTGTTGGTTCTCTTAATGGCAAGGGCACCGTGACCGAACGAAGTACATTAGGTTGTTTTTCAAATTTTCCAACAATCGACTGAATGGCCTTTTCTACCCCACCAGCCTGGTTTTTCATTTCATCAAAATCATCTGTACCTTTTTCAATCGGCCCCATACTCCCTACCGCACCTGCCATATACACGGCAAAATCAGCCTCCCCGTCTTCCAGATCGTCCACCAAAGCACCGGCATAATCGCGGGATAACTCCATCGTTTTGGCATTCAACACCGTCGAATGTGCCGCGTATGAACTGATTAACGCCTTTTTCCCATCTGCCTTGACAAATTCGATATTTCTAACCCAGGGATCCAGTATGCCTTCGTCGCCAACCAAACGGTTCCTGATATCCAGCGTATCTTTTACTTCACCAAAACCAATTGTGGCGGGCTGCAAATTTTTCTTTGCATCGGTGATCGATTTAATGATGGCCTGTGCAATATTTTCAACGGTCGCTGCGTCATAAGCGCCTGCAAAAAGCTTTCCTGTGATTGTGTTATACCAACCGCCCAAACTGTTATGACTATGAATAGCGCCAAAATAAACCTGGTCGAAGGTGAAACCAATCGTCGGAAGAAGGGTTTTTACACGTTCTGTAACGTTGGGCGGAACAATCAGCATATCGGCCGTAATAATCGCCGCTTTGGTGATACCATTATCCAAAACAACCGTACGGACATAAATGGAGTCGTGAACAGCTTCATAATGTGCTCCTTTTCTTTTCCCGTAGCCTGCCATCGGCCCCGGTTTTGCTGGCGTAATATTGACTTTCGCCCAACCCGCCGATAACGCTTTTTCTGTCGTGTCCGTAGCGGACTGGCTCCCAATTTTCGCTACATTTTCCTTCCATTGCTTGTAATAAGCCATTTCCTTATAGGGTGTCCGGTCGATAGTCGTAACCATCGTGGCCACCATCAGCAGTAAGACAAGCAATAGCGAACCGATGATGTAAAGAAGGATTTTAAGGAATTTCATGAAAAGAAATGAGATGGTTTTGTGGCGGTAAAGATATGGAATAGGTCGGCGAACAAGCTATTTATTGGCCACGAACTTTCTTTTCCATGGATTAAAATCCATGGCTACAAGATCGGTCGTGCCGATGGCACTGTGAAGGTTGCGATATCTCTGACAGTTATTACATATAGAATCCTGTTGAAACATCCTGATCAACATGCTCATGCCTACGGCATGGCCGATCTTGTGGCCGTGGATTTTAATCCACGAACAAATATCCTAGTTTTGCTTCACAAGCTGTATATTGGCAATCAGCTTCACATCTTCGCCAATCAACAAACCACCCGTTTGGGTCAGCTGCATATAATTTAATCCAAATTCCTGGCGGCTTAACATTCCGACAACCGCAAATCCCAGACGGATATTACCATCCGCGTCACGTTCTGTTCCACCATATTCGGCATCGAGCTCAATGGGTTTGGTTATCCCTTTTAAAGTCAATAAACCGGAAAGCTTGTAATGATCGCCCTTGGCCTTATGGAAATAATTGGACTGGAAGGTAATATGCGGGAATTGACCGGCATCGAAAAAATCGGCCGATTTCAGGTGTGTATCGCGCATATCCTGGTTGGTATCAATACTATCCACATCCAGTGAAAAGTGAATCTCAGCATTTTCAAAGTCGTTCAGATCAGACGTTGCTCCTCCTTCGAAATTCTTGAAAGAACCTGTGATTGTAGAGATCACCAAATGTTTAATTTTAAATTGTACATCAGAGTGTACCGGGTCTACTATCCACTTTGTAATTGCCATAGGAATAAACTTTAAGTTTAAAAATGATCAACAGACGGACATCCCAAACCGCCAGACTGGCTACCTACCTGACAGAAAGAATGACAATGATATCATTTCCTGCCTCTTTGTATTGGAAAACGGAAATCTAGTAAAATTAGATCACGTCTCAAAGAATTTAATTTTTCTCTAATTGACTCCGGTTTCCCGCCAAAGAAAATCAGCTTAACATAACATTTCCAAAGTAAATCATAATTAAAATAAGTTCTTCTGATACAGTTTAATACCGGATTGCGTATCTGGCATAATTGTTTGTAAATCGATGTTAAGAAAATTTTAAAACTGGTTTCTCCAGCCGATTTCCACCAATAAAGCTTTCTATCTTTACTAAACTTTACTTAAACGGCTTATACATGAGAATGAAGGGACGTAGCATATTTACTTACGATGTATATGCGCCCACAACAATAACAACAATGCTGCGCCCGAGGCGTCAGGAAGGGCAGTCCATTATCAGTGAAGGGTTTAAAATCGAACCAGCTATCCCATTTTCAGAATACACAGATCTTTACGGAAATCCATGTCAGCGCACCCTCCTGCCGGTGGGGAAGGTAACGATCAGCACCGAGGTTGAAGCGCAGGTGAATCCAACCAAAGTAATTCCTGACCCGGCACCACCCTTTCTGCTCGTTGGTGATCTGCCGGATGAGGTCATGCATTACATTTTACCAAGCCGTTATTGCCAGTCGGACTTACATGAAATAAACATGCTGGCGATGGAAATTGCCGGAAATCTCGTTCCCGGCTATGAACAGGTTGAAGCCATACGCAGCTGGATTCACAACAATGTGACTTATCAATACGGAATGACCGATGCCAGTACAACCGCGCTCGACCTGGCCAGAAACCGTATCGGTGTTTGTCGGGATTTCACACATTTAGCCATCGCACTTTGCAGAAACCTGTGCATCCCAACCAGAATGACGGTCGGATATTTGAACAAATTGAAAGATATGGATCTTCACGCCTGGTTTGAAGTATACATCGGGGACGACTGGTATGCATTCGATGCTGTTCAGGAGAAAACAGAAGGATATCGTATCGAAATTGCACATGGCCGCGACGCCGCCGACGTTGCGATGGTTACCCAATACGGCAATGCAACTTTGCTGTCTTTACATGTGGAAGCAGAGCTCCTCGAACCGGAGCCACAACAGAGCCACAACCAATAACTTACAATCCATAAACACAGAAAAGCCGGACATTACAACATCCGGCTTTTCTGTGTTTATGTTGATGAAATTCAATTAGCTGATCACACCAAGTTCTTTTCCAACTTTGGTGAATGCCGCAACGGCTTTTTCCAGATGATGCTGCTCGTGACCTGCCGAGATCTGTACACGGATACGCGCCTTTCCCTGCGGTACAACCGGATAGAAAAACCCGATTACATAAATTCCTTCGTCCAGTAATTTTGCAGCAAACTGCTGTGCCAGCTTCGCGTCGTATAACATAATCGGGACGATTGGGTGCTCGCCCGGAAGAATATCAAAACCAGCGTTGGTCATTTCCCTGCGGAAATATTTTGTGCTGTTTTCAAGTTTGTCGCGAAGTGCCGTTGAACTGGTAAGCAAATCAAGCACTTTAATAGACGCGCCAACGATGGATGGCGCCAAAGTATTAGAGAATAAATACGGGCGTGAACGCTGACGAAGAATCTCAACGATTTCCTTTTTCGCAGCCGTAAATCCGCCTGATGCACCGCCTAATGCTTTTCCATAAGTACCGGTAATGATATCTATTCTCCCCATCACATTACGGAATTCATGTGTACCACGGCCGGTTTTGCCGATAAACCCGGAAGCATGACATTCGTCGATCATCACCATCGCCGAATATTGCTCAGCCAGGTCACAGATTTTGTCGAGTTGCGCGATGGTTCCGTCCATGGAAAAAACGCCGTCCGTCACAATCAGAATACGGCGGCTTCCCTGGGCATCTTTCAGTTGCTGTTCAAGATCTTCCAGGTTATTGTGTTTATACCGGAAACGTTTTGCTTTACATAAACGAATACCGTCAATCAGCGACGCATGGTTTAATTCATCCGAAATAATGGCATCCTGCTCCCCAAGCAATGGTTCAAAAACACCGCCGTTTGCATCAAAGGCAGCTGCGTATAAAATGCAATCCTCTGTGCCCAAAAATTCCGCGGTTTTACGTTCAAGTTCTTTGTGAATATCCTGAGTCCCGCAAATAAAACGAACCGATGACATGCCAAAGCCGTGTGTACGGATTGCATCAATGCCCGCCTCGATTACATCCGGATGCGAGGACAATCCCAGGTAATTATTGGCACAGAAATTCAAAACCTCTTTCCCATTTTCTGTGGCAATCTGTGCTGCCTGCGGTGTCACGATAATGCGCTCGGTTTTATAAAGTCCGGCTTCTTTTATTCCATCAAGCTCGCCCTGAAGTTGTTCCTTAATAGCTCCGTACATGATAATTTAATTTGGATGGGTAAATGAGAAGGCTAGCTTCTTACGATTTCATATTTTTTTCTCAATTCCTGGATCATTTCTTCCGTCATCTTATCCAGCGAATAAGCCGGACGCCATCCCCAATCCTTTCTGGCTTCCGAATCGTCGATTTCCGATGGCCACGATTCCGCGATCGCCTGACGGTAATCCGGGTTATAGCTTATTTCAAAAGCAGGAACAATCTTGCGGATACTTTCATATATTTCTTTGGGAGAAAAACTCATACCGGCCAGGTTATAACCCGTCCGAACGCTGATTTTTTCGGCTGGTGCTTCCATCAAACGAACCGTTGCGTCCAGTGCGTCACTCATGTAGATCATCGGTAGCGTCGCATCTTCTTTCAAAAAGCAGTCGAAATGCTCGCCTTTGACGGCCTTGTGATAAATGTCCACGGCGTAATCCGTCGTTCCACCGCCCGGCATCGACTGATAACTGATAATACCCGGATAACGCAGCGAGCGGATATCCATTCCATAACGTTGAAAGTAATAATTCGACCAGTTTTCACCGGCCGCTTTACTGATCCCGTACACCGTGGACGGATCCAGATAAGCGAACTGGTCCGCAGAACCATGGACATGCGCCCCAAAAACCGCGATGGAACTTGGATAAAATATCTTGCTGACACCCTGTTCACGGGCTACTTCCAGCACATTAAAATAGGTCTGCATATTAATTTGCCAGGTATTCAGAGGATCCTGCTCCCCTTTCGCTGACAAAATTGCCGCCAGATGATAGATCTGGGTTATTTGATGACGTTTTACGATTTCCAGTAAAGCTTTGCCATCTGTTGCATCCAGCACTTCAAAATAATCCTGTCTGTCCGGGCTAACCCTCAGGTCAGAAGCAATCACTTTGCTGTCGCCATAAATACCACGCAAATATTCCACCAGCACCGATCCGATCTGGCCATTTGCTCCGATAACTAAAATACTTTCCGATTTCATTTCACAAGGCATTTATAAAGTATAAATCACTCGCAATTTTGCATTTTAAGATAATATTTCAAGTAATTTCATTTCATTTCGATAAATATTATTGCATATTTAACAATCAAAAGAAAAATTTACTTTTCAAGGATATTCTGTTTTACAAAAGCAGGAAATATTATGCCATCATGGAAGAAATAGATAAAATTGACACTAAAATTTTGCGGATTTTACAGAAAGATGCAAAAAAAACGACAAAAGAAATAGCGACGATCCTGAATCTTACGATCTCCCCGATTTATGAACGCATCCGTCGGCTCGAAAATCTGGGTTTTATCAAACAGTACGTTGCCATCCTGGATAAAAAACTGATAAACAGGCCTATTACAACGATATGCCAGGTATCCATGCGGTATCATAACGAGGCATTCATTGAAAAATTTGAGCAGGAAATTCAGAATCTGGATGAGGTGCAGGAATGTTATCACATGGCCGGGCAGGTCGATTTTCTGTTAAAGATCAATGTGCGGAGCCTCGACGAATACCACGACTTTGTAAAGTACAAATTGTCCAAAATCGACAACATCGGCGTTTTGAACAGTACCTTCGTTTTAAAGGAAATTAAACACACGTCTGAGTTCTACATCTGATCGGGGGTTAAACGCAGAGTTCTGGGAGTTTTTCGCAGCGTTTTAGGAGTTATCATTTTCATTAAGTCATTTAAAACTCCGTGTCCTCTGCGCAAAACTCCCTTTACTCTGCGTTTAACCTCCCCTAGCGACAATAGGACCAAAAGAAAAACCCGAAGAAGAATCTCCGGGTTTTCAGTTGGGACATAGTAGCTTCACTATGTTTGGGTGGACGACACTATAAGATCTATTACTATAAATTTCTGCGTGTTACCATAAAAGTAAATGCTTTACTACCAGCCAAACCGTTTCTTGTAATGCCCTGAATAACGACCCTGTAACGCCCCGGCTGATCGGACGTATAAAAACTCAGTTGTGATTTCCCCTCTGCATCGGTTGTTACATCCGGCGCCCAATGCAAAAGATTCCTGAAATCTGGTATACGGCTTTGCATACTGGCCTGCATATCATATTTCGGGGCATAAAATTCACGTTTCACCTGCGGACCTTCATAAGGTATCACCAGAATACGCGGATCCAGTTCAAATCCGGCCAGATCTCCCCGATAAGTTGACAAACTGACGATTCCTGTAAACACGCTGCGTCCCAAATAATAGCGGGCGCTCATCAGTTCTATCTTCTTAACTTTCAACGGATCAAAGGCCATGATCTTATCCGTATTAAAAATAGGTATACCATCCAGTAAAATCAAAGGATCTGTACTGAAAAATGTTTGCGGGAACAATTTATCCATCATCACGAAGTGAAATTCCTTGTGACGCCTTCTTACCATCACGCCCCGAACGTATTCCCGCATCACCTCTTCCATCGTTGGAAAGCGTGTGTAATCGTCTAAAATGTACTTTTCATCTGGTTTTCCGAAAAAGGCAAGAGAATCCGGCGAGGCATATTTATTTTCCCGATACCATTTTGGCAGAAATGCATTGGTCGTCTGCATATTGACGGAGCGAACCAATAACTGGTTTTCAAGATTTTTATCGAATTTGAAAGAAGACAACCCTGACTGAAGAGGCTGTTTCGAAAATGGATTCGCAACCTCAAAACGATACGTACTGTCGAGCCAAAGATTTGTCTGGATCGTAAGTTCTTTCGGACCAAAAAACTCTTTCACTTCGAAACGCACTTCTCCCGCATTATTGCTTTTTGCAAAATATAGCCTTGCAGGGGCATCCGGTGCAGCCAAATATGTTTCCATATCCTTCACAGGCGCACCCGTAACGGTGCTGAAAACTTTACCAAAAATAAAATGTCCGTCAAATTCAGGAAGGTTCGGGAAAGCTTTGGGAGAATTTTTAAGAATATCATCCCACTTAAAACGGCGCCAGCCATGGGTTATCATCAGGTTATCCACAGCTGCGTCCACGTCCTTGTTGCGCTGAAAATAATATTCAGGAGATTCAACAGTGCCCTTCAGGTCAGAACTCAGATACAAATAACTGTTTATATTTTCATGATCCTCAGCCTGAATGGAATCCGCCAGATAAACAGAAACCGATAAATTCGACAGCGCTACGATACCTGCATCCGAATGCGTGCTTAAATCCATCGTGACCTTATCCCGGGTCAGATACGTCTGCTTACCTGCTTTTCCCTCGATCATCAGGTCTTTCGCAGGGCGTTTGAAATAGAGCCGCTCACAAACGGGGTTCCCGGAATTGTTAAAAATGGAAATGTGGGTAATCCCGTCTCCGATCTTGTTTTTATCAATAGTAAAAACCGCCTTCCCGTCAACAATCGCTTTTGTTTCGCTATAACGGTTTTCCTGACGGGTATGTGTAAACAAACTTACACTGCCAGAACCCGGGCTCGCCGTCACAAGAACGCTGATCTGGTCAGCAGACAAGTCTTTCACCTGCATCACATAACCCTGCTCCTGGATTTCGGGTAACGAATAAGTCCCGACAATTCCCTTTTCATCCCTGATCAGTATTTTATACGTTTCGCCGGCAACGGGTTTAAAAGTAAAATTCCCTATACCAAATTTCTTCGGTTCAAACCTGACAATCGTGTCATTGTTCTGGTCGACAAGGAAACCTTTAAAGTTGATTCCTTTTCCATCGTTGGCAATGCCCCTAAACCCCACTTTACTTTCGATGTTTCTGACCAGATGGCCGCCTTCAGGGAAAAACTGAATATCATAAATCACTTCCCGTTTTTCGTCCGGATCGGGATCAAACTTTACAAATGGATTCACAACCGATATCGACGTTTCGAAGAAGAAATCAGAACTGAAATTTTTCATCCAGTTGGTATAACACCGCACCTTGTAATTACCGCTGACAACCGAAGAAGGCAGCACCAGCGAACCATTTCCTTTCCCATCCAGCAGCGAAAACTTGGTTTGCGCCACCGCATTCAGGTCCTTATCCATCACCTCCAGATAGGCAATTTTACTAAGATCAATAAAGCGATGTGTTCCTCCATGAAGATTGTAGGCCTTAAACCACAGGGTTTCACCCACGAGGTAAAAACTCCTGTCCAGATGCAGATACAACTTTTCCTGTACCGCCTGCTGGCTGTACAGCTGAAATTTTTGCACGATTCCCGCACCTGCGATATCCTGTGCCTTACCGGTAAATGGCAAAGCAAGAAATCCGAGTAAAATCAGTATAAAGTTTTTACATTTCACCGTGTCCTTATGTGTTATGGTATTCATCATTCCCAAAATGAAGGTTTAGTAGTAACGCCGCCCTGCACACGGCAATCCGCGCAAAAATCACTGGCTACAAGCACGGAGTCGAATCTTATCCCGACAGTATTCAATAACAGTGAGCTGGTTTTCTTGGCCTCATCCAGTGTCAGGGTATCAGGATCAATACACCTTGGATACATTCCAAGGCCCGGTGTCAGAAAAATCCGCTTTTTCTGTTCCACAGAAGCACTGAAATAACCAAAAACCAGTTCCTGACCATCAGCTGTATTTTTAATATTTCCGGTAATCTGTGATGGAAGCGGGTCAAACAAACTCCCTGTTCCTTCCGTTGTTTTGGCCAGACTCGTCCAATACTCAAAGGCATCCTGGGTAAGTCCGTATTGCTTTATTAAAATACTGTATTTAATGTAAAGCTTATTTGTAGAGACAGGAACCGTCGTCAGCGGCAAATCTTTAATAATATCCTGCGAAAGCTTAATGGTCGATCCCAGTAAAATATTGGCCGATTTTATTGTCCGCCAGCAAACATTGATATCCTGTCGTCTGGAAATAATCTCCCTCTCGTCATCTGCATTGGTAATCGCCTCAAGAGCGGAATAATTTGCAGCCCGGTATTCCCAGGTTTCCTCAAATTTCCAGCGATAAAATCGGGTATTATTTGTGGCATCATGCGTATTCACTTGCATAACCATCGCATTCTGCCGTGCATCGTACTTCCCCTCGATACCGTCAATCGGTGGCGTATCCTTCACCGCCACAAAATCTGAAAGATATTCACGTCCGTTTACGGTTTTGACACGCAGCCGGTATTTTGCTAATTTACTGAACGTCTGCGGCGGCAAAAAATAAGAGCCGCTTCCCTTTTCGACAAATGGGAATGTCCCTCCATTTTCCTGTTCTACCACAACTTTCGCCCCCGATTCCCTCGCTACGGCTAATGTTGCATTGGTGTTTTGCGTATGGCTCAGCTCAATCCGGCTGGTATCTGAGCCAACATTTAAAAACCCATCAACGACCAGATATCCCTGATCATCGTTTACCTCTGGCGGAGAAAATGGCTCTACGCAGCTGTATATCAAAAATAGCAGCATAAAAACGCCAATCATCTGCACGTATTTGTTCTTCATAGCCATCCAGTTAATCATTCCCAAAAAGCAGGCCTTTTCGTGACACCCCCCTGCTCCCGGCAATCCGCGCAATAATCAATGGTTTCGAGTATATATTCGGATCTTTCGCCATAATAATTCATCAGCATGTTCGCGGACTTCAATGCGTCCTTGATCTCCAGTGTGTCCGGAGCAGAGCAAGTTGGATATCGGCCCAAATTGGGCGTCAGAAAAATCCGTTTTTTCTGTTCCACCGCCGCACTGAAATAGCCAAAAACCAGCTCTTTCGGATTGGTCGTACTCCTGATATTTCCCGTAATCTGCGACGGCAGCGGATCAAATAAACTCCCGGTCCCTTCGGTCGTTTTGGCCAGACTCGTCCAGTATTCGAAAGCATCCTGTGTAAGTCCGTATTGCTTAACCAGAATACTGTATTTGATATACAGTTTGTTCGTTGCTATTGGCACGGTAGTAAGCGGCAGATCTTTAATAATATCCTGTGATAATTTGATGGTCGATCCCAGTAAAATATTGGACGATTTCAGCGTACGCCAGCAAAGGTTTATATCATTCTTCCGACTTACAATTTGACCGCCGACAAGTTCCAGCGAAGAATAAAATGCCGCACGATATTCCCAGGTCTCCTCAAATCCCCAGCGATAGAACCGGGTACTGTTCGTTGCATCATGCGTATTCACCTGCATCACCATCGCATCCTGTCGTGTGTCCAATTTTCCTTCAATGGCGTCGATTGCAGGCGTGTTTTTCACTTCAACAAAATCCGAAAGATATTCCCCGCCCACCCGCGTTTTGACGCGCAGCCTGTATTTCTGAGCGGTGTTGAAAGAATATGGCGGCAAATAATACGATCCGTTCCCTTTCTCGGTAAAAGCATAAGTTTCACCTTTTTCTCCTTCCACCGTCAGTTTTGCCCCCGGTTCTTTAAGTACCGATGTCTGGGTATTGGTGTTCTGTGTATGGCTCAATTCGATTCGGCTGGTATCTAAGCCAACATTTAAAAATCCATCAATAACCAGATATCCCTCATCCGAATTTACCTCGGGCGGTGAAAAAGGTTCCACGCAGCCGATCACTATAAAAAGCGAAGTCAGGAAAACGATTATCAAAAAACAGTATCCTTTCATTTTTCCCGGTTTAAAATCTAAAATTGTACGTGATGGTTGGTATCGGCTGGCCGAAAATCGACAGCTGATATCCGTTCACCCTGCCACCCTGCGTCTGGAAATATACAGACGATGGATTTTTTCTTCCCAGTACATTATACACGGCCAGCGTCCAGGAGCTGTGCGCCAGTTTCCTCACCTTATGATTCCCCTCAATATTCATCGCCAGATCGGCCCGGTAATAATCCGGTATCCTGAACTGGTTCCTGTCCGCATAGTAAACCCGCTGTGCTCCGTCAATAATATATTTGCCCACCGGTGGTGTATAAGGCCGACCGGTACTGTAAGTAAAGTTGAATGAAACACTGAACCTGTGAGAGAGCCTGTAATTCGTGATCATTGTAAAATCATGCGGCTTGTCGTAATTGCTCGGATAATAATTGCCTTTGTTTGGTGCATCCGCGGATTCACGATCGAGTGCTCTGAGAAGCGTGCGCGAATAGGTATAACCGACCCAGCCGTTGAGCTTGCCCGTCATCTTTTTCACCATCAGTTCCACTCCATAGGCTTTTCCCCTTGTCCCCAAAACCGCCGCTTCGATGCGCGGATTCATGATCAGGGAATCACCGCCTTTGTAATCCAGAAAGTTCTGGATGTTTTTGTAATAACCTTCCAGTGAAACTTCAATTTTATTTCCCCTGAAATTTTTGTACAATCCGACAGAAACCTGGTCTCCGGTTTGTGGTTTGATATACTGATCGCTCAGTTTCCAGATATCGGTTGGAGAAACCGTCATGGTATTCGTCAGTAAATGGATGTATTGCCTCAGCGTATTGTAACTTACTTTCACCGCCAGATTGTCGTAAACGGTGTAACGCAGCGAAAGGCGGTATTCCGGCCCGCCATAACCTTTGATCTTTTTGCCGGAAGCATAAGTTTGCGTTCCGTCTTCATAAATTTTATCAATCGGGAAACCCGGAACGTATTTATTTACCGTTCTCGGCCCCAGATACTGATAAAAGGAATAACGCAAACCGGCCGTGATCGAAAGCTT
Organism: Dyadobacter sp. LHD-138; assembly: GCF_030929615.1. Lineage (GTDB taxonomy): Bacteria > Bacteroidota > Bacteroidia > Cytophagales > Spirosomataceae > Dyadobacter. Next base: position 120,530 of record NZ_JAVFVU010000010.1, on the reverse strand, counting down.
CGGATTGACCTCAAATTTGTCTTCGATGTACAGCGCACTTTCCAAAGCCTGTTCCCGCTGCAATTCGTCCGGAATAACCAGCGATTGCTCACTGTTGGGCTGGAAAGAACCTGGATGTAACTTGTAATAAATAGAACTTAACCCAAAATCCAACGTATGTTTTGGGTGCAGGACATAATTAAAATCGGCTTTAAACTGCGACTGGTTGATATCAAATTTCAGATTGAAAGCGTTCAACGGCAAACCCTGACTTTCCATTTCATAGTTATACTTGCTGTGGGAAGCCGTAAATTCTCCGTACAAGCGACTGTTGAACGTGTGTTTCCATTTCAGGGAAGCAAGCTGATTCTGGTAGGAATAGGTTGTATCACCAAATAATTTAAACTTATCCTTACTCATGTAGGCCGTCACGAAAAGGCTGTTCTTTTCATTAATCTCATGGCTTACGTTAAAGTTAACATCGTAAAAAGACGCAGAACTTTTGTTGTACTTTGCATCGTCAAGACGTTTCAGCAGCCAGCTTGAATACGTTGAGCGCCCGCCCAGCATGAAAGAAGTTTTATCCTTGATGATCGGGCCTTCGAGCGTCAGCCTGCCTGTAACCAGCCCAACACCGCCGGATGCGACAAATTTCTTTTTATTTCCGTCCCGGCTGTTGATATCCAGCACAGAAGATAACCGGCCTCCGAATCTTGACGGGATGGTGCTTTTGTATAATTCCACATCCTTCAAAACGTCAGGGTTAAACGCCGAGAAAAAACCAAACAAATGGGATGGATTGTAAATTACAGCGTCATTAAACTGGATCAGGTTTTGATCCGTAGAACCTCCGCGCACGTTAAGTCCGGTACTGTTTTCCCCTACCGATTTCACGCCTGGCAACGTTAGCACCGTCCTCAAAAGATCTGTTTCGCCAAAAACGGTCGGGACCTGTTTCAGATTTTTAATCGTCAGTTTTACCTGCCCCATCTGTGTTCCCACTACGTTTTTATCCATGCCTGCCTTAACAGAAACCTCCTTCAGCGCGATCACGCTTTCCCGCATCTCGACATCCAGCTTTCCGTCAGAATAAAGGATAATCTGACGCTGCGTCTCCCGCATACCAAAACTTTTGATTTTCAGTTTCTGCTTGCCGCGCGGTATCGTTAAAGCGTAAAAACCCAAGGCATCCGTGGTGACACCAATGGAGGGTGATTCAATAAAAATAGCGGCACCGACCACAGGCTCGCCCGTTACAGCGCTTCGGATATAACCTGTCACGGTTGAATTCCCGGGCTGAATTTTATACTTTTTTATACCAATTTCATGCAACTTGCTTTCTGCTGTCGACAACAATTTTTCCTGGGCTGCATTATCCGGACTGGCATAAGTCACCGGTTCATTTCCATCAGGACTATTCGGATTGAACAGCCCGGGCTGAAGCTGTGTGATAATTTTCTGACCTTCGGTGATGTACACCCGTTTGCCCACATCGAAAGCATAGGTAAAATCCGAACCCCGAAAAACCTGCTCCAATACTGCGCGGATGGTCTGGTCTTTTACATCAAGATCGATCGTCAGACTATCGAAACGTGCCGCATCGTAGTAGAAAAAATAACCGGTTTGTCGTTCCACATCTTTCACAAAATCGTTAAAACGGGCCGAATCCAAACGCATGGTGATGCGCGGTTCCGTAACCTGCTGGGCCCAGCCATACTGAGAGAAAAAGATCAGACTAAAAAGGAGCGTAAAGTTTCTGAATATTTTCATGGTTTAGTTAGTTCATCGTAGCGGGCAACCATCGTTACAATAGCAGTCTCGCGATTTTTGCGAAATCGGACCTTTTTCTCGCGCAATGCTCTGCGCAATTCACTCTTATGCGCAGGAAAAAGTGCCAGTACGGACTTTTTAGAACGTACCGAGTTATACTTTCCATTTTTATATAAATAATAGAAGTTCTTTGCCGGAAACAGGGCAACCACTTTTTTCTCGACAATTTTTTCCTGACGCTCTTTAACCCGGCGGATTAACGTCTTTGTTTTCCCGTTGTAGATCTCATCATAAAAACCGGTACGCATCTCCGGGTTAATGCCTTTCCCCGATTCAAATCGTCTGAAATTGTGATTATAAAAAGAGAAATACTGCACCTTCGGCGATTGCAGCAAAATATTTTCATAACCATTAATATGCGTGATAATCAACTCATCCCGCACCAGATCATACATCATCGGAATACTGTCATACTGCTGCCCGTCATAGAACACCATTCCTTTTTCCAGTTTTCGCGCATCAAGAAACTGATGTTCCTCACCCCGCGCATCATAGATAAAATACAATCTTCCGTTGTAAAGATTTTGTGCATCGGTGGTCGCGGCTTTGTAAAGCGAGAGGGGATATGCCGGCACAGCGTCTGGAACAGCAGATTTGGAATCAGCCAGCTGCCCGTAACCAGGACCGAAAACACATAAAAAAATAAACAGGCAGAATGTAAAAATACGCATATATCGGGTCCAGGGAGTTTTAAACGTAATACGAACAAGCACAGTCGTTTGTGGCAGGAAAGCCAATTATGTATTAAAGTTATTAATAATAGTGACTTACTATATACTTAAGAACTTTATTTATTAAATGTTCGCAAACGGTATGTATACGCCGTTCCATAAAAAACAACAACTTATCCCTCCAAATTTCCTGAATGATCCTAACTTTGAAGTTCGAAGCGAGCACACGTTCACTCAAACTTTCATATATCAATATTATTCATGAAAATACTTATTACCGGTGGCGCCGGCTTTGTAGGATCGGCTCTGGCGATATCACTAAAATTAAATTATCCGGATTACCAGATTTTTGCGCTGGACAACCTTAAACGCCGTGGTTCTGAACTCAATCTGAGCCGTCTGAAACAGGCAGGCGTTGAATTTGTGCACGGCGATATTCGTAACAAAGAAGACTTTGATGCCTTTCCGGCAGTCGATACAGTGATTGAAGCATCTGCTGAGCCATCGGTTCTTGCAGGTCTTGACGGCACACCCGATTATTTGATCAACACCAACCTGGTAGGAACGGTCAACTGCCTGAACTATGCGCTTAAGCATAAGGCAGGTTTCATTTTCCTTTCAACAAGCCGTGTTTATCCGATCAAAACGATTGAAACACTGAATTTTGTTGAGGAGGAAACACGTTTTTCATTGGCGGACGACCAGCCTGTTCCTGGTGTTTCTGCCAAAGGAATTGCCGAAGATTTCCCCCTTAACGGTGCGCGTTCCCTGTACGGAACGACCAAACTGGCTTCTGAACTAATTATTCAGGAGTACAATGAATTCTATAACCTGCGTACGGTTATTAACCGTTGCGGCGTTATCACGGGTCCGTGGCAAATGGGTAAAGTAGATCAGGGCGTTATGGTGCTTTGGATCGCAAAACACTATTTTGAGCAACAACTGGGCTATTTTGGATACGGTGGTACGGGAAAACAAATGCGTGATATGCTTCACGTGGCGGACCTTTACCGTTTGATCGACTGGCAGTTGCACAACCTGGATAAAGTGAACGGAGAAATCCTGAATGCGGGCGGCGGTTTGCAAAGCAGCGCTTCGTTGCAGGAACTTACCAAAATCTGTCAGGAAGTGACGGGCAAAACCATTCCGATCAAAGTGGTACCGGAAACACGGACTGCCGATATACGTCTTTATCTGACTGACAATACGAAAGTAACGGCTTTGACAGGCTGGGAACCTAAAATCGGCATTCGCCAGATTGTGGAAGAAATCACGGCGTGGCTGGCAGAAAACGAGAAGGACCTGGCTCCGATCTTGAAATAATATAAGACTGGGATTGGTTAGATTTTGCTGCATGTTCGTGCGACTTAACCAATCCCGGTTTTGTTTTTCAATAAATATCATAGCAAAACCCAATGCCTTTGCCTATGAAACTTATCGAATGCCCCCGGGACGCATGGCAGGGCCATCATCCTTTTATTCCTACACAAAAAAAAATTGACTACCTGAACAAACTTCTTCAGGTTGGTTTTGACACGCTGGACTTTGGCAGTTTTGTTTCTCCCAAAGCCATGCCACAGGTCAGCGATACGGCTGACATGATTCCCAAACTTGATCTTTCTGCGACTTCCACCAAATTGCTGGCTATCGTAGCCAACGAACGTGGTGCTGCCGAAGCCTGTGTTTTTGACCAGATCACGTATCTGGGTTATCCGTTTTCCATCTCGGAAACTTTTCAGCTGCGAAATACCCACGCGACGATCAACGAATCCCTGGGTAGAGTTGAGCAAATTCAGTCTTTATGCAGACAACACGGAAAAAAACTGGTGATTTATATTTCAATGGGTTTTGGCAATCCGTATGATGATGTCTGGAGTCCGGAAATTGTTTTGCACTGGGTAAAAAAGCTTTCCGCTTTGGGAATAAAAATATTTTCACTGGCCGACACCGTTGGTCTTGCGCATGTGCATGATATTACGGCGCTTTTTAAACAATTGATACCAACGTATCCGGATCTGGAATTCGGAGCGCATTTTCATACCAAGGCCGAAGCCTGGCAAGTAAAAATTGATGCTGCCTACGCCGCTGGATGCCGCAGGTTTGACGGCGCATTGTTAGGTTATGGAGGCTGCCCGATGGCCCAGGATGATCTGGTGGGCAATATGCCGATGGAAAGGTTGCTGGATTTTGCCAGAGAAAAAAAGGACCTGACCTGTTTGGATATGAAGGCGCTGGATGAAGCCCGTCAAATGTTTTTGGAATTAGTAAATAGTTAGATAATAGGCTATCGGCAGCCAGCTTTCGGCTGTCAGATAGATGCTTTTAATCCGGTTACTGACAGCCGACAGTTAAAAAATAAACCCTATGCCCAAGCAGACACCACAAATCGACAGCATTCAGTTATTTTATGATAACAGAAAATTTGACATCGAATATTTCTATCGTCAGGGACGGAAGGAGACCTTGTTATTTGTCCACGGACTGGGTGGTTCCAAAGAAAATTACTGGGAAGCCTGCAAAGCCGATGCGCTGGCCGACCATACCTTAATTTGCTTTGATAACCCCGGCACGGGCAATTCCAGTTATTATGAAGAGGATCCGCTTAATATCGACGATCTTGCCGCAATCACTTCCCTGTTTATTGATAAACTGGCTATCAAAGATTTTATTCTGACCGGCACCAGCATGGGCGGTTTAACCACGCTGTTGTATCTGCAAAGAGGCGGTCTGGATAAAATAAAGGGATACATCAACATTGAAGGAAATCTGATGCCGGAAGATTGCATGTTTTCCAATATGGTGGTAAACCACGAATATGACCGGTTTTCCAAAGAAATTTTTCCGAAAGTCATTACTGACATGAAGAAAAAAGGGAATGCGGGATATCATATTATTGCCAACAACTTACAGCTCAACACCAATATCAAATCGTACTACCATTACAGTTTCCAAACCGTAGCCTATTCTGCGACGGGGGAATTGCTGGAACAGTACCTGACGATGGAAATTCCACGGATTTTTATTTATGGGGAAGAAAATAAAAACCTGTCATACATTCCCAGGCTTGTAAATAATGGCATGAACATCAAGTGTATTCCCGGCAGCAACCATTTTGTTTTTTACGACAACCCGAAAGAAATGTATGAAGTTATCGCAGGTTTTGTGAATACATTAACTTAAAATGTGAAAACAATCCGGTCCTAAAACAGCTGAAATCATTTCGCATTTTTATCCCGGAGAACATACCCAAGCGAAAAGTGATGCGACCAGCCCAGTTGCGGATGCGTATGGATGGCATAGTCCATGTGAAAATGATTTCCCTTAAAACCTAAACCGAAATGATTCGTCTGAGGTCTGGAAGTGATGCCTGTCCGCAACACGAAACGTTTCACAATTTCATATTCCAGACCGGCACGCAGACTAAGCGGATAATCGGTAACCTTTTCAATTTCGGCGCTGAGCTGAACGGCTGATGAAGGTTTATATAAAAATCCGGTCCGCAATGCCGTATCCACAGTTTCACGCGCCTCACCCGAATACGACGACTGTGTGACATTGAACATATGCGCTCCAAAATCGAGTTTGGAAGAAAGTGTGACGATACCTCCGAATTCAAAAACAAGCGCTTTTTTGCTAAGTGTTAATGTGCTGGCGTTAATGGCGGCTTGCAAATAATTTATTTTTAATCCAAGACGAAACCGGCCAATCCTGTGCCCCGCTCCTAACCCTACGGCAATCTGGTTATAGACTTTATCCCCGAAACGCTGTATCGATAATCCCGCGCCAAGGTTTTCGGAAACGGGCATCACAAAACCTGTACCGATGGTATTGATGCCGTCAAAGTTATAGTGAGAATCATAGGTGGAGAAAACGGCTGCGGTGGATATGCCGCCAAGCCCGGCAACGTTATTGCCGATGGCGTAATAATCAGACCGTGCGATGGTCGCGTTCGCCAGGCCCCAGGCTTTTGCACCGACGGGAAATGGATTCCCGTCAGCGAAAGCCCTGTAAGTTATTGCAATAAAAATAACGAAGGATCGAAGGAAGTTTTTCTGTCGAGATAAACATCCAGATCGCTCTTTCATATTTACTACGCCAGTAAAATAATACGACGAAAACGGCTATTGCCTCAGCTGAATTTCCGTTTAACAATGGACAACAATGCCTGAATTGCCTCTCCGTTTACATCCCATGCATATTTGGAAGCGTAACGATGCCAGATCAGGTTTTCGGCTTCTTCAAAATTTTTCACCAGGTCCAGCTCATAAATCGCCTTATCAAAGTGTTCGCTATTCCTGTTGAACAATTGATTTACAAACATAAACCGCTGCCCCAACGGAATAGATCCGGCAATATTTTCAACTTTCACCTGGACACTTCCGTAGCGGCTTTCATCAGAAACCTTGGGTATCTCTACCTTGAAACGGTTATTCAGCGATTCTCGCTCGGAAGAATTTGTCTTAGAAACAATTTCAGAAAGTACCGCTACCCCTGGTTCCGCACGTTGCTGGCTGGAAGTCTGCCCTGGAATAGTGACCGGCCTGGCAGGATCAATTTCAGAAAATGCCGAATCAAAAAATGATTTCGGTTCCTGCTTCTGACCATTCTGGGCAGATACCTGCGACGAAACATGAACCACCGGAAGTAATTCCGACGAATCCAATGTCAATATCTCAGAAAACTGACTGATAAAAGGTGTCACATCGTCCAGCAATTCCGCATCGCTTTTTACTTCATAAAGCCATCCGATTACCTGTGTCATGTAAACAGAATCTGCATTGCTATCGGCCAGGCGTTGGGCAAGGGCTTTGGCAATACCGTTATGAATCTGTGTATATTTCACCAGTTGTGCTGCATTCTCGGGGGTAAAAACCGACTCTGGCATTGCCCGGAGCTTTTCTTCGAAATAGCTTTCCGGTGTATATAAAAGCGTGATGGCATCCTTCACAGCATCCAGAAAAAGCGGTTCGAGATCATTGCGTTTTACGGCAATATGCTGCGAGGCCGTATTCATGAACGCCTGAAGTGCTGTCTTGACATCTTCACTTTCAAAATCAAAATATATACTGCGGAATGCAAGGGCCGTATTTTTCCATTGTTCAAACAGTCGGTTAAGGATACCGAGATTAACCTGACGAACAGGTGTAATTTTCAGTAATTCAGGACCTTTTACAACAGTTTCGTTACGATATGCTTCATTAAGGACAGTAGCCGTAAATCGCGCTGCATATTGATTAAGTGCATTTGAGTTCAAACTATTCGGCATGACGAATAAGAGCTTTGTAACAAGAGTGTTTAAAAAATGTGTTTGTTTTGTAAATATAATTAAAAAATGACTGTTCAGACAGTCAATCACAGATTCAACTTATTTCGCGGCCATCATGTTCATCGAGCCTTCACATGTAAGACACCACCAATACCCCCGCGCAGGATGGATTGAGGTGATTTGCGGATCCATGTTTTCGGGTAAAACCGAAGAATTAATCCGTCGGCTTACCCGCGCCAAAATTGCACGCCAGAAAATAAAGATCTTTAAACCTGCTCTGGATAAACGCTATCATCTTGAGAACATTGTTTCACATAACGAGAATTCCATCGAAGCGATCCCGGTTAAAAACGCATCCGAGATTATTGCGCTGTCTGGCGATGCAGAGGTAGTCGGACTGGATGAAGCACAATTTTTTGATGAATCCATTGCTGCCGTGTGTGATGAGCTGGCAAATTCCGGAACGCGCGTGATCATCGCCGGACTGGATATGGATTATCTTGGAAAACCCTTCGGCTGTATGCCTCGGCTGATGGCCATTGCGGAGTACGTGACCAAAGTGCATGCGATCTGCATGGTTTGCGGGGAAGTTGCCTCTCATTCATACCGGCTTTCGCCATCGAATGAAAAAGTATTACTCGGAGAAACCGATTTGTATGAAGCAAGATGCCGCAGGTGTTTCAACCTGGGCGAAGAGGCTTATCATCAGGAATAAAAAAATCGGAGGTTACCGCGCGCTGCCGTAACCTCCGACTGTAAATATTATTTTGTCAATTCTTCAACCAGTCTGTTGGCTTTGTAAATGTATTTCATCGCCGCGATCATCCCGCCGGCATGCACCGAAACCGTACGGTTGCCAGCATCCGGGGCGAAGATGAAATAACCCGGCAAACTTTCCACGTTTCCGTCAAATATCAATCCGACGGCTTCCAGTTTCTGATTCACCATGGGCGATCCTGAATTTCCACCGATGATATCGTTGGTCGAAATAAAGTTAACTGGCGCCTTCAGCAACTCCGTTGGAGGATTCAGCCAGCGTTTTGGCAATGACCAGGGAAACACGCCGCCATTGGATTCATAACGGTCATACATTCCGAAGTAGGTTGTTTTAACCGGCGCCGTGGTACCATTGTATTCAAATGATTTGACAACACCATCGCTGATACGTAAAGAAAAAGTAGCGTCCGGCGGAATGCTTGTTCCGTAAACATCATACAGCAAACGGCCAAGTTTACTGCGGTCCACATTCAATTTCGCATTGGCATCCCGCGCGGTCGTTGCGGCATACATAAATCTTGGCTGAGAAATCCTGGCCAGCCTGATAAGCGGATCATCCGAAGCAGTGATTGCAGCGGCGCCACCATCCAGCAACTTATTCACATAAGCGTCGTCACTGAGTTTTGTATTTTTTAGCGCTGTTATCGCCGCTTCCTTCGGTGATTTACCCCCCAAAGCCGTCTTTACGTATTCATCATTTCTACCTAAAAACATAATGGCTTCTTCAAAGTGAGCCGTCAGATACGCCTCTTCCAACGAAGCAATATCCGGCTGGAATGCTTTCAAAGTACCTTTCAACGTAGCCGCACGGTCCGGATTCGTCTTAGAAAGCGAAGCGAAGTCAACCAGCTGCTGTGCAAAAGTCAGCAATTCACCCCGCGAAAGCGGATTCGGCTGCATGATCGAGACATCGTTACGAACGGCACGCAAAGTTTGCACGTTTTCAGAAATATTATCCCACATGCCATAATTCGGCGTCAGCTTCGGGTTTTCACGAACGGCCTTCTTAAAATTCTTTTCAAAATCCCGCTTACGCGCCATCAAAACCGGATCCTTCATGCCTTCCAGTCGTCCGGCATAAGCCTTGTAACTGTTTTCGTAGCTAAAAATTTCATTCAGGATACTATCGTTTTTTGCCGTTTTATTATATTCCTGCAAAGCAAGAGAACGGTTTTTCAATAACTGAAGTGTGAAAGGTATAACCAGGTCACGGTCCAGTTCCAGTTCATCCACCGTACGCAAACGCCCCGTGCTTCCCGGATTTCCTACGACAAAAACAGGCTCGCCATCCTTAACCCCATCCGTATTGAATTTGTAATAGTTTTCTGTTTGAAGCGGTTTGCCATTGTCGTCATAAACCCGGAAGAATGAGCAGTCCAGGTTATAACGCGGATAGGTAAAGTTATCCGGATCGCCACCGAAAAAGCCCATTTGAAGCTCCGGCATAAATACCACCCGCACATCTTTATATCTTTTAAAACCGTATAAAGAATAACGGCCTCCGCTATAAAAACTCACCGTTTCAACTTCAAGTCCCTTCCAGTCCTCTTTTGCCTGATATTCTTTTTTAATATTCTCGAACGCCTGGTCACGCAATTTTACGCGCTCGGTATTTGACTCACCCTGGTCTTCGATTTTCTGAATTCGTTCGGTAATGTCTTCAATTTTCACAAGCTGGTCAACAAACAGGTCCGCGACTTTTCTTTCATCGGAAAGTTTGGTGGCATAAAACCCGTTTGCCAGGAAATCCTCTCCTTTTTTCTGAACCGCCACACCCGACTCACGCGCGCAATGGTGGTTGGTCATCACCAGACCATTGGCCGAAACAAAGGAAGCCGAACAATACGTAGCAAAACGGAGCGCCGAAAGTCTGGCCTTTTCAAACCACTTTTCATCCGGCGTAAAGTTGTAGGTCTTTTGAAAATACTCGGCAGGCGGGGTATCGAACGTCCACATTTTGCCCATATCAAATTCCCCGGCTTTTACAGAGTCCAGCCTGATATCCTGTGCCTGAACGACCACATGCCCAAGGGAAAGCAATCCGATCAAACCAAGTTTTTTAATGATTTTTGTTGTTGACTGCATAAATTTATCCAAATAATAAAGATGTAACACCGTTGCACAAAGCTAGCAAGTTTATGTAAAAGTATATCTCAATAGACATATATCGTTATTATTTGGAGCGAAATCATGACATTTAGAGCATTTGTCGTTGCCCGGCTTTATTAAACTGAATCTTATAGATGAAAACAAAATCTATCCTCCTTATTTCTTTGGCGTGCAACATCATCTTTCTGATCACCTGTTTTTATATTTTTCGTGATAAGTGGATTCAAAAAATCGTAGCGATGCAAGGCGACGCCAAAATAGTCATGTTCGGGAACTCCCTGACGGCGCAGGGAAAATGGGTTGAACTTCTGGGTCGAACCGACGTGCTCAACAGCGGCTTTCCCGGACTTTGCACCTATCATTTTGTGTCTCTTTTGCAGCCTCATGTCATCGACAAACATCCGTCCGTTTGTTTTGTTGAGGCAGGAATTAACGATATCACCGTTGGCGTTTCGCAGGAGAAAATCCAGCAAAACTATCAGGTTATTTTAGAAACGATTTTAAAAAATGGTATCACACCGGTCGTCACTTTGACGCTTTACGAGCAAAATGATCCTGAGAGTAAAAGAGAGGTAATTCAGCTGAATGAATTCCTGATAACCTATTGTCAAAAAAATAAAATTGAGTACCTGGATCTGAATCAATACCTTTCAGATTCAACAGGGCTAAAACCGGAGTTTGCAAGGGACAAGACGCATTTAAATACGGCAGCTTATGAAATATGGGCGGAGGAGGCTGACAAAGTTTTAAAAAGGATGAAGTTATAAAACATTAATGAGCCACAAAAAAGACGGGCCACCTTCCAAGGAAAGTGACCCGTCTTTATATAATTTGGAACCAATCAGCTATTAAGCGTTGATTTGATTCATCACTTCAGTTTGTTTACGGATCGACTCCATGTGTACAAGCTTGAAAAGTTCGTCAACAAGATTTGGGTAAAGATTAAGGCTCTTACCCCAAGTTGCACGGGTTTCCAATACTTCACGGAAACGATCTACCTGGTAAGCAGCAACGTTGTTATCACGTTTGTACTCAGCAAGTTTTTCAACCAGCGCCATACGGTTTGCAAGATTTTCAAGCAATTCACGGTCAAGGTTATCTATTTTACCACGAACGATTTCCAATTGAGACTGGTAATCTGTTGGGTAAGATTCTTTACGAACGTGCAGTTCATGCAACATTTCGCCCAATGCCACAGGCGTCAATTGCTGAGAAGCATCCGACCATGCCTTATCCGGATCGCGGTGTGATTCGATGATCAAACCATCATAGTTCAAGTCAAGTGCACGCTGCGCAACTTCAAACAATAACGCACGTTTACCCGCCATATGGCTAGGGTCACCGATTACAGGAAGCTGAGGGAAAAGCGTTTTAAGTTCAATGGCGATATTCCACATTGGAGAATTGCGGAACTTTGTTTCCTGAGCATTAGAAAAACCACGGTGAATAGCACCCAGTTTTTTCACGCCAGCCTGGTTCAAACGCTCCAAAGCACCGATCCAAAGCTGCAAATCCGGGTTAACCGGGTTTTTAACCAAAACAGGAACATCCACACCTCTCAATGCCTCAGCCAATTCCTGAACGTTAAATGGATTCACTGTTGTACGTGCACCCACCCAAAGGATATCCACACCATACTTCAATGCCAATTCTATATGCTGAGGGTTTGCTACCTCAACAGCAACAGGAAGACCTGTTTCTTTTTTTGCTGCTTGCAACCATGGCAAAGCCGCCTCACCCATCCCTTCAAAACTTCCCGGACGCGTTCTTGGCTTCCAAATTCCCGCACGCAATACGTGAGCAAATCCTTCTTTTTTGATCTGGCTTGCGGTTTCTAACATTTGTTCCTCGGTCTCGGCACTGCAAGGCCCGGCGATTACCAAAGGTTTTCCTTCGGTATTGATCCAACTGCTAAGCGGAAGGATATCTAAAGAAGCATTCATATTCAAAAACTTGTCCTTAATAAAACAATAAGATAACTATAATATTTCGACTCGGTATTATGCGTATTTAACGGATTGCCGTACATTTGATGCGTCAAAAGTATTCAACCCTTTTTGGTATTTACTTTTGCCCGATTGGTTTACTAAAAAAACCAGGAGGAAACCACTCATGATAAACATAAAAATGGCTTACGCTTCTCAAAAAGACCAAATACCTGTATTTTTTGAAGACACTTCAATCGCATTTGCTTCAAAATCAGACTCCCAACTCCGGAAAACGTACTGGGTATTTAGCTTAATGAACCAGGCTCGAGTGGTAAATTTAGGCACTTTTTTTATAAAGATCGCTCTAAAGCTTCACTTACCTATAAAAAATCTTATTCGCGTCACTATTTTTGAACAATTCTGTGGGGGTGAGACGATTAGTGACTGTCAGCATACAATTTCCACATTGGCCCAATCAGGTCTGGGAACGATACTTGACTACTCGGTTGAGGGAGAAGGCGATGAAAATAGTTTTGATTTTACAGCCGATGAAATTTTACGCACCATTCAAAAGGCTTCTGAATCTAAAGATATCCCATTTTCGGTTTTCAAGATCACCGGAATTGCTTCCACGGATTTATTAGAAAAAGTACAACGCAAGGAAACACTGTCGGCCCTGGAGGCAGCGGCCTATGAAAGAGTAAGAGAACGACTTGAAAAGCTTTGTTCATTATCCAACAAGCTTAATGTCCGCATTTTTGTAGATGCCGAGGAAAGCTGGGTTCAGGGAGTCATTGATGAGCTGACTTACGAAATGATGGAAAAATACAATAAGGAAAGAGCCATTGTTTACAACACGTACCAGTTTTACAAACACGAAACACTTGCAGCGCTGAAAAACGCCTACATAACGGCCCGTCAAAAAGGATATCTGCTAGGCGGGAAACTTGTTCGTGGTGCTTATATGGAAAAGGAACGCATCCGCGCCCGTGAAAACGAATATTTCAATCCGATCCATACTTCCAAGGAAGCGACAGACAAAGACTATAATGCGGCCATTGATTTTTGTCTTGAAAATGTGGAACATATCTCCATTTGCCTGGGTACGCACAATGAATACAGTTCACAGTACTGTACCTGCAAGATGAAAAAACTGGGCATCAAAAACGACGATGGCAGAATATGGTTTGCACAGCTTCTGGGCATGAGTGATAATATTTCTTTCAACCTTGCCAAGGTAGGTTACAATGTGGCGAAATATGTCCCTTACGGCCCTATCGATGCCGTCCTGCCTTATTTAATCCGCCGCGCCGAGGAAAATACTTCCATCGCCGGGCAAAGCAGCAGGGAGTACCTGCTGGTAAAAAGCGAAATGCAAAGAAGAGGATTAAGGTCTTTATAAGTAACTTGCTATTTTTGCATTCATATCGATATTAATTGTAATCAATCTGGAATGAACCAACCAAAAAATCCAAGCCGGTATTTACTGTTCAGCGTATTATTAATCGCAGTGGATCAATTGTCAAAACTTTTGGTCTACAAGTATATGGAACCGGGGTTTTCAGGACAGATTTTGCTGATGGGCAACTGGCTTAAACTGCATTATGTATTAAATCCCGGCATGGCTTTCGGCATGCAGCTTGGGCATGAATACGGTAAATTATTTCTTACGCTTTTCAGATTGGTTGCCATGTGTGCCATCGGCTGGTATTTGGTGCATCTTGCCCGCAGCGGCGCATCCAAAGGGTTACTCTGGGCTTTGGCGATGATCCTGGCAGGAGCCGTTGGAAACGTAATTGACAGTACATTTTATGGTGTTTTCCTAGATAATGCCCCGTACGGATCGCCAACACCCTGGTTTCATGGTCAGGTTATTGACATGATCTTTGTGGATTTCTGGGAAGGATTTATTCCTGAATGGGTACCGGTCTGGGGCGGACAATATTATTCAACACCCATATTTAACATTGCGGACTCGTGCATCTTCGTAGGTGTTTGCAGTATACTGATCTTCCAGGGCCATTTTTACAACCCTGAGGAGGGCGATCACCACACCAAGGACACCGACAACAATGAAACACCGGATACGCTTCCAGGAGATGATCAACCTGCTGAAACGGATCCAACCAACGAAGCACCGCAAACAGAAACCTCAGAAAAAAACGAATTCCATCATTCGGATTCTCCCGAGGTTTCTCCTCCGCTAAATCCGGAGGAAGAGGGAAACAAAAAAGAGAGCTTGTAGCTCTCTTTTTTGTTTCCGGTCAGTAAACCTCACGAATAATATTGTAAGACATTTTTGCTATCAGCTATCGACAATCGTCCGAGATGTTGTTTCTTGCATTAATCTGATAGCCGATAGCTGACGGCCGATAGCGCTACAAAAGAATTCGTGATAATATTTAAAATCCCTTTCGGGTTATTCATCTTTCTCCAATGGCATAAAATCCTTAAATGCCTTTTTGATCGCAGCATCTACTTTCTTTTCGTCATAACCCGCTGCCTTTTTATTCTCCCAGTTGGCATCCAATTCCAAAGCGACCAATCCGCTCAGGTTCATCAGTGCTTTGAACTCATCCAGTCTTCTGATAAAATCAGGCGAACGGCGAGCAGACTTCTGGGCGTATTCACGAGCAAATACATCTCCTTTATTCTGCAATTCGTTTTTCTTCTGCATCACATAGTTAAAGCGGTCCAGCAAACCATTGGTGGATTTACCGATAACCTCCGTGGCTTCAAGCGTTCCCAGCGTCGCCACGGTAGTGCCACCCAAGGTTGTGATATAACCTCTTGTTTCCACACTGGATTTAGCAATAACCGGCGCCAGACCTGTCGTTGCTCCCAAGGATGCATTGACCAGCGATCGGCTTCTCTTACCTTTCTTAGCTCTTCCGTAAGCTCTTTTAAGCTCGCCTTCCTTCTCTTTCATTTGTTCAAGCAAACCCCAGGCATTCACCAATCCGCCGCGGTACAGGCCATAAACATAGGCATCACGCTCGGCTTCGTTCACGGTGTTTTCGATCAGAAAGCGTAAAGTTCTTTCCTTTTTATTCTGCTCCTTATCCAGCACATAAAAAGTAACATTGAAAGCAAGCGAATCAAACGGATCCTTCACAAACTCATAACCCGGTTCCCAGATAAATTCATAACTGGTCGGGGCATTTTTAACCAATGCCGACTTAGGAACATTTTTATTTTCAGATACAAAATCAAAAGTGGCAATATCATCGTCTCCGTTCGGATCTGACAAAGTAAATTTCAGGTTGATGCGGTTATTTTCCTTGCTGCGCACCAGTTGGTTTTGCGGTACGATTTTAAAGTCCGGTTCAAGATCCATCTGCGTCACATCAAGTTTCAACCGGCCTTTTGTACGGGCTTTTGAGGGCTGATCTTCCACAAAGAATTCGATATATCTTGGTCCCTTTTTCAACAGGCTAAATTGCGTTGTTGAAGGATCCCAGGTAATCTCTCCCGAGGCCGTCATACGCATTGCTTGCGGCATGCCCTCCAAAATCGGAATAAAGACCACCGGGTCACCATCCGCATCCCGGACAGAATTCATGTCGATCTGATACGTATTCTGCGTCTTATACTGTACGTAAAATGGTTTTAGTTCATCCACTTCCGGCGCACGATTTACGTGCAGAATTTTGAAAGCGATCTGCTGGGAAACCGTTTCGCCAGCCTGATTCGTCGCTTCGAAAACGATCGGCAATAACTTAACCGTATTGATCCGGTCCGCCATTTCATAGGATGGTGTCCACACAAAATGTCCAGTCGAATCAAATTTCATATCCTTTCTCCAGCCACTGGTGATGCTGTAACGTGTCGAGTCGCTCTTTCCCCCACGAACCTGAAGATGAAAATTTATTTCCTTCCCCTCTTCCAGTGTGTTCCACTCCGCATCCTTTGGAAAAATCAACTGGTATGGTCCATTTCCTCCATTCGGCTGGGTATTATCCTGTGCCAAAACCGGATAAGAGCAACATGCGGTTAACAAGAGAATAAGAAAGTAAGAGATATTTTTAAAAACCATAATTGCAGAAATATAATTTATTTTATGAGCTCAGGAATCTAACTTCCATAACGCAAAATTAACAAATCCTGTATGCTTAACGTTCTGAATACTTCTGTTTTTTTAGAAGCCAGAATTTTCATTATATCCAATGCGCCTCATTTTGCACTTTTTAAATACGATACAATTTAAAACCTATTGGATGTCAGGCCACAGAGCGCTGTCAACAAAAAACACGCTCTAAAACAAATACCGGGGAACAGCCTCTAAAAGACTACTCCCCGGTACTATATATTATAAAGACTTAGAAAAAAACGACTGCTTATTTCTTTTTAGGCGTAGCAGCAGGTGTTGTTGCTGGCTTCGTTGCAGGCGCTGGTGTCGTTGCAGCCGGTTTGGTTGCAGGCGCAGCAGCTTCTACTTTATCAGGATCTACACCTAGTTTTTTGAAAATAAAAGGCGTTGCGTTATTTTCCTCAGATCCTACATACAAAATAATTGGTGTAGTATTTGCACCTGCATCCATATTTAAGATGTAAAGGAATCCGAGTTCTTTACCAACTTCCTGAATAGCATTGTTCACCTTTGTAAGAATTGGCTCCATCAACTGTTGCTGTTTTGCCTGCAAAGACTGCTGCGCGTTGGTTTGCATTTCCTGGATACGCGTCTGAAGGTTTTGCAACTCCTTTTCTTTGTCCGCACGGATCACCTCGGTCATCTGCGCGCCGTTTTTCTGGTATGCTTCGTATTTCTCCTGCGCTTCTTTATACGTTTCGCCAATGGCTTTATCCAGCTGCGCTTTAGTTACTTCAAGTTGGTTTTGCATTACTTTACTCTCAGGCAACTTGCTAAGTATATAGTCCACATTGGTGTAACCAATTTTAGTAAGACCGCTAGCAGGTGTTGTTTGCGCCAAAAGAGGAGTACTCAGCATGGCCATTGCGACCATAAACACTATCAATTTTTGTTTCATTGTTTTTTTACTATTTAAGTTTATTGGTTGTACTTTTTTGTTTAGGGGCGCTTTCCTTTGGTGCTACCGCCGGTTCTTCTTTTATTGACTTTTCTTTCGTTTTGGCAGGCTGGGCATCTATTCCCAGTTCTTCCATAATATAATCCGAATAGTCGTGCTTGGGGTTTGAATAAATCATGCCCACGTCACTGGATTTGTCAAACATAAAATCAAGACGTTTCTGCACACATATTTTCGAAACCGCCCTTTGGACTTTCTCCATCACCGGCTTCATCAGCTCCTTTTTTTTCTGAAAGAGCAACCCTTCCATCCCAAAAATCTTACTGTTATATTCTCTCGCCTCCAGCTCCTTGTCCTTTATTTCTGATTGTCTTTTTCTTTTCAGATCGTCCGTCAGCAGAACCTCTTCGGCCATGTAGGCACGCTGCATCCGGCTAACGTCAGCAAACTTATCCTGAATTTCTTTGGCCCATTTTTCGGAGAACTTTTTCATTTCCGTCTGCGCCAGCTGATACTCGGGCATTTTACTGGTAATAAACTCCATATCGGTGTACCCGAATTTCTGAGCCATTATCTGTCCGCTGGAAATAAGGGACAAAACTAGTAAAATAATAATGTTCTTCATGTCAAGCCGCCAATAATTTAAACAGGTTTAACGAAAAGGGATCTATAATATTATCTGATTTGCTGCCCTATAGTAAAGTGGAACTGCGCTCCGCTTTTCTTAGCCTGTCCCTGAATGCTGTCAAATCCATACCCCCAGTCAATACCCAAAAGACCAAACGCTGGCATGAAAATACGAGCACCTACACCGGCAGATTTTTTCAGCGCAAAAGGATTAAATTCTTTGTAAGTTCCCCAGTTGTTACCACCTTCTGCAAAGCCAAGAATGAAAATGGTTGCCTGCGGATTAAGCGAAACAGGGTAACGAAGTTCCATTACATATTTGTTGTAAACGATACCACCACCTGAAGCCGGATATCCCTGAGCGGTCAAAGGACCCACTTTCTGATCTTCGTAACCACGCAAACCGATGATGTCCTGGTCAGCAAGTGAGAAAGATCCCTGACCTGCCAAACCTGATCCCCCAACGATGAAACGTCCGAATTTACTAAAATCAAGTTTATTGTTATATCTGCCCAAATACCCCATGTGTGTTCTTGCGCTCAATACCAGTTTCCCTGTGATGGTTGCGTAGTACGTGGCATCAAACATCCACTTGTTGTATTCTACCCAACGGTAGGTGTCGCTGATATCCTTGTAGTCATTTTTACGCAACGCTGAATAAGGAGGCGTGAAAGTTGCACTTAAAGAGATATTCGACCCGCTTCTCGGGAATTGGAAATCACTTAACGTATTACGTGAGATCGTTGTGTTGAATGAAATGTTGTTGGAAACACCATTGCTGTAACCAATCCGGAAAATATCCAGGTCATTCAAACGATAACGCTGATAAGATAACGAGTGCGTCAACACCAGGTAACGATCCGGTTCTTTTAAACGACGCCCTACTGATAATGTAATACCGGTGTTGTAATAGCCACCACCGTAGCTAACACCCGTCCCTGCACTTGATTGGTAGTAGTTGTTATAACTTGCTACACGATAAACCGTGTGCTGCAAAGAAACCCCGAAATTGATCGGTTTTTTACCTCCCAGCCAGGGTTCGCTGAACGACATCGAATAGGTCTGATACTGCTTACCATTTGCCTGGAAACGAAGGGACAATTTCTGCCCGTCTCCCGATGGAAGTGGTCTCCAGGTTTCCCTGTTTGGAATGTTACGCAATGAGAAGTTATTGAAAACAAGACCCAGCGTACCTACGAAACCGATATAACCTCCCCAACCTCCGGAAAGCTCGATCTGGTCAGATGGTTTTTCTTCTACGTTCCATTCGATATCCACCGTTCCGTCCTGCGGATTTGGAACCGGATTCGGAACGATTTTCTCCGGGTTGAAATAACCCATCTGAGATAATTGACGCTGCGTGTTGATAATCTCCGTTTTACTGAATTTCTGTCCCGGCAATGTAAAAAGTTCACGCAACACGACGCGGTCACTTGTCTTGGTATTACCATTCAAAACGATACGGTTGATCGTAGCCTGTTTACCTTCAAACATCCGAAGTTCCACGTCGATCGAGTCGCCGTCAACGGCTTTTTCAGTCGGATCAATACGGAAATACAAATAACCGTCATCCATATAAATGGAGCTGATATCGCCGCCTGGAATTCCGTTGATTTTCTTTTCAAGTTCTTCCGGATTGTAAACGTCCCCCTTATTGATACCTAACTTTTCACTCAGTGATTTTGACGGATACAGATAGTTACCAGTCCATGTGATATTGCGATAAAAGTATTTCTTACCCTCATCAATTTTCATGTTGATGCTGATCGTCTCTCCGTTACTTTTAATCGTATCGAACTCGATCGTTGCATCGCGGTAACCGTTCTTACGGTAGTATGCGATCAGTTTTTCCTTATCCTCGTCGTACTTTTTAGGAATATATTTTGAAGGATTAAACAGACGGCCAATGCGTTTCTGCTTGGTTCCCTTCATCTTACGTTTCAGCGTAGCGCTGCTGATATCCGAGTTGCCTTCAATTTTAATCTCCTTGATTTTTACCTTACTGCCTTTTGTAATGGTAAAGTTCAGCGTGGCTTGTCCACGTGTGGAATCCGGGATTTGCAGCACCTTTACCTTGGTGTTATAAAAACCTTTATCCAGATAATATTTCTTGATAACAAGCTGCGTGTTTTTGATAACCGTAGGCGTAATCACCCGCCCTTTGATCAGCTTCACCTTGTCATTCAAAGTCTCTCTTTCCCCCTTACGGACACCGGAAAAAGACACTTTATAAAGCCTTGGACGCTCTTTGATGTGAATATTAAGCCAGATCTTTTCGCCTTCCACTTTGGTCGCTGCGATTTCCACATCATCCAAAGTTCCGAAATCCATCATTCTTTTGATCGAAGACGGAATAGCCGGGCCCGGCACACGAATTTTATCCCCAGGTTTCAAACCCGAAATAGAAACCATAGAATTCGGATCCAGAAACTGCGTTCCGGAAACCGTAACTTCTGCAATTGTATATTCCTTTGGATTAGCCGGATCAATGCCGAGATTGGCAGTAGCTGCTGCCGGTTTTGGAGATGCACCCAACCCTACTTTTTGCGCCTCAGCCGAAAAACACCAGCATAACAATACTCCTGTTAGTGCCCAATTACTTTGTACGAATGTCTTAATAAAGTTTCTCACCAGGTTCATATAATTCTACTTAGCTCCATTCGCTTTTACTTGTTCACCGGTTTTACCAAAACGCCGTTCCGTTTTCTGGTATGCCAAAATTGCCTCATAAAGATGTTCCTTGCGGAAATCGGGCCAAAAAAGGTCTTTATAAAAATACAACTCCGCATAAGCGAGCTGCCATAACAGGAAATTACTGATCCGATGATCACCACCGGTGCGCAGCATCAGGTCCACTTCGGGCCTGTCCTCCGTAGAAAGATGCTGATTCAACAAAGTTTCGTTGATTTCTTCGGGCTTAATCGTGCCTTTCTGAACTCCCTCTGCAAGCTTTTTCGCGGCCTGCACAATATCCCATTTCCCGCTGTATCCCAGGGCAAGAATAAGATTAAGCCCCGTATTCTGGCGGGTGCTTTCAACGGCCTCCGCAAGCTGGTTCTGACAACTTTGTGGTAAACTATCCATATCACCAATGGTGTCCAGCCTCACGTTGTTCTTCTGCATCGTAGGAAGCTCGTTGCGGATAGACTGCACCAATAACTCCATCAATGCACGAACTTCAAACTGCGGACGCGCCCAGTTCTCCGTGGAAAATGCGTAAAGGGTCAGATAGGATACTCCGAGTTCAGCACAGCCTTCGGTCACCTCTCTTACTGCTTTGATTGCATTACGATGCCCGAATACACGCGCCGCACCCTGGTTCTGTGCCCATCGCCCGTTACCATCCATGATAACGGCTATGTGCTTTGGCAGATTGCCCGAATCAATGAGTTCTTTCATTATATCTGAACTCTTTTAACCTTTTTTAACAAAAACAAACGAACCATTATACGCCGATCTTATAAATTCTATTTGATGTTTTTTTCAATCTGACATGTAATGTGGGTCTTCCGCTCCTATTGAGGTACGCAGATTGTGTCACAATTGTGTCGAAAAATATTAAATTTCAACAACAAAAATTCGCGATTACAACACAAATGTACTGATAAAGAGCACATTAAACCAAAAACACATACGTCGGATTTTAACAGGGGCGCAATTTAGGAATAAGTATGCCGTCTTCAAAATCAATATTTCCAACAGCACACCAGGATGCAAGGTGATTAATTATCAAGAAGATGGCGAATGACTTCCGTATAAGTGCTCCCGCTTTGCAGTTGAGAGACTTTCTTGTCGCGCATCACAACGACATATTTTCCATTAAAATGCTTTTGAATTTCTTTGATATGGTGGGAATTTACAATACCTGCCCGGCTGATGCGAAGGTAATGTGAAGGAAGCTTTTCTTCCAGTGAAGTCAGCGTATAGTTCAGAAGATATTTTAATCCGTCCAGCGTATTGAGAAATACATACTTCTCCTCCGCTT
Organism: Dyadobacter sp. LHD-138; assembly: GCF_030929615.1. Lineage (GTDB taxonomy): Bacteria > Bacteroidota > Bacteroidia > Cytophagales > Spirosomataceae > Dyadobacter. The sequence continues at coordinate 98,370 of NZ_JAVFVU010000010.1, read as the reverse complement.
CAAAATGGGTGATTTCCGTTAACGGAATGAGCAGGATGCGGTCTCCGGATTTTACGGATAGTGAAAAGACCTCCTTTTTGGGTTTCATTTCTTCCAGTAAACGTAAAAGGTTGTCAGAATAGGGGTTATACCTTTCTCCTGTTTTAAAACCAGCCTGAAGAATGTTACGGATCTTGTCGATTGTTTTTAACAACCGGTCGTTTTCAACGGGTTTTAATAAATAATCCACTGAATTTTCTTCAAAGGCACGGATCGCGTACTGGTCGTAGGCCGTGGAGAAAACAACCAACGGCATTTTTGTAAGTTTTGCCAGCATCTCGAAACCATTGAGCAGCGGCATTTCGATATCCAGGAAAATAATATCTGGATTATGTCTGTCAATTTCGAGCAGGCCTTCGGCTCCGTTTTTCGCTTCTGCCACAATCAGGAAAGTTTCCGGATGTTTTTCCAAGAGTCTCCTGAGGCGGCTTAAGGCCAAAGGCTCGTCGTCAATTAATATAGTCTTTAAAGGAAAATTCATTTGAGATTAATTTTTCGCAGCGAAATGGTGCGTGGAATTAACAATTATTTTACAACAGGATTTCAAAATTAACAACTATTCCATGTCTTCTCCGCCTTTCTCGATCACAGATTTAAGAATCGAAATATTGACCGATTTATGCGGCTCGTTGTGAAGCTCCAGGCGGGCATCCTCACCATACAACAATTTAAGTTTTTCCTGGATGCTCCGTATGCCATAACCTGCACCCATGGTATCTGCAAAAAGCGGGCCGTTGTCATGCACACAAAGATGCAGCCATCCGTTTTCTTCATAAATCCGGACAATGATCTTGCCCTGATCGGCAAGTTTAGCAATGCCATGTTTAATGGCGTTCTCGACAATCGGCTGTAAAATAAATTTAGGGACCTGAAGGGTTTTCAACTCCGGATTAGTTACCTCTACGTCAAACTGCAGCCTTTCCCCGAACCTTACTTTTTCCACCTGAAGATAGGTCTGCACCATTTCCAACTCATTTTCGATCGTGTCAAAATAGTCCCTGTTTTTACGACCGGTGGTATAACGGAAAAGCTTCGAGAGCAATAACGTCATTTCCTCCGCCTTATCTGGATCTTCATGCACGAGGCTGGCGATACTGTTGAGCGCATTGTACAGAAAGTGGGGGTTGATTCTGGCCTGCAGGGCGTCCAGCTCCGCACGGGTTTTCAGTTTTTCAAGATTGAGAAGCTGATATTCCTGATCCGAAATTTTCCGGGACAGCTGTCGTCCCTGTCGTGCCAGATAATAAAACACGTTGGCTACAACAACAGGGCCAATGGTATACCAATACCAGGCATCGTTCTGATCCCCTTCCTGCGGATATTGAACATGCATCGCCTGAATAATATTTTGCCCAAAGGACAAATACATCCCCATCAACAATGCCAGAAAAAACAACACAATCACTGCACTCAGGACAAGATGCCGGAAAATGACCCGATCAATCGTGGTATCCAGCCAAACCGCCATGTTCTGCGCGATTAAAACGGTCATCACACCGCCAATTACATTTTGGGCAATGATATATTGATTGAGCTGAACCCGGACGGCGTTGGATGTATATAAAATTTCGAGGGTAAAATAGATAATCGCACTTGTCCCGTAAAGCATCAGTGCCCCGATGAATACAGCCACCAATGTGCCCACCCAGCTCTGGCTCTGGATAAGTCCTATTAATTTCAGATCCTGCCAGTTAAACGATTTCCCCTGAGAGGAAAAACTAAAATTAGCCCCTTCGATCTTCGCGCCGGTCATATCGGTATCGGTCAGACTGCTGAAACTCATGTCTGCATTCGTCAGGTCCGCGTTTCGGAATGTCGCTTTTTCCAAGGATGCAAACCGTATTTTCGCTCCCCGAAGATTGGATCCGTCAAAATTGATCCCTTCCAGGCTCGAAAAGCTAAAATCAGCACCTTCCAGATTCATGTTACTAAAATCCCGTCCTTCAAGCGAAGTGCCGGTCATACGCAAAGGCTTTTTCTTATCTTCCATCGGGTTATTCCAAAATACTTAATGACTTACTGATTTGCCTGGGAGAGCATCCACTCCGCTTCCATTTTGCCCCACTGCGGAGCAATGGTGCTTTGCGGTTTGAAAGTAGAAAATTTTGCAACGGATTTTTCCAACAAAGGCTTCGCCACTTTTTTACCACCGCCATACTCTTCCGGCTTAAAAAACAGACTTGAACCTTCAAGATAATAAATACGTGGGTTATCACCATTTATCGCTTTGGCGGCGTCAATATTTTCAGTAAAGAGAGCGCCATACTTTTGCCAGCGGTTCATGGCATCGGCCGCCAGCCGGATCTGTGCTGCATAAGCTTTCATAATCAGTATTTCATCGGAAGGTTTTCCGGCCAGCGTCTCCGATTCTTTGAGCAAGCCGTCTGCTTTATCCAAAAATTTATCTTTCTCTTCAATCGAACTTCCCGACAAACCCATTAGCGTATAACAATAGGCAGCATAATAACGTGGCAGCCATTCTTTTGCCTCGGCTGTGCCAATGCGCTCGAAACGGTTGGCTATTTCCTGTAATTCAACCGGGTCATTTTTTGCTTTATCGACTTTATTTAAAAGGCCAATAGACGACTCCATAGCCTGCACGTATTTTTCATTTTGTGCAAAAACGCTGATCATGGAAACCAGCAGCAGCGCGGATGTAATGAATAACTTTTTCATAATTTTTCTTGATTGGGATCGTATGATACAAATAGGTTATAAATCGTTTTTATCAACTTTGGCTTTTTTCGATAACATAATCTGGGTACCTACAAAAAAACTGCGGTAACTCTGCGGCCCCACCGCGTACCGCGTTTTGCCGTCGGGTGTGTAACGATAGGTAAATACATTTTTTATGTTGAGAATATTGTCAACGGAGGCGTACAGAATAATCAGGTTGCCTTTGATGCTTGTAAGCTTACTTGCCTGAATACTCAGATTATGCACGGTCGGTGTACGGTTGGCTAAAAATTCTTTGCTATTCGGATTGTAATAGGGGCGGCCACTCGTAAAAGCATACGTCATACTGAGGTTCGTCTGGATTTTATCAAACCACTTTTTAGTAATCAGGCTGGCATTGTGATGGGAGATAAAAGTCGGGGTAGCCGAATGATCAAATTGTTGAAATAACCTTTTGGAATCGACATAGCTGTATGTAACCCAGTAATCGAAGTTTTTGATCGTTTTTTGATCGCGCCAGAAAAAATCGAAACCTCTTGCATAACCATGCCCGCCATTGCTGGTTGTGCCCCAGGGAAAACGATAAGGATCGGCATCATAAGCCTGTCCCGTAAACTCCCGGACCAGCTGTGCATAATTTTTATAAAAAGTCTCAAAGCGGAAAGTGCGCTGATTCTTGATGATCTGGAAATTCAGGATCAAATGATCGGCTCTTTCAAAATTGAGGTTTTTATTGCGGTATAAATAACGGTAATCGGGGTTCTGATAAAACTGCCCGGCGGCTAAGGAAACCTGGCTGTACTTCCCGGTTTTATAAGCGAACGATAACCTCGGTGCTAGGTTAAAACGGCCCAGTAGTGCAGAATACTCACCGCGAACACCCACGCGACCGGCAAGAAGCCGGGTCACATAAATTTCACTTTCCGCAAAAACAGTCGTGTAACGGTCTTGCAGATGATACAATTTCCCGTTTACGCCATTTTGTAAATTTATAATATGCGCCTCGCCGCCAAAAAGGATGGAATTATTGCCCGACAATAACCCGGTCAATACCAGACGTGCCTGTGTTCTTTCATCAAAACGATCAAAATTGGCGGCGTCGAACGTCATATTGTCTTTATTACGGCTATACGAAAAACCCGAATTCAACAGCCATTTCCCCTCGCGCCATTGGTCGGTATACGTACTTGTTACAAAAGCATTCCGGTTTTTCAGGTCGAGTTTCATCTTGCCCGATTCGCTCGACGGATCTTTTGAATTCATGCTCAGTCGGCTATCGGAATACATACCGTAGACTTTCAGCACCCCATACTTGGTCGGTTTCAGACGATAGGTCAGTGAGGAACCTTTAAACTCAGGTTCGTGCAGCCAGTCCACATTCTGCCTGACCAATGTAAAAAGCGGTTTCAAATTTCCGTAGTAGGCCACGGCCGATACAGACTGATTTTTGGTAGCATAATCATAATTCAGCCCGGCGTTGGCAAGATTGAGACTTATGCCTAAACCATTGTTACTGGCCTTATCCGTTGTATTCAGCAATAAAACCGAAGACAAGGCCTGCCCATACTGCGCCGAATAACCACCGGTGCTGAAAGATGTGCCCTTAAACATAAACGGATTGAAACGGCCCCGCTGCTGCACGTCCGGCAACGAACTAAAAAATGGATTTTGAACAATCATCCCGTCGATTACCACCTTGGTTTCCTGTCCTGAGCCTCCGCGGACAAATAGTCCTTCCTGCTCCCCTACCCGCTGCGCTCCAGGTAAAAACTGGATGGCACCCGTAATATCCGCAGCGGCTCCGGCCGTCGTAACGATATCCAGCGGTTTGAGCATAGCCATTCTTTTTTCATCAGAAGCGTCAAAAGCGCCAGCCGTGATGACAACCGTATTCAATTCGTTGGCAAGTTCTTCAAGACGAAATTGATGGCTAATCTCCTTTTCCTTTAAAGAAAGTTTTGTTTCAGCAATTTCGAAACCAACATAGCTGGCAACCAGTGTAACGGTATCTTTTTCAAAGGTTTTAAAATAAAATACGCCGGAAGAATCCGTGGTGGTACCATCATAAGTCCCTTTAAGGAATACATTGGCTCCCGGCATCGCATGCCCCTTTTTATCCAGCACCTTTCCCTTCACCACCGTTTGTCCGTAAGAGACCGTGGTTGAGAAAAAGAGCAGATAATAAAAAAGCTTCATGGCTGACAGATTTTGTGTTTTTGATGACACAAATCTATCAGCCATGAAGCCAGTATGTTACCTAATTCCGACGAACTGCGCCTTAACACCGCATGAACCTCGCAACTATGGAAATGAATAAAAAATCAAAGTCCTACATTTCTTCAAGAACGATGTCCTTCCAGCGTACTTTAATGCCTCCGCCCGAGTGAATCTGCAATGCAATCGATCCGTTTGCTGCGCCAATTTTAGCATCATCAAAATCTACCATGGCATTACCGTTTAACCAGGTTTGAACTTTTGGCCCAACCACGCGGATTCTTAACGTATTCCACTCACCCATTTTCAGGAAACCTTCCTTTTCGTCCGGGATTTTCACCAGCCACTCGCGGCCATAAGATTCGTAAACACCACCGGTGTCATGGTTTGGCGGCGCCACTTCTACCTGCCAGCCAGAAACTTTTGTGCCGTCAACCGTCGATCTGAAAAACACACCGCTGTTTCCGTTTGCTTCCTGCTTAAACTTTAAAGAAAGATCAAAATTCTTGTAAAATTTATCCGTAGTCAGATAGCCATACTCCTTGTCCGGGCCGCTTTCACAGATCAACTCTCCTTTTTCAGCATACCATTTTTCAGTACCGTTGATTTTCCAGCCGGTCAAATCTTTACCGTTAAACAATTTTACCGGCTTCTTTTTAGTTATAGTTCCATCCTCTTTAATGACCAGAAAGGCGGAACTTGTAAACAAAATGACCGCACAGCACGCGGCTAAAAATTTAAACTTTAACATGTTATATTGGGTTTAGAATTAAAAAAATTTGGTTATAAAATTCATCAAACTACAATTTCAATTAGTTTTACAAAAATTAAACCGATTCGAAGCTATGAAAAAAATCAACTTTATAGGGCGTTATACGGCAATTTTTTTGTCGGTTCTATTATTAGGCACCGTAATAACCTCCTGCAAGGAAGATGACAAGGACGTTGTAAAACCGAAAACCATTACGGACGTTATTATGACGAACAGCCAGTTTTCGATCCTGAAAGAAATTATTGTAGCCAATGGGCTGAGTGATGCTTTCAGAACTGAAAACATTACCCTATTCGCTCCCGATGACGCTGCATTTAAAAATTCCAAGATCACCAGTGCCATGGTAAATGCGTTGGATACAACAGCGGCAAGAGCTTTCGTGTTAAAACACACCTTAAAGGGAACCATCAAATATGGTGATCTTAAAGAAGGCAATTTTCTTGGCTATATAAAAGGCGATACCATCAAGGTTGCAAAGGCGTCCAAAACGGACACGACCCTCCTGCTCAATTCAGAAGGAAGAATAATCACTAAAAATGTCAATGCGAACAATGGCATCATCCAGGTCGTTGACAAGGTTCTGGTAAAAGTTAAGTAAAGTTATTTTCTATAAAAAAGGCCTAATGTCGCTGACATTAGGCCTTTTTTATAGAAACAGTTTCCAGATTAGAACTGCTCCGTGTGTGCGAAAAAGAAGTTTCCTTCAATTTCAGCGTTTTCGTCTGAGTCAGAACCGTGGATCGCGTTTGCTTCGATCGATTTGGCAAACAATTTACGAATTGTTCCTTCGTCCGCATTGGCAGGGTTTGTCGCCCCGATCAGCGTGCGGAAATCTGCTACTGCATTTTCCTTTTCAAGGATCATCGGGACAATAGGACCTGATGACATGTAGGCACATAAATCGTTATAGAAAGGTCTTTCTTTATGTACTGCATAAAACTCTCCCGCACGCTCAGGAGTTAATTGTGTTTTCTTAAGGGCCACAACACGGAATCCGGCTGCCTCAATCATTTTGATAATAGAACCTGCGTTTCCGTCTAATACGGCGTCAGGTTTGATCATCGTGAAGGTCTTATTAGTTGACATACAGTTTGCTATAATTTATTTGGCTGCAAAACTACAATTTTCATTTTACATAGCCAGCAATTCTGTCAGGAACGTCATTTAAGCATAAAAAGATTGGGTTGAGAATAAGCCTTTAGTACTCAACATTAAACAAATCCCAACAGTTTTGTTAATTTTGTGATCAAAATGCAGGGTCCAAGTTTTCTTTTTGAATTAAATAACTGTGAATCAAACCATTGAAGAGCTTGTTGCTTTTCTATCTACTCCTCAAAAAATCATCATCACGATGCATAGAGATCCAGACGCGGATGCGCTTGGTTCTTCGCTTGGGTGGGCAAGTTATTTATCCAAAAAAGGTCATACCGTCACCGTAATCAGTCCAACCGACTATGCCGCAAACCTTTGCTGGCTACCCGGCGTGAGCGAAGTGATGGTGTATGAGAAAACTGGTGAAAGCGGAAAGGCAAAAAGAAAAATCGAAGAAGCGACCTTAATTTGCTGTCTGGATTTCTCTGCACTGTCCCGTTTAAAAGATCTCGGAAAAGTAGTTCAGAATGCCAAGGCTCCTAAATTAATGATTGATCATCATCTGGAACCTGAACATTTTGCGAAATGGATGATCTGGGACACGGCCGCTGCGGCAACGGCGCAGCTGGTTTATGCGTTAATAAAAGAAATGGAAGGAGACGTTCCCTCCACGGATATCTTTGATATTCCGATGGCCGAATGTCTTTATGCGGGCATCATGACCGATACGGGTTCCTTCAGGCACGGCAATGTAACACCGGCCGTACACCTGGCCGTGGCAGATCTGATGCTGACCGGATTTGATTCCAGCAGAGTGCACAGGCTGATTTATGACAATTCGCCGCTGTCGCGCCTTCAGTTCCTGGGTTATGTATTGTCCCAGAAATTAACGGTGCTTCCCGAATACCGGACCGCTTACATGGTGCTTACGGAGACCGAACTGATCCGGTTCAATTCCAGTGCCGGGGAAACGGAGGGAATTGTCAATTACGGATTGCAGGTGGAAAATGTGGTCATGTCCGCCCTGTTTATTGAAAGAAAAGGGGAGATAAAAATATCTTTCCGCTCAGTTGGCGCGTTTTCGGTGCGTGATGTTTCGAGCACTTATTTTAGTGGCGGAGGACACAAAAATGCGTCAGGAGGAAGAACGGAGCTTTCGATCAATGAAACTGTTGATCTGTTTTTATCCATCCTTCCAAAATACAAAGAAGAACTTTTAAAGGTTGACTAATACAAATATAACATTCACATAAATATTTTTTAATTAATACAATCCAATGAATCTTAAATCACTAGGTTATGTACTAGGCATAACTATCCTCGCATCAGCCTGCGACAAGTATAAGACAAAGGTTAATGAAAACGGTCTTAAATACCAGATTTTTGAGCACGATGATGACGCTCGCAAAGCGAAACTTGGTGATATCATGTCATTTCATCTGGTTCTAAAAAATGGCGCTGATTCAGTTTTAAAAGATAGTTACAAAGACAAAAACCCTGTTAAACTGGTTCTTCAGGCGCCTCCTTTCAAAGGAAGTTTCGAAGAAGGTTTGGCGATGCTTTCATCAGGTGACAGCGCGAAATTCTTCATCAATGCAGATACCTTATTTGCAAAAATGATGCAGCCACTGCCTCCAATGATCAAAAAAGGTTCAGAAATTACTTTTACAGTTAAAGTTTTGAGCGTTCTTACTTCTGAAGAATTCCAGAAACAGCAAACTGAATCTGCCGGAAAACAAAAGTCAGTTGACGAAAAAACAATCCAGGATTATCTTGCAAAAAATAACCTGAAAGACAAAGCGCAACATACGGCTTCCGGATTGTATTATGTGGATGAAGTGGTTGGAACGGGCGCAAATCCTACACAGGGCGACAACGTGAAAGTACACTACACGGGTAAACTTTTGGACGGAAAAGTATTTGACAGTTCTAAAAATGCAGGCAAACCGATCGACTTCCAGGTTGGTGTGGGTATGGTTATTCCAGGTTGGGAAGAAGGTATCATGCTGATGAAAAAAGGTGGCAAACGTACACTTATCATTCCATCAGGATTGGCTTACGGTGTTGACGGTTCTCCAGGTGCAATTCCAGGTAACTCTGTATTGTTGTTCGATGTTGAACTGGTTGACTTTACAAAAGGTGCGGCTCCAGCAGCACACCCAGCTCCGGCACCAGCCAAATAATACATAAGTAATAAAATTAAAAAACGGCTGCTTCTTCTGATGTGGCCGTTTTTTGTTAAACAGCATTTTAAAATAAAGCAACTCAAACGATGAAACTCTGTTTTGCAACGAACAACACCCATAAACTGGAAGAGATTCAGGATTTACTAGGCGATTCTTTTTCCCTGACTACATTGCGTGAAATTGGCTGTGAAGAAGAGATCCCGGAAACACACGACACGATACCGGAAAACTCTTTCGAAAAAGCCGAATACATCTGGAAAAACTATGGCATCAATTGCTTCGCCGATGATTCCGGTCTTGAAGTTGATACGTTAAACGGAGCTCCGGGCGTACATTCTGCGTATTATGCCGGGCCTCAGCGGGATGCTGATGATAACATGGATCTGCTTTTGGAAAATCTGAAAGGCCATGAAAACCTGGCGGCGCGGTTTATTTGTGTGATCACTTTGGTCCTGGATGGTGAGTACCGTCAGTTTGAAGGAGCCATTGAAGGGAAAATTTCAATGGAAAAACGTGGCAGCCATGGCTTCGGTTACAACCCCGTTTTTATTCCGGAAGGCCACGACCGCACTTTTGCCGAAATGACCATGCAAGAGAAAAGCGAACTAAGTCACAGAGGCAGAGCTTTTGAAAAATTGAAACAGTATCTGATCAGCTTGTAGGAAAAACTTGGCCTGGACGGTAAAAATCGTAAATTGAGAATCTTATTACCTATTCATTCCATAAGCTAAATCCAGGCATATGTCCAATTTCAAATCCGGTGCATTCCGTGTAGACGGGACTGAAAAGTTTGATATCAAAAAAGCCAGCACCCGCTTCCAAGATATTTATGACAACAAAGAGGAATACGAATCCATGCTCGCTGATTTTGTACAGCAACTGGACGAACTGCAAAGCAAAATGTACGCGCATAACCGCTACGGGCTTCTGATTATTTTCCAGGCTATGGACGCGGCCGGAAAAGACGGAACGATCAAACACGTGCTCTCGGGTGTAAATCCGGTAGGCTTAAAAATTCATTCGTTTAAACGCCCTACTGATACCGAGCTTGGTCATGATTTTCTTTGGAGAACCAATAACGTACTTCCTCAACGCGGGACCATTACCATTTTTAACCGTAGTTATTACGAAGAAGTATTGGTCGTGAAAGTGGATCCGGCAATATTAACAGGTTCGCAGCGACTGCCCACCGAGTTAACGGAAGATCTTGATAAGGTCTGGGACCAGCGTTATTCGGATATAAAAAACCTCGAAAAATACCTCTACCGCAACGGCATCCGGGTGATCAAATTCTTTCTAAATGTTTCAAAGGAGGAACAGGCCGAACGATTGATTGAACGCATCGAAGACCCGAATAAAAACTGGAAATTTGAAGAACAGGACGTTAAGGTAAGAGACAAATGGGATGAATACCAGCAGGCTTATCAGGATGCGATCAATGAAACAGCCACCAAAAAATCACCCTGGTTTGTCATTCCTGCCGATGATAAAAAGAATACCCGCCTGATTGTTGGTGAAATTATTGTCGAGGAGCTAAAAAAAATGGATATGAATTATCCGGAAGTGAGTCCGGAAAGGGCCGCAGAATTGCAGCGGTTTATCCAGATTATCAAAGATCAGAATACGAAATAAGTAATTGTAAGTAGCTGTTGGTAATTAGCTATATGCGGTTAGCTCAGTAACCGGATGATTAATAGCTTATTATAAAAATCAATAATATAAACTAATTTTTCACTACTACTTATAAAGCAAAAATGGAGTCTGACAATTGTCAGACTCCATTTTTTTGTCAAGCTAAAACACTGTCAGCGTTATTACTTAATCGTGAAGTTTGTTCCACCGATTTTATAACCTTCTGAATAAAGTTCAACGCTGTATTTACCAGGACGGAACTGAGATGTGTTGTCATACAACATTTCCACTTTCTGGTTGTTGTTCTGGTATGCTACTGATTCACGTGTTGTGAATTTCGATGGCGCACCGTCAACTTCAAATTCTCCTGAACCAGTAGCATCGTCTGCTACCACGGCTCCCTGTGGATCCAAAACTCTCACGTAGATATCTTTCGATTCCTGTGCAGTAAGTGCGTTTTCAGGTAGGTTGAAAACCAATTTCAGTTTATCAACACGTTTTGCTTTATACTCTTCTTTATCCTTCACTTTGCCTCTTGAATTCACCGTCAAAACTTTGATGTTTTGCGCTTTAAGGGCAGCTGCCTGACTAACTTTTGCAGATAGTTCTTTGTTGGCAGCAGTAAAAGTTACAACGGAATCAGTAAGTTCAGCCTGGCGTTGGACGAGTCTCTGACGCTCGTTTGTCAACGTTCCTACGTGTGTGCTTAGTGAATCATTTGATGCTACCAGATGTTCATTTTCTAATCTTAACTGAGCGATAACCTCATCTTTTTCAGCAAGGAACTTTTCGTACTCCTTAATTTTGCCAAGGTATTTGTTTGTTTCAACCTTGTTGCTTCTACGGAATGCGAGCTTATCCTTTTCAAGTTGCTCTTTAACTTTGGTAAGTTCCGAAACATCTCCGCCTAGTTTTTCGATCTCTGCAATTTTCGCATCAAGTACTGTCGAAATTGAATCAAGTTTTGTTTTGGTTAATGCCAATTCTCTGGCTTTTTCCACCACCAATGATTCCTGCTGTGTCAATTCACTTTTCTGCGTAGTGAATAGATAGCCAAACATGGCCGTTGCTAGCCCAAGGACAACTACCATTGCCCACGCTATTGTCTGCTTGTTTTTCTGTTCTGGTTGCATTGAGAATAGGTTTATTTTAATTGTGTAATGTTTGATTTATTTAGATTTCAGTTAAACTCTGAACCCTTTATTACCAATATCATTCCCCAACTTTTTGAGCATCTTCAAAAATCTCGCAGCCACGTAAAACCTAATTCTACAAAACAAAAAAAACGCCATTACAGCGTTTTTAAGCATATTTAATAAAATAAATTATAATAATAATGTTTTTTTTACCAGTTTTATACTTACCATAAACCCCTTAAATTTCTGGGTACGGCATACACAAATTAGGGTAAAATAGGACAATATGGAATAATATCCGCCTAGTAACTTACCTGTGCATTGATATTAAAATCCTTCTGGTCCATCATGGCAAGTTTCTGATATCCTTTTATCGAATAAGACATCAGGCGCCACTGATTCGAATGGCTGGCACAATGCATCTCGATATTCTTTTCGGAACTGTACAACTTATTCTCCGACCGAAGCTGCGCCTGAATGGATACAGGATTTCCCGATACTTTATCCCGTTGTATTTTCAAATAGCGGACAGGCAGATTTTCCGTCGCTTTCAATGTATAGATCACCGTAAGGGAGTCCGGTTTTTCCACGACATAACTTTTACTGTACGCCGGCTTGTTGATGTCCGACTGAACAAATAATTCCAGTTCTTTTTTCCAGTCAACATTCTTGGTCGACCTTTCCTCTTTTTTACCGGCCACGCCCATTTGTTTGCTTACCGTCGGTTTTTGTTCCGATAAAAAAGCGATCTGCGTTTCGATAAATCCTTTAACGTCATAGTAACTTTTTTTGTCAGCCGGTTTGTCTTTTGGCTGATCGCAACCTGTCAAAAATAAGAAACTTATTATCGACAGGCATTTAATAAACTGATTGCAAGAACGTTGAATCGTAAGATCTAAAAATCCGGTATTCATATTTTTTAAGTAGCCAGCACAATGGTGAAAATCCACGGGAAAGACCCGTACAAAAAATCAGAGAGCCTGATCCAGACTCTCTGACAAAAATAACACCTTTTATACTTGTATAGTTTACAGAATGCTTTCGCCAGTCATTTCTGCCGGTTTGGCAACACCCATCAAATCCAGAATTGTTGGTGCCATATCGGCCAGTTTCCCGTTTTTGATTGTTTTTTGATAATCATTATCAACCAAAATACAGGGTACCAAATTGAGCGAATGGGCCGTATTAGGTGATCCGTCGTCGTTGGCCATGTAATCCGAATTACCGTGGTCAGCAATGATGATCGACGTATAACCATGTTCCAGACCGGTTGTTACAACAGCCTGTACACATTGATCCACCGTTTCACAAGCCTTTACCGCCGCTTCAAAAACACCTGTGTGACCAACCATATCCGCGTTGGCAAAGTTCAGACACACGAAATCAACCTCTTCCTTGATCAGTTCAGGCACAATCAAATCACGAAGTCCGAATGCAGACATTTCAGGCTGAAGGTCATACGTCGCTACTTTCGGAGACGGACTTAACAAACGGCTTTCACCTTCAAATGGTTTTTCACGGCCACCTGAGAAGAAAAATGTAACGTGCGGATATTTTTCCGTTTCAGCAATACGGATTTGTTTTTTACCCGCTGCCTCCAATACTTCTCCCAAAGTATTGTTCAGGTTATCCTTATCAAAAATGACCGATACGCCCGTGAAGGTATCGTCATAGTTTGTCATCGTGATGTAACGCAGATTCAGTTTGTGCATATTCTGCTCGTGGAAATCCTGCTGCGTAAGTGCTTCGGTGATCTCGCGGCCACGGTCTGTACGGAAATTGAAACAAACGACTACGTCATCTTCTTCGATAACTGCCACCGGCGAACCGTCTTCTTTTACCGCAATGATTGGCAGAATAAATTCGTCCGTCACACCTGCTTCGTAAGATTCCTCCACAGCGGCCAAAATACCACCTGCCTTAACATGTTTGCCTTCGCCAAGCACCATGGCGTCATAAGCCAGTTTTACACGCTCCCAGCGCTTATCACGGTCCATTGCATAATAACGGCCGGTTACGCTGGCAATCTGCCCGGTTGACGCAGCCATTGTTTCTTCAAGCTCGGTAAGGAAACCGAGGCCACTTTTAGGATCCGTGTCACGACCGTCCGTAAAAGCATGCACAAAAACATTGCTCAAACCTTTATCAGCCGCAATTTTACACAAACCTTTTACGTGATCGATATGCGAATGCACGCCGCCATCGGATACAAGACCGATAAAGTGTACCTTCTTATTATTTTCCTTCGCAAAAGTAAGGGCATCTGCCAATACCGGCTCGTTGGCCAGAGTTCCGGAAGAAACCGCAAGATTAATTTTTACAAGATCCTGATACACGACACGGCCAGCGCCCAGGTTGGTATGCCCCACTTCGGAATTACCCATTTGTCCGTCTGGCAAACCTACCGCAAGACCGCTTGCTTCCAGTTTACTATGCGGGTATTTCGTTAAGATACTGTCATAAAATGGCGTACGCGCAGCCAAAATAGCTGAACGATTTTCTTCTCCGGCTTTGGCAATTCCCCAGCCGTCCATGATGATAAGGATTACTTTTTTTCCCAATTTCGTATTTGTTTAAAAATGCTACTGTATATATTTCAAAAATCCGGCGGTAAACAAAGGTTATCCGTTTGACGCCAGACTGTGTTTTTCAATTAAAAAATCCAGAAATGCAGTTCCGCTTCGTTTCACAATTCCGTAGACATCGTCGAAGGCCGAAAGTTCTTCATAATAAGGATCGGGAACAATAACCGCGTCCCCTCTTTCAGGATCGAACATCCTGTATAAATATAACTGATCTTCGGGCAAATAAAATCCATGGGCGCGAAAGCTCTCCTTTCGAATATTTTCGAAATTAGACTCATCCATAGCCACAATGTAATTGAAATTGATAAAATCTTCGAAGGAAAGCTGTCTGGCCTGATGCGTCAGGGTAAGGCCGTTTGCCGAAGCCACTTTTCGCATACGTTTATCGGGCAAACTTCCAATGTGATAAGCTCCCGTGCCCGCCGAGTCGCATTGAATCAGGTGATCAAGCCCTTTTTGTTTGACAAGATCTTTAAAAACACCTTCTGCAATCGGGGAACGGCAAATATTTCCCAAGCAAATAAAGAGTACGTTAATCAAAGTGCAGTGGTAAGTAAACAGTTTTAGAGTGAACAGGATTGCCGGAGAGTCTGTTTGCTCTGTTATAAGGAAATGGTCCGATCTGTTACCGGCGCTTTATTTCCTATTCCTCCTTCCGGCTTTCGATGGGTTGATTGTTTTCATCCACAATGACATAAACATCCTCATGTGGCTTTCGCATATAATATTCTTCACGAGCCCATTTTTCAAGCATTTTGGGATTTCCAAAAACTTCGTTACGCTCGCGCACTACCTTTTTTATTTTGTCTTCGAGTATGCTTTTTTGTTTTTCAAGCTCTTTCATTTTGACACGGTTGGACAAAACTACTTTGAGGTTATTGTTATCCAAAAACAAAATCCACACCAGCCATACCACAAAAGTTGCCGTATAGAATTGTCGCATGGATTGCAGAAGCCAGTAAGATTTGTTCTTTAAATCGGTCATGCTGGGAAAACAGAAAACCGGAGCCATAAGCTCCGGTTTCATTATACTAAAATTAGAATTTCAATCCTGGGAAGTATGCGCTTTCGCCCAATTCTTCTTCGATACGAAGAAGTTGGTTGTATTTCGCCATACGGTCAGAACGTGAAGCAGAACCAGTTTTGATCTGTCCTGTGTTCAACGCTACGGCAAGGTCAGCAATGGTAGAATCCTCAGTTTCGCCAGAACGGTGAGACATGATGGTTTTATAGCTGTTTCTCTTAGCAAGATTAACGGTATCGATTGTTTCAGTCAATGAACCGATTTGGTTTACTTTAACCAAAACAGCGTTAGCGATCTGAGACTCGATTCCCTGCTGCAAACGTGTTACGTTTGTAACGAATAAATCGTCACCTACCAATTGACATTTTTTACCAACTGATTCCGTAAGTGTTTTCCAACCTGCCCAGTCATCTTCGTCCATACCGTCTTCGATAGAGATAATAGGGTATTTAGCAACCCACTGAGTCCAGTAGTCAGCCATTTCAGGAGAAGTCAATTTACGTCCGTCTGATTTTTTGAAGTGATAGAAACCATCTTCGTAGAATTCAGAAACAGCTGCATCCATCGCAATGAAGATATCTTCACCTGGTTTGTAACCTGCTTTTTCAATCGCCTGAATAACGATTTCAATCGCTTCTTCGTTTGATTTAATGTTTGGTGCAAATCCACCTTCGTCACCAACATTCGTAGAGTATCCTTTGCTTTTCAATACGGTTTTCAAAGTATGGAATACTTCAACACCCATACGAAGCGACTCAGAGAAAGTATCCGCCTTCGCAGGAAGGATCATAAACTCCTGGAAATCGATTGAATTATCTGCATGGCTACCACCGTTCAGAATGTTCATCATTGGAACAGGAAGTGTGTTTGCATTCACACCGCCGATGTAACGATACAATGGAAGACCGGCTTCCTGCGCAGCCGCTTTAGCAAGCGCTAAAGAAACACCAAGGATCGCGTTAGCGCCAAGCTTGCTTTTGTTTGGCGTACCATCCAATTCAAGCATTATTTTATCAATCAGGTTTTGTTCGAAAACAGAAGCGCCGATCAATTCAGGGAAAATGATCTCATTTACATTTTCAACAGCTTTCAAAACTCCTTTTCCAACATATACATTTTTGTCGTCATCGCGAAGCTCAACGGCTTCGTGCTTACCGGTTGATGCACCAGAAGGCACCGCAGCGCGTCCTAAATAACCATTTTCGGTACGAATATCTACTTCTACTGTAGGGTTTCCTCTTGAATCCAGAATTTGTCTTGCATGTACTGACTGAATCGTACTCATTTGCAGCTTTGGGTTTGATTTGAAATGGATATATTAACGGTACAAAATAACACAAAAAAAATGTCATACGTGAGTCGACAATCTATTTTAAAGTAAATTTACATTATCATAGAATTAAATTTAAAAACATGAAAAGTATTCTCATATCATTTCTAAGCATATTGCTAACCGCTTCTGCGGGGCTGGCTCAGACTCAGTTATCCACCAATGACTTCCAAAACAAGCTGAATGCAACCAAACAAGCGCAATTATTAGATGTAAGAACGCCGGAAGAATATAAACAGGGACATTTGGAAAAAGCCGAAAATATCGATTACAAAAATGCCGCGTTCCAAGAACAGGTAGAAAAACTGGATAAAAATAAACCAGTTTTTGTTTACTGCCTTGCGGGCGGCAGAAGTGCGGCAGCGGCCAAAGTTTTGCATGAGAAAGGTTTTACCAACGTTTATGACATGCAGGGTGGTTATTTAAAATGGACATCCACCGGCAAATTGATCGATGCGCCGAAGGACGCCTCCGCCGCCAATAAAGGAATGAGCAGCGCAGTTTTTAAGAAACTGATCAGTTCGGAGCAATTGGTGATGGTTGACTTTTACGCGCCCTGGTGCGCACCATGTATCAAAATGCTGCCAACCGTGCATAAACTGGCCGAAGAGTATAAGTCCAAAGCGAAAATTGAAACGATCCATTACGATCAGAATAAAGCCCTTGCAAAGGAGCTTGGCATTGATGAAATCCCCGCGTTTCTTTTCTACAAAAATGGCAAGCTGATACTGCGCAAAAATGGCCTGATGGAAGAAGCCGAATTCAGGAAACTGATCGAGCAGCATCTTTAAAACGCCTGAAACAAAAAATCCCTCAGAAATTAAATTCTGAGGGATTTTTTGTTGTCTATATATCCGGTTTATACTTCCGCTAACAGCTTCGTAAAATCATCGAACAGATACCGTGAATCGTGCGGACCAGGTGACGCTTCCGGGTGATATTGTACCGAGAAAGCAGGATAATCCTTACGACGAATTCCTTCAATCGTTTTGTCATTCAGGTTCACATGGGTAATTTCCACATCAGGATGGTTCTCAATTTCATCCGGATTCACTGCGAAACCGTGATTTTGTGAAGTCACCTCGCACATACCTGTGATCAGGTTTTTAACCGGGTGGTTCAAACCGCGGTGTCCGTGGTGCATTTTGTAGGTGTTGATGCCGCTTGACAAAGCCAGCAACTGGTGCCCCAGACAGATACCGAACAACGGCTTACCTGTTTTCACCATTTCGCTTACTGTTTCCACAGCATAAGCCATCGCCGACGGGTCTCCAGGACCGTTTGAGATAAAGAATCCATCCGGGTTCCAGTCCATCACTTCTTTGAAAGAAGTTTTAGCAGGGAACACCTTGCAATAACATCCGCGTTGCGTAAGGTTATTCAAAATGCTCTTCTTGATCCCGTAATCCATGACCGCAATTCTCCACTTACTTTCGGTTTCAGCACCTATAAAGTATGGATTTTCCGTCGTTACCTGAGAAGATAATTCCAGACCGTCCATGGAAGGTATTTTATGCAACTCGTCCATCAACTCTTTTTCATCCAGAATCTGAGATGATATGATGGCATTCATTACGCCCTTTTCACGTACGTGGCGCACAATGTGTCTTGTATCCACATTGCTTACCCCAACGATCTTCGCTCTTTCGAAATACTCCTGCAAAGAGAAATCCGCCGTGTCGCGTGAGTAAATTGTCGAGAAAGTGTTACACACCATCCCTCTGATCTTAACCGAACTCGATTCTTCCTCGTCTTCCAGCTGAACACCGTAATTTCCAATGTGGGAATTGGTGTTCACTATGATTTGTCCAAAATAGGAAGGGTCAGTATAAATTTCCTGATACCCCGTCATTCCGGTGTTAAAGCAGATCTCGCCACCGGTTGTGCCGTCTATCCCCAAAGCTAACCCTCTATATGCTGTTCCGTCTTCCAACAGTAATAAAGCCTCTTTTTTTTGATTCATATATGGTTAAATCGATTTGCTATTTGTAACATTCTCACAGTTAAACCAGTTCAAATTTAAGGGTGAGAAATAGGCATCTTTTATGTTTAATAATTTCGCACTGCAAAATTATATAATTTCAGTCATAAAAAAGGGTTAAACGAAAACGTTCAACCCTTTTTCAATAAACTTAATACAATATGAACGTAATCTTATTCACTGTCGCGACCTCCGATTAATTCATCTTGCAAAGTCTTTAATTCATCCCATTTACCGTCAGCAGCAAGTTGTGCTTGTGCAGGCCATGTTTCCGGGTTATGAATTGCATATTGGTTACCAGCGTTATCAAGGATTTCGCGGATAGCTTCTGCCGTAGAAGATGCCAAAAGAGCGAAAGTTGTGATTCCGGCTGCGTTAAGCACATCAGCAATTTTCGGGCCGATACCTTCAACTTTAGCAAGATCATCACCTTCAGCAACCGGAGCCTCTTTGCTTGCAGCAGCTGCTACAGGCTTAACAGTTTCTTCCGATCCTTCCTTTTTACCACCACGACGGCTACGACGTGTTTTCACAGGCTTATCTGCGTTAGCAAGAAGTAATGCGTCGTTGAAATCTACAAGTTCCATTAAAGCTACCTCAGCAGCATCACCCAAACGGTTTCCCAATTTGATGATACGTGTATAACCACCTGGACGATTAGCGATTTTGTCTGAAACAGTTCCAAAAAGTTCTTTTACTGATTCTTTGTCGTTCAGGTAACCAAAAGCAATACGACGATTGTGTGTAGTATCTTCTTTGGCACGAGTCAACAAAGGCTCAACAAACTTTTTAAGTTCTTTCGCTTTTGCAAGCGTTGTTTCAATTCTTTTGTGAAGAATCAACGAGGAAGCCATATTCGAAAGCATTGCTTTTCTGTGTGAATGCGTTCTTCCCAGGTGATTTACTTTTCTTCCGTGTCTCATTTTGTTTTTGTTTAGTTGCTTCGAGCTGCGCACTGCTACGCGCTACAGAATACAGACTTATTATGGAATTTATTTTATTCTTCGTCCAAACGATATTTGGCAACATCCATTCCAAATACGAGTTGTTTGTCAGCAACAAGTTGCTCCAACTCTGTTAGAGATTTTTTACCGAAGTTACGGAACTTCATCATGTCCGAAATCTCAAGTCTTACTAGATCACCCAAAGATTTCACGTCAGCTGATTTCAAACAGTTGTATGCACGAACTGAAAGATCCAATTCAGACAATGAAGTTTTAAGCAATTTCCTCATACGCAACATTTCCTCATCAACCTGATTATCTTCTTCAGCTTTCTGTTTCTCAAACGTCATTGTTTGATCAGAGAATAGCATAAAGTGTTGAATCAAGATATTCGCAGCTCCTTTCAGTGCGTCTTCAGGGTGGATTGACCCGTCAGTCTGAATATCTATCAAAAGGCGTTCGTAATCGGTACGTTGTTCAACACGCGTATTTTCAACGCTGTATTTCACATTTTTGATCGGCGTGTAGATCGAGTCCATTGCGATGTATCCGAAAGGCAATTCATTTGCTCTTGGCTCATCCGCAGGAACGTATCCTCTTCCTTTATCCAACAAAAGTTCCATTTCGAACTCCTTGTTGTCGTCAATATGACAAATTACTTGATCAGGATTTAAAACTTCGAAAGCGCTGGTAAACTTGCTGATGTCACCGGCAGTAATCACCGAAACATTTTTAAGGTTAACAACAATTCTGCTTTCGTTTAAATCCGATACTTTTTTAAATCGAACCATTTTAAGATTCAGGATGATTTCTGTTACATCCTCAACAATACCTTCAATGGACGAAAATTCATGAAGCACCCCAGGGAACTTCACGCTCGTGATGGCATAGCCTTCCAAAGATGAAAGTAGAATCCTGCGTAACGCATTACCGATTGTTACGCCATACCCTTTCTCTAAAGGCTTAAACTCAAACAACCCGTGAAAGTCGTCTGCTTTTTCCATGACGACCTTATCAGGCATTTGGAAAGCTAATATTGACATAGTCCTTGCTCCTTTTATAGTAGTAAATGATAGTTGATCACGCTACCGTTACCTTTGCGATCGCAAATATTGCCGTTTTTCGGCTACAAGCACGCTCCATAGATGAAGCGTGCTCATAAATTTTGAAGATTATTATTATTTCGAGTACAACTCAACGATAAGTTGCTCGTTGATATTTTCTGGAATTTGTTCGCGGTCAGGGAAAGTTACAAACTTACCTGAAAGCTCCTGTCCATTCCATTCCAACCAGTTAAAACCTTTAGAACTGTGGCCAGCCAAGCTATCCGTAACAGCTTCAAGAGATTTAGATTTTTCACGTACTGTAACTACTTGTCCAGGACGCAAAGAATACGAAGGAATATTAACCAGTTCTCCGTCAACAAGGATGTGTTTGTGAGAAACCAACTGACGCGCTGCACGTCTTGTAGGAGCAATACCTAAACGATAAACAGTGTTATCAAGACGGGCTTCGCAGAAACGAAGTAAGTTTTCACCGGTAAGACCTTCTTTTACAGACGCTTTTTCGAATAAATTACGAAACTGTCTTTCAAGAATACCGTAGATAAACTTAACCTTTTGCTTTTCCATCAATTGTAAAGCGTATTCCGATTTTTTGGAACGACGACCCTTTCCGTGTACTCCGGGAGGGTAATTCTTCTTTGCAAGTGCCTTACTTGGGCCTAAGATAGGTTCTCCGTAGCGTCTTGCAATCTTGGATTTGGGACCTGTGTAACGAGCCATTTGATACTAATTGTTTGTAAAGTTAATGATAACCATTCTGTAACCCCAGTGTCCAAATTACGAATGAAGGAATCATTGATATAAAAAATAAACTAAACTCTTCTTCTTTTCGGAGGACGACATCCGTTGTGCGGAAGTGGAGTAATATCACGGATTGTGGTTACTTCAATTCCTGCATTTTGAATCGTACGAATTGCCGACTCACGACCTGAACCAGGTCCTTTAACAAAAATTTCAGCTTTACGCATTCCAAGGTCAAACGCTACCTGAGCACAGTTTTGTGCCGCAGTCTGAGCTGCGTAAGGCGTGTTTTTCTTAGAACCACGGAATCCCATTTTACCAGCCGAAGCCCATGAGATCACCTGTCCATTGCTGTTAGTAATCGAGATGATGATGTTGTTGAAAGAAGCTCTGATGTGTACCTGACCCACCGACTCTACTACAACCACTCTCTTTTTTGCCTTGTCTTTTCTTTTATTTTGTGCCATTGCTTATGGAATAAGATGTGGCTGTTACACCACACTCATTGTTTATTTAGTAGCCTTTTTCTTGTTCGCGATTGTCTTGCGTTTACCCTTACGAGTACGAGAGTTATTCTTGGTTCTCTGTCCGCGCAATGGCAATCCTTTACGATGACGAAGGCCACGGTAACAAGCAATATCCATTAAGCGTTTGATACTCAATTGAACCTCCGACTTTAGTGCTCCCTCAACTTTATATTCGCCTGCAATCACAGAACGAATAGCCCCTGACTCTTCATCTGTCCAGTCAAGTACCTTTTTATCCAGATCCACACCTGCTTTGCCCAGAATTTTCTTCGCAGTACTGCGACCAATTCCAAAAATGTAAGTTAAGGCAATTTCGCCTCTTTTACGGTCGGGGATATCAACTCCTGAAATACGTGCCATAATTTATTAACCTTGTCTTTGTTTATACCGTGGGTTCTTCTTATTAATTACATAAACCTTACCCTTCCGGCGTATGACTTTGCAGTCTACACTGCGTTTTTTAACTGATGCTTTAACTTTCATCTTACTTATTAGTTATTTCCTAAACCAATCTATTCAAACTCTTAGCTTATTTGTATCGATATACAATTCTAGCTTTCGATAAGTCGTATGGAGACATTTCAAGCTTTACACGGTCTCCAGGTAAAATTTTAATATAGTGCATCCTCATTTTACCTGAAATGTGTGCGATAACCTCGTGCTTATTTTCCAATACTACACGAAACATTGCATTAGAGAGCGCTTCTAAAATTACTCCGTCTTGTTCAATTGATGCTTGTTTTGCCATTCGTAGCTTTTATTACTTTACTTCAACCATTAGGCTGGTATTCGCCGTGACTTGTTCTATATAATCAAAAGTAGTAAGAATTTCGGCTTTTCCTTTACGTACCACAACAGTGTGTTCAAAGTGAGCTGAATACTTGCGGTCTGTTGTCCTGATCGTCCAACCATCTTTTTCCTGCATGACAGACTTAGTGCCTAAGTTAATCATCGGTTCAATAGCCAAAACCATCCCTTCTTTCAACCGCAAACCTTTACCTCGTTTTCCGTAATTAGGAACCTCAGGGCTTTCATGTAGTTCTCTTCCAACCCCATGACCTACAAGTTCCCGCACCACGGTGTAACCTCTTTCTTCACAATAATGCTGTACCGCGTAACCGATATCACCTATTCTAAATCCGTCAACCGCCTGCTCGATGCCTTTATAAAGAGACTTCTTGGTAGCAGTTAAAAGATCCATTACTTCCTTTGATACTTCACCCACAGGGTAAGTGTAAGCACTGTCGCTGTGAAATCCGTTTAGCTTAACACCACAATCAATTGAAACAATGTCTCCGTCTTTCAGTTCGTAGTTGCCGGGAATTCCGTGTACTACAACTTCATTTACAGACATGCAAAGAGAAGCAGGGAAATTATTAAAGCCTTTAAACGAGGGGATACCTCCGTAGCTTCTGATATAATCCTCAGCAATGATGTCAAGCTTTTTGGTGGTGATACCTGGTTTTACCCATTGGGCAACTTCGGCATGTGCCTTACCCAAAACCTGGGCACTTTGCTTGATGAGGTTTATTTCCTCCTCTGTTTTCAAATAGATCATTTACAAATCAGATAGCAACACTTTCAGTCCTACCTTTTACACGTCCCGATTTCATAAGACCTTCATATCTGCGCATCAAAAGGTAACTTTCAACTTGCTGCAATGTATCCAGAACAACACCGACCATAATCAGTAACGATGTTCCTCCGAAGAAGTGAGCAAAGTCGGTCGATACACCTGCAAGACTTGCAAACGCTGGCAGCGTAGCAACAATGGCAAGCATAATTGCGCCCGGGAAAGTAATACGGTCTAAGACAGAACTGATATATTCCGAAGTTTGCTGACCAGGTTTAACACCCGGGATAAAACCGCCTCCTCTTTTCATATCATCTGCAATTTGCTGCGGGTTAACCGAGATTGCAGTGTAGAAGAATGTGAAAACGATGATAAGGAAAGCAAACAACAAATTATATTGCCAGGTCGTATAGTTTGCAAAAATGGTAGCAACATTGCTCGCAAAGTCACTCTTTTCTGCAAAATACGACGCACCCAGCGAAGGTATGAACATCAACGCCTGAGCGAAAATGATCGGCATTACACCCGCTGCGTTCAGTTTCAACGGCAGGTATTGACGCTGGCCACCCATAACGCGGTTACCAACTACCTGTTTTGCATACTGTATCGGAATACGACGTACTGCCTGTGTCAACATAACAGCGCCCATAATTACAAAATACAAGGCTACAATTTCTAAAACGAAAAGCAAGATTCCCCCACTTCCTCTTGAAGAAAATTCTTTAAGTATCGCACCCGGGAAACGGGAAACAATACCAATCATAATCAACATCGAGATACCGTTCCCTACACCTTTATCCGTAATACGCTCTCCCAACCACATGCAGAACATGGTTCCGGCTGCCAGAACAAATACAGACGATATAGAAAACAAGCTCCGTGAAACCAATAAAGCTTCGTCAGGAACAGTGGTATTCAAATAAGCTGTTCCCTGAACTAATGTAACAACAATCGTAAGGACCCTAGTAATCTGATTTAACTTCTTGCGCCCGGATTCTCCTTCTTTTTGCATCTTCTGGAAATACGGCAAGGCCATAGTCAGAAGTTGAATCGCAATGGAAGCAGAAATGTAAGGCATGATACCCAAAGCAAAGATGGAGGCTTTACTAAAAGCTCCACCTAAGAAGGTATCAAGAAGACCTAATAAACCCTGTGATGAAAAATTCATCTGATCCGGTTCTACACCAGGCAAAGCTACATAAGACCCTAAACGGAATATTGTTATAAACAAAAGAGTGTTGAGAATTCTAGTTCTCAACTCCTCAATCGAAAATATATGTTTTATCGTCTCAAAAAATCGTTTCATGTTATGGGGCTTACATTATCTGTTTCGATAATCAAACATACACGGTTTAGAACTGAACCAACAAGGTTACAATTTAACGGCTTTACCACCTGCTTTCTCAATTGCCTCAATTGCAGAGGAAGAAAAACCATTCGCCTGAACTTCAACAGCAGCTTTAATTTCGCCGCGGTTAAGGATCTTAACAAGGTCTTTTTTCGCGCAAAGTCCGTTTTCACGGATCAGCTCAAGTGTAATAACAGTAGCATTCGTTTTTTCAACAAGAGCCTGTATCGCATCAAGATTCAATGCTTTGTACTCCACTCTGTTAATGTTGTTAAAACCGAATTTAGGCAAACGACGTTGAAGGGGCATCTGACCACCTTCAAAACCTACCTTACGGCTATAACCAGAACGAGACTGGGCTCCTTTATGTCCACGTGCAGAAGTTCCGCCTAAACCGGATCCCTGACCACGTCCGACACGTTTTCCGACTTTAACGGATCCAGCTGCCGGTTTTAATGAACTAAGATTCATACTTTTAGTATTTATTAGATTTCTTCAACTAAAACTAAGTGACTTACCTTACGGATCATACCCGCAATGGCGTCGGTATTTTCCTGCTCAACCGAACGGTTAATCTTACCCAAGCCTAAAGCCTGGATCGTTAACTTTTGTCTTTCCGGACGATCGATAACACTTTTAATTTGTGTAATACGTACTCTTGACATAATTACTCTCAGATAAAGGATAATCCCCTAAAGGATTATCCGTTGAATACTTTGTCCAATTTAACTCCACGTTGGAAAGCAACCTGATGAGGAGCTCTCATTTTCAGAAGAGCGTCAATTGTCGCTTTAATAACGTTGTGCGGGTTCGAAGAACCTTTTGACTTCGCAAGGACGTCTTTGATACCAGCACTTTCAAGAACGGCACGCATAGGACCACCTGCAAGTACTCCTGTACCAGGAGCTGCTGGTTTGATCAAAACAAACCCGCCGCTGAATTTACCTTCCATCGCATGAGGAACAGTGTTTTTCAACATTGGAATCTGAATCAAATTCTTCTTAGCATCATCAATTCCTTTGGCGATAGCATCTGTTACTTCATTTGCCTTACCTAGTCCATGACCTACCACACCTTTTCCGTCACCCACAACCACGATGGCAGAGAAACTAAAACGACGACCGCCTTTTACTACTTTTGCAACCCGATTGATCGCTACTACGCGTTCTTTCAGATCCGATTCGTTAACCTTTGAAGGTTTTGTATTTGTAGACATAGTCTTTGCTTATTCTTAGAATTTCAGGCCACCCTCGCGAGCTCCTTCGGCCAATGCTTTAACTTTACCATGGTACAAATATCCGTTACGGTCAAATACTACCGCTAGAATACCTGCCGCCTGCGCCTTTTCGGCAATCTTCTTTCCAACAAGCAGAGCTGCCTCTACGTTAGAATTTTCTTTTCTATCACCAAGGTCAAGTGTCGAAGCACTTACCAGGGTTACTCCTTGAATATCATCAATGATTTGAGCATAGATGCTAGTGTTTGAACGGAAAACCGAAAGACGGGGACGTTCAGCACTACCTTTCACTTTCTTACGAATGTGATATTTAAGGCGTTGTCTTCTATCTACTTTTGAGGTAGCCATTTTAAATCTTATCTAAACTTAGTTAACAAAATCATCCTGTGGCTACGCACTATTTCTTAGCAGACTTACCAGCTTTGCGGCGAACGATCTCACCCACAAAACGAATACCCTTACCTTTATAAGGTTCTACTTTACGTAGAGACTTAATTTTAGCAGCAACAGAACCTATCAATTCCTTGTCAATTCCTTCCAAAATTACTTTTGGATTCTGACCCTTTTCGGAAGTGGTTGTAAGTTTCAACTCGCCAGGGATCGACATAAAGATATTATGCGAATAACCCAATTGCAATTCCAAAACATTACCAACGGCACTGGCTTTATAACCAACACCGATGATTTCCATTTCCTTCTTGTAACCTGTCTCAACACCAATTACCATGTTGTTAATTAGGGAGCGGTACAATCCGTGCAAAGCCTTGTGGCGTTTTTGTTCGCTAGGGCGCACTACTTTCAGCTCGCTTCCTTCGATCTCAATTGCGATATCGGAGTCAACAGCTTGCGTAAGTGTTCCTTTTGGACCTTTAACTGATACCAGGTTGTCGTCCGATACTGAGACCGTTACTCCTGCTGGTATAGTGATTAATTTATTTCCTATTCGTGACATTTCCTGAATAACTTTAAAATATTAGTACACGAAACATAACACCTCTCCACCTACATTCAGTGTTTTGGCTTCCTTATCTGTCATAACACCTTTCGATGTAGAGATAATTACAGTTCCAAGACCACCCAAAACGCGAGGGAGTGTAGATGTCCCGGAGTACTTGCGTAACCCAGGCTTACTAACGCGCTGCAATTTTACAATTGCATTTTGTTTCGTAACAGGGTTGTATTTCAAGGCTATCTTGATCACACCCTGTGGGCCGACTTCGTCAAATTTATAACTCTGGATATACCCTTTATCAAAAAGTACCTTCGTTATTTCTTTTTTTATGTTGGATGCAGGTATCTCAACAACCCTGTGCTTCGCTTTGATGGCGTTTCTGAGTCTCGTCAGATAATCTGCTATGGGATCCGTTAACATTTTTTATGCCTAGTTTAAACACTCCCTTAAAACGGGAGTGCAAAGTTAAGTAATTGAAATCAGAATTGAAAGTATTCCTACCAACTTGATTTTGTAACACCCGGAATTTTACCATCTGAGGCCATTTCCCGGAACAGAACTCTTGAGATTCCGAATTTGCGCATATATCCACGAGGTCTTCCTGTGATTTTGCAACGATTGTGCAGACGTACAGGCGATGAGTTACGGGGTAATTTATCTAGGCCAACCCAATCCTCAGCAGCTTTTAACGTTTTGCGCTTTTCAGCGTAACGCGCTACCAATGCTTGTCTTTTTCTTTCCCGTGCTTTTACTGATTCTTTTGCCATTGTCGGTAAATATCTTAATCTTAAGAATTATCCTTTATTGTTCGCATTTGTGAAAGGCATACCCAGTGCTTTCAACAATTCATAACTTTCTTCGTCAGAATTTGTTGAGGTAACAAATGTGATATCCATACCTGTAATCTTGTTTACCTTTTCGATAGAGATTTCAGGGAAGATGATTTGTTCCTTCACACCAAAAGTATAATTTCCACGACCGTCGAAACCTTTGTCGCTGATTCCTTTAAAATCACGTACACGAGGCATCGCGATAGAAGTCAAACGGTCAAGGAATTCGTACATACGATCTCCGCGTAGTGTAACTTTTGCACCAATCGGCATGTTTTCACGCAACTTAAAGTTGGAAACCGCCTTTTTAGAAATGGTAGCAATTGCTTTCTGTCCTGTAATCAATCCAAGCTCTTCAACGCCTGTATCAACCAATTTCTTGTCAGATACGGCTGCGCCGATACCTTTGTTGATCACAATTTTTGTCAAGCGAGGTACTTGCATTACTGACTTGTACTCGAACTTTTCTTTCAGTTGGGAAACTACTTCACCAACGTACTTTTCTTTTAATCTTGGCTGTGCCATTTTTCTGAGTTAATTATGTGGATTACCGACCCACGCGCTTCGTATATAAAACTAACAGATGGTCCTGAAACCAGAAGACTTAAATAAAGTCTCCTGATTTTTTAGAGAACCGCTGTAACTTTCCTTTATCGTTTGCTTTACGGCCTGTACGGGTCGCTTCGCCAGTCTTAGGATCGATAACCATCAGGTTGCTGATATGAATAGCGCCTTCACGTTTTTCGATGCTTCCCTGTGGGTTCTGTGCATTTGGTTTTACGTGTTTCGTAATCAAATTAACACCTTCCACAGTTGCTCTTGATTTCTCAATAAGCACACTTTTAATAACCCCTGTTTCACCTTTCGCATTACCAGAAATTACCTTAACAGTATCTCCTTTGCGTATGTGCAACTTAGCGGGTAGGTTTTTATTTTTGCTTTCCATTTGAGGTATTCTCTTATCGGTTCTAAAGAAATACTTTTGTCTTTATTTCTTACAACACTTCCGGTGCCAGGGAAACAATCTTCATAAATTGTTTTTCACGCAATTCTCGCGCTACTGGACCGAAGATACGTGAGCCACGTGGTTCGTCGTTGTTGTTAAGTAAAACGGCTGCATTATCTTCAAAGCGAATGTATGTACCATCCTTGCGGCGTACTTCCTTTTTAGTCCGTACAACCACGGCTTTTGAAACCGTTCCTTTTTTCATGCTGCTCGAAGAAAGAGCAGATTTTACTGTTACGACGATCTTATCGCCTACTGAAGCATAGCGTTTGCCAGTTCCGCCAAGTACACGTATTACGAGTACTTCCTTCGCTCCACTGTTGTCTGCTACCGACAGTCTTGATTCTTGCTGTACCATTTGTTACTTAGCTTTTTCAAGGATTTCAATTAATCTCCAACGCTTATTCTTACTAAGCGGACGTGTTTCCATAACTTTGATCGTATCACCGATACCAACCTGGTTATTCTCGTCGTGCACCATCAATTTGGTAGTTTTAGTCATAAACTTACCATATTTCTCGTGCTTAACTTTACGCTCAACAGTGATCACACAGGATTTCTCCATTTTGTTGCTCACTACTTTACCGACTCTTTCTTTCCGTAAATTTCTTTCTGTTGCCTCCATAATTTCTTAAACTGATTTACTGTTGGTTAGATTTAGCCGACAGTTCGGTCAATAGTTTTGCAATTTCCTTACGCGAGGCGCGAATACGCAAAGGGTTTTCGATCGGTGAAATAGCGTGCGCGAATTTCAATCGTAGTAAGCGCTCTCTTTCTTGTGCGATCTGTTCTTTCAGCTGATCCTGCGACAGGTCCTTTATTTCTTTACTAGTCATTGCTTTTAATAATTAGCGTTCTTAGATACGTTCGGGGTTGGTCTATTCTTGATAATCCCGACGTACCACGAACTTTGTTTTTACTGGCAGCTTTTGTGCAGCCAGACGCAATGCTTCGCTAGCTGTTTCCAGTGGAACACCGGTTGCTTCGAAGATGATTGTTCCCGGCTTGATTGGTGCAACCCAATACTCAGGAGCTCCTTTTCCTTTACCCATACGAACCTCTGCAGGTTTCTTTGTAATAGGTTTGTCAGGGAACACACGAATCCACACCTGGCCTTCACGTTTCATAGCGCGGGTAACTGAAATACGCGCTGCTTCTATCTGACGTGCTGTTAGCCAGCCTGGCTCAAGCGACTTGATTGCGAAAGATCCGAAAGCGATTTCAGCGCCACGTGTGGCTAGTCCCTTTTCCGAACCTTTGTTTTTTTGTTGCTTGCGAAATTTTGTTCTTTTCGGCTGTAACATGATTCTAATCTATTTGAACCGATTTAACAAAATCGGAAAATGTCTGATTACTTCTTCTTATTTCTACTTCTCTTACGACGATCCGCTTCGCTTCCGCCGCCTTCGTTTCCGCCACGGCTACCTTCGTTTCCGCCACGACCACCTCTTCTGTCTTTGTTACGGTCGCTTCCGCCGCCTGATCCTGTTCCTCTGTCGTTTCTGTCAGCAGCAGCTGTGGCAGCACTTGGAGTCAAATCACGCTTTCCGTACAATTCGCCTTTGAAGATCCAAACTTTGATACCTATTTTACCATAGATCGTTTGTGCTTCTGAGATTGCATAGTCGATATCCGCTCTCAATGTATGTAGTGGAATACGTCCTTCTTTGTACTCTTCAGTACGAGCCATTTCAGCTCCACCCAAACGTCCCGCAAGACGAATTTTGATACCTTGAGTTCCTACACGCATAGCCGAAGCGATTGATTGCTTCATGGCACGACGGTAAGAGATACGAGCCTGTAGTTGTTGTGCGATTGCTTCTCCAACTAATTTTGCATCAATCTCAGGACGTTTGATTTCGTAGATGTTAATCTGAACGTCTTTTCCTGTGATTTTTTTAAGCTCTTCTTTGATCTTGTCAACTTCACTACCACCTTTACCAATTACGATACCCGGACGTGCCGTGTGAATTGTAAGCGTGATGCGTTTCAGTGTACGCTCGATAACTACTTTAGAGATTGATCCTTTTGGGATACGTGCTTTTATATAGTTACGAATTTTTTCGTCTTCAACAAGTTTGTCAGAAAAATCTTTTCCTCCATACCAGCTAGAGTCCCAGCCTCTAACAATTCCTAGTCTCAGACCTATAGGATTAACCTTTTGTCCCATTCGAAATAGATCGTTTACTTATGATTCGGTGATTACTTTGTTTTCCACGCTTGCGGCAACTTCCGCTTTGTCATCCACCACAAGTGTAATGTGGTTTGAACGCTTACGGATTCTGTGTGCTCTTCCTTGCGGTGCAGGGCGCAAACGCTTCAACATACGTCCACCGTCAATAAATACGGTTTTAACATAAAGATCAGCGTCTTCCAGCTTTGCATCTTCGTTCAATTGTTGCCAGTTGGCAACTGCAGAAAGTAAAACTTTGTGCAAAATTGGTGAAGACGCTCTTGGTTGAAACTTTAACAGCGCCAACGCTTTGCTGACCTTTTGTCCGCGAATCATGTCGGCTACTAATCTCATCTTACGAGGAGAAGTAGGCACATTTCTTAATATAGCTCTTGCTTCCATGTTCTTTCAGATATAGGCTGGTTCCGATTGACGAAACCCAGCTATCGTCGACTAATTATTTTCTACCTTTATCTTTTTTGGCGGTGTGACCACGGAAGTTGCGCGTTGGCGAAAACTCTCCTAATTTGTGTCCTACCATGTTTTCAGTTACATAAACCGGTATAAACTTGTTACCGTTGTGAACTGCGAATGTATGTCCAATAAAATCCGGAGAGATCATTGAGCGTCTTGACCATGTCTTTATTACCGACTTACGAGCTGCGCTGTTCATCGCCTGAATCTTGATGTCCAGACGAAAGTCGATGTATGGTCCTTTTTTTAATGAGCGTGCCATATTATTCTAATTATTTTTTACGACGGCTGATAATCAATTTCTCAGAATGCTTATTGCGATCACGAGTCTTAAGTCCTTTCGAGAACTGTCCGTTTCTTGATCTAGGCTGGCCTCCCGATGAGCGGCCTTCACCACCACCCATTGGGTGATCGACTGGGTTCATAGCAACACCACGAACTCTTGGGCGACGACCTAACCAACGTTTACGGCCTGCTTTACCGTAATTCACATTCATGTGACTTGAATTGGAAACTGTTCCAACCGTTGCGATACAAGTTGAAAGAATCATACGCATTTCGCCAGATGGCATTTTAATCACTGCGTACTTACCTTCACGCGCTACAAGCTGAGCATAAGCTCCTGCGCTTCTTGCAAACTGACCGCCTTTACCAGGTGTCAATTCAATATTGTGAACAATTGTACCGATTGGCATTGAACCTAGCGGAAGTGCATTTCCCATTTCTGGTGCTACTGAACTTCCTGAAACAATTACTTGTCCTACTTTCAATCCGTTCGGAGCGATTACGTATCTTTTTTCGTCATCAGTATATTGTACCAGAGCGATACGTGCTGAGCGGTTTGGATCGTATTCAATTGTAAGAACTGTTGCTGGTGCATCAAAACGATTTCTTTTGAAATCGATAACACGGTATCTGCGTTTGTGACCACCACCTATATGACGCATGGTACGATGTCCGGAGCTATTACGACCACCTGTTCTTTTAACAGGCTCTAATAGGCTCTTTTCAGGTTTTGACGCTGTGATCTCCTCAAAAGCAGGAGCCATGCGAAAACGTTGACCAGCACTTGTCGGTTTTAATTTTTTAACTGCCATTGCTATACTTAAACTCTTCTAAGATTTGAATAGATCAACCAAAATTCTAAGCTTCACCGTAAATGTCGATGACCTCGCCTTCAGCTACTGTAACAATAGCCTTTTTGATGGTTGACGTTTTTCCACTTACAAACTTTCCTCCCGAAGTGCGGGATTTGCTTTTACCAATGCTGCGCATGGTATGAACGCTCTCTACGGTAACCCCAAACAGTTTCTCGATAGCCTTTTTGATTTCAACCTTGTTTGAAGTAAGTGTTACTTCAAAGGCATACTTTCCCTGACCACCCTGAGCCGTTACCTTTTCTGTTATAATCGGTCGTTTCAGTACACTCATCACTATTTGTTTAATAGGGTTTCCAAATTAGACAGAGCAGATTCACTTATTAAAAGGCGGTCTGCATTCATCAGATCATATGTATTTACCAAATCAACCGTAGTAACTTTCGCTTTAGGAATGTTTCTGCTTGACAGGTACACATTGCTATCAACTTCAGGAAGGATCAACAATGTTTTTGTGTTCACCAATGCAAGTGAATTAAGTACAGTCAGATATGACTTCGTTTTTGGTGCATCAAAAGTGAATGCTTCCAAAACAGATATTGCGTCAATTTTCGCTTTCGCAGAAAGAGCTGAAATACGCGCTAACGTTTTCACTTTTCTGTTGATCTTGAAAGTATAGTTACGAGAACGAGGACCGAATATACGACCACCACCTACGAATACCGGAGATTTAATGCTACCTGCACGGGCTCCACCAGTACCTTTTTGTTTCTTAATCTTGCGTGTTGAGTGATTGATCTCAGCACGTTCTTTTGACTTGTGTGTACCCTGACGCTGATTGGCCAAGTACAATTTTACATCGAGATAGATCGCATGCTCGTTAGGCTCGATGCCGAAGATTTCTTCAGACACTGTTACCTTCTTGCCGGTATCTTCTCCTTTTATATTTAATACGGACAGTTCCATGGTACTATTTCTCAATGATTAGAAATGAATTCTTTGAACCCGGTACTGAGCCACTTACTACTAGCAAGTTTTGCTCAGGTATCACTTTCAGAATACGCAAATTCTGAATTTTTACACGATTGTTACCCATGCGACCACCCATACGAATGCCTTTAAATACGCGTGAGGGGAACGAACAAGCACCAATCGAACCTGGGTGACGTGCACGGTTATGCTGACCGTGTGTTTGTCCACCAACCCCTGCGAAACCATGACGTTTTACAACACCCTGGAAACCGCGGCCTTTGGCAGAACCGACTACATCCACGAATTCACCTTCTGCAAAGATATCTTGCACTGATAGTGAAGTTCCAAGTTCATGCTCCACTTCAAATTCCTTGAACTCAACAAGCTTGTGCTTTGGAGTTGTACCGGCCTTTTTGAAGTGACCTATTAACGGCTGAGTAGAGTTTTTCTCCTTTCTCTCGCCAAAACCTAATTGGAGGGCCTTATACCCATCCTTTTCCTCGGACCTAACTTGCGTAACAACACAAGGACCAGCTTGAATCACAGTACATGCCAGAGCCTGCCCGTCAGCATTGTACAAACTAGTCATTCCGATTTTTTTACCTATTAAACCAGACATCGTAATTAATTTAAATTAGCAGGTAAAACCCTATTCTTTAAAACGGACTGCAAAGATAGAAATTTGAATTTTTATATCAAAGCGGTTTTTTATTATTTCTCACTGATAATCAGCAAAAAAGGTCAGATGTACTAAACATCTGACCTCAGTTAATTCCTGGTATTAATCGAACACAAAAAAAACATTCGAATAGTTACCTGAATGAGCTCAGATGTGGTTTCCAGAATTCCGGACCTTCATCCAATTATATATTTGACTTAACTCAATAAGTCCGTAAGAATCACTAAACTTTGATCTCTACGTCAACACCGCTTGGTAATTCAAGCTTCATCAGTGCATCAACAGTTTTTGCACTTGTAGAGAAAATATCAACCAGACGTTTGTAAGTACAAAGCTGGAACTGTTCACGAGACTTTTTGTTCACGTGAGGAGAACGTAAAACAGTGAACTTCTCTGTTTTAGTTGGCAAAGGGATTGGACCGCTAACAACGGCACCAGTTGCCTTTACAGCCTTAACGATCTTCTCAGCTGATTTGTCAACTAAGTTGTGATCGAATGACCGCAATTTGATACGAATTTTTTGATTCATCTTATTTGCTTATTTCCGGTTCTTAGAAAAATTAAACCGGAACAAGTTCCGGCAATCCGCCAACGAAAGAACCATTTACTTCGTTGGTTTAAGTTATTAAGCCTCCGCCCTTTTCAGGACAGAGGCCAGTATTTTATTAAGCTTTAATCAAGCCTTTTGCTTTCTCGATAACCGTATCAGAGATGTGCTGCGGTACGATTTCGTAGTAAGCGAAAGTCAACGACGCAGTAGCACGTCCGGATGACATCGTACGAAGGTCCGTTACGTAACCGAACAATTCTGACAAAGGAACGTCTGCTTTGATAACCTGAGCACCATTACGTGAATCCATACCTCTCATGATACCACGACGACGGTTAAGGTCACCTGTGATAGGTCCAGTGTATTCATCAGGCGTAAGTACTTCAACGTGCATGATAGGCTCCATCAATTTCGAACCTGCGTGACGTGCTGATTCTCTGAAACCAATCTTCGCTGCTAATTCAAAAGATAGTGCATCTGAATCGACATCGTGGAATGAACCGTGGTACAAACGCACTTTCATCGAATCCAAAGGATATCCTGCCAAAGCACCATTAGACATAGATGCTTCGAAACCTTTCTGGATTGGCGCGATAAATTCACGAGGAATCGTACCACCCACAATCTGGTTAACGAACTGCAAACCAGTTTTTGGCTCTTGTCCTTCTTCGTTATCGTCTCTTGGTCCGATTTCGAAAAGGATATCGGCAAACTTACCACGACCACCCGTTTGTTTCTTGTAAACTTCACGGTGTTCGAAGTTCTTCGTAAGAATCTCTTTGTAAGCAACCTGAGGTGCACCCTGGTTTACCTCCACTTTAAATTCACGACGCATACGGTCGATGATAATTTCAAGATGAAGCTCTCCCATTCCTTTGATGATCGTCTGACCAGTCTCTTCGTTACTTTCAACTTGCAACGTAGGATCTTCTTCGATCAATTTTGTGATCGCCTTAGAGAAGTTATCGCTATCCGCAGCTTTCTTAGGCTCGATTGCGTAACCAATTACAGGCTCAGGGAATACCATTGATTCAAGAACAATTGGGTTCTTTTCATCAGAAAGCGTATCTCCTGTTTTGATATCCTTGAAACCTACTACCGCTCCAATATCACCCGCTTCAAGACGATCAATTTGATTTTGCTTGTTCGCGTGCATTTGGAAAATACGAGAGATACGCTCCTTATTTCCTGAACGGTTGTTCAATACATAAGAACCTGAATCAAGGAAACCTGAGTAAGAGCGGATAAAGCAAAGACGTCCTACATAAGGATCCGTTGCAATTTTAAACGCTAGTGCACAGAAAGGATCTGCATCCGTTGGCTGACGTGAAATTTCAAGTCCAGTACGTGGATCCGTTCCGATGATGCTTTCACGATCCTGAGGAGAAGGCAAAATAGCCATCACGTAATCAAGCATCGTTTGAACACCCTTGTTTTTGAAAGAAGAACCACAAACCATAGGAACGATTTTCATGCTGATTGTCGCTGCGCGCAAAGCTGCAAGAATTTCGTTTTCTGAGATCGAATTAGGATCTTCGAAATATTTCTCCATCAAAGTATCATCGAATTCAGCAACTGCTTCAAGAAGTTTTTCTCTCCACTCTGTCGCTTCTTCAACCATATCTTCCGGAATTGGAACTTCCGTGAAAGTCATCCCTTTATCTTCTTCATTCCATTCGATACCACGGAAGTTAACCAGGTCAACTACACCTCTGAACGTATCTTCAGCACCGATCGGCAATTGAAGAGGAACAGCGTAGCTACCTAGCATATCTTTCACCTGACCGCAAACTTTAAGGAAATCTGCGCCAGAACGGTCCATTTTGTTAACGAAACCGATACGTGCTACGTTATAGTTATTCGCCAGACGCCAGTTTGTTTCTGACTGAGGCTCAACACCATCAACAGCGCTGAATAAGAAAACCAATCCATCCAATACACGAAGAGAACGGTTTACTTCTACTGTAAAGTCAACGTGACCCGGAGTATCGATAATGTTGATGTGATATTTTTCACCGCGGTAGTTCCAGTCTACTGTTGTAGCCGCTGAAGTAATGGTAATACCACGCTCCTGCTCCTGCTCCATCCAGTCCATTGTAGCAGCACCATCGTGTACTTCTCCAATTTTGTGGCTTACTCCGGCGTAATAAAGGATACGCTCGGTGGTGGTAGTTTTACCCGCATCAATGTGCGCAGCAATACCAATATTTCTTGTTAATCTTAGATCACGTGCCATGGCAAATGGTGATGTTATTTATATTCGTTGTGCAATTCAATACTTGAAGCAATTTCTGGACTTTTAAAAGGGCATTTTCACACCACTGCAAAAAATTCAGAGTGCAAAAGTATAAATAGTTGATTATAAAAACAATGAATAGGAAAGTTATTTTTTTAAGAAATAATAAAAAAACGAAAACGGATCCGTTTTCAGATAAATCAAATCAAAAACGGAGTAATTTTTTGAGGGTCAGTTACATTTAATATCACCTTCATGACAATCGCACGCCAAATTTGAAAAACCAACTCGGCTTATCGAACCGATACAAATTGCATTCAAACCGGACCCGGATCCTCCGCAATGACCTCACATTTTGCTATGATCCAAAAATCACCACTCCTCGAGACATTGCAACTTCCCAACACAAAACTAAATTCAGATCCAGTCCATAAACAAGAAAAAAGGGTTCCGGTTTAAAACCAGAACCCTTTTCAAACATTCCTCCCAGAGGAGATTTCCTAGAAACGGAAATGCGAGAATGCCTTGTTCGCATCCGCCATACGGTGCGTATCGTCTTTTTTCTTAACAGCAGCGCCTTCACCTTTAGCAGCAGCAACGATTTCACCAGCCAAACGGTCTACCATAGTTTTCTCTCCACGCTTACGAGCGTAGTTGATCAACCATTTCATACCCAAAGCTTGTTTACGTTCCGGACGTACCTCAGTTGGAACCTGGAAAGTAGCACCACCCACGCGGCGACTTTTTACTTCAACAGATGGCGTTACATTGTTCAATGCTTTTTTCCAAGTTTCTAGGCCGCTTTCGCTGGTTTTTTTCTCAACCACATCCAGCGCGTCATAAAAAATGGTGAACGCAATGCTTTTCTTGCCTTGAAGCATCAGGTTGTTTACAAATTTTGTAACCTGTACATCTCTGAACTTTGGATCAGGCAGGATATATCTTTTCTTTGGTTTGGACTTTCTCATTTTTGTACTTAATGTTTTACACGAGGTTTCGTTTTGCAACTTATTCACCCTGAACAGAATCCAGGATTACTTCCCTTTTATTTATCAGAATAGTTCTTTAATAAAAGCAGAGAGAGTTACTTTTTATTTTTTCTTACCTTTTACCGGCGCTGCAACTTGTCCTGGCTTAGGGCGTTTTGCACCGTATTTAGAACGACGTTGTTTACGTCCGTTAACACCCGCTGTATCCAAAGCACCACGGATAATGTGGTAACGAACACCCGGTAAATCTTTAACACGACCACCACGGATCAAAACGATCGAGTGCTCTTGCAAGTTGTGGCCTTCTCCAGGGATATAGGCATTCACTTCTTTGTTGTTAGAAAGACGAACACGCGCCACTTTACGAAGTGCTGAGTTCGGTTTCTTTGGCGTTGTGGTATATACACGAGTACATACTCCACGACGCTGAGGGCAAGAATCCAAAGCCGGTGACTTGGATTTCCATGTAATGGTCTCTCTACCTTTACGGACTAATTGTGAAATAGTTGGCATTTAATAAATTGATTTTGATCTAGTTAATCAACTAATCGATTGTTTTACAAACAGTTTTTCCGGAAAATCGGACTGCAAAAGTAACAGACTTGGACTGATTTACAAAATGTTAATACTTTTTTTTATCAGCAGCACCCATAAATTCTCCTCAATTTATTTGAAAGGCCTTGTTTGCCCATCGTTTTCCACCCGGATTTCCGCGCTGAGCGCATGTAAAACAACATTTCATTGCCCGAAGCCCTCCCGAATAAAAATCAGAAAAATGACGCCACGCAGGGCAGATAATTTTAGTATTGGTCAAGTGATCGGGTAAAATAATTTTTCGGGAATCATTAATTTCAAATGATTCTCGCGTAATAATTACAGCCTCATAACTATTTTGTGACAACGAATGACTATTTTGGGAGCACTAATGAAATTTTGAATAAAAAATTTTGTCCGGTATATCCAGAATTTTATTTCCAAACGTTGTTTTAGTAGTATTGTCTTTTGTAACCCATAAACGCCTATCAATTCGTTAGCATTTATACATAACCATATGAAAATATTGCGGTGTTATTTTACCCTCGTTATTAGTATCCTGGTACTAGGCACGTTCCTGGCTGGCTGTAATTCTGCCATGCAGGCTTATAAAGATGGCGTGAAGAAATTTGATAACGGGGAATATGACCTCGCTATTAAGGGGTTGCAGAAAGCAGCGGCGGCTAACTACGAGCCCGTGCAGACCACTTTCCTGATTGCAGAATCATACCGCTTTTCCAATCGCTTTAAAGAGGCTATCCCTTTCTATAAAAAAGCACTTGATGCCGGTGTTACCAATCCGGAAGCTCAGTTTCAATATGCTTATGCCCTAAAAACGGCGGGACAATACCAGGAGGCGGCCAATCAGTTTTCGTTATTCGCAAAAGCACCGAACAGCCCGAAAAATTTACAGGAAAGAGCTTTACGTGAAATTGAGATCCTGAAAATCACCGATAAACTGAGCATTGAAAAAATGCCTGACGTTAAGTTGAAAAATGTCCCTTTCAACACGACAGGATCTGAATTTTCTCCATATCCACTGGGCAATGAACTGGTTTTTTCTTCTTCCAAAAAAGAAAAAATCTATAAAAATAATGGCCAGTCCATGCTGGGGCTTTATAAAATCGCTTTGGCAAAAGACGCAGGCGAGACACAAGGCGCCACAGACTTGTTCAGCAAGGACATATTGGATCCCGAAGCCAATGAAGGTTCTCCCGCTTTCAGTCCCGATGGCAAAACGCTAATTTTTGCACGCGGAAATACCGGAAAGAAAAAAGGGACTACCGATGTGGACCTTTATCTAAGCCGCAATGCAAACGGCCAGTGGACGCCGCCGACTATTTTGCCCATTAACGATTCTCTGGCCTGGGATGGCTCTCCGTCTTTTTCACGGGATGGGAAAACTTTATATTTCGCTTCCAACCGTGCCGGCGGCGCAGGTGGTATTGATTTGTACAGAACCAATATCGACGCATCGGGCCGTTTCAGCAAACCCGTTAATATGGGGCGTGATATCAATACGGCCGGTGATGATATGTTTCCGTATGTAGCGGAGGGTGGAAAGTTATATTTTGCTTCTGACGGGCATCCGGGCCTGGGTAAGCTCGATTTGTTTTCAGCAACACGTTCACAGGGCGTAATCACGATTGAAAACCTCGGACTGCCTTTTAACAGTCCTCAGGATGATTTCGGACTCGTATTTTATAAGGATAAAGACCAGGGCTTTTTTGCTTCCAACCGCGAAGGCGGAAAAGGCGATGATGATATTTATTATTTCTACACGCCCAAAGCACCGGATACCACCGTCGCGCAAAGAGACCCGATGGATCCTTTGAACCCAAACAATCCGAATTATATCGAGGGTAAACTGAAAACGGTGCGTTACTTTCTGGCAGGTGACGTTTATGACAATTCAAATAACCCATCCCCTATTGACTCCGCAACGGTACACATTTTACCGGATACTTCTGATACGCAGATTGCCCAGCTAAAAACCAATGCCGCCGGTAAGTTCGGCACACAACCGGTTGAAGAAGGAAGATCTTACGTACTGCTGGTTGAACGCAAAGGATTTATCAGCAGAAGGGAACCGTTTTCGATGAATGGCCGCAGTATCCCGCCAATTTTCTTAACGAAAGTACTGACCGACACGACTTTCCATGTCGCTATCAAACTGGACAGGCTGGAACTAAACAAAACCTTCGTGCTGGATAACATTTATTACGACTTGAATAAATACAATATCCGTCCTGATGCCGCGATAGAACTGGACAAGCTGGTTCAGATCTTAAAGGATAATCCGACGATGAAAATTGAGCTCAGCTCACACACGGATGCCCGCGCTACGGATGCTTATAACATGACACTGTCGCAAAACAGGGCCGAATCAGCGGTAAATTACCTGAATCTGAAAGGTATTGATGCCGATCGTATGACGGCGCGCGGATACGGAGAGCGCCAGCTGATTATTCCAAATGCTAAAACAGAAGAAGAACATCAGCGTAACCGTCGCACTGAATTTACCATCCTGAGCTACTAAAAATCCTGTTTTCAGAAATTTTTCGGATCCAATAAGATAGTTTTTGAACGACTATTTTGTTGGATTCGTTGTTTTCAAACGTTTGTACTTGTAAACCCGATTCTTTTGGCCCTGAACAAGCAAGAATTGCTTTTTTTAGTATACTTGTACGGACAACAATCAAAATTTTCTTTCTATTATCTCCTTCAATGATTCACCGCATTATCTATTGGTTCCGTAACGATCTCAGACTTCACGATAACGAAGCCTTCCTTTCTGCCACTCAAATCGCCCAGGAGGTTGTTCCGGTTTATGTTTTTGATCCCCGTCAGTTTGAAAAGACAAAATTTGGCTTTCGCCGCGCAGGCGCATTAAGGGCACAATTTCTTTTGGAATCCGTTTTGGATCTGAGAAATCGCCTGAGAGAAAAAGGAGGAGATCTGTTGATCCGTGTCGGAAAACCTGAAGAAATTATTGCCGAGCTTGCCGAACAATATGGTGCCCAGTACATATATACCAGCAAAGAAATTGCACCTGATGAAACCAGTGTCGAAACCAGCTTAAGTAAAAACCTGAAAGTAGTTAATGTTGATATTAAGTTATTCTGGATGTCAACTTTGGGCAATGTACTTGATCTTCCGTTCCCCATAGCCAAACTTCCTTTTGATTTTGATGACTTTTACGAAGCACTAAAAGGGGATATCAGGGTAAAAACCGCTTCACCGGAACCTGAAAAAGTTACGTTGCCACAAGGATACGAAGCGGGGCTGATTCCGTCGCTGCCCATGCTTGCCATCGACCCGATGGAAGTTGAGCATAGTAAGTCTGACACAAGCCCGCCACAAAAAGGCGGAGAAACGATGGGACTGCTTAATTTAAGTACGTTTATTGAAAATACCATCAAATCTGGACAAACATTGGTTTCCGATACGCCGATCATTGACTACGGATTATCCACATGGTTGTCGCTGGGCTGTTTGTCCCAAAAATACATTTATGAGTCCTTATTGCCCTACGCCGGTAACAACCAGGTAGAAAAAGTGATCTTTGATCTGTTAAAAAGAGATTTTGCACACTGGACCCTGCTCCGTCACGGCTCAAGGCTTTTCAAACCGGGGGGAATTAAACATGAAATCAATAAGCGCTGGCTGAATGATCTTCCTCTATTTGAAAAATGGACCACGGCCAAAACCGAGAGTGAGGCAGTCAATAAAGTCATTACGAAACTGATTTCAACAGGCACCTTAACCATTGCTGAAAGAATCGTAGCCGCCGACTATCTGGCCAATGAACTTGGACTGAACTGGACCTGGGGCGCTATGTTTTACGAAAGTTTCCTGGTTGATTATAACGTAGCGGGCAACTGGTTCCGCTGGAATAACGTTTCCGGCGTTGGCAGTAAATGAATCCTGTCATCACCGCTGGCAGCACTATATAAGGTCCCGTTGCCGGTTATGTAGTTTTTCTTAAAGATTTTACTAGCTTTGGTCAACTTTGAACCCAATCATTAACTCTAAATCAAATAATACAATGTCAAAAGGACTTATCGCAGTTGTTGTCATTCTCCTGATTTTCGGATTTGTTGGATGTGGCAAATATAATGGCCTGGTAGGCAAGGATGAGATCGTAAAAGAATCGTGGGCAAAAGTAGAAAGCCAGTACCAACGTCGCGCAGACCTTATTCCAAACCTGGTAAGTACCGTAAAGGGTGCGGCTGATTTCGAAAAAAGTACATTAACAGGTGTGATCGAAGCCCGTGCAAAGGCAACGTCTACAACCATAAGCGCAGATCAGCTTACACCTGAAAACATAGCAAAATTCCAGGGAGCTCAAGACCAGTTAAGTGGAGCGCTTTCGCGTCTGTTGGTTTCTGTTGAAAGATACCCTGAACTGAAAGCAAACCAGAACTTCCTTGAACTTCAGGCGCAATTGGAAGGAACAGAAAACCGTATTACCGTAGCACGTAACGATTTTAACGCGGTTGTAAAAGTATACAACCAGGAGGTAAGAACGTTCCCTACGAATCTGTTTGCAGGCATTTTCGGATTTGCTCAGAAA
Organism: Dyadobacter sp. LHD-138; assembly: GCF_030929615.1. Lineage (GTDB taxonomy): Bacteria > Bacteroidota > Bacteroidia > Cytophagales > Spirosomataceae > Dyadobacter. The sequence continues at coordinate 55,201 of NZ_JAVFVU010000010.1, read as the reverse complement.
GGTTATTTCACAGCCACGGCAGGTTCAGAAAAAGCCCCGACTGTACAATTCTAATTCATTTTACCCTTATTGCACCGGGTTTCTCCTGAGGCAATAAGGGTGATACCGGTATCCACTTTCAACTTTCAACTCCCCTTATGCCTACCGATTCCATTTTTTTCGGAGAAGAGGAACAAAAGCAGATCATTGCCGCTATCCGGGAAGCCGAAAAACAAACTTCGGGCGAGATCAAGGTACACATTGAGAAAAAGTGTGCTTCGGGTGATGCTTTGGAAAGAGCAAAAGAAGTTTTCGGTCTTTTGAAAATGTATGTTACCCAGGAGCAGAATGGTGTACTTTTCTACCTCGCCTATGAAGACCGCAAGTTTGCCGTGATCGGCGATAAAGGTATTAATGAAAAAGTACCGGCTGATTTCTGGAACAGCACAAAAGATCTTATGCGTACTTATTTTTCCCAAAGCAAATATGCAGAGGGCCTTTGCGCAGGAATTGAAGAGGCCGGCATTCAATTAAAAACTCATTTCCCATATCGTTCCGACGATGTTAATGAACTCCCCGACAACATCTCGTTCGGGTAAATATACCTATGAAAAAATACCTTATTTTTTCTTTAATGTTCTTTTTGATCCTTTGCCGGGTTTCGGCACAGGATATTCCCGTTAAGCCTAATCCGGCGCGCCTGGTCAATGATTTCGCGAAGCAGCTCAATCCTACCGAAGTGAGTGCGCTGGAACAAAAACTGGTTGCTTACAGCGATTCAACCTCTTCACAAATTGCCATTGTGGTAGTTCCCACAACCGGAGAATACCCTATCGCCGATTACGCGCTCAAACTGGGCCGGGAATGGGGCGTAGGCGGAAAAGGCAAAAACAACGGGATTGTTATTCTTTGGGCTTCAACAGACCGGAAAATATTCATCAGTACCGGTTATGGCATGGAGGGCGCAATACCGGATGCCATTGCCAAGCGGATCATCACCCAGGTAATCACACCCGAATTTAAAAACGGTATGTACTACCGCGGTCTTGACAAGGGTATTGATGTAATTTTTAAATATGCCACCGGCGAATACAAAGCAGATCCAAAGGAACAGGAAGATGGCGGAGGTATATCCCCCCTGCTTATTTTCATCATCATCTTTGTCATTATCCTGATTATTATCTCCCGAAATAAAGGCGGAGGAGGAGGCGGTGGTTATCGCAGTTCAGGCGCCGGGCCGATAATATTCTGGCCGACAACCTTTTCAAGTGGAGGAAGTTCATCAGGCTGGGGTGGTGGTGACGGAGGCGGATTCGGTGGTTTTGGAGGCGGAAGTTTCGGCGGAGGTGGTGCCGGCGGAGATTACTAACTGCGGAATTATTCGCCAATCTGGTTAAAGTAAAACATTAAATTCCCCTTTGTTGGGGGCATATACAGGAAAACCTATTCAAAAGCGCCTGCTTTCGGATAGGTTTTCTTCATTTGTGGGGAAACGCATCTACGTATATGCTGGCACAGTTATTTATAGAATTTAAGCAAGATTAAGTTTAACCTAAATTAAATTTTATGGAAAATAAGAATAATACTGGTTTGGTGATCGGTTTAATCATCATGACCGTAGTTGCAGCTGTTTTCGGATATCTTTATTACCAGGAACGTAACATCACAACGAAGCAGGAAGCTGATTTGGAAGTGCGCGTCAATGAACTCGCGATGAATGAAATTAAGCTCGATTCCATATCCAAACAATTAGATGCCAAAATTATCGAAGTAAAAGGCTTGGGTGGAAATATCGAAGAACTTGAAAAAGCCAAAGCCGATTTAGAACGAGACCGTGCAGCTTTGCGAAAAGGTACGATTAAATTGGGCAACAAAATCAAAGATTATGAAAGCTTCCTGACCAAAAAAGACGAAGAAATTGCTCAGTTGCGTGAGGAAAACCAACAACTGATCAGCAAAACAGAAACATTGACCCAGGAAAAGGCAGAACTGGAAACCAGCAAAAAAGCAGTCTCAGATTCACTTTCGGGTGTCGTTTCTAAAAATGCTGAGCTTGAATCAAAGGTTACGGTGGCAGCAGCGTTGCGTGCACGTAATGTAAAGGTATACGCGATTTCATCTAAAGGAAAGATAAGAGAAGGTGAAAACGTAAAAGCAAAAAGAATTGACAAGGTAAGGGTTGATTTCATTTTAGAAAAAAATCCGTTAACCCAGGCAGACAACAAAACCATTTACATGCGGGTAATTGACCCAAGCGGGGCAACCATTGCCGACAACGCAACAGGATCAGGCAAATTCCAGTATGAAGGCCAGGAACAGGGTTACACGATCAGCCAGGACGTTATGTACAGCAACAACAACCAGGGCGTCAGTATCCTTTATGATAAAAACAGCGCTTTCAAATCGGGGACTTACAGCATCGAACTCTATTCCGAAGGTTTCAAAGTGGGAGAAGGTTCTTTTTCAGTGAAATAAGACATTAAAAAGCTAAAAATGAAAAGCCGGATCGACAGTATAAAAACCTGTCTGTCCGGCTTTTCATTTGCATGAATACATGCCAACAGTTTTGCATTATTTCGGCATGTCCATTGCGCATTGCTTCAAATCCGGAATAATTGTTTAAACAAATAATAATTTAAAATTTAGTCATATTATCCTATCTTGCGCCATTAAAACCACCTGGCAGGAACGTTATTGCCAAATAAAACACCTCTTTTGTTTTTATGAATCCGACAATATCCCAGAAGCACCCGCGCGGTCTCTATGTTTTGTTTTTCGCTGAAATGTGGGAGCGTTTCAGCTATTATGGTATGCGGGCAATCCTTCTACTATTTCTTTTAGATAATATACGGGGAGGGATCGGTCTTCCTGCTGCCGAGGGTGCTGCGATATATGGACTTTATACTGCATCTGTTTATTTGCTTACCCTACCCGGTGGCTGGTTGGCAGATAATTATTTAGGTCAGAAAAAAGCGATCTGGTATGGCGGGATTATCATCATGGCGGGCCATATTATACTGGCCGTTCCCGGTGGGAATATCCTGTTTTTTATCGGGCTGGCTACCGTTGCCCTTGGAACAGGATTATTAAAACCCAATATCAGTTCTATTGTAGGGGAATTGTATCCGGAAGGGGGTGCAAGACGCGATGCTGCTTTTTCAATATTCTATATGGGAATCAACCTGGGTTCCGTACTGGGGATTACCATTGTTGGATATCTTGGCCAAAAGATCAACTGGCATATGGGCTTTGGCGCAGCGGCGATAGGGATGTTAATTGGTTTGATCGTGTTTCGTTTTGGAAGTAGAAAATACTTAAAAGGCCTTGGCGATGTACCTCCGGTGAAAATCCGAACTGCCGAATCCGACGCCAAATCAGGTTCTAATAAAAAGCTTGGTTATGCTATTGTGGCGACACTGGTTGCTTTCCTCAGTATTTTACAATGGACCGGCACCATCGACATGACCACCGCCCAGGGGCTGGCCCAAGGTGCAGGGGTTATTATTGTCAGTGTATCGCTCTTTTATTTCCTGTATATCTTAATTGCCGGAGGTCTGACAACTATTGAAAAAAGACGTGTTCTTGTACTGATCGTTTTCTTCCTGGCCGCTGCAATTTTCTGGTCGGGTTTCGAACAAGCAGGTTCATCTTTACAAATATTTGCCGAACGATATACCCAAAGGACCTTTGGTGGCTGGGAAATGCCATCCAGCTGGTTCCAGAATTTCAATGGAACTTTCATCCTGATCTTTGCACCCATTATGGCAAGTCTCTGGATATTCTTGTCCTCGAAGGGGATTAATCCACCCACGCCCGTAAAATTCGCGGTTGCCTTGCTTCTGGTAGGCGCGGGTTTCTTCATCATGGAAATGGGATCCAAGGTAGCTGTAACCGGAGAACTGGTTTCTCCCTTGTTCCTGACCTTTACCTATATGGTTCATACCATCGGTGAGCTATGCCTGAGTCCGGTTGGATTAAGTTCTTATACCAAACTGGCTCCAAAACGTTATGTCAGCCAGTTGATGGGTATCTGGTTTGTGGCTGCATCCCTTGGAAACCTCATTGCAGGTTTGTTTGCCGGTGGCTTCGATGAAGAAAATTTGCAGCAAATGCCTGCTTTGTTTCAACAGGTAACCCTGTTCTCTATAGGTTTTGGATTATTGCTGTTGATATTCTGGAAACCGGTGAAAAACTGGATGGGAGGAATTCAGTAACGGTTTGTTAAAGAAGTCAAGTTTTAAAAACTTGACTTCTTTGTTTACCAGCTATAGTGTTCATTACTTACCCATCGACTTATCACGTATCGATTTGAATTCAGATCCTTTTTTCCAACCCGGGAACGTTGATTCGTAGCTTAACTTCTTCCCTACTTCAAATACCAGCTGCATATCTTCAATGATCCCTGACAAATCCCAGGAAGGCGAGTACTCGTCAGCGGGTGAGTGATAACGGTTATCATTATAATCTTTCTTCTGCGCTTCTCCCCAGGCTTCACCATGCGTCACCGAGACTGAGCCGTTTTCAATATATAAAGACGGAATGCCTACTTTGGCAAAATTAAAATGATCGGAACGGAAATACCATCCACCCGATGGATCCGGTTCGCCTCGGGTTGTCCGTCCCTGTTTGGCGGCAGCTTCATCCGCATACGCATCCAGATCCGACTGTCCTTTGCCGACAATAATAATATCCTTCATTTTACCGAAGGGTTGCAAAACATCCATGTTAATATCCGCCACCGTTTTGTTGACCGGGTAAACCGGATGCGAAGTATAATAATCAGACCCGAGCAATCCCTGTTCTTCCGCCGTTACCGATAGAAACAATACCGACCTTGATGGCTTCTTTTCAAGTTTCGTAAATGCATTTGCAATTTCGAGTAACGCCGCAGTTCCCGAAGCATTGTCTGCCGCTCCGTTATAGATGGAATCTCCTTTAATGGCTTCTCCTTTCCCAAAATGATCCCAGTGCGCCGTGTAAATAATATACTCATCCTTCCGGTCGGTTCCGGGCAACAGGGCAAGCACGTTATTGGATGTCGACTTTTTAATGGTGTTATTAATAACCAGGGAAGTGCGGACTTTTAAAGAAACAGGTTTAAACCCCTTCTTGCCCGCAGCCGTCAGCAACGTATCTGAAACATTGGCGAGCTTAAACAACTTCCTGGCCGACTCCATCGAAATCCAGCCTTCCACGGCCGCGCGCGACATATTGTTATCATCAGAATTAAGATACAATTTTGACTTCGACCAGCCGCTGCGCACCACCGCCCAGCCATAGCTCGCCGGTTTGGTATCATGGACAATCAGCACACCAGCCGCTCCCTGCCGTGCAGCTTCCTCAAACTTATAAGTCCACCGGCCATAATAAGTCATCGTTTTACCTTTAAATAAAGTACTGTCGCCAAAGCCCGGATCATTCACCAATACCACCACCGTCTTACCTCTCACATCCAAACCCTGATAATCATTCCAGCCGTATTCTGGTGCGACAATACCGTAACCCGCAAATATTAACTCTGAATCTGCCAGCTTCACCTGATCCTGAACATGCCTTGAAGCGGCTACGAAGTCATCCAGATAATTAAAGACAACGGATCCTTTGTCGTTTTTAATAACAAGCGGACCGGCCGGTTTGGAAAGTATATCCACCATCGGAACTTTCTGAAAGTAACTGTCACCATTACCAGGCTTCAGCCCCAGTTTTTCAAACTCTGTTTTTAAGTATTGAATTGTCTTTTCTTCCCCCGACGAAAAAGGTTTTCGGCCTTCCAGGGAATCGGAAGCAAGCACTGCGATTTGTTTGGCAAATATTTTACCGTCAATCAAAGAAGATGATTCTTCCTTCTCTGATTTTGCACAACCGGAAAATGCCAGTCCCGCCAGGGCAATGGTCCAAATGTTCTTTTTAATTTTCATTTTGAAAGCGAAAAGGTTAACATTAAATCGACGTTTAAGAACGCACTGATCGGTTGCCATACGTCAATAAGATAAAGATAAACCGATCATCACGATCTTAATAAACTTATTTGACGAAATAATTACATTTGCTTTTATAGAATAACTTACACCAAATAATCTTTACTTATGAAATCAGCTTTTTTAAAGTGGTCCCTGATGGCATCCGTCGTTGTGATCACCTCCTGTAACCGTGAAAAGGACAGCAGTTCTGCCACGGAAAAAGTACCAGGATATGATCTCAGTTCTCTTGATTCTACCCAAAAAGCATGCGATGACTTCGATAGTTATGCAAACGGCGGATGGAAAAAGAAAAACCCGATCCCAGGCACAGAAAGCCGATGGGGTGCCTTCGGAATTCTTGACAAAGAGAATAAAGAGGTACGTCTGAAAGGAATTATTGAAGAAATCACCAATCAGAAAGACCGCAAAAAAGGAAGTGAAGAGCAGCAGATTGCAGATTATTATCAGTCGTTCCTGGATACTGCTACAGTTGAAAAACGTGCATTGGAACCTTTGAAACCCTATCTTGATAAAATTGAGTCCGTTCAATCCCTGAAAGAACTGTCTGCTGTAACAGGAGAATTGCAGAAAGTAGGGGTTTCTACCATTCTGGGTTTTGGTGTGGAAGGTGATCTGCGAAACAGCAAAATGAATGTGTTGTATCAGGGACAGGATGGTTTGAGCCTTGGTGAAAAAAGTTATTACGAAAGAACAGATTCCAGCACGGTTAAGGTACGCGGCGAATTTGTAAAACATGTGGATACCATGTTCGGTTTTGCCGGTTTCAAAGATGCCAATCCGGGCAAAACAATCCTTGATTTCGAAACGAAACTGGCCAAACTTCAACTGACAAACGTTGAGCTTCGTGATCCGATCAAGACTTACAACAAAACGTCTTTCGCGGACTTCGCGAAACTGGCTCCTGATTTTGATTTGAAAGCGTTTGCCGACAAACAGGATATCAAAACGGATACCGTTATCGTTCAGAATATCCCTTATATCAAAAATGCAAACGCGCTTTTGAAAGCGACGCCACTGGCAACGCTTAAACTATATACGCGCTGGCAATTGCTTTCAAACTTTGCAGGATATCTTCCCAAGAGTTTCGACAAAGAAGATTTCCGGTTCTTCAATACGGTTATGCGTGGAACAAAACAGCAAAGAGCGCGTGTAGAAAGAGCCATTCGTTCCACGGATGGCTTACTGGGTATGCCTTTGGGAAAACTGTTTTCTAAAAAATACTTCCCTGAAGATGATAAGAAAAAGGTATCCGAAATGATTGAAAACGTGCGGACCGTTTATGGGGAACGAATTGACAAACTGACCTGGATGAGCGATTCCACCAAAGCACGGGCTCATAAAAAACTGAAAGCATTTACGTACAAAATCGGTTATCCTGACAAATGGAAGGATTATTCGTCCATCAAGATCGAAGCGGACAAATTGTTTGAAAATGTAATTGCTGCTTCCTTATACCAAAATGATGAAAATGTTAAAAAAATCGGCAAGCCGGTTGATAAGAGTGAGTGGCATATGACGCCGCAAACCGTGAACGCTTATTACAATCCTTTGAACAATGAAGTGGTGTTCCCGGCAGGTATTTTACAGCCGCCATTCTACAACCGTGATGCAGATGACGCGATCAACTACGGCGGTATTATCGCGGTGATTGGCCATGAATTTACACATGGATTTGACGATCAGGGTTCACAATTTGATGAAGAAGGAAACCTGAAAAACTGGTGGACCGCTTCGGACCGTGCCAACTTTGATAAACTGACCAAAAAATACATTGATTATTTCAGCGGTATCGAAGCCCTGCCTGGATTTAAGATCAACGGCGCGCTGACGATCGGAGAAAATGTTGCGGATTTGGGCGGACTTACGCTGGCTTATTACGCATTGGAAAAATCACTGAAAGGCAAGGCAGAACCTGCCCCAATTGATGGTTTTAACTGGAAACAACGTTTCTTCCTGGGTTGGGCTCAGGTGTGGCATATGAACACCACGGATGAAGCGTTGCGCAACCAGGTTCAAACGGACCCACATTCGCCTGCTAAAAGTCGTATCAACGGCCCGCTGCCTCATTTGAAAGAATTCCAGGATGCGTGGAGCTGTGGTGCCGGCAGTAAAATGGTGTTACCGGAACCTTCGAGAGTTGTGATCTGGTAGTTTGAAACCTACTATTTTTTATTTGTTTCAAAAAAAAAGCAAAGCCTCCAGGGAAGTCAAGTTTTGAAAACTTGACTTCTCCTTTTTCCCAAAAACCTCCCTTCTTCCCCAACTCACTTTCCCGCCAAATGTTTATTCCGGTATTCACTGGGATTACAGCCTTTCACCTGCCGGAACTGTCGCGCGATATTTTTGCTGTCGGACAAACCCATATCCAGCGCAATTTCAAAAACCGACATATCGGTATCCAGCAGTTTCTGGGTAAATTTTTCGATTCGCAGGTTGTAAATGTATTTGTAGATCGGATAACCCATCACCTCCATAAAGCGCTTTTCCAGCGCTCTGCGCGATAACGGGACCTGCTTGACGACTTCATCCACATGCAGGTTTTTATCAATATTCTGATGAATATATTTTAAGGAAGAAGCAATATGATCGTCATTCGTTGCATAGATATCCGTGGAATGCCGGGTGATCACCTGCGTTGGTTTTACAACAATATCATAAAAATCCCGCATGCCATTTTTGATCAGATGATCCAGCAACTTTGCCGCATCATACCCTCCCTTCTCGGCATCCTGCCCGATACTGGAAAGCGGCGGATCCGAAAACTCACAGATCATCTCGTCGTTATCGACACCCAGCACGGCCATATCCTCAGGAATACGGATGCCATAAAGACGGCAAGCCTCGGTAATATGCTGCCCCTGATTGTCGTCGCAGGCCATTAAGGCGATGGGTTTGGGAAGCGACTTCAGCCATTTGCCCAACGAGCTCGGTTTGTAATACCATAACTCCGACGGGCGTGCCATTTTATGTTCGAAATAATGCACCTTATGTCCTGCCCGCGTCACCCTTTCCTCAAACCCCTCTGCCCTTTCCTGTGACCAGACGATATCCTTAAAACCATAATAAGCGAAATTTTTAAAACCCTTTTTCAGGAAATAATCGGCTCCCATTTCACCCGCCTCATAATGCGCTCCTGTAATATTGGGAATTTCATCAAAACGATTTTTAAAATCCTGGGCAATAACCGGGATGCCGGCATCTATTATTTTACCAATATTGGGATCGTTGTAAAACTGCCCGATAATGCCGTCGGCACCCCATTCCAACGCCCATTTTAATATACCTTCAATACCCACCGTTTCACGGTGAAACAGTGGCATGCGACAAAAAATCCAGGGACCATGTTCTCTGGAATACTTCGCAATACCCTTCAAAAGCGCCTTGCTGTATTCTTCTGCAAAATCGATCAGTAAAATAATTTTATACATAACTGACTGCCCGATGATAAATTTTAGGAGTGCACAAGCCTGTCAAAGCTGTAATCCTATGCAAACAATTCTTTAAGATTTTTCACCGTATCGTTATTGACCAAAGGCTTTGCCCATACGCCAATGCTGAGGATATAACCCAATGTAACCAGCAAAAAAAGCATCGCCAATTTCAACCCGACCAGCTCTCCCAGCCCGCCGATAATTAATGGTACAACCGCACCACCCGCAATACCCGCACACAAAATCCCTGAAAACGTACCATGGTGATGGGGCACAGAATTAAGTGCCAGCGAGAATATAACGGAATACATGACCGAAGCAAAAAAACCAGTCAACGGAAAGGCATACAGGCTCATTTCCTTTGTTCCAAATAACGCTATCAATAAGGCCGCAATAGCCCCAACCGTAAAGACAATTAATACTTTCCGGCTATCCAGCAGTTTCAAAAGTATCAGTCCCAGGAAACAGCCAACGGTAAGTAATCCCCAAAAATAAGAGATCACCGAAGCCCCCGTCGTTGCCGGATCTACGTTATGGTATGTTTGTAAAAATTTGGAGATCCAGTTGGCAATTCCCTGCTCTGTGCCAACGTAAGCGAATATGCCGAAGAAAAATAACAGCACCGATTTATTGGCAAGCAACTCTTTAAAAGCCCTACCGACATCTATGCGCTCATCCTCTTTAAGGTCTACTTTGGGAAATTTAACAACTGCAATGATAACCACCATCAGCAGCGAGATCACGGCAAAAACCCAATACAAAGAAACCCATTTCAGGTTTTCCGGGACCAGCTTATTTAACGTTTCGATCAAAAATCCTGATTGGGCTGAATGTACATTTAATACCAGATAGCTATACAACAACGGACTTAAAAACGAAGCTGCACCGAAAAACAATTGCCCAAGGACCGAGTTAAACGCAAATTTCTCCTCTCCCCCAGCCACCCGCAGCAACGGGTTGATGACAACCTGCAGCATCGCCATACCGACACCAATTAAAAACAGCGAGAGCAATGCAATGGAAAATCCGGGACTGACGGCAAAAAGCAGAGCGCCCCCAAAAGCAAACATAAAGGCGAGCAATAAAACTGTTTTCTCACCGTATTTCTCGATAATCAAACCCGCTGGAATGGACATCACCCCATAAGCCACAAAAAAAGCAAAAGGAAGAAATCCGGCCAGTCCGATACTCAGATCAAAACTTTCGACGATATCCGGGATGATCGGGCCAAGAATATTGGTAAGAAATGATATTACGAAGAAAATTAATAATATCAGGATAACGATAAATACATTTCGTTTCATGGAGAGCTCAGATCGGTGGGTTTCAGACTTACAAGATACGCTAAACGGGGAATTAATAAAAAGAGCTTTCATACAGTAAAAAGCCAGTTTCACTGTATGAAAGCCCGTTGGATTAATTATCCATCAATGCAGCTGCGCCCAAAAGGGCAATATTTTCATTTTCAGAAAGCAATAACGTCAATCGTTTGACGGATTCGGGATAGGCGAAATCCTGAAGACTGTCAAGCATGCTGGCTCTGAAAAACTGATGTGCCTTGGCCAGCGAGCCACCTAAAATAATAGCCTCCGGATCGTAGGTATACAAGACTGTTTTGACGACAACACCCAGATGTATGCCAAACTCTTCCCATATCCTGATGACTTTGGCGTCACCTTTTAACGCGGCTTCATGGGCTTCGTACGCGTCGCAACCGAGATTATCCTCAAAAAAACGGTTACAGACATAATTTTCCAGAATCGAATTTTTATAGGGCAACATCCCGATTTCGCCCGCTCCGCAGTTATTCCCCGGATATAATTCATTGTTGATGATGATCCCGGAACCAATTCCCGTCCCGATTGCCATCCCAACAACAGACTTATACTTTTTTGCAAGCCCAAAACGGTGCTCGCCCAATGTAAAACAATTCACATCATTATTGATCGAAACAGGCAGGTTGAATTCCTTTTCCACAATGTCCCGCAAAGCAACTTCCTCCCAGGAAGGAATATTCATCACGTTATAGACAATACCCTTGTCTACATTCACGACAGAAGGCACACCAATACCAATGCCCTTGACCGGGTACTGCGTATAAGGACGGATCAAATCCATGAGCTGCGTCAATGTAGAAGAAAGCGACTCCTTGTTTTCCAGCAAAACATTGCTTTGTCGTGTGATGGAACCACCCAACTCTATTCCGGCCCGCATGTTGGTCCCTCCGATATCTACGCCTATATTCATTAAAAGTTAAGAAATTAATTATTTATGTGATTTTGAATATTTACTTACATGGGGGTTTCATCCAATTCTATTTTGACGAAACAATGCTTTCCCGGCTTGACTTACCGGCTTTATCAAAACTTTTCAGCTTTACAGTGCCCGAAACTTTCACAGGCGCGTTATACATGGCCGACTGAGCAGTGGGTTCAGAGCCATCTGTGGTATACCGGATCGCAAGTCCTGGTAAATCGACATTGGCTTTCAGCATGCCGTTTTCAATGATCGCTCCCGGTTGCGGCAAGCGGTAGTTATAACCTCCATTCAGATAACTCAGCCTCGGAATCTCTTTTTGCGCAATCGAATTGGCGAAAACATTCCAGCCAGCCGCGATGGACTTATCTCTTGCCGTTTTGTCCTCGATCACTTCCCAGCTTCGCGGCGCCGACCACGCACTTTCAGAAAATCCTAACAATTTTGGCAAAATCGCATATTCCATCATATCCCTTCCCTTGATGGTTTCGCACCAAAGCTGTGCTTCCAACCCAAGAATATTTTTTCTGGCCTCCGGTTTCAGTTTTTCTTTTCCAACAAATTCTTCCGCCATCGGTTTACCCATCGCCGTAGCATAAGTCGTTTTAAACATATCAAACGGAGCAAAAGCCCAGTTGTCCCAGGTATTCACAAACCCCGCCCAATACAACCCCGGCTCTTTGGGATCGTTGTTGTAAGCCATGTCGAAATAAAAGTTGGTCACGTTACAGAGAACTACCTGATATCCGGCATTGGCAAGTCTGTTACCCAAGTCTACATCATATACGTTGTTCCAGATATAGGGTACTACTTGTTTTCCGACAAACTCGGGATTCGAATGATATTTCCCATCGAGCGTTTTGGTCAGTGCGACTTCTTCCCAGCCATGAATTTTCAGATTACGTTTCGCGAGTCGTGGAATCAGTTTCCCGAAAAAATAAGTTTGTAAATTTCTTGGACTTTTAATTTCAGGATTTTCTTTGATCAGCTTCGCCGCCATCGGAGATTTCTCCCACGCACCCTCCGCCACTTCATCCCCACCGGTGTGGAAAGTGTCCATCGTCAAACCCGCCTCCTTGTACATTTTGGCGATTTCATCAACCACTTTTTCATAGAAATGATAAGTGGATTCACGCGCTACACTTACGACATTATCCTTATATCCCTGCGCGGAAATGTATTCTGACTTATCTTCCGGGTCTACCAAACGGTATTCATTGGCCTCTTTTTCTTTCCCTTCTTTCATCAGACGCTCATAACGTGCTTCCATCGACTTGATCGCCGCACGTGCGTGCCCCGGAAAATTCAGCACGGGTATCACATTGATATGGCGCTCTTTTGCATACTTTAAAATTTCCACAAAATCGGCTTTGGCGTAATAACCGCCTCCATGTTTGCCCGCTTCATTGGCAACCGGGCCTGAGCCGTAAGATGGATGCAGCACAGCCGTGTTCATCCCCGAAGTATGCTGACGCTGTGCGCCAACCTTGGTCAGTTCCGGCAAACCGTCAATTTCCAGGCGCCAGCCTTCATCCTCTGTGGTGTAAAACAAAAAGTGGTTAATTTTATACGTGGCAAGCAAATCCAGGACGCGTTTAATCGATTCCTTTGTCTGAAAATTCCGGCTCACATCCAGGTGCAGTCCGCGGAAATAAAATCTCGGTGCATCTTCAATTTTCGTAAAACCAAAGGCAATGGATGCCGCTGGTTTCTGATATGCCTCCAACGGAACAAGCGCCAGCAAACTCTGAACACCATAGAAAACACCGGATGCATCCGTTCCGGTGATGGTAATACCGCTGCCATTGATACCCAGATTATATGCCTCACGGGACACATTATTCACCTGAACTTTGCCGGATTTAAGTATGATCCCATTGGTAACCGGTGTAGCTGGCAAACCACTTTTCGGCTCGTAATTTTTATCCGTAACCGTTTTAAGTTTTTCGCTTAAATATTTCGCCTCGCCTTCCAGGCCCGCTTCGTAGTAAATAACCGTTTCGTTGTTTAAGGTAAAAGTCCCGGCGCTATTCGTCATTTTTACAGGAGCCGGAATAATCTTCCGAAGCTGGTCAGCACCGAGTGTTGTCATAGCAAGATTCTGACTATACCGCAATTCCGCAGTCGGAATCAGATCTTTGTCCATTTTCCCCCGCAAGATCTGGTCCTTTGTTGTAAAGGGCTCAATGTTATAATCGGCCACCTGAACGATATCTTTTTCCTTCCCTTCGTTATCATAAAAAACAAAATACAGTCCCAGCGGTGCATCCGTTTCTTTGATCACCCCTTCGGTTCCCGTATAATGAATGGTTATGGAATCACCCGGATTCAGTTTAAAATCTTTCCCCGGGACCAGTTTATACCAGTCGCCGTTAATATGCTCTACCGTGGCAGGTTCAGCTGTCTTGTTGGTCAGGATCGGCCTGGGCGACATGCTAAAAAACAAGGTCCAGTTCTTATCATTCAGCGCAATATCACCGCCATTTTTAAGCGTAAATTTGGCTTTAAAAGTACCCTCTACTTCCAGGAAATTCGTCATAAGCTTCCAGGAAACACCGATTTTCTGAGCCTCCTCTGTGGAAAATTTATTCGACGGGCTGCAACCGGCCAGCCATAACATCGGGATGATAAAAAATAAATAAGATTTCCTCATGGGTGCTTGTCAATTTTTAATGTTTTAAATCTCCTGATCATCGCATTCATAGTACTGTAAGATGATCAAAACATACCATTTCGTGAAAACTTTTAAATCCGAATGGATGCCCCCGGACATTTTCCGCATACAAAAATGATAATGTGAAGTCCGTAATAGCCCTTAACCTATCCGTTTGCGTATCTAATCTTAAAACAGAAAGTATTATGACAAACCCGGTAGCAGAGTCATCACGTCTTATTTCGCTTGACGCCATGCGTGGTTTTACAATCGCCGTGATGATCATTGTCAACTTCCCGGGAAACGAAGAATTCGTTTATGCTACATTAATGCATTCACGATGGAACGGGCTGACTTTCACGGACCTCGTTGCTCCTTTCTTCCTGTTCATTGTCGGTGTTTCCATTGTTTTCGCTTTTTCTAAAAGAATGGAAACAAAGGGATCTAAAAACGACCTGCATAAAAAAATCGTTATCCGTTCGCTCAAAATATTTGCCGTAGGCATGTTCCTGAATATGCTGCCTGATTTTGATCTGGGGAATTTGCGCTGGACAGGCACTTTACACCGGATCGCGATTGTCTTTCTGGTCTGTGCTTTTGTATTCCTCCATACAAACTGGAAACAGCAGGCATTAACCGGCGCTTTGATTCTTATCATTTACTGGCTGGTGATGACTTTAATCCCGACACCCGGAACCGGAAGAGTAGTTTTAGAACGCGGTTTAAATCTCGCTGCCTGGATCGATCAGCAATATTTACCTGGGAAAATGTGGCAGGGCACCTGGGACCCGGAAGGGATCTTAAGTACATTTCCATCCATCGTAACAGGGATAACCGGCATGCTCGCAGGCAAACTGATGTTAAGCCATTTTACGCCTAACGAAAAGGTAAATTATATGGTAACCATAGGCTTGTTTACGGCGGCGACGGGTTATTTCTGGGGGCTTATCTTTCCCGTCAATGAAAATATCTGGACAAGTTCGTTTGTGCTCGTCACTTCGGGTTTTGCCGCCATGCTATTGGGTGCACTGTATTTTCTCGTCGATATTTTGGGATACAAAAATGGTACAAAACCGGGGATAATTTTCGGTACCAATGCGATCATGGTTTATGTGCTGGCGGATATTTTCGCGCTCTTCTTTTATCTGCTTCCTTTTGGACAAAAAACACTAAACCACCACGTTGTTGATCTGTTCATCTCAACGGGTTTTGCACCAAAACTGGCGAGTCTACTGTATGCTTTACTATTTGTTTCAATCAATTTTGTTCCGGCGCTTTTCCTTTACAGAAAAAAGATTTTTATAAAACTTTAACCAAAAACGCAACCGCTTTTTAATACGAATCAGTAATTATTTAAGATACATATGTCAAAGTTTATTCACAGCCTGCTATTATTTGTCGTCATAAAATTTGGGGTTCCGCACGTCCATTCCCAAACACTGGACCTATCCAAAGCACAAATATATACCACCATTTCAGATCAAAATATACTGTTAAGAAGTATCGAAGTTTTACAAAATGAAGCAGAGAAACGGAGTGGAATCAAATGGCCGGTTACCAAAAAACTGCCAAAATCCGGTCAGTCCGTTATACGCATTGCACTGGAAAATGAGGTCACAAAACTCCCGCCAGCTTATCAAACGGCTTTAAACAGATTACCCGAACTTAAAAGTGAAGGGTTTAAACTTGTGGCATTGCCGTCAGAAAAAGCCATACTTATTGTTGGGAAAGATACACGCGGTATACTTTACGGGATCGGGCGATTTTTACGCAACGCTGACATGCGAAACGGGTCTGTACAAATCCCGGATCAGCTCGCCCTGTCGACAAGTCCGCGTTATCCCGTACGCGGTCACCAGCTGGGTTATCGTCCCAAAACCAATGCTTATGATGCGTTTACCGTCGCTATGTTTGACCAGTACATCCGCGATCTGGCCATGTTTGGTGCAAACAGCATTGAAATCATGCCTCCGCGCACCGACGACGACTTCACAAGTCCGCACATGAAGCTGCCGGCTAGCAAAATGATCGTGGAGCAATCCCGAATCTGCAAAGAATATGGCCTCGATGTATGGATGTGGTATCCCAACCTGGGAAAAAATTATACGCATCCTGATTCTATTCAAAAGGAATTGAAAGAAAGGGAAGAAATCTTCTCGACCCTGCCAAAACTGAATGCAGTATTCGTACCCGCCGGTGACCCGGGCGATCTCGAACCCGATGTACTTTTCGCATGGCTGGCAAAAGAGGCCGTTCTATTGCAAAAATATCATCCGCATGCCAAAATCTGGGTTTCGCCGCAGGTATTTCGCCCTACGCAGAAATGGTTTGACGCCTTCTTTTCACATGTAAATAAGGAATATTCCTGGTTTGGCGGCGTGGTGTTCGGCCCCTGGATAAAATTGCCCGTACAAAAAATAAGGGAGATCGTTAAGCCTTCCATTCCGATCAGACATTATCCGGACATCACCCATAATTACAGTTCGCAATATCCGGTGCCGCATTGGGATCTGGCTTATGCCCTGACCTCAGGACGTGAAAGTATCAATCCGCGCCCGCATGACGAAAAGGCCATCCATAATGCATTTGACCAATACGGAATCGGCAGCATCAGTTACTCCGAAGGCACCAATGATGACGTGAACAAATTTGTGTGGAGCGATCAGGACTGGGATCCGGAAAGACCGGTGATCGAAACACTTCGGGAATATTCACGTTTGTTTATCAGCCCTGATTTTACGGAAAGTTTCGCACAGGGAATTATCGCGCTGGAAAATAACTGGAAAGGTGAACTACTTACCAATGAGAGTATTGACCGGACTTTGGTACAATGGCAGCAGATTGAAAAGCAGGCACCATTAAAAGTGCAGCAAACAGCCCGTTTTCAGATGGGGTTAATCCGCGCCTATTTCGATGCTTACACAAGGCAGCGATTGATATATGAAACCAATATTGAGCAGCAGGCGAAAGGAATTCTTGAAAATACGAAATCAGGCAATTCAGCCGAGTCACTAAAACAGGCAAGGGCAATTTTAGAAAGTGCGTGGAAGAAACCAATCCTGCCCGACTATCAGGCCAAGTGTCAGGCCCTGGCAGATTCCCTGTTTAAAAGTATCGGTGCGCAGTTAACCATCAAAAAACATGGCGCAATGTCGGGCAGAGGTAATTTCATTGACCTGATCAACATGCCGCTGAATGATGCACCATGGCTTTTAGATCAGTTTAATCAGGCCGAAAAAATAACCGATGAGTCAGGACGACTGAAAAAAATACAGGAAATACTCCACAGAACCGATCCGGGTCCAGGCGGTTTTTATGATCATTTTGGTGATCCTGACAGCTGGCATCGGGTTGTGCAAACTTTACCATGGAAGGAAGATCCCGGAAGTTTGCAATCGCCAAGAATCGGGTTTGGCGTCGGGCTGGTGGGTGAAGAATGGGTGGATGAAATCCAGGCCACCGGATTTAAAGGTCAGGTCACCCCACGGGTATGGATGAAACAGGCCAAGACACTCTACGACGAGCCCCTGAAAATCCATTACGATGAACTCGATCCCAAAGCCGACTACCGCATTCGCATTGCTTATACCGGCAGATTCCGTTCCCGCATGAAAATGACAACCGACGACGGCCAGGTTATTCATGATTTTATCAAAACGGGGGATACACCGATTTATGAATTTGATTTACCCAAAGCGGCCATAGCAGACGGGCAGGTCACCTTCATCTGGACCTGCGGAGAAGGTGAAAGAGGCTCACAGGTTACAGAAATCTGGTTAGTAAGAAAATAGCTATCATTTTAAGGCAAACAAAAAATGGGACTTTTACAAAAATTGCAAAACGGAGAAAACGTTTACGGAACCTGCATCACGTCAACGGGACCGATGTGGCCGGCAGCAATCAAGCGAACCGGTGTTGATTTCGTTTTTATTGATACAGAACATATTCCGCTGGGGAGAAACGAACTGGCAGCCTTATGTCAGCAATTTCGGGCATTGGCGATCACACCCATTGTGAGAATTCCATGCCCCGATCCATTTCTGGCCTGTCAGGCAATTGATGGTGGTGCGCTCGGCGTAGTGGCACCTTACCTTGAATCTGTGGAACAAGTCCTCGAACTTGTTGGCGCTACCAAATTCCGCCCCCTGAAAGGAGAATTACTTACGGAATATCTGAACGGAACCGAGCCGATACCGGATGAAGTGAAAAAATATGTTGACCACTACAATGCTGAAAACATTTGCATCGCCAACATTGAAAGTGTCCCGGCATTGGAAAAACTGGATGATTTGTTGTCAGTGAAGGGAGTCGACGCCGTTTTTATAGGCCCCCACGATTTGTCAGTCAGTCTGGGTTTGCCAGAACAATACGACCATCCGGAATTTGAAAAGGCTGTAACAACGATTATCCACAAAACCAGAGCCAAAGGACTTTCTGTTGGTATTCATTTTTCGCTGGAACCGGAGCGCCAGATACGCTGGATCAAAGAAGGAGCAAATATTGTCGTGCACAGTTTTGACGTCGCCCTTTTTACCCAGCGTTTGCGTCATGACATAGGACTGATCAAAGAGGCAGTCGGTGATCAGAAAGCGCCGGAAGATCATACCGCGATGGTTGTTTGATCGGGTCC
Organism: Dyadobacter sp. LHD-138; assembly: GCF_030929615.1. Classification (GTDB taxonomy): domain Bacteria; phylum Bacteroidota; class Bacteroidia; order Cytophagales; family Spirosomataceae; genus Dyadobacter. The sequence continues at coordinate 36,271 of NZ_JAVFVU010000010.1, read as the reverse complement.
GGCCCTGTTGGTGAAAATTACTTCCCGCTCCCTTTTTGCATCATCAGGGATTCTATCACCATACCAAGTTCTTTAAATCCCATTTTCTGCGTCAGATAAGCGTGCGGCCCCATGGGGTCGTCACGCCACTCGTTGGTCCCTCCGTTAATAACGATCTTACCACGTTTCAGGTCAAAATAATGCTGTGCGCCACGGATGGCCACCAGCACGGCTGTCTGGTCCCAGCTCATCCGGCCCTCGCTATCATTTTTGCTCAAAGGTATGGCAAGCGCATAAACATGTTTTACAGGACTGTCCAGGCTTTCATTGGCAATAAGTTTCAATCCTGTTTTGATACCGTTTCCAATCTCAACACCGCTGAAAGTAATTTGTGTGGGCCATTTTGCAAATACATTTTCCGAGGCCACAGAATCAATCATGACGTTAAACTCTCTCCCTTTTGGAAATGCTCCTGCCATGGCAACAACCTCTTTCACTTTCCGTTTCACCAGATCTGTGCCTGATAAAGCTGAAAATTTATCGGGCCCGGAATTAAGTAAATTGGACAGATTGGTCAGAAAACCGACCGTTACGATGGTTACACTCTGGTCTGGCTGAGACGCCAGTATTTTACGATAAGTCTCCACCGCATCCGGTACCTCATCCGTAGATTTGATTTTGTGCGGGTATTTTGCCAACAGCATTTCAGGCCATTTCTGCGGCGCACCCATGTCCGGTGCTTTACCCTTAGGCGCGGCAACAGGGATTTCCGGTCTGCCGAAATAATTATTGATAATTTCAATCGTAGGTGCTACCAACGCATTTTTATTGCTTGCAATAACAGCCAGCGGTTTTACCTCTCCGCGGTCCGCCAGGGCGTGCATAACTGCCATGGCTCCTACATCATCGTAATCAGGGCCAATATCCGTATCGAGAATCAATGAAACTTTTTGAACACGGGAAATCTGCGCGGTGGTATACAGACTTATGAAAAGAGAAAGGACCGATAATAAATACTTCATATGTGCACTGAATTTGTTTCGGGTTCGTGAAAATTCACCTCTTATAAAAAAGAAAATACAGTTACTTATACCTTCGAAATACAAAGAAATTTCGTTGCAAGTTTCATTACAATATTCATCCTGTCTGCCCGGCTCAGGAATTTGACTGAATACCGCCTGCTTTCGACAAATAATCCGCTCCAAACTGTGGACATAAACCGTCTAAAGCAAGTCATCCAAACCGGTTAATCCGGATTGGATGATATCGTTTAAAAATTAACACGAAAAACTTTATAACCTGACCACGCGGAATATCTCTCGTTTCTTTCCTGCGACTACCTCCACCAAATACAACCCCGGCGTAAATTCAGCGCTTCCCAGATTGATCTGATATTTTTGAACCGACCCGCTTGCCGCCCAGTTCCCTTTGAGCGAAGGTCTGCCCGTCAGGTCTGTCACGCTCACCCGTACTTCCTCGCCCGCATCGGCCTGATAAACGATGTTGATAATATCCTTGGATGGATTCGGATAAATCTGCCAGTCAATTTTTTCATTGATAACAACGGGGCGTATCGCTGAATACTTGAAGGTTTCATCCAGATCAACCATTTTTAACCGGTAATAACGTACATCCGATTTATTGTTTTCATCATCGATAAAAGAATAATGCTGCCCGGCCTTTGGATTTCCCTCAGCCGATATTTGTCCAAGTTTGGTAAATTGTCCGCGTTTCAAAGCATCATTTCCACGGGCAACTTCAAGTTCAAAATGACTGAAATTAACTTCCGAGGAAGTTACCCACTCAGCCACCACTTCCTGAGACGCGTCGGCACCACCTTTTCTTTTGGCCGTAAAACTGATCAATTCAACCGGAAGCGGCGTACTTGCCCCCAGGGCATCTTTACTGAGCCAGAATTCCGATAAATCTTTCACCTTAAACTCGGCAAAATAGCCTTTGTCAAAAGGGACCTTCTTCGTCCTGGTCGCAGCCAGGAATAACCATCCGGAACTCGTATTATTCGTTACGCTGCCATCCTCATTATTATCATTACCATCACTGTACTTTGAAATTCCCAGCTCATTCACCGATGAAGGTTTCCCACAGCTGCCGCACCCGCTTGCACTGATCAATTTCTCAACATCGGAATCCAGGAAGTAAAAACGGATACTGATCGAATCAGCCAGACTGTTGTTCGTTGGCTTGATCGTAATATTTCTGTTAAGATAATATTGGTTGTTTACATTCCTGACCGTACCCTTGTTGACATACATTCGTACGTCCGTCGTACCAAGGTTCTGATTATTCGCATGCACGGAGGCCACCAAAGTTCCGTTGTTCAGGTAATTAACCCAGCCTTTCTCCCCGGTAGCCGCCTGCGTAGAAACAGAAGCACTCGACCCATCATAGATTCCATTCCGGTTGTCATACACATGAATATCGTCAATCGCAATCCCTTCTTTCGATTCCGTAGCATCCGTTGCCAATACAAATCTCAGACGAATGCTTGCGCTACCGGCCGGTAATGCCATCGTCGCGACGTGCCAGCGCGTATATTGCTGAACACTCCAGGCGTTATTGTTACTATAATTTTTGTTATACCAGTTGGTTCCATCTCCGTTCGCCCCCAGTCTTTTCCAGGTTAACCCATCGGTTGAATATTCCATGTATCCGACATCGCAAGCCGAAGTCCCGCAATCTTCAATATCCAGTGCCATGTTGAAACTCACCGTTGGCGCCAGCATTCCTCTCAAATCAAAGCAGGGAGAATACAAATAGGACACTTCATTTATATTGTAGTTCCCCGTCAAATTGGTTTTCCAGGCTTTGCTTCCACTGGCCGCTTTGCTCACAAGCGCGGATGACGGGCTGCCATATTTCCACGAATTATTCGTCCCGTTGCTATACCAGAATCCACTGCCGCGCTCAAAATCTTCCAAATAGGGAAAAGAGGATATCAAAGGAGAATTAAACAGTTTTGCCGTAGCCAGATCATTGGAACGGTTAGAATCCGACGATAAATCAACCCATGCTTTTACGATATGCGCTCCGGGAGCTGATAGGTCGGCGCGGGCCGTGAAGGTATAATCCGTAGCAGCATTTCCGGCAAGACTTATGATGGTTTCGGTAAAAATGGCTCCGTTATCTACCTGAAATTTCACCGGAATGTCTGCAATAAGATTCGGGGAATTATTCCTCACCGTTATCTTCACCTGCTCTGTATTACTCAAACCGCACCCTGAACTAACAGAACTACTGAGACTTACGAGCTGTACGTCGTTGGCAATCTGGAATATCTTAATATCGTCGAAGCTATAACCCGAACCGCTGTAATCATCCCCAACCATCAAGGTCCCGTATTGTCCCCAACGAATCTGAAAGCTGGATGAAAAACCCTTTGCATTGGCCGCGAGAATATGGCTGAGTTCAATGTCAGCAGACAATTTATAAGGCGTTCCAATCGCGCTCTGGTTAGTGAAAAGATTGTAAACTTCAATCCATTCGTCGGTATCCTTTCCCCTGATCCAAACTTTATTGTTTGCATTGCTCGCCTGTCCGTGATTTTTATATCTGAAATTCATACGGATGTCATCCGAAGCAGCATTGAACGCAGAAAGATTATAAGTCGCAATCAGATAGTTTGTATTTCCACCGGCAATGTATCGGTCGGCATCGAGCACCAGCGCCTTTGTTCCCGAGTTAGCCAAACCCGTATTGACAAAAGTTCTGATACGACCCACGGCCGAGCTTGCCATTAAGTCGTAACGATCCGCACCGTTAAGCCCCATTTTATTTGTAAAATATTCCTGTACCGGCAACGATTCCATATCGTCAGAAAACGGCAAGGATACAACGGTATTATTTAACTGCGTAATCGTTTGAACAAGGGTATTGTTTTGGGAAACAACGTCGCTGCTCTTTTCAATTTCTACTTTAAGGTTATAGGATTTAATCGCTGAAAGATCTGCCAGGTTGGCAAAAGTATGATCCAGCGTTGCTCCCGGTGGTATGGAAGTGGCGATGGTTTGCTCTCCTTTCAGGACATTGTCAATGTAATACCGCACCTTAAAATCTCCGGCTGAACTCACATCATCCAGATTTTTCACTCTGATTGTGATCTTTGTGCTTGCAGACAATTCAGTTGACGTAAATTTCCGTCCCGATGAAGCCGGTGATACAATCGCATCAAGTTTTAAATCATTGTCGGAAATTATCCCGCTACAATTTCCGTTATCCGGTTTTCTTGAAACCGCAACGGCCCTGCGACCAGGGTTTCCGTTCAACCTTGCCCTTACTGAAACCCAATAGGTAACATCTTTTGATAACCCTGAAATGGCATAGTTGGTGCCAGAAGTGGTAGCTACTGAAACCATATCGTCTCCTTGCAGGATCATGACTTCATAATCCGTTACTCCCGAAACAGCTCCCCATTGCAGGGCAATATATCCTTCACATTGCACTGGAGCCAGTGTTAAAACCGGCACCCCAACGATGGTAAACGCCTCACTGACGCTCACCTTACCGGTGCCATTTTGAATGATTTTGATCTTTGCCTGCGACGAGGTCACAGCCGGAACTGTCCAACTCAGCTGACGCAAGTCTGCGGCCACGGACGTATTAATATCAGTCCACGACCCTCCATTATCCGTCGAATATTGGACGGTAAAACCATTCGATTCATTGCCAAAAGAGTCCCAGCTGATGTACATCACTTCACCCTGCTGCACACGCTCCGTTCCGATCGGATACGTAATGGACGTTTCGACAGGAATCGCATCATACACGACAAAATACTCTTGCTCCGGGTTTTGGTTAATCGCAGTCCCCTTGATCTCAATGTTATAACTGCCCGCTGCCGGACGGTCAATAACCACCTGTTCTATATTGTTGGTGTGATCGGCGCCCGTGGTTGCGGGCTTATCTACATTAAGCGGTGCTGCATCCAGTAATTTAGGCAGAACTTTCGCCTGACCAGATGGGGTGACCTCCAGATCCAGGTCATTAACCAAAGTCTGGCTCGCCAGCACGGCCGCAGCCGGATCATTCCAGTAAAGCATCACTTTCAGCTGCGCCGTATTCGCGGGAACGGTGATGGTGTGCGTTTTGGATACTTTATTCTTAACAGCGCCAGTCATGTAACTGCCGCTTTCAAGCATTTTCGCAGAGCGGACCAGATTTAACCAGCCAAAACCATATTTATAATCCGGTCCTGCATTGCCTTTATCGATTCCGCTGTTACAAATCAAAGCCTTTATCAACGCACTCTTCGGATTGGCGCCGCCGTTCAGTTTTCTGTATTGCTGATATAACAATGCGACACTACCGGTAACTGCCGGAGAAGCCATGCTCGTTCCCGAACCCATTCCGTACGCATTGTTAGGCATCGTCGATCGGATGGACGTCCCCTGCACAACAATTTCAGGTTTAATGCGGCCATCTTTGACAGGCCCACGGCTTGAACTTCCGGAAATCACTCCCTCCTGCGTCGTATTACCCACAGTCAAAATATTTTTCGCCGACTGATAGCCTCCCAAAACATTTCCAAACCCTGCAGGAAAGGGACTACACAAATTGGCACCGCTGTTTCCCGAAGCGAAAACATTCTGGAGGTATGGCATCTGGAAAGCCTGTTGATCGAGAATCTGGGAATACAGGTCGTAGGTACCAAAGGAAGAGCAGCTTGAGACATCGTTCCCGTATGAATTATTGGTAACCACCATACCATAGTCTTTCACATAACTGGGTAAGCTCGCAAGAAGATTAGAAAAATAGTGCGTTACGATCCTCGCTTTGGGCACATATCCCTTGTAACGCTCATCAATTATCCCGGCTCCGCCCAGCGTGCCCATGACGTGCATCCCATGCGAAGAACTCACTTCGGCAGCGAAACGGTTAATAATTCGGTCATTAAAATCAATATGGGTCATCGGATCAGCGTTATCCCCAATGCCCACGACAACGCCTTCTCCATGCAGATTCCGGTTTCCGGATGCGGTGGAGCTTAAAACATTTGCACGGGAATTTTCTTCGCTATGGTCATTAAAAGCCTGATCGGGTCCCGGAACGGCCTGTACGTATTGAACAAAAGGAAGCAGCGCCAGTTCTTTGATCCGGTTTTTGGCCGCCCGTATTTCAAGTACGCCATAAGCCTGGTATAAGTCCGATGTTACGTTAAAATTCTTGTTCAGCAGCTCTTCACGAACCTCCTTATACGAAAATGTTTTTGGAAAACTGATCCACAAATCTATCGTTCCATTGGTTTTCAACGCATGGGAAGGAAAATTTCCGCTCACCAAAGAAGTATGCATTTTTTGGTTTGCAGATAACTCCAGCACGGACCGGACCTTCATCTGCTGTAAAGTTGCAGAGGCAAGCGCACGGGTTACCGTCGCAGAATAGGCATTGTTGGGAATGTAGTCCAGCAGTTCAATCCCTTCTGCCTGTAACCGTTTTTTTTCAGACTCATCCGGAATTTCTTCAAACTGAATAACGACAAATGATTTTCGGTTGAATGAGGTCATTTTCCGGTTGAATTCAACTAACTTCTCCGGCGAAATATTTTTCTCAGGGGTAATCGATTCATTTTTTAGCAAGATTCGGTATTGCCCAAAGGTTACAGAAAGAGAGACAGCAAAAAAAACGACAGGCAAGTAGAGGTTCTTTAATTTCATTTAATTATTAGTTCGAACTAGTTTTTTCAAGTTTAGGAAATTAGTTCTAATAATAAGTAAAAGTCGGGCAAAATCACAAAATCATTTCACGAAAACGGTAATTTATACTAAATCTTTACTACAAAATAAGTTTCAACTTGTAACCAAATCCACAATAGATTATACTGTAACCAATAATGATTTCTTACTTTTTCATTTTGTTATTAAAAGAAGAGTACAGTAACTTCGCCCCCTCGGACAGTTTTTTGTCCGGACAAAGATTGGTTTTCCACTTTACAGGCGACAACGTTAAAAAACGAGCATGTAATCCTTAATACGACTTTTATGAATTTATATGGTTTGATAGGTTTTCCTTTAACGCACTCTTTCTCGAAACGTTATTTTTCAGAAAAATTTGCCCGTGAAGGTATTGCCAACAGCAGTTACGACCTATTCGAAATGCAGACGCTGGAAAAGCTGCCTGAGTTATTGAAAAAACACCCCGATTTAAAGGGAATTAATGTGACGATCCCATACAAAAAGGACGTCATTACTTATCTGGACGACCTGGACGACACTTCTGCCGAACGCATCGGTGCTGTCAACACCATCAAGATTTTTGCCGATGGGAGCACTAAAGGTTACAATACCGATTACTACGGGTTCCGCCAGTCAATTTCGGAGTGGATGGACCGCCGCGGAGAAGCCTGCTCCAACCTTAAAGCATTGGTTTTAGGCAATGGCGGAGCGGCATTGGCCGTAAAAACAGCCTTGGAAGATATGAAAACGGAATATAAAATTGTATCCCGTCAAAAAAGCAACGACTCGCTTTTATACGAAGAGCTGACACAGGAGATCATGGAATCGCACCTTCTGATCATCAATACCACCCCGCTGGGAACCTACCCCAATGTAGATACATGCCCTGAAATCCCCTATCAATGGATATCCAAGGGACATTTTCTCTACGACCTGGTTTACAACCCGACGACAACCCTATTCATGCAAAAAGGCTTTGACCAGGGTGCAGCGGTGCATAACGGCTTAAAAATGCTTGAAATGCAGGCAGAAAAAGCCTGGGATATCTGGAATTCGGAAGAAGATCTGTGGAGTGTTTAGGGCAAGGAAACAAATTAATCTGTGATTAACTTGTTTAAAGAATCTACTTAATTCTTGTGTAGTATATAATAAGTTTACGTAGCACACTATAATTACATTACAACCAGGTGTGACACTTTGACAAATTAGCTTTTTATCATGCCATCATCAACTGAAACTATAACCAACGGCTTTAAAATACGTTATGATGGAAAATACCATCAAATAGATGCTAGCGTATTTATTAATAGTCTATTGCATATTACAACAATTATACAGGAAATTAATAAAGTCGCTCAGTCTGACAAAAAAGTTGAAATAAAAATCAAAGCCCTTGAAAAAGGTAGTTTCCTTGTTTCTTTGGAAATTATGGAAACGATAGTTGAAACTTTAAAACATCTTTTTACACCTGAATTATTTACACTTGGCGCTATAATAACAACTTTAAAAGAATTTTTAGAATTAAAAAAACTGTTAAAAGAGAACAAAGAGCACACTGCCGAAGCTGACAAAGAAACAGTCAAAATAACTACGAACAACGGTAATGTAATAATTATCCAGAACCTTACCTACGAAGTTTATAAAAATAGCCCATTGGCTAATGAAGCAGTTGCACAAAATTTTGAAACTTTACAAAATGATCCATCAATTGATGCTTTTGAGATAACAGACAGCGATGAAAATACACTGGTAAAAATTGAAAAAGTTGATTTCCCTCAAATGAGCGTACTCCATGAAGAGATTGATTCTGAAACAAAAACTATTTATGAAGTTGCACTTTTAAGTATCATCAAAATTTCCTTTGAACCTAGTCTAAAGTGGGAGTTTTATCATCGTGGTAATAAAATAGCAGCGAAAATAAAAGATACTGCTTTTATGCTATTAATTGATAATGGTCAAGCATTTTCAAAAGGCGATAGATTGGAAGTAGAATTAAAAGTCACTCAAAAATATGACCAAAGTGTAAATACATACGTTACGAAAGAATACATTATTGAACGTATAATTAGGCATATTCCACGTTCAGAACAACAAAAAATTAATTTTACAACTTAACAACTGTTGAGATAGTTAAGTATTAACATAATACGTCCAAAAATCCTCCTGAATCAATTCTGAGCCAGTTAAAACACCTTCCGACAGTGGTGCTTTGACGCCGCTGCCGATTGTTTTTATACTCTGGCATCTCCTGATCTCATTCCATAGCCCGGCTTTCAAAAAAGCGGATAAAACCTCTGCGCCGCCCTCCACCAATATCGACTGAATTCCCCGTTTGAAAAGCTGCTGCAAAAGTTGCAGTATTTCATCTTCGCCGGGGTTAACCTTGATGTATCCAATACTTCCCCGCTCAGAATATCTTCCCGAATTATTGTCAAATGTTGTCTGGCGGTCGTAATTAACCGCAAAAGTCGGTTGTGAAGTATCAAATAAATGTAAAGATTCGGGAAGTCGTAAATGGCGATCAAGCACAACCCTTACCGGATTTCTGCCTTTCCAGTGACGGACATCGAGTTTCGGATCGTCGTTGCGCGCCGTATTGTACCCCACCAGAATAGCATCTTCCACTGATCGCCATTTGTGGACCCGGACGCCGGAAAACACTCCGCTGATCTGCACAGGCTGTCCATTTTCAGCAGCAATGTAACCATCCGCCGTTTCCGCCCACTTCAAAATAACGTAAGGAAGTTTTTTCCTGAAACTGAAAAAAAAACGCTTGTTTAATTTTTCTCCTTCCCCGGCCAGCACATCACCAACTACTTCAATCCCCGCAGTCCTTAATCGCTCGATGCCTCTGCCAGAAACCAGTGGATTGGGATCGCCATTGCAAACCACAACTTTTTTAATTCCTTTGCGCACCAGCAAATCCGCGCAAGGCGGCGTTTTTCCGGTATGCGAACAGGGTTCAAGCGTCACATAAGCAGTGGATTCTGAAAAAAGATGACCGTTATGTCTTTTCTCAACATCTTCAACAGCACGCACTTCAGCATGCGGACCGCCGTATTGACGGTGCCAGCCTTCACCAATAATCCGGTCATTACGCACGATCACACAACCCACCATCGGGTTGGGACTGACATGCCCGCGCCCGTATTCCGCAAGCTGCAAAGCCCGCTGCATCCACTGTATATCCTTGTTCATTTGGTAAAAATACAAACCTCCTTTCAATCTCAGCTTTCGTGAGTTCTTATAATTTGCTAACTTTCCGACATCAGAATAAAAAAATCAACTCAAAAATGACTTCGGCTCGTCAGTTATATCAACATATTGTTAGTGGAATTAATGTTTATCCGCCCAAAGAATCCCAGGCCATCGCGTTCATGCTCCTGGAACATTACATGCGGTTAAGAAATATAGATGTCCTGGTTGACAGGCCGGTTCCGGAGAATACCGCCCAGCCCGACTGGGGAAATATTATTTCCCGCCTGAACAACAACGAACCTGTTCAGCACATTATCGGAACCACCGAGTTTTGCGGGCTGGAATTCCGTGTGTCTTCTTCGGTCCTTATTCCAAGACCGGAAACTGAAGAGCTGGTGCAAATGGTGACAAGAGATTATGCGGAACCCGACAAAGATGTAGCCATCCTGGATATCGGAACCGGAAGCGGCTGTATTGCTATTGTTCTTGCGCGTTTCCTTCCCCACGTAACCGTGCACGCCTGGGATGTATCGGATGAAGCACTTTCCGTAGCCCGCGAAAATGCCCGCCAGCTGATTGCAGACGTTCAGTTTGCGAAACAGGATATGCTTGATGTGACCTTTCCTTTGCCGGGAAACATTATCAAATTCGATTGCCTTGTGAGCAACCCGCCTTATGTAACCTATTCCGAAGCCGAACACATGCGCCCAAACGTATTGCGTTTCGAGCCGCATGAAGCACTTTTTGTGGAAGACAGCGATCCCTTGTTATTCTACAAGGCCATTGCTGACTTTGGCATTCATCACCTTAAAAAAGGCGGAAAATGTTACGTGGAAATCAACGAACACTTCGGTGAAGGTACGAAGCAGGTTTTTGAAGAACGTGATTACAAACAGGTAGAAATCCTGCGTGATATCCACGGAAAAGACAGGTTCGTGAGAGCAGTCTGGAAGAAATAGCAATGATTCCCCCGAGATAACTGCTGCTATTTCAACCCTTTTCGCATGCACATATCCGGAAACTCCAGGACTTTAACCAGTATACTCCGTGTTAAAAATTAACACCTCATGTATTTAGAAAAAATAAAAGAAGTACTCGACGAAATGGGCAAGGTAGTTGTCGGGCAGGATCGTCTGCTCAACCGGCTGCTGATCGGTCTTTTCACCGGCGGGCACATACTTCTGGAAGGCGTTCCCGGTCTTGCAAAAACATTGACCATCAATGTGATGGCAAAAGTTTTACAGCTCGACTTCCGCCGAATTCAGTTTACGCCCGATTTATTGCCCGCCGATTTGATCGGTACCATGATCTACAAACCAAAGATTGGTGATTACGAAGTAAAAAAGGGACCGATTTTCTCCAACATTATTCTGGCCGATGAAGTAAACCGTTCTCCCGCCAAAGTACAATCCGCTTTACTGGAAGCAATGCAGGAAAAACAGGTAACGATCGGCGACCAGACTTATCTTCTCGATAAACCTTTTGTCGTACTCGCAACCCAGAACCCGGTTGAGCATGAAGGAACTTATCCCCTTCCGGAAGCCCAGATCGACCGTTTCATGATGAAAGTTTATGTCGATTATCTTAACAAACAAGAGGAACTTGAAGTGATGCGGCGGATGTCCGACATTACTTTTGACTATCAGATCAAACCGATTTTGAATAAGGAAGATCTTTTTGCAATCCGCGAAAATGTCAATAAGGTTAACATATCAGAAACCCTTGAACGCTATATCATCGAGCTGGTTTTTGCCACCAGACGGCCACTGGATTATGGTTTAAGAGACGAAGCCCGTTATATTCAATTCGGAGTGTCGCCACGGGCAACCATTTATCTGAACCGTGCTGCAAAGGCGCTGGCTTATCTGGAGGGGCGTGATTATGTGTTGCCGGAAGATATTAAAGCACTGGCGCCGGATATTATGAACCACAGGATCATGTTAAATTATGAAGCAGAAGCGGATGGTGTCAAAACAACCACCATTATCGATTCTATTCTTAGAAAAGTAGCAATCGGATAGTTTCGCTGCGTAAATATGAGTATGTCAGGGCACAGGATCAGGGCCGTGACCACCCCAGGGATGGCATCTTGAAAACCGCTTTAAACCCATAGGTACCCCTTTCAAAACACCATATTTTTGAATAGCCTGGATCATGTATTGCGAGCAGGTTGGCGTGTAACGGCACGAATTCGGCAGATAAGGAGATAAAACGCCCTGATAAATTCGTACCAGTCCAATGAGTAAAAATTTCATTTTGCTTCGTTGTGTAAAGTATTATCTTTGACAATTAACATCATAAACACATGATTTCCTACATAATTTGGGACGTTAATCCCGAAATCTTTACAATCCCTCAATTTCTGGATTACGGTCCTTTTCCCGTTCGCTGGTATGGTCTTCTTTTTGCAGCCGGTTTTTTGATCGGGCAACAAATCATGATCCACATCTTTAAAAACGAAAAAAAACCACTGGAAGATATTGACGCCCTGACCTTGTATATGGTGATATCCACCGTGGTAGGCGCACGTGTCGGCCACTTTTTATTCTACGAACCGGAGGTCCTTTTCAAAAATCCCCTTGAAGTAATTCTTCCTCCGTATGCAGGACTGGCCAGCCATGGAGCCGTCATTGGCATTGTAACAGGATTATATCTCTATGCAAGAACACGAAAAAGCACCGGACAAAGCTTTCTCTGGATCGCTGACCGGATGGTTATTTTAGTCGCTTTGGCGGGTTCATTCATACGTTTTGGAAACCTTATGAATTCTGAGATTGTGGGACGCCCAACAGACGTTCCATGGGGCTTTATTTTCATGAAAAACACAGAGTTCCTTCAGATACCAAGACATCCGGCGCAGCTCTACGAATCCATCTCCTGCTTTGTGCTCTTTTTCATCCTGCTGGGGCTATGGAATAAGTTCAAGGAAAAAACACCACGCGGCTTATTGGTAGGCATATTCTTCGTTTGGGTATTTACCTTACGTTTCCTGTATGAATTTTTAAAGGAAAACCAGGAGGCTTTTGAAGCCAATTATGCGCTCAACATGGGTCAGATATTAAGTATTCCTGTCGTCCTTTTAGGACTTTACTTTATCGTGCAGTCAAGAAAGCATGCCATCCAGAAAATCAGTTAGTTAAGAGCCGGATTACCATAAAATAAATGATAGTAATACAGAATAGTTTTTTTAGTTAAATTGCATTTATCAAGTAATATCTATAATCTATCTGTATGAAAAAGAGACTTATTTTGACGCTTACACTTGCCTCTGTTTTCTTACTATCCGGCTGTGGTTCAAAAAAGCAGGAGAATGAGGAGAAAGAAGAACCTAAAAATGCCGTTGATGCCTTGCAGCAACTTGCAGATAAGGCTAAGAATATGCAAAATAAAGAACCTGTTGACCCGGTTGATTTCCGAAAATTAAAAGAACTATTGCCGGAAAAAGCGGCAGGATTATCCAGAAAAGAGGCTTCTGGAGAGAAAAACGGGGCGATGGGTTTTACCATTTCAAGAGCAGAAGCCAAATATGCTGACGAATCCAACGCTTCCGTCCATGTAGAGATCTTTGATACGGGCGGCGTGGCAGGAGTCGCCACCATGGCGCTGGCCGCCTGGACGATGGCTGATATTGATAAGGAAACAGAAACCGGTTACGAAAAAACGACAAAAATAGAGGGCTACAAAGGCTACGAAAAATATAATAACGAAAGCAAATCAGGAGAAATCAACGTACTGGTAGCAGACCGTTTCGTCGTCAACGTCAATGGGGATAACGTGACCATGGATCAGCTTAAAGGCATTCTTGCCGACATGAACCTGGACAAATTATCCGATTTAAAATAAGCAGATCAACCTTGTTCTCACATAAAAAGGAGCCTTTCGGCTCCTTTTTTGGGTTTAGGGATCTTTGTGTAGAGTTGTATCGGGGGTTAATATCTGTGCAGGTAATTTCAGGCAGTTGCAAAATCTACTTTTTCCCTTAATATCTGTTTTGCTTTCACCAGCTGATTTTTTACCGTATTCTTCGAAATTCTGAGAAATTCTGCAATTTCCTGATACGATTTCCCTTCCTCAATATTCAGTCTTAGTATCTGTTTTCTTTTTAATGACAACGAATCGATCGCAGCCTGAATCAAATAAATTCTCCGTTCCTTCTCCTCTTTTTCATCATCGGCAGCGATTTTGATCAGCTCCATATATTGTCTGCGCAGATAGTCATTTTTCTCAATTTTCTTAAAATGATCGAACGCCATATTACGCAGGCATGTAAAAAGGTATGAATTGAAATTATGATCGGGTTTAATATGTTCCCTTTTCATCCAGATTTTCAGGAAAACATCCTGTACCATGTTCTCCGCTTCCTCCTCATCCTTCAGCAGGGAAATGGCAAATCTCAGTGCCGGAGTCTTATAATAATTGTAGAGCGTCGCAAAAGCGGCTTCGTCGCCTTGCGTAACTTTTTGCAGGATATCTTGATCAGGATGGGCCACGATAGTAATGGTTATATCAAGTGAACAGGGTTAATTCAAAATAGTATGTCTAAACAAATCAATCGTATTAATTATCATTTTTTCAACAATTAGTCCAAAACAACTGCATCAAAAATTCGACAATCTAAACCTTCATTATTTAGCAATAAGCCTTGTACGTTGAAATAAAATATGATGAAACATTATATAGTCAATAGTATATTCCGCTTCGGATTATCTATACAATGTTTTGTTTTGATCGATGCCAGTAGAATTGTGATTATAAATTTACGCGGCGTTATTGAAAAATATATCGCAACTTGCGTAAAAAGATCTTCATTTTGCGTAAAACAGTTTTATTTAATAAAATGTTAACGATTATTTCTCATTTAGCTCTTAAATCCTCCCGCTCAGGCTGTTTCATCAAATAAGAACATCATTTTAAAAGATGGTCTTTTATCGATTTCTGTAAAGTTAAAAGCAGCCTTTTCAGACCAGGACCTTAAAAATGAAACCGCTGCAAATAGCCTACCTTATTCAATGCAGCGTATATATTGCACAGCGAAAGCGGTGATATAATATATTTGAAAAATTAAATTCCTGAACCTTTAGAGCAAATTAATGCAATGGACCAAAATCGTATCGAAAGTATTCTGAATAAAATCTCAGCTGTGAAAATTGCCGTGTACGGCGACTTTTGTCTTGATTCCTACTGGATCATGGACAAGCGGGGTTCCGAAATCTCAATCGAAACCGGCCTTAAGGCCGAAGCGGTATCGGAGCATTATTACACACCAGGAGGCGCGGGAAATGTTGTAGCCAATCTGGCTGCACTTAATCCTGAAAAAATTAAGGTTATAGGCGTCATTGGCAACGATATCTATGGCCGCGAACTAACACGCCAGTTACAAACGCTTGGCGCGGATACTTCTGCGCTTTACACCCAACAGGAAAATTTCAATACCTATAGTTATCTAAAAAGACACATTGACGGCAAGGAAGAGCCGCGAATTGATTTTGGACTTTTCAATGAACGCACGATCGAGACAGACCGCAAGATCCTGGATGCAATTGAAAAAACACTACAAGAATATGATGCGCTGATCTTCAACCAGCAGGTTCTTGGCAGTATTAACAACGAATCGTTTATCAAAGAAGCCGATCTACTTTTTAAGAAATACAGTCATAAAATAGTGATGCTGGATTCCCGACACTATAACGACCGTTTTGAGAATACCTGCCGCAAAGCAAATGACCGGGAAACGGCTGCCTTACTGGGCATCAGTACGAGCCCTGATGAAACCATTCCGACAAACGATGTCAAAAAATACGGTGCCGAAGTTTTTGAAAAAACACAAAAGCCTGTTTTCGTTACCTGCGGCGAACGCGGCATTCTGGCTTTCGACACGGATGGTTACCATGAAGTTCCCGGCTTGCAGCTAAAAGGAAAATTGGATACCGTTGGCGCGGGAGATACCACCATCAGCGCGCTTACCTTATGTCTGGCAGCAGGAATTTCCGCGGGAGAAGCGGCTCGTTTTGCCAATTTTGCGGCCGCTGTAACAGTACAAAAATTGTACACAACGGGTACCGCCACCGGCGAAGAGATCCTAAAAATAAGCCACGAACCTGATTTCGTATATAACGCAGACCTTGCGGAGAATGAACGTCTGGCCGTATATGTTCCTGAAACAGAATTTGAACTTTGCAGTCCTGAAATCCTGGATCGTTTAGGACATATCCGTTATGCCGTTTTTGACCATGATGGTACCATCAGCTCCCTGCGCCAGGGTTGGGAAGAAATTATGGAACCGGTGATGATGAAATCAATTCTTGGGGAACAATATGATACCATTGATTCGGGCACTTATCATAAAGTATTCGAAAGGGTTAAAGATTTCATCCACAAAACCACCGGCATTCAGACCATTTTCCAAATGGAAGGGTTGGTCGCGCTCGTGAAAGAGTTCGGATTTGTACCCGAAAACCAGATTCTTGATAAATTTCAGTACAAGGAGCTATACAATGACGGCCTGATGGAAATGGTCAATAAACGTATGCAAAAACTGGAAACCGGTGAGCTTGGACAAGCGGATTACACGATGAAAGGTGCCGTTGATTTCTTATATGCATTAAAAGAACGTGGTGTAACCATGTATCTGGCCAGCGGCACGGATGTTGACGATGTCGTGAATGAAGCCAAAATGCTCGGCTATGCTGACCTTTTTGACGGCGGCATTTATGGCGCTTTAAAGGATTATACCAAGTTTTCCAAAAAAATGATCATTGAAAAAATCATCCGGGAAAATAACCTGAACGGTAACGAACTGGCTGTCTTCGGTGACGGTCCTGACGAAATACGGGAAGGTCGCCGCGCAGGCGGTGTTTCCGTGGGGATCACCAGTAACGAATTGCAACGCTTCGGACATAATCCGGCCAAACGACCTCGTCTGGTGCGCGCCGGGGCACAATTGCTTATCCCGGACTTTTCTCAGCATAAAAAACTAATCTCGCTCCTGTTTCAGGAAAATGTAGATTACGCTTCGTAATAAGGTTCAACGCGGTGTTTTGGGGAGGTTTTAGCGGAGTTCCGCGGATGATATTAAAAATATGGTATTGTCTGACCTTCCCTCCGAGTGGGTAAATATTCCGAAATGATAAAATAAATGCGGCTTTGTCTGGTACGATCGGTGAGACGGACAGTATTGTTATTATGAATGCCTTTTGAAACTAAAAATATGAAAAAACACACATTTTTATCTTTCCTGGTTTTTCTGATAACATGGACAAACTTAATGGCACAGTCGCCCGAAACCTATGCAGAAAAACTTGGCTGGCCAAAAGGTGCGAAAGTAATCATATTCCACGTCGATGATGCAGGAATGTCCTATTCGTCCAACCAGGGAGCGATTAAATCCATTGAAAGCGGGATTGCTACTTCATGCAGTATCATGATGCCCTGTCCATGGGCCGCCAGTTTTACCAAATATGCGGTAAAGAATCCCAAAATGGATGCTGGTCTGCACTTGACATTAACATCGGAATGGCAGGCATATCGGTGGCCGCCGCTCGGAGGTATCAAACACTCGCCGGGACTGGTTGACGACGAAGGTTGTATGTGGCATGAAGTTGAGGATGTCGTAAAAAATGCCAGTGCTGATATCGTCGAGCAGGAGATCCGTGCCCAGCTTGAAAGGGCGTTAAAAATGGGTTTGAAGCCATCACACATGGACTCTCACATGGGAACACTCTTTGCCCATCCGCCTTTTTTAGAGCGATATATCAAGGTAGGGGTTGAATATGGCATCCCCGTGATGTTCCCGGGAGGAAATAACAGGCTTCTGATCGAATGTCTGAATAACCCGCTTGTCAAAAAGTTAAAGGCGGAAGGGAAATGGAAAGAAGGCATGCAGCTTCCCCAGCCGGCCATTATCAAGGAATCCAAATCGGTTGGTGAAAAAATCTGGAACGCCGAATTGCCCGTTCTCGATGATTTGCATACGATCAGCGGCGACTGGAAACCGGCTGGCGATAACGTATCAGCAGCGCAATGGGGAAAATACAAAGCCGAAAAATTCCGTGAAACAATTACAAAAATGCAGCCAGGCGTGGCCATGATGATTGTCCACAGCAGCGATATTACAGACGCGTTCAAACATATCAGCAGTTCCGGCGGATCCCGTTATGCGGACATGCTTTCGATGCTCGATCCGGATTTAAAAGCGTTCATCAAATCCGAGGGTGTTATTTTAACGACCTGGACAGAAATGCTGGCGAGGCGCAAGCAAGTGAAGTAGTTTATATTGAGTAATCCTGTTTTTTAAAATGAAAATCAAGTTATACGTTTTTTTTCTGTTCTTTTCAATCCATATTGTTCAGGCTCAAACCTCCCCCGTTTTACAACAAACCATTATTTTCCCGCACCAGGAAAAACACGTTCACGGAAGCAGCATCGTCAGCCTGCCCAATGGAGATTTTCTTGTTGCCTGGTTTCAGGGAAGCGGTGAAAGAACGGCCGATGACGTAAAGATTATGGGTGCACGCTTGAAAAAAGGTGATAAAACATGGAGCGAACCATTTTTGATGGCCGACACACCCCTTATTCCCGATTGTAATCCGGTGCTGTTTTTAAATAACCAGGGAAAACTTTTTTTAACCTGGATCGCCGTGCAGGCCAACCTTTGGGAGCAATCGATCATCCGGTTTAAAACTTCTGTCGATTATAACAAAGCAGGTGCCCCGGTCTGGAACTGGCAGGACAACATTTTATTAAAACCCGATAAAAAATTTGAAGAAGAAACAGCCGCAAAATTCAAATCCATGCCGGAATCAACGATTGGCTGGGCCGGTTACGCGCCAAAATATGACGAAATGATTGTGGAAGCCAGTAAGGATGCCACGAAAAGAAGTATCGGCTGGATGACCCGTATCAAACCGCTGCTATTCGAAAATGGAAGAATTGTGCTGCCACTTTACTCCGATGGTTATAATTTTTCCCTGATGGCCATTTCCGATGACAACGGAGAAACCTGGCGTCCAAGCTTACCGGTTATTGGTCGCGGTCCGATTCAGCCCGCGCTTGCCAGAAAGAAAAACGGAGATATTGTGGCGCTGATGCGTGATAGCGGCGACGGCCCGACACAGGTTCACATCAGCGAGTCGGCCGATCAGGGAGAAACCTGGAAAGCAACCGTAAAAACCGATATCCCCAATACGGCCAGCGTAGAGCTGCTTGTTCTTCAGGACGGCAAATGGGCATTCCTGGGAAATGATATTGGCGATGGCCGGTATCAGCTGAGTCTGCGTATATCGGGCGATGAGGGGAAAACCTGGAAATGGAAAACTTTTATTGAAAACGATCTGTCTAAAAAAGGCAGTTATTCCTATCCTTCGCTCATCCAAACCAAGGATGGTTTGTTACACATGACGTATTCGCATCATGCCGAAAAACAGAAAAAAACGATAAAATATGTCGTGGTCGATCCTAAAAAAATCACCAACTGATCATCAGCGCTAAACCCGACAGCTTTAAAACCCTTACTTCAATTGTTATGCACAAGACATTTCTTTATTCACTCCTTTTACTTTGCACTGCGATCTGTTTTTATTCGTGCAGCAAGAGTTCTGTAAAACAACCTGTTCATGAAGACAAACCTTTCGTTCAGGATTACAGTATCAAATATTATGCCGATACCACAAAACTGAATCTTCTTCAGACCTTTTCCGACCGCAATGCAGTTGTACAATTACTTGCAAAGGAAGGTTTGCAACACCCTTTTGACGGTAAATTTTTGTATCACGGTACCATCATGTCTGATAATACATACCGGTTTATGAAATTTAAAAAAATTGCTGCCATGGGTGTTTATGATCAGCAGTTTGTTTATCTGAGTGATTCCGTAGTTTTCAGCAATGCCTGGGCGGGTACTTTGTTTTCCAAACATACGCTTCCGGCGGCAAAAATATTTGAAGGCGGAAAAGATTTCACCTTCCTGATTTCTGACGGAAAATCACTGCAGCTTGTAAAAGATTCGAAAAATCTCTGGAACGGTACTTTAACGGATGACGAAGTTTTGAGTATCCGCTATCAGCAAAATGCCAACCAGTTTTGGATACTTGGAAAAAAGACCCTGAGTGTTTTGTCTGCCGAAAATCAATTGACCAAAGTATCTGACGGCGCTAATTTCACCGCATTTGATTTAACCAATAAGGGGCAAAAAATCGTAATAGGTACCACGGATGGTTATCTTGAATTTGATCCTGCCACTAAAAAACAGATCGGAGCAATCAACAAAAGACTTCCTGTCACCAACATTACTTATGTGAAAGAAGTCCACAACAAGGTTTGGTTTGGCTCAAACGCTGGCGCTTTTTCACTGCGTCCCGATGGCAAATTTGACTATTATTATGGCGAGCGCTGGCTGCCTGGCAATAAAGTTGTCCACATTTCAGAGGGTCCTGAAAACGCAGTGTTGGTTTTAACGACGGCCGGTTTGGGAAAAATCGATTTTAAAGAAATGACGCTGCACGATAAGGCGGTTTACTATGAGGAACAGGTTCGTCTGAGACATATCCGGAACGGCTTCAACGCAGCGCTGGACGGTATGGAAAAAGGAAATCTTGCAACAGGTTATATGTCCGATTCAGACAATGATGGTCTTTGGACCACCATGTATCTCGGAGGGGAAATTTTTCGCTATGCTGCTACCAAAGATTCCGTTGCGCTTCAAAACTGCCGCGAATCACTGGACGCATTGGAAAGACTATTCACTGTAAATCCTGTCCCGGGTTTCCCTGCAAGATCTTTTGAACGTAGCGGACATATCGAAAACCTGGCAGATCCGGAACGCTGGCAGCATGCACCGGAAAAAGAATGGGATTGGAAATCGACCACCAGCAGCGATGAAATCATTGGCCATATGTTTGCTTTTGGCGCCATCGCCGAGCTGATCGACGACGAACCGATGAAAGCAAAAGCCATCACGCTGATGGACACGGTGATGTCACATATCCTGAAAAACGACATGTACCTCGTCGATTTTGATGGAAAACCTACCATGTGGGGGAAATGGAATCCAAAATATGTGAATTCATTCCCGACGAATGTGGGAGACAGAAAACTGAATTCTTCCAACATCATATCCATGCTTCAAACGGCTTATCATTTTACAAAAAAAGAAAAATATAAGGCCAAAGCATTTGAGCTGATGAATAAATTCGGCTACTATGAAAACATGATGCGGTCGATGAATGAAATCGGGAAAGCACCGGCGGATGCCGATGACCATGCAAAACACATGTCCGATGGATGGAATCATTCGGATGACGAGATGTACTTTATCGGCTATTGGGGCTTGTATCGTTATGCGCTGAATGACACGTTGAAAGCAGCGTACAAAAATCAGATCCTGGACCACTGGAAAGCAGAAAGACCCGAAAAAGAAGGTGCCTGGAATATTTTCACTGCCATAACCGGCGTAGATGAATTTGACCTGAAAGAAGCCGTATGGTACTTGCAGGAATATCCGTTGGACATGATCAACTGGTCGATCAAGAACAGCCACAGAAAAGATATTGATCTGATCGAACCGAATTTCCGCAAGCAGACCACCAAGGAAGTTCTACCACCGGATGAACGCCCGGTTAAACGCCATAACAGTAATACTTTCGACCTGGACCGTAACGGTGTGGGTGGAACGTCCGAAGAAAGCGCGGGAGACATCTGGCTTCTGCCCTATTGGATGGGACGATATTTAGGTGTAATCAGCGCCCCGGGATCCGCCCCGGCCAAATAATAAAATCCGATGAACAATTTATCTTTGCCCGTATTTTTCACGCTAATATTTTTATCAATGCAATCCTGTCAACCGGAAAAGGAAACTGAAGAAAAACAAATTACCCATGACCTGACCTACAATCACGACCTGGATAATAACGACAATTTCTCTCCTGACGGCGAATGGCTGGTTTACGATACACGCACCGATGATGGTGGTATTGCGGAATCTCCGAGGATCGAAAAAGTAAATGTAAAAACGGGTGAGGTTAAAGTTCTTTTTGATGTTAAAAATAATGGAACCTGGGGACCCGGTGCAGGCGCCGTGAGTTATAGCCCTAAGGAAAACGCGGTTGTTTTTATTCATGGATTGGAAAATAGCACCCAGGAAAATCCCTACCAGCAATGGCGCCGGACCGGGGTAATCATTGAAGATGCAAAACCTAACGTTCCCATCTATATGGATGCGCGGGACATTACGTTTCCGTTCACGCCAGGCGCGTTGCGTGGCGGAACACATCGTCACGAATGGAGCGGAGACGGGCAATGGATCGGTTTTACCTATAACGACGCCATTTTAAAGGCACTTGAAGATGCATCTGGCGTAAAAAGAAATTTGCGGACCATTGGCGTTTCAAAAAAAAACAGCTCCGTTGTCGTACATCAAGACCCCGAAAATGTTGCCGGTCAGTGGTTCAGCGCACTGGTGGTTCGCGTAGTGCCTGAACCCAAACCGGGTAGCGACGAAATAAGTCATGCCGTAAGCGACAGCTGGATTGGCAGGAACGGCTATCGTCATACGGACGGAAAAATGCAAATCGCCCGGGCATTTCTGGGAACCGTTGTGAACAAAAATGGCAAAAACGTTCCCGAAGTATTTGTTGTAGATATCCCTAACAACATTACCCTGCCAGGAGAATACGGTCCATTGGAGGGTACCGCAACCGATTTCCCAATGCCTCCGAAAGGAACGGTGCAAAGAAGGCTGACTTATACTGCGGATAGTAAATTTCCGGGTTGTTCGGGTATCGTCCGTTCCTCGCCAGATGGTAGCACGCTGGCTTTTTTAGCAAAAGATGAAAAAGGAATTGAACAGGTTTTTCTGATCGCGCCAGCCGGAGGAAAACCCACACAACTAACCGAACATGAATCTGATGTGTCAGGAAATTTGCGCTGGCATCCGGACGGGAAGCAGGTAAGTTACATTTGGAACGGCAGTATTACGTTATGTAAAACCGGTGATGCTCCATTTCAGCAGCGTTTTAAATCATTAACCACGCCAACAGAAACTGCCCCAGCCAACGTAGTTTGGGCGCATGATGGCAAGACGTTTGCTTTCAACAGAGCCGTAAAACCGCAGGATGGCAAAACAGCTACGATACAGATATTTGTTAAAAACTACGAAGCAGAAGACTAAGATCCCTTTTGGAAATTTAGTCTCAAAAAAGGACTTAATGATAATATAATAAGAAAATGGGTGCGTGTGATCACACACACCCATTTTCTTATTGCCTTAAAGTCATCTATCGGCTATCTCTTTAACGACGATTCCCTAACCATCAACTCTGATTCCAGAATAATGGTGTTCGATACGTCGATCAGCTGCTTTCCTTTAAGATGATCGATCATACTCCGGACAGCCACCTCTCCCATTTGTTGTCCGGGATAATAAACTGTCGTCAAATTTGGTTCAATCACCTGGGACACCGGATCATTGTTAAAACCAACGATGGCAATATCTCTGGGAATTGAATAACCCCTTTCTTTCAGCGCCTTGATACAACTGGCTGCACAAATATCATTCGAAATAAAGATCCCGTCGACACGATAATCCATTTCATCAATGGTCTGCGCGGCAAATTTTCCGGCATCCTGGCTCAAATCCGTAATCAATATCAATTCCTCAGGTGAATTCAGTCCATTACTGACTAACGCTTCGCGATATCCCTGAAGACGGCCGGAATAAACGTTTCTCTTTAAATTTCCCGTCACATGCATAATCCGCTTACATTCCTGCTCAATCAAATGCGAAGTGGCCTTAAATCCTGCAAGCACGTTATCGATCACTACACCGCTGCATTTTGGATGGTCAATAATTCTGTCGAAAAATAAAATCGGGACATTCTTTTTGACGAAAATTTCAAAATGATCGAAGGTTTCGGTGTCATAAGCCACCGAGGCCAATAAGCCATCGACACGACTGTTGAACATGGTTCTTGCATTGGCAATCTCCTTTTTAGCAGATTCCAGCGACTGGCTTATCAAAAGATTATAACCGGATGCGTTGGCTTCTTCCTCCATTCCTGCCAATACCGCCGACATAAAATGGCTGTTTAAACGCGGAACGATCACGCCCAAAGTGTTCGTACTGCGCCTGCGCAAGTTACTGGCAAATGTATTGGACCGATACCCCATTTCGTTTGCCGTCGCCCTGATCGAAATTTTTGTTTTGCTGTTAATCGCCGGATGGTCATTCAAAGCCCTGCTCACGGTTGCCGGCGAAATATCCAGAATTTTAGCAATATCATATATCGTAACTTCTTTTTCCATTTTCAGGCAGGGGTGGTTCCAATTTAAATTGAAAGATAACAAGAAATCGATGTTTTACAAAAAATGAATGCAATCGGTTGCAATCCAAATTAATATTTAGATATTTATACCATTAAAACGATTTGGTCAAAAAAATACTGGTCAATCCCGTATTGACTTGATAAAAAATTATAGCATAAAAACTTCTACGACACAGTATGATACATACCATGCGTTGGTTCGGCCCAAATGACCCGGTTTCCCTGATGGATATTCGACAAGCTAGTTGCAGTGGCATCGTAAGCGCTTTACATCAGATTCCCGTTGGTGATATCTGGAGTTCAAAAGCCATTAAAGAACGTAAGGCACTTATTGAAGAAAAAAATCATCAGTTTTCACCCTTGCATTGGGTCGTCGTTGAAAGTCTGCCTGTTCATGAGGATATCAAAAAAGGATTGCCTGCGCGTGATTTGTATATCGAAAATTATAAAGAATCACTGCGAAATCTGGCGGCTAACGGTATAAAAACCGTTTGTTACAACTTTATGCCCGTACTGGACTGGTCTCGTACGGCACTTGATTATACAATGCCCGAGGGTTCCAAAACGCTGCGTTTCGTCTGGGTAGATTTTGCCATCTTTGATTTATTTATCTTAAAAAGACCGAATGCCGAAGCGGATTATGAACCGGAAGTAAGAATTGCGGCGGAAAGTAAATTCCAGAGCATGTCTTCCTATCAGCTTTCGGTACTGACCAATACCGTTTTACTGGGACTTCCCGGCTCCGAAGAAGCCTTTGATCTCAATATTTTTCAATCTTTACTGGATCAATACAAAGATATCGGTGACCTTGAACTAAGGAAAAATCTTTATTATTTCATTTCCCAGGTTGCTCCGGTTGCGCAGGAACTCGGAGTTAATCTTTGCATTCATCCGGACGACCCGCCACGGTCTCTCCTGGGACTCCCGCGCGTGGTTAGCACCGAAGCCGATTTTGAACATCTGATGCAAGCCTGTGACATCAGAGCGAACGGCATCACATTTTGTACCGGCTCATTGGGCGTAAGGGCAGATAATGACCTGCCGGGCATGATCGAACGATTTGGCGACCGGATTCATTTTGTACACCTGCGCACAACCAAACGCGAAGAAGGCACCCGAAATTTTCACGAAGCGCCGCATTTAGATGGCGACGTGGATATGTATGAGGTTGTTAAAGCCTTGTTGAAAGAAGAAAAAAGGCGAAAAGCAGCCGGTTACACAGACCAGGCACTACCCATGCGACCGGATCATGGTTTTCAAATGCTGGATGATTTGCAAAAGAAAACTTATCCGGGATATTCAGCCATAGGTCGTTTGAAAGCGCTGGCGGAACTAAGAGGACTGGAATTAGGAATTTCCCGCTCGCTGCTAAATTACAACCCGGATTAAACGATCTGTGGAGAAAATTCCATTTCCAGTGCGTACCAAGTACCTTAAACGTCTCCTTTAAGAGTCCGTTTTTTTCAAAACCAAACATTCCAGCACATCCAACCCATCGTTTTAACCAAATGTCTGATTCAGTTAACAAAGAAACCTTAAACCCTCCGATTTTTTCTTTGGACGGGAAACTTGCCCTCATCACCGGCGGTGGCAGCGGAATTGGCTTTTACATTGCCCAATGCATGGTACAGGCAGGAGCCCGTGTCGTTTTAACCGGCCGCCGCGAGCCTGTGTTACAAGAAGCCGTGGATACATTAGGGGCAAATGCTTCATATTTCGTCAATGATATTACCCAGCTTACCACAATTCCCACCCTTGTTGAAGCAATTGAAAACAAGTGCGGCCCCATTGATATTCTTGTCAATAACGCAGGGATCAATATGAAAAAATTTGCCGTTGAGGTAACTGACGAAGATTTCGACAAGGTGATCCAAACTAATTTACATGCTGTTTTTTCAATGACACGGGAATGCGGCAAACGGATGATCGCGCGGAAAGAGGGCTCTATTATCATGATCACTTCCATGGCCGCGCTCTATGGAATCGACAGGGTGGTGGCTTACACGGCTTCCAAATCTGCGGTTGCCGGGATGGTTAAGGCCTTAACGACTGAATTTTCGCCTTATAATGTAAGAATCAATGCAGTTGCTCCCGGATTTATAGAAACACCTATGATGCTGACCGCCATGAATGGAGACATTTCCCGCCGGGATAAAGCCATGGACAGAACGCCGATGGGAACCTGGGGAAAACCGGATGATATCGGCTGGGCAGCGGTATTCTTAGCCTCACAGGCAGCCAAATTCATTACCGGTGTTTCGCTCCCTGTCGATGGCGGAAACTCCATCGGATTTTAATAATTCAATCTCCTTTTCCCTTAATAAAAGTCAAATGCTACCAATGAAAAAAACAGCTCTTAAACAATTTACATGCCTCGTAATGCTATTGGCTGCGGTCTTGTTTACCCTGCCTGCGGATGCTCAGAAAATTAAATGGAACAAAGTAAAAGTGCTCGTCTATACCAAAAACGGGAAGGGTTATGTGCACGACAATATCGCAAATTCTGTTGCTGCGATCCAGGCATTAGGCAAGCAATATGGCTTCGCTGTGGACGCCAGTGAAGATCCGGCCAAGTTTACGGATGGAAATCTCAAACAATACGACGTCCTTGTTTTTTCAAATACCAATAACGACGTTTTTGATACCGATGCACAACGTGTTGCACTGATGCGATACATTCAGGCTGGCGGTAATTTTGTCGGGCTCCATTCTGCCTGTGGTACGGAACGCAGCTGGCGGTGGTTTAAAAATTTACTGGGAGGCACTTTCTTCTGGCACGAGCCTGGTCAGCGTTTCTCGGTAAAAGTACTGGATTCAAAAAATCCTTCGCTGGCACACCTGCCTAAAAAATGGGACCGTGAAAAAGATGAATTTTATTTTCTAAAAGAAATGAGCGTTAACCTTAACGTGCTCGCGGTTAACGATCACACCACGATCCAAAAACCCGGGGGAAAAGCCCTGGATACTTTCGGAACCATATTCCCATCGGTATGGTGGCATGAGTACGACGGAGGCCGGGCATTTTACACGTCTATCGGTCACGAAAAAGAGGACTATTTAAAGGACGACTTACGCAAACACATCCTTGGAGGAATCGAATGGGCGATCGGAGCGCAAAAGCCACGCAATTACAGAAAAGCTTACGCTAAAACCCCGAACGATGAAGTCCAAACCAAGTAAAGGCCTGAAAGGCCGTCCTATTTTAACATAGGTCAGCGCCTATTTTAACATAGGGCAGCGCCCTATGGAGCGACCATCTGACGAAGCAGCCCGGCATAAGCTCCAACATCTGATCCATCACCATAATCCCTGAATCCAATGCATAACGCAGAAGAAAAAAATCAAAGCAGAAGATCATTCCTGAAAACAGCAGGAACAGGCACTGCCGGTATTATCGCCGCATCCATGTTCCCGACGATTGTGCCCGCAAGTGTTTTTGGTAAAAATGCACCCAGCAACAAAATCAACATCGGTCAGATCGGATTCGGCCGCATTGGCTTATCGCACGATTTGCCCGAAGTAATTAAAAACGAGGCAGCACACGTTATTGCCGTTGCTGATCTGGATAAAAACCGATTGGCACAAGGAAAAATCTGGATTGAAAAAAAATATGCTGAACGTACCGGAAAAGAGAAATATCTGGATGTAAAAACCTACGATGACTATCACGAAATACTGGCCAGAAAAGATATAGACGCCGTTATCATCAGTACGCCCGACCACTGGCACGCGCAGCCAGCCATGGAAGCGGCCGCTGCCGGAAAACACATTTACATGCAAAAACCTACTTCTCTGACCATCCGGGAAGGCAGGCAGATGGCTGATATGGTCATCAGAAAAAAGGTGATCTTTCAGCTTGGAAGCCAGCAGCGTTCCATGAATCCATGGCCTCAGTTCAAAAGAACCTGCGAACTGGTTCGTAATGGACGAATTGGCAAGCTGAAAAAGGTTTACGTCGGATTGCCGGGCGATCCAGCTGGCGGAAATCCTGCTAAAATGCCGGTACCTTCCAATTTAAATTTTGACATGTGGCTGGGTTCAACCCCAGACACCTATTATACCCTGGATCGCGTCCACTCGCAAACCGATATACTGAATGAACGGCCGGGATGGCTGCGTCTGGAACAGTTCGGCGCAGGAATGATCACGGGCTGGGGTTCCCACCATATTGATATCGCCCATTGGGGAATGGATACGGAATTAACTGGTCCAATTGAAATTGAAGGAAAAGCTACATTCCCGGCACCAGGTTCAGGTCTGTGGGACGTACATGGCGACTTCTTGGTAAACTCAAAATATGCCAATGGCGTTGAAATGGAAATCGGTGGAACAAATCCAAATGGTGTCAAATTTGAAGGAACCGAAGGCTGGATTTTTGTTTCACGGGGCAACGTGGGGGTAACAGCCTCAGATCCTGGTGCAGCAGCTTCTGCCAAAGAGAACAAGGCATTTTATGCCAGCGACCCAAAAATTCTTGGCTCGGTGATCGGTAAAAACGAGGTCCATTTATACGCAAGCCCTGAGCAGCATCAAAACTGGATAGAAAGTATCCAGAGCGGCAAACAAACCATAAGTCACGCAGAAATAGCCCAGCGCTCCTGCACCGCTTGCTTATTGGCACATACGGCCATGAAACTAGGCAGGAAACTTAAATGGGATCCTAAAAAAGAAGATTTCATTGGGGATAAAGAAGCCAGCGCAACTTTATCAAGACCACAGCGCGGGCCTTATGGAACGACAAAGGTAAAAGGCTGATACATTAGCAACAGTTAAACTAAAGAACATCTCATTTTGGAAATTCAGCCAGAATGGGGTGTTTTTTAGTTCAGATCCTTCTTTGCACGATGAGCAGTTTTATTTCCTGAATCTGGCTTTTACTCAATTCCATGTCAGTATCGTTAGGTTGTTGTGGCATGACCAAAACTCATGCTTAACCTATTGACGTGAAATCCTCTTTTTTGTAACTAAACAGACCTCCCCTCACTCATAATTCCCCTTATATTCCCGTGGCGTATGCCCAATATATCGCTTAAAATTCCTGTTAAAATTAGATAGCGAATCAAACCCGCTGTCGTAAGCAATTTGGGCGATTGTCCATTGATCCTCCAAAAGCAGCTTACAGGCGTGCCCAACACGTATTTCATTTACAAAATCAATGAAAGTCTTATTCGCGCGGGCTTTGAAATAACGACAGAAAGCGGCCTCGCTCATTCCCGCCAGCGAGGCTACATCACCAAGCCGTATTTCCTGAGCGAAATGCTGGAGAACATAATTATGCACTTTCTGCATGCGTTCCGTTTCAGAAACTTTGTAGGTATTTACATAACCATAACTGGCAATGGGCGAACCGCCGGTCCCGTGGGCAAGCTTATCCAGCAGTGTCAGCAGTCTTAATATTCCAAGGAAACCTTCCGCATTTCTTAGCTCCAAAAGCTCTTCCCGGATATGGTCCCGCATCACACCTTTGTATGCAATACCACGTTTGGAATCAATCAAAAGTTGTTTTAAATGGAGCATTTCTGGTTTTTCAAAAAAGTCTTTTCCCAAAAAATCCTCCTGAAAATAAAGCACGACACCATGGGTAAAAAGCTCCGGACTTCCATCGAAATAAGCCGGATCACTGCGCCATAGATGTGGAATATCGGGCCCGAGAAAAACGGTATCACCCGGTTCAAAGGTCTGAATTGAGTCTCCGATCAGGCGTTTTCCCGTGCCTTCCAGCACGGTAAAAAGCTGGTAATGCGGGTGAAAATGCCAGTTTGGATCAAAATGAGACTCTTGTAGCTCATGTATCGTCACGGACCGTACCTGACTTTCGACATTTTTATGAATCGGCGCTTTCATAAGGATATTGACTTATCTAAATTTTGCCAAAAATAATGAACATATTTAAACAAAAGTCAAAATACAGCCAGTTCTAATCAAATGACAGAAAGTATTTAGTATTTTGTAGTTGTAAAATTGTATTAAAAAAAATAACACCGCATGAAGTACAGCATGAATCTCCTGCTATGGGGAAATCAAATTGACGATACTCTTTTTCCAACCCTTGAACTGATTAAAGAAATAGGATTTGATGGCGTAGAGGTACCCATATTCAATACCAATCCCGAGCACTGGTTTAAATTTCGTAAAAAACTGGACGACATCGGGTTATCCTGCGAAACAGATACAATTTGTGGCCCTGACAATCATTTGATCAGCCAGGATCCGGCCATGCGAAAATCGACTTTAGAACATCTTAAACGAGCCGTGGATTGCTCTCTGGTTTTAGGAGCGACCAAATTGATGGGGCCTTATCATGCTGCTTTGGGCGTTTTCACCGGACAGCCGGCCACTTCTGACGAATGGAAATGGGGTGTGGATGCAATCCGCGAATTAGCCGACTATGCAGAATCACTGGATATCACGCTCGGACTTGAATATCTGAACCGTTTTGAGCTCTATTTGACAAGCTGCGGCGACGAACTGATGCGCTTTGTGGACGACGTGAACCACCCGAACTGCAAAATCATGTTCGATACTTTTCATGCGAACATTGAAGAAAAGAATATTGGAGACACCATGCGAAAAATGGGTGACAGGATATCATTCATTCAGCTTTCTGAAAATGATCGTTCGACACCCGGCAAGGGAAATGTAGACTGGGATGGGGTATTTGGTGCAATCCGCGACTTAAAATATGACGGATGGATTGGCATCGAAGCATTCAGCCCGAAATTACCGGTAGCCAATATCTGGCGCAAAATGTTTGAATCCGAGGAACAGCTCATGCGCGATGGGCTGTCATTTATCAAATCAAATATTGAAAATCCACAGATCGTAAAATCGGTTGCGTTTTAAAAAGGAATTGCCCGGATACATCGAAATGATGTGCCCGGGCAAAATATTTTTAAAAAATCCGGTTTCTGAAAAAGATTAATAAACCTTAGCCAGCAAGTGCGGCCGTTCTTTTTCAAGCTTTAAAATCAATTCCCCAAACAGGGTATTTACCCAGGCAAACCACTTCCGCGTGAATTTTGACTGATCGTCTTTGTCAAAAGATTCGTGCATAAAGCCGGTATGGTTATGCGTATTTTTAAGCAGCTTTAATTGTGCTTCAATTTCCTTGTCGTCCGTAGCAGTAATGGCACGCGCGATAATCCCCATCGGCCAGATCTGATCGATGAGCGTATGCGGACTTCCCAATCCTTCTCCGGCTTTTCCTTTAAAATAATACGGATTCGAGTCACTCAGAACAAATTTACGTGTGTTTACATAAACCGGATCCTTGGTAGAAACTGCGTTCAGGTAAGGCATACTGATCAAACCAGGAATCCCGGCGTCATCCATCAGCAAATAGTTGCCAAATCCGTCCACCTCAAAAGCATAAATTTTGCCGAATTTCGGATGTGGATATACTGCATATTTTTTCAACGCATTTTCCACTTCCGTCGCAAGTGCCTTGAATTCAGAAGCCAGTTTTGTTTCCTTGGCAACTTTTTCCAGTATTTCTGCTACTTCACGGAAAGAAACAACGGCGAAGAAATTGGACGGAATGAAAAACGGATAAACGGCCGCATCATCCGACGGTCTAAATGTGCTCGCAATAAGCCCAACCGGCTTGATCGGATTACCATAACCATTACCTGGAACAGTATCCGTGGACCATGCTGTAACACGGCCAAACGTGTAAGGACCACGATTTTCTTTACGTTGCTGCTCTTTACAGGTTTTCAAAATCAACTGCACCGCTTTCAGCCAGTCTGCATCGAAAGGTTTGGTATCGCCGGTCGTTTTCCAATAATTGTAAGACAAACGGATGGTATAACACAAAGAATCCAGCTCCCATTTCCGTTCGTGAAGCATCGGCGTCATCTTGGTTTTGTCGGTAGTCCATTCACTTTCCTTCGGGCTGTCGTAAAATGCGTTGGCATACGGATCAATCAGGATACATTTCGTCTGACGGTTGATAAGCCCGGCCACCATTTCCTGAAGGTGAGAATCATCTTTCATCAAAGGCAGATACGGCCAAACCTGCGCAGAACTGTCGCGAAGCCACATCGCGTCAATATCCCCGGTGATCACAAAGGTATCCGGTTTGCCGTCGACAGGCTTAAAATGAACCGTGGTATCAATGGTATTGGGAAAACAGTTTTCAAACAACCAGGCCAATTCCGGATCTTTGATCACTTTTTTCATTCTGGTTATGGTCGCTTCTACCGCAGTGCTTTTGAAACTGCGCTGATCAACGGAAATGCGCACTACTGGAAAATCAGCTGCACTTCCCATCGCAAATGACCAGTTACCCACAGCAGCTCCCGCCGCCGCCAGTGCGCCTGTTTTTAAAAATGTTCTACGTTCTATCATGCTCAAATTAATCCTGCTCTGAATTCTTAAAAATTTTAAAGAAGCAATTTAGGCAAAAAATACGGACACTATTTTCTAAACCTTAAACACCAGTTTATTCCTGTAAAGAATATACAAAATCACAAACCATAACGTAAGGTATATCAGCGCATAGGCAAGCGACGCATTGATAGGGTTAGAAAAAAGCGGAGATAACTGAAACTCATAAAAATAAGCCTGCAAACCGATTGATTCATGCGCCGAATTATTGGGATACGCGACTTTAATGCTGCTCAACATCCGTGGAATAATACCGGAGAAGAAAAACACGACCATAGGATTTACGCCAAAAATGACAAAAAATTTCGTCCAGCCGGAAATCCCTAAAACATCGATCACATAATACAAAACAACCAGACAAAGTGAGGCAATCCCCGCTGCATACAGCACATATGAACTCGTCCAAAGCGCCTTGTTAATAGGAAAAACGATATTCCAAAGCTGGCCCGCAACAATCGCAGACAGCGCAGCAATGAACAGATAGAGCGCCTTTTTGTCTTTGGAAAAGGAATTTGTCAATAAAGTCCCGACCAGCAGTCCGGCAATGCCGGTTCCAATGGCTGGCAGCGTACTAAGAATTCCTTCCGGATCCCAGGTTTTGGAAGTAGCCCACAAATGCCCGGGAAGTAAGTAATGATCCAGCCATGCCGCAAGGTTGGTTCCTTTTTCAAAGTTAGGCGCCCCAATGCCAGGAACAGGAATTAACGTCATAAAAGCCCAGTAGGCCAATAAAACCACGATGCCAATAATCGCTTGTGTTTTCCAGGTCGTTTTATGGTATAACAACGATACGATGAAATAAACAATAGCAATACGCTGCAAAACGCCCGGAATACGTACCGTTTCATAGTCCTTAAAGCCGCCGAATGCCAAAATCATCATCGTCAAAAAAACAATAACCGAGACATAAAACTGAAGTTTCCGGTCATAATCACGGAACAATGCCACGACTACAATGGCTGTAATGACCAGCCTAAGGCTAAGAAGCGGTAAACCTTCCAAACCAAAAGCATTAATTTTTGAGAAAAAACTCAAAAACAGACCCAGACAAAAAATCCTCAGTGTTCGGGTTATAATCTTTTGCAATGAATGAACAGTCAGGTTTTTACTCGGCGTTGCCAGCACAACCGAAACCCCAACGATAAAGAGGAAAGTAGGAAATACCAGGTCTGTCGGCGTGCAGCCATGCCACTCCACATGCAACAGCGGTGAATAGACATGCCCCCAATCCCCGGGATTATTGACGATCGTCATGAGGATTATGGTGAGTCCGCGAAGGACATCCAAAGAAATAAGACGAGGTTTCATGTCAAAAAAACTTTTACAAGGTTTAGGAGGACACAAGTTACTGTTTTTTGAAATGCAGTGTCCAAAATGCAGCACAATCGAAACATGGGTATTAATCCATATTCCTGACCATATGCTCATACTGATGCCCCATAAATTCTTTTTTTCCGGCTACGGTAAAACCGAGCTTTTCATATAATTTTTTGGCGGCAGGGTTCTCCAAATCTACAATCAGCCCCACACGAGGATAACCGAGCTTGCAGGCATGCTCGCAAAAAGCGGTTATCAGCAATTGCCCAATACCCTTTCCTTGCTGGCTTGGATGCACATTCACACAATCCAGGTAATATTCGCCGGCTTCGGTTTCATCGTTGGGTAAAAAACCGGGATCCGATTTGTGAAGTTCTTCCAGTATCGGCTCGCGTAATGCGCGAAGCAATTTCCCGTCGTAACCCGTTACAGAGCCCACAACACCGGATTCATTTTCGAATACCAACGTGTTCACGTAACTATATTGATTGTTCTCCTGTCTGAAAAAAGCATCAAAAAACGGAATGGCGTCTTCATGCTTTTCCGATTGTGCAAATATGCCGGCAATATGCCCCATCGCCAGAATCATTAAAGGTGCCACGGCGGCTGCATCCTCGGGTTTTGCTGGTCTGATCATACTTTATAAGTAACTGAATTTATTTAAAACAATCTTGCGGCCACCATTCTCTTATAGCTTTATTTTGCTAAAAAGTAGACCCACGAACGAAAATAAGTCAAAATACAGCCAGTACTAATCAAAAGACGTAAAGTTTTTAGCATTATTTTGCTGTAAAATTGTATTGTCAATAAAAGAGCTTAGCATAGTGCAATTTGTACCCCGTCTCGCATCGAAAAACACATTAAAATAGCATGCGAACGCTTTAAATTTAAAACCATAAAAGGTTACAATCCGAATCTTTAATCCTTTACTTAATATGTCACAAAAAATTAACATTGCTATTGTTGGTCTCGGTTTCGGAGCTGAATTCATCCCTATTTATCAGCGTCACCCAAATGCGAATATGTATGCAATTTGTCAGCGTACAGAATCAAAACTAAACGCTGTGGGCGATCAATATGGTATCGATGTTCGTTACACAAGTTACGACGACCTTTTGAATGACCCAAAAGTAGACGCGGTTCACATCAACTCTCCTATTCCAAATCACGCAGAACAGACTTTGAAAGCACTACGCGCCGGCAAACACGTCGCGTGTACGGTCCCTATGGCTACCAGCGTTGAAGATTGTATGGAAATTGTGAAAGCCTGTAAAGAAACCGGCAAGAAGTACATGATGATGGAAACCGTGGTTTATGCACGTGAATTTCTGTTTGTGAAAGAACTTTATGAAAAAGGAGAGCTTGGGAAAATACAATTCCTAAAAGCCAGTCACCAGCAAGATATGGAAGGATGGCCTGACTACTGGCCAGGTTTGCCTCCGATGCACTATGCCACACACTGCGTAGGCCCTGTGGCCGGTTTGCTTAAACTGGAAGCAGAATATGTTTCATGTTTCGGATCGGGAACGATCAGCGAGGATCTTGCAAAAATCCATAACTCACCGTTTGCAGTTGAGTCTGCCCATATCAAATTTAAAGACAGCGACTTATCAGCTTATGTCTATCGTTCTCTTTTCGACGTGGCACGTCAGTACCGCGAAAGTTTTGAGGTTTACGGAAGTAAAAAATCTTTTGAATGGCCATTGATCGAAGGGGAAGATCCGGTGATCCATACCGCTAAAAAGCCAGAGCATGAAATTGCT
Organism: Dyadobacter sp. LHD-138; assembly: GCF_030929615.1. Classification (GTDB taxonomy): domain Bacteria; phylum Bacteroidota; class Bacteroidia; order Cytophagales; family Spirosomataceae; genus Dyadobacter. The sequence goes on along the minus strand of NZ_JAVFVU010000010.1, from coordinate 622 downwards.
GCACACGTAAAAACACCGGATTACGCGCATTTATTGCCGGCAGAAATCCAGCAGTTTACCGGTCACGGTGTTTATGACCTGGATGATAACGCGCACTTGTCATTCGTACAAGGTGGCGGACACGGAGGCTCTCACCCGCATTTGGCGCACGAATTCCTTACGGCTTTGGTTGAAGCCCGCGATCCTTTCCCGAATGCATGGCAGTCGGCAAACTGGACAAGTGTTGGAATTTTGGCACATGAATCTGCTTTGCAAGGCGGTGCTTTGATCCAGCTGCCTGATTTTAAGAATGCGTAGATTAAGGATAACGATTCCATATTGCGGTGCTACGCACCTCTAATTCGGAATATAGATGTGTTTTTCTACAATTATTAGGGTGCGCTGCACCAAAACCAAGTACGGAACACCCCAATAATTGTAGAGCGCAAAAAGATTAACACAAAAGAAAAAGGTGCAGAGCACCACAATAGTTGTAGAAAAACAAAAAGATTAACGCAAAAGAAAAAGGTGCAGAGCACCATAATAATTATAGAAAACAAAAAGATCAACGCAAAAGAAAAAGGTGCAGAGCACCACAATAATTGTAGAAAAACAAAAAGATTAAGGCAAAGGAAAAAGGTGC
>NZ_JAVFVU010000009.1 GCF_030929615.1 Dyadobacter sp. LHD-138 | reverse complement strand
CAAAAAGATTAACGCAAAGGAAAAAGGTGCAGAGCACCATAATAATTGTAGAAAAACAAAAAGATTAGCGCAAAAGAAAAAGGTGCAGAGCACCACAATAATTGTAGAAAACAAAAAGATTAGCGCAAAGAAAAAAGGTGCAGAGCACCATAATAATTGTAGAAAGACAAAAAGATTAACGCAAAAGAAAAAGGTGCAGAGCACCACAATAATTGTAGAAAACAAAAAGATTAAGGCAAAGAAAAAAGGTGCAGAGCACCATAATAATTGTAGAAAAAAAAAGATTAGCGCAAAAGAAAAAGGTGCAGAGCACCACAATAATTGTAGAAAACAAAAAGATTAAGGCAAAGAAAAAAGGTGCAGAGCACCATAATAATTGTAGAAAACAAGATCACACACTAACTAAGGTGCAGAGCACCGAAATGTCTAAAAAATGGCAAACACATACACACAGCTATATATCCAAATCGTTTTCTCCGTCCAGGGCAGAGAAAGTATTATAAAAAAGGCCTGGAAAGATGAATTGTATGCTTATATCGGTGGAATCATTTTAAATAAAAAATCGAAACCACTGGCCATTAACGGGATGCCGGATCATATTCACATTTTTATTGGATATAATCCAACCATTACTTTACCAGCTTTGGTCGAAGAGATTAAAACATCTTCTAACAAGTTTTTAAAGGATAGATATAAAACACCTGTATTTAACTGGCAGAAAGGATACGGAGCATTTTCATATAGTCGTTCGCATATCGATGCTGTTATAAAGTATATTACCAATCAGGAAGTACACCATAAGACGCGTACATTTCAAGAGGAATATACCAAGATGCTAAACGATTTCGAAATTGAATATCAGGAAAAATATCTGTTTGATTTTCAGGAGATTTCATCCTGGGATTAATAATGACTCTTAAAGCGTACCAGACAAATTAACATATTTTTAAATAACTAAATGAAAACCAGAGCCTTATCCTTTTTACTTGGTATTATCCTTCTTGGATGTGCCGTTCACCAATCCTCACAAAATGCTGTGAGTAAAACCGAGGCCGTCAAAGGCCGCAGGATTGAAGTGCTTTTTCTGGGGGATACCATCGGCCATCACAAATCCGCCGAGCGTGCACCTCAGATTATGGCTGCTTTGGGACCAAAAGGCATCAATTTCACCTACACGGATGATTTGAACGATCTTAATCCTGAAACGCTTAATAAATATGATGCATTAATGCTCTATGCAAATTGGGACGCTATTGCTCCGCAGCAGGCAAAAGCATTGCTGGATTACGTGGCCAGCGGAAAAGGATTTATTCCGGTACACTGTGCTTCTTACTGTTTCCGCAACAACCCTGAGGTTGTAAAACTAATGGGCGGACAGTTCTGGCGACACACCTGGGATACCATCCAACCGGTTTGGACTAAACCGGATCACTCTGCGATTGCTGGCGTTAAACCTTTCAAAACGGTTGACGAAACGTATTTGCATACCTTGTTGCAACCTGACAATATTGTTCTGACGGAGCGTATTATCCAGAAAGATCAGGCAAAAGATAAGCCAGGCGTAGAAAAAGAACCTTACACCTGGGTTCGTACCCACGGAAAAGGACGTGTTTTTTACACGGCTTACGGACACGACGAACGTACCTGGGCACTTCCCGGTTTTCATGATCTGATTGAAAAAGGGATTCTTTGGGCCGTAAACGATGATACTAAAAAGGCTTTCGCGGCTTTGGCTCCGAAACCTTTCGAATATCGAGAGGCTAAACTTCCAAATTACGAACAACGTCCTGGCCTGCAGCTTCAGCAATTACCGCTTTCTCCCGAGGAATCGGTAAAACATATCCAGATTCCGGTTGATTTCACCCTGGATGTTTTTGCCCATGAGCCCGACGTAATGCACCCAATCGCAATGACCTGGGATGAGCGCGGCAGATTGTTCGTGTTGATCACAAAAGATTATCCGAACGAAAGAAAAGATACAGGCGGCAGCGATTACATTTTAATTTGCGAAGACACAGATAAAGACGGGAAAGCGGATAAATTCACCAAGTTCTCTGATGATTTGAGTATCCCAACCGGCCTTGTATTTGCCAATGGCGGTTTGATCGTTTCACAGGCACCACATATGTTATTCCTTCAGGATACCAATGGGGATGACAAAGCTGATGTAAAGAAAGTCCTTTTCAGCGGTTTTGGAACGGGAGATACCCACGCAGGACCATCAAACCTGCATTATGGATTTGATAACTGGGTTTACGGATCGGTAGGTTATTCAGGATTCAAAGGAAAGGTTGGCAAAAGCGAGCAACTTGATTTCGGGCAGGCTCTTTTCCGTTTCAAACCAGATGGTTCGGATATGGAAGTGGTTGCAAAAACATCAAACAATACCTGGGGACTAGGTTTCAACGAAGCCGGTGATTTGTTCGGTTCTACCGCCAATAACTCGCACGGATGGTATAGCGCCATTCCAAACCGTTATTTCGGAGCGAGCAAAGTGGATAACGGAAGCCGCAGCACCGATACGCATAAAGACATGCAGCCTATCACTCCGAAAGTTCGTCAGGTTGACGTATTTGGCGGTTTTACTGCTGCCGCGGGACATAATTTTTACACTGCCCGTGCATTCCCTAAGAAATACTGGAACAATGTCGCGTTTGTTTCCGAACCGACAGGACATATTCTGCACCAGAATTTCATGGCGAAAAAAGGTACCGATTATGAAGATAATCTTGGCTTTAACCTCCTTGCTGGTGCCGATGAATGGGTAGCTCCTGTGTTTGCAGAAGTGGGTCCGGACGGAGCCGTCTGGGTTGCCGACTGGTATAGCTATATCATCCAGCATAACCCTACACCAAAAGGATCTGACAACGGCGCCGGTAATGCTTACGAAACACCTTTGAGAGATTTTACACATGGTCGTTTGTACCGTATTGCCTATAAAAAAGCACCTGCTTATACACCGGTTTCTTTAAGCAAAAATCGTCCGGAAGAATTGGTAGCTACTTTGAAAAATACCAATATGTTATGGAGACGTCATGCACAACGATTATTGGTGGAGCGTGGACAAAAAGATGTTGTTCCTCAGTTGATCGCTTTGGTAAACGACAAATCTGTTGACGAAGTTGGACTGAATACCACTGCGATTCACGCTTTGTGGACACTGCAAGGACTTAATGCCATTGAAGATCCACAGGTTCTGGCTGCTGTAACGGCTGCTTTGAAACATCCAAGCAACGCCGTACGCAAAACAGCGGTTCAGGTATTACCACGTAACGCAGCAACGGCTAAAACTTTACTTTCTATCGATGCTTTGCATGATAAAGAACCGTTGGTAGTCTTGAATTCGCTTTTAGCTTTCAGTGAAATCGCATTAACACCGGAAGTTGAAACAGCTGTTTTGACACTTCTGGATACGTATGCACAGGCTGATGACCGCTGGATGCCGGATGCTTTTGCTGCCATTCTGAATGCACATGACGGGGCACTGCGTAAAAAATATCTGGCAGGTCGTGTCGGCAAAGCAGGTTCACAAAAAGCTACTGCTGACAATTCTAAAAAAGCGGCCATGGATCATTCCTCGATGAACCATGATAACCACACGGCCAACAAGGTAACTGTTCAGGGCTCTGCGGAACTTGCCATTACCAATATTTCCATCGAGCCTGCCACGCCTTATGTACGTGAATATGCCAAGGTGGTTATTGAAATTACAAACCAGGGTAGTGTTGCCGTTCCGAAAGAGCTTGTTCCGGTTGTAAACGTAGGGATCAGAAGCCGCTCTTTGAACAGCAATTATGTTAGCCGTCAGCTTACAAACGGAATCGCGCCTGGTGAAACCATTAAACTGACCGAAGGCAATAACGGCCCATGGAGAAGCACTTTCGGGTTTGTTTCCGATGAAGCCGGAAAAGTAACGGTCACTGCGACGGTGGATGTGGATAACGTGGTTCCTGAAAAAGAGGAGAACAAAAACAACACATTAAGCAAATCCTTTGAAGTAAAACGCCTGGATCGTTTATCAGACTTTGCTTTGGAAAGAGCTACCCGCGGGTTTACATCTTACGCTTCGGGCAATGAGGTTATTGAACTGATCAAAACAGCGGAATCTCTTGATCCGCAAGGCAGAAATGCCGTTTTGAAAGGTGTACTCGGTGCCTGGAACCCAAAACGCAAAGAAACGGCTACGGATGCAGACCGCACTTTACTGGCATCGGTAAAAGGTAATATTCAGGATGACCTGAGTACGAAATTCACGACGTTAATGGAATCTTATGGCATAAAAGACGAGGTTGCCTCCGATCCTAATGTTCAGATCGTTCGTATCAAGGCGATCCGTGAAGAAATGAAATTCAGCGTTACGGAATTTACAGCGGTGGCAGGAAAAACGGTTGAAATTATTTTTGAAAACCCTGACGCCATGCAGCACAACATCGTCGTTGGAAAACCAAAAACAGCCGCCATTATCGGTGCCGCTGCGGATAAAATGATCACAGCAAAAGATGGTGCGGATAAAAATTACGTACCCAATATCCCGCAAATTATTGCGGCAACGCCACTGGTTAACCCTGAACAAACCTATCGTTTGAAATTCGTGGTGCCAAAAGAAGTGGGCGATTACCCTTACGTCTGCACATTCCCGGGTCACTGGCGTTTGATGACAGGGGTTATGAAAGTAGTAAAAGAATAATAAATTCAACAGGCCGTGGCTTCACGGCGACGGCCTGTTTTACATAGTATCTAAAACAGATTTACGATCATCCTTTCACACCAACACAACTGCCTATGAAAAAATCTTAAACAAGCACCGCAAAGAACGTTTATAGAATAACGTTCCGAAAGAAAATCTCATTGGCTCCTTAGAAACGTACTGATAAAATCTCAGAGCAATATTTTCAGCAAAATATTGTGCAGGGAGAAGTATTGTCGATTTTAAATATAACTATAACAATATTTATTTGATCAATACGAATAAATACTACCAAAACATTGCTTACTATCTCATCTCTAATTTAATTTTTTACACAATGGAAAAACGTAACGGATGTCCGGAATGGGGTATTTCCAAAGCCCTTGGCGTTTTATTAGAGACTGTAAAATGAACTCTGTCTAAAAGTTTTAACTTTAAGACAGAACATGGAAAAGACGGAATTCGAACAGATGCGCGATAAGGCGCTCGAACAGTTGATGAAAGGACAATCATTA
>NZ_JAVFVU010000008.1 GCF_030929615.1 Dyadobacter sp. LHD-138 | reverse complement strand
CTTTGAAGCGTTGAAAATCGAACGATTCGTTTGTCTTCATTGTGTCTATAAGTTAAACTAATTTACTTATTTTTCCCCTTAAATAAATTAAGAGGTGACACAGTTTAGTTTACAGTCTCTTGGAACGTTAAAAAGATGATTATTCCAGTGGCAATCAGCAGGAAGTACAGCATATATTGATGTTCAAAAACCGAGGGCCTGCGTACCAAACCAGCATTATTTCGAACCTTGTAGGCCAGCAGGTTTTCTTCAAGTTTAATGCAAAAACTACCCAGTAGACTGGCGTCGCAAAAATTACGGTTAGCACCAATGCTAATCACGGGTTCGTCCTGCATTTTTAAGTTTAAAGAGACGCCATTACCGTATTCAATTTTGTAATATTCCAGATGCTGAAACCTTACTTTACTTTCAATCCCGTCAAATTTGAAAATAACCTCTTCGTTACTCAGAAGCGCTTCTGAACTTTTTTTATAATTGTTCCTGGTCAGATATAAAATCAGAATTCCCGTTGCCACACCAATGGCGGCATTCAGGTGTATACCCAATAGCAAACCAAGATCAGGTAGTATCATAGTCACTACGATTCCCAAAATAAATGAGCCAATGGCAATAGATATTAATAACCCTGTTTTTGTGTATTCAAATCTATATTCTTGCATAATCCAATTTATAAAAAATCACATCCCTGACAAGAATGGTCCGTCAAAAATGTGAAAACTTAACAAAGAAACTCATACTAACCCCGATTTGCAATCGGGACTATTAGGCTTCTCGTTTCTAACCCTGCGTTGAACTTTCTGGCTCTATAGAGCCTCCTGTTTATAGAAACAATCTCTTTCGAAGATTTTCCCGACTCCGTAAGAGTCGCCTCAATACGCACAGAAAACTCCTATGGAGTTAAATAATTTCCATTCAATATCTTTTCCTATAAACAGGGCACCTCTATGAGGTGAGTGTTTATAAGTCAGCACCATATCAGGTTCATAGCAAGGTTAACGCTCATAACGCTGAACCTCCCCACGCTCGGCCTCTCATATTAAAATCGATAAAGCAATACAATAGCATACTTCCACCATTTCCATAACTACAACTTTTTAACAACAAAAAGACCGCCTCATTAGGATTTGAGGCGGTCTCTTCTTTTACTTTTCAGGTTATCTCAGTCTTTATTTTGAGATCACAATCTTATTAACGGTGAAATTTCCATCCGCTTTTCTGATCTCGACCAGATACATACCTTGAGACAATGACCGGACATCAATGGTTTTATGTAAACCAGCGGATAAGGATGTGTAAACCGTCCTTCCGTTCATGTCGATCAGTTTGACAGTTGCCACCTTAGTCCAGTCTTTGATATTGATCTGCAATAGCTCTGTTGCCGGGTTGGGATAGAAAGATACCGATCCTTCTCCGCCAAAGTGCAAACTGATGATGCGGCTGTATGCAAAGGTTTCATCAAGATCGATCATTTTCAAACGATAAAGATTTTCTCCGCTGGCAGGATCAGCATGACTGAATGAATAGGATGAAAGCGATCTACTTTCGCCTTTTGCGGCCATGGTTCCGATGTTTGTCCAGTTTTTACCGTTCACGCTATGCTCGATATCAAAATGGCTGCTGTTTGCTTCGGCTGTGGTTGACCAGCTTAGCAGGGTAGTTTGCTCATTTTTTGTCGCACTGAACGCCGTTAAGGTTACAGGAAGCGGGTTTGAAGCGCTGCTGAATGTCCACGGAGAAAATGCGGTGATATCAAAAGCGGATGTCGTGTACAATCCTGCCGATAAACTGGCTGTCAGCAAAACGCTTTTCTTTTCCCAGGCCGATCCGTCGTAACGGTAAGCATACAGGGAAGAAGGAATCTGACCATTCAGGAAGTTGCTCAGGAAGCTGAAACTTGCTCCGGTCCGGCCCGCTGCGGTGTTGGTTGGCGTGATGATCCATCGTGCATTGATGGAACCCGTTGTTACGGAAGGTGATATGGCAGCATTTGCGGTAATTCTTTCAATACCCAGGCTGCCCAGATCGCCTCCTGCTGGTAGATTTACACCAAGAAAATTAATGGCACCGGCATTGACCGGTCTGGCCGCCATGATGGCTTTTCCAAGGATATAACTCGTCGTTTTTTCAGGTTTTGTACCGGTCACGATATCGCTGGCGTTGGTGGTAAAGAATACCGGTCCGTTTTCTGCATTCAGGATCCCGTTTTCAAACAACAGTTTTCCCTGGATAATAAACGGATAAGTCGGTCCGCCCGATGGAATTGACCAGTTGCTTCCGATCTCCACAATGGCGTCGATTTCCGTATTCAATACCGGTGCAGTCGTGTTTCCATTTCTGTTAACCGCAAAATCTGTGTTGAGGATAACATTCGGAGCCGTTGCACCGGTAGTACCCGTAACATTGACGGCATACGGCGTAGAAGCGCCCAGTTTTATCGTTGACGGACCAGTAACCAGTTGCGCATCTTTTCCGGAAACCAGACTTCCCTGTACACTGGCCTCATTGATAGCGGTGTTGCCTGCGAGCGTAACTTTAACGGTAGCGTTATTGGTGTTTGACGTGTTGTCTTTCACCCATATCCCGGTAACCGTATTGTTGATTGTTACGCCATCCACCAGATATGCACTGGATTCCGCATTGGAACCTGCGTCAGGATAACCGTCAAAATTGTTGGCAAAAATACCGTTCAGCGCGGTATTGACCGTTCCGCCTTTGATGGTCACTTTGTTCGACGGGTTGTTCCATAGCTGATAGGCATTGGTAACATTGGCGACCCCGTTGATGGTATTGTTTTCAACCATCGCACCGACGTTGCCCTGCAAGGAGCTGATCATAATGCCGTCATGGCGGGTTGTTCCCGCATATCCCGTGATGGTATTGCCCTTGATGGTCAGATCGGAGGCGTTGGCATAGGCCAGATTATGGAAAATCCCTCTGCGGCTTGCTTCAATCGTGTTTGCCTCAAAAGTGCGTGAATTTCCCGGATCAGCTTTTTCAAAATTACCGGTCTGAATACCCACGCGCACTCTTGTCATGACGTTGTTGGTAATGCTCGTATAAGCATTTTGGTAAATTAAAACACCAATACCATAAACGGTTGGCATCAGGTTATCAAACTTGTTTTTATCAACCAAATTACCACTGGTAGCGGCGGCGCCGTTTGAATCATTGTAAAAGTCAACACCGGCATAATTGAAATTGCTGATGATGTTGTTTTTAACCAACGTATTGCTGACACCGTCATAAGCTGAAATTGCTTCAGCTGTGTTCACGTCTGCTCCGTTCATGCTGACACCGCCTGAAAGAAGAGTATTATCTCCGTCAAACGTAAAACCGTCGATTTCGACTCCATTTAATGCGCCCTGAAGCAGGAAGAGAGAACCGTCGGTAATGTTATTCACAGCCGGAACGACGATGGTCTCAGCGACCCGGCCACCGGTGTTGGGATTAATTCCCAAATTGGCTCCGTAGATCTTCAAAGCTTTGTTAACGATCACATTTTCGATGTAGGTTCCTGCTTTTACGTTTTCAGTCCAGCCAGGCGACGCCGCATCAACACCTCTCTGGATTTTAGGCGTCAGGGTTGCAGGCGTAAAACTGATCGGTGTGACAAAGGTGTTGGAAGCTTTTACGGTCACGAAACCGAGAACGCCGTCGTCAATTTTATGCGTTATTTTGTCTTCCGTATTGTAAAGCGAAGCCAATGTCATCACCGCCGGAGATTCTAATCCCGCACCAGCGTCGAAGTTGTTAGCCGAAGCATCAAGGTTGGTTGACCAGGGTGCCATGGTGGTAGCTGGCGCCGCAGTGGAACCAACTTGTGCGTCCATGTAAATGAAAGTACCAAGGCCAGCGGCGAAATTGTTCTCATTACCTGCGCCACCCAGCGTAAATGTGCCAAACACCGGGTTGTCATTATCATGATTGTAAAATGCCAATCCAGTTCCTCCGGTTGTACCCGAACCGTTAAAAGTGTTTTTGATCAATGTCATACCAAGTGCCGGAGCGTAAAAACCACTGGACGAACTCAGCTCTTTTGTATTGACCGTGATGTGACGGAAAATGGTTGAGTTCGCAAGCGGGGTCATTGCGTTGTTGTCAATGGTTACATTCTGGTAGTTTTCCAGACTGATACCCCATTGATGCCCGGTAAACGTGTTGTTGTTTACAAACACCGGTTTGTTGTTGTAATTATTTTTGAGACGGAGCATCGCAGCACCCACCGGGTTGGCAGCAATTCCGTTAAAGGTATTGTTGTTGACGGTCAATGTTCCGGCCGTGGCGTTCATTTCGGGCATTTCTACGCCGCCGCCATTGAAATTATTGTTACTGATCGTTACCGGCCCGTTGCTTGCAAAACGCACGATGATGTCGTGGTTGATGGTTTGCAGGGTATTGCCTGTGAAAGTACCAGCTGCTTCATCGGCTGCGATACCCGCGCGGAAAGCATTGGCGCCTTCGTTCGTGACCGTGTTGCCTGTAAAGGTGATATTATTCACGCCACCGGTTGCGACACGGTAATTGGTTGAACCGCCGTAGTTCACACTCACGGCATTCCGGTCGCCATAGGTACCAGCTACCGGAGGATTGTACGCATTAATCAGGTTGTCTTTGATTGTAATCTGGTCAATCGCGGCACCCGCTGCAAGCACTGCACTTTTCAGTTTTGCAAGATCTACTTTGATGTTCAGATTTTCAATCGTAACGGCATCTGCGGAAACATCGAATGTCGTCAGTTTTCCCGCGGGTGTTCCTGTGAAATTAACGATAGGCTGTGTAGCGGTTGCACTTTTGATGACAACGGATTTGTCGACAATCACCTGTTCGTTAAATGTCCCAGCACCTACTTTGATCGTGTGGCCGTTGGCTGTGTTGTTATCCGCAACGGCTGTTTGTATCGAACAGAAAGTTTCGGTCGTGTTGGTGTTAACCACTACACCAACCAGATCAGTATAGGAAACATCCCTTACGACCGCCCCGCCATTGGCATCTACTTCAATACCGCAGGAGTAAGGCGCATTACCGCGGCCAAAATAGTTGTCCGGCAGATTATCCTGGAGTCCGTCAGTCTGCGAATTCGCAATATAAGGCTGGTGGCCTGACTGGCGCTGAATGGCCACTTCGTTTCCGGTAAAGGTATTGCCAAGAATTTTGTGATTGGTTCCTTCCACAACGATACCGAAACCTTCGCTGTTTCCAGATTGTGTAAATCCGCTAACGCTGTTATTGGTAATGATGACGCCGGTTGGCACATCGACATTTCCGTTGGCCGTAATCACACCACGGCGATACACGGAAATACCCGCCAGATCCCTGGTATCTCCTCCGGTACCTGCAAGGTTCACGGTGTTGCCTTTTACAATAATGGAGCCATCCAGTGTTTCATCGGTGCTTCCGGTACCGTTAGGATTTTTAATCTCAATTCCGAAACGGCCGGTCACCTGGATATTGTTGGCCTCAATAATGTTAGGCCCGGCACCCGAAGTTAATCCGATAAGACCGATACCGTTGTCCTTGGCGGTAATCGTATTTCCCTTAATTAAAACGCCGGAGGCAGTACCATCCTGCAATTCGATACCGCAGCATGTATTGTTGGAAATGATGGAATTTGTTATTGAAATGTTTTTCTTGAAACCATTCCAGATCACGATACCACGCGCCCCGGCACCATTGTTCTCAGCTGTTACGAGGTCAATTGTAACATTTTCGACCGGTCCGTTGGCGTAAATTCCTGATGCCGATACGTTGTTTTTTGTTGTAACGTTTTTAATGGTCAGATCGTTATTTCCACCGTTTGCATAAATCCCTGCGTGACTATTTCCACTGGTGCCGGTAAAATTCCGGATGGTCAGGTTTTGAATGGTAACGTGTGTTTTACCCGTTTCAATGAAAATCCCTGAACCTGTTCCGGCAAGACCCGCACCATCCAGGATGGTACCTGCCTGAGACTCACCTGTAAATATTAATTCCTTGGAAACCGCTACACGCTCATTGTAAGTCCCGTTGCCGATGAATATTTCATGGGTGTTAAGGGTTTCAGCGTCAAGAATAGCGGCCTGAATGGTTGGGAATGTTTCATTTGTCGCCAGATTTTTAATGGGATATTCACAGGCTGCCGTCGTTTGAAAACCGATCAGGACCAAATCGTTGTCTGTTCCGTTAATCAGTTTCGGACTTAAAGTTACTGCCCCGCTTGCGAGAATAGCGCCGTCAAACCAGTTACAGGAAGCATCCACTGTACCGGACGCTTCGTTGGCGATATCCGACGTAAGTGAGTTTACAAAGCTGTTGTTGTTAACCATTGCCGGAGAATTGATATTGGTACTACCGGCAGATTTACGGACAACAACGGCTGCGTTTACCGCGTCAAATTTGTTGTTCAGTATCTGTACAGGTAATGCACCCGTATTGAAATCAGGCGGGGTGTTCGCCGTATACGATCCCCCAAGCCAGGCTACGCCTTCGGCGTAATTGCTTACCTCGTTATTTTTGTACACCACATTTTTAGCAGCTCCTGATTTTGAAGTTACCCAAAAAGCGGTCTGCCGGTTGAGGTTGGCCGTATTTCCAGGCATATCATTGGTAAACTTGTTACCGCTGATCTCAATGGATGCATTCTCGTTGTGTCCGTTTTCCCAGATTCCCTTGATGACAGCCGGTGTGGCACTCGGCGCGCCAACCACGGTAAACTGATTGTTTATGATCTTAAGCCCGTCATAAGCTGTGCCACCGCTGGTTGCAGATTGTATGGCATAGGTCGTAGCATATTTCGCACCGGCGTCATCACTTACCCCTGTTCCGTCGATAAAGAACTGGTTTTGACTGATTTCGATGTTCTTTCCATAATTATAGTGAATACCGATATTCTGAAAGTTGTCAGCTGCTGCTGCGGTCGCATTTAAATCTGCCGGGATATGAAACTGATTACCGGTAATTTTCAGGTTATCGTTTACATCAACAGGCCCGCCGTTATGATCGGCGATGATCGAAACATCAAAACCTTTCAGGATCAGATTGCTGATCGTCCAGTTTTTATAGCTGCTGTTTGCTTTACTGTTTAAAAACAAAAAGGTTTCGAGTGAAGTACCAGCCAAATCGTTAGGTCCCTGAATCGTGGCGGATCCCGATGATGTAATTGTGACACCATTAACGGCAGGCGGAGGCGTGATCGAATAATTATCACCGGAACCGGTTGTTGTCCCTACACCGTCAGCTGCTTTGGCATTAGTACCTTTGGCCCATTCTGCCTGTGCTTCTGAGGTCGTCCAGTTGAACGTACCGGCTAAGCTGATTGTCTGATTTTCCATGACACAACCAATGGCGTTGGCAAGAATACGGTAATCGTTATTGGCTGCGGATAACGTACCCGAAACCGGAGAGATGTTTAACGTACCCGATGTTGGAATAAAACTTATAGCCGTCGGGGCCGGTACCGGAATATTGACAAGCCATGGTGCCGTGGTTAGGTCGGCAATTTTATCCCCAGCAAAAGAAGCGAAAAATGTGGGAGGCGTACCACCGAATTGAACGGGTACCTGGGCGAGATAGCCTGGCTCGTTTGCTCCTGCCGGGTCAGCATTGGTTGCTGCTGCGTTGCTGCCAAAGGTGTTACAGGTCAGGTCGGCATTGGTGTAAATACTTGTCGCCCCCGAACCGTGGGCATAAATATCCGTATACCAGTTACCACTGAAACTGTTATTTTTTACTTTCAGATTGTTCGCTGTAATCCCGGTTCCAAATGTGTGGTTAAAGATAATCCCGTGGGTCAGGTTATCGCGGATGATGTTGTTGGTGATTACACCGTTGCTGATATCAACACCTAGGGAAAGACCGGTGCGGTTTTTCTCTATAACACTGTTGGTTAGTTTAAAACCCTGCTGGTTATAAACATAGATCGCACTGCGTTGATTTTGAACGGTGATATCGTTCAGGCTGACATTGGCGGCGTTAACACTGATACCTGAGTCACGCAGTCCTGCCTGCCACACATCCACCGAGTTTCCGTAATCCCGTGTGACGGTCAGGTTTTCCATTTTTGCTTCCGCGGTGTTGATGGCAACGACGGCGCTTTGGATTCCGAAATCATAGGTTCCTCTGATAACCGTCAGGTTACGGGAGTTTCCTTTAACGGTCAGTTTTTTATTCAAAACCACATTGTCGCTATACACGCCATTGGGAAGTGTAATGGTTGCGTCCGTGTTGGAAGCGCTGATGGCATCCTGGATGGACGGGAAATAATTAAAGGTGCTATGACCAGTGATGTTTGTGTTATTGGAACTTGCAAAATTAACGGTCGCCGGTCTGGTGTTTGCGTTGGATGCATAAACAAAGCCTGTCTGAATGGCGCCTGTGTTGGTTCCTGAGATCTGGTTAGGGTAGGTTGCTCCCGGAACGGAGTTGTTGTTGGTCAATACCGCGCTCCCCGGATTTGTGTCGTGATCGGGAACATTAAAACCGTCATTGGTAATACCGTTGAAAATAGTGGGAACGGCCGTGCCAAACCAGTTGTTGCGAAGGATTATCTTTGTTCCGGAATTTGTATTGTCGTTTTCTACCCCACCCGCTAGGTTGCCGGTGATATTGTTTCCGGATAAATACACTTCCACGGGCGACAAGGCGTTGGTCGTCAAAATAAGTCCGTACGATCGGTTGTTGACCAGGTCATTGTCGATCAGATAAATTTTCGACAGGGGAGTTGCTGAGGCGGAGCCTGGGAAAATGATACCCGTCCGGTTATCGTCGAAGCGGTTTCGTTTCAGTACAATATCCGTTGAACCGGGTTCCAGATAAATGGCTGTCCGGTTTTTGAAGAATAAACAGTTTTCGATCAGTACATTGGTTGCCCCGGGACCCGTGGCAACGGATATACTCGGATAACCCGATCCTAATGGCAGAACCCGCTGAATTTTCAGGTTCCAGAGTTCGGTATTGGATTGTAAGGAAATTGCGGCAGTCTGCGCGGTGATGACCGTGTTATCCGAAGGTGTTCCGATAATTTTCACTCCGCTTTTCACGGTAATCGAGGTGGCCAGGTAAGTTCCGGCATCCAGCAAAATCCGGTCTCCCGAGGATGCTTCCTGCATGGCTTTCGTCAGTGTTGCAAAAGGACTGGACGGACTAGCGCCCGAGTTTGCATCACTACCGATGGCGGTCGTAAAAACACTGTTTGCGTTGGAATTATCGTTAACGTAGATGATTTTTTGGGCCGTCGCTGTTTTAATAGAAAACATGACAACGGCCAGAAATAACAGGTGGGGTCGTATTTGTTTCATAAAAGTGATACCATTAGGTTGGGAGAAATGAGTACGTGGTGATTACATTTACGGTTTTGAATGGGCACAACGAACCACTTACCAAAAAACAGCGCGTTTTTTGGTGGGTATAGATGCAAAAGATCATAAACAGGAATTAATTTTCTGTTTTGACAATCATGCGGTCAATATGTTGTTGGCAGGGCTACGTCGGCGCGCAGCACAGAATGGGTTTCTGCAATGGATACAGATGAAATGGAGATAGCACTACGGCATTCATCCGGTTTGGTTGATTCGGTATTAAGTGTGAAACAGGGGCATGGGGTGCGTGCAGTACCGAATCACCGGATAAAAAGGTCTTAGGCGGGAAATTTACCATATCGAGAACAAATGGGTTGAAACAAATTCATCAGAGAAGCTGAAATCAGCCTCTTTCTTTCCAGTGAAACCAGCAAAACCGTGCTGCCTGATCACCACATGGAAATGCGGCAATCAAGACCGAAAGATTATTAACCCGTTGAGTAGTAAAATGAAAACCTGCCAGTATCAGAACTGACATGAAATTATGTTCCCGATAGCGTTGAAGTTTGACCAGATTATCAGAAGATAACAGGCCGGAATCGTTATGATGGGCGTTGAGTCACAAAGGAGCTGACGAAGGGGCGTCGTGGTATTGCAATCATTAAAGACTACAAACATTGTATGGGTGGAAGTAGACAGAAGACGTTAATGCATAGGCAAATGGTTTGGTTAAATAACTCGGTTGGGGTGTCACGTAACCTGATATGTTAATATCAGGTTACTATTTGGTGCAATTAACTATATTATTTTATTTTTTATAGAAAAACTTATATAAAAAGAAAATAAACTTATTTAACGGTAAATAATTAATTGCTGACGGTGGTGGCAAGTCTGAAAAACCTTAACAGTTAGGCTATAAACATCGAAAGCCCTTGAAGTGAATCAAAGGCTTTCGATGTTTATTATAAAAATTTATCCGGACTGATACCTAGATAAAACGGTTGATCAGATTTTCAAGATATTCCTGTCTGCCTGAAATGGTAGCGGGTTCACCTTTGGCAGCAGCCAGTTCGAAAAGATCTGTAAGGCTAAGTTTACCGGTTTCGAATTCAGCACCTTTGCCAGAATCAAAACTTGCATAACGGTCTGTACGGATTTTATCGTATTCTCCGTTTTGGATGATCTTATCCGCAATCACAAGCGCTCTTGCCACTACGTCGATACCGCCGATGTGTGCATGGAAAACGTCTGCTGCGTCAGTAGAGTTACGGCGACGTTTTGCATCAAAGTTGATACCACCACCTTGTAAACCGCCTGATTGCAAAATCACAAGCAGTGCTTTTGTCCACTCAGCGATATCATTCGGGAACTGGTCCGTATCCCATCCGTTTTGGTAATCTCCGCGGTTGGCATCGATAGAACCCAAAATACCGGCATCGGCTGCAACCTGCAATTCGTGTTCGAATGTGTGGCCTGCCAGTGTAGCGTGGTTTACTTCAAGATTCAGCGAGAAATCTGCAAGCAGATCGTGCTGACGAAGGAAACCAATGACCGTTGCTGCATCGTAGTCATACTGATGTTTCGTCGGTTCGCAAGGTTTTGGTTCGATGAAGAATTTACCTTTGAAACCATTGGCGCGCGCATAAGCCACAGACATTTTAAGGATCTGTGCAAAGTGCTCCTGCTCACGTTTCATATCCGTATTCAACAGTGTCATATAACCTTCACGACCTCCCCAGAATACATAATTTTCTCCGCCCAAAGCGATCGTCGCATCCAGAGCAATTTTGATCTGCGCCGCCGCGTGCGAAACTACATCAAAATCAGGGTTGGTTGAAGCACCATTCATGTAACGGTGGTGACTGAACAAATTGGCTGTTCCCCAAAGTAATTTAACACCTGAATCTTTTTGCTTTTGCGCAAGATATTGTGTCAAAGTCTGAAGGCGTTTTTCGTTGCTGCGTACGTCGTCGGTATAATCCACAACGTCCACATCATGAAAACAGTAATAAGGCAATCCAAGTTTTGTAATCAATTCAAATGCAGCATCGGCTTTGTCTTTTGCGCGGTCAAGAGCATCTGCTTTTTTATCCCATGGGTAAAATAATGTCTGTCCTCCGAAAGGATCACCGCCATTTCCACAGAAGCTGTGCCAGTAAGCCACTGCAAAACGAAGGTGTTCTTTCATGCTTTTTCCGGCAATGATACGATTTTCATCATACCAGCGATATGCCAACGGATTTGTTGATTCAGGCCCTTCGTATGCGATTTTCCCGATTCCTTTAAAATACTCCTCTTCTCCAAGTAGTATGCTCATTGTGGTTTTTGTTAATGGTTTTTTTGAATAATAAGGTTTGGGCAAATGGTGTAGCAGCGTACAAAGGGTAAAGCTTTTATAGTCTGTCTCATACTTTTTGCAACCTTCTTCTTTATTAAGTGTACTATTGACAATTTTTACTGCAATACTATCATTTTTTTTTGAAAAAATAGAATATGCATAAAAAAAAGGGGAGCGAAAACTAATTCGCCCCCCTTTAAAAGTGTTTTGACCAGCTTTTCTTATCAGAAGAATTTAGCGCGACGGTCAGAAATTTTGGCATTTTCACGAATTGCTTCGTTTACCAGATATGACGAACGGCTTTCCAAAGATTGGGTAAGCTGTGTTTTGTTCTGTGTGAAATCCGCAATTTTAGGCGCATCCGTTTTGTTGATCAGTTCCATGATGAATACACCGTTTTCACCCGTGAATACACCTGTTTTCTGACCAGCCTTCAAACCGAATACTTTTCCAAGTGCGATCGGATCAAAACCTGCGCTTGTTAAGAAACCTGTTGCCAAAGAAATATCGTTAGCAGTTTCGATCAAAGCACCTGCACCGTATTTTTTAGCAGTGCTTTCAAGGTCTCCTGTTGCACCTTTAAGTTTCGCAGTGATCTGCTCCGCTTTCAATTCGTTGCGAACCTTCGTTGTCAACTCGTCACGGAAATCATCCACTTTAACATTATCCTGATCAGATTTTCCAGTAAGAACGGCTACAATATATTGTTCTTCAGTTTCGAAAACCTGAGAAACACCGCCGATTTTAGAATCATCTTTAAATGCCCAGCGAACAATTTCGCGGCCATTTTGAATGGCGTTGACATTGGTAGCGCTTTCAGGGATACGGTTAGCCGTTGCAACAACCAGTGCCTTATCCTTTTTAACTGCTTCGTTAAACTGTTCTTTCGTTTTTACAGAATTTGCAAATTCATCAGCTTTGCGGTAAGCTTCGTCACGTGTTGCCTGGCTTGGCGCTATCGTTTTTCCAATCGCAGCGATGCGGTAAAGCGTGTTGTTTTTAGTTGCCGTTACTTTGATGATGTGAAAACCAAACTGGCTTTCTATCAATCTTGGGATAAGTCCCGTAGCACTTGCAGAGAATACAGCTTCTTCAAATGGTTTAACCATCGCGCCGTTGTTTTGGAAATATCCCAAATCACCTCCACGTTGCGCTGAACCCGGATCTGCACTGGATGTAGCAGCCAAAGCTTCAAAGTTAGCTCCTGCACGGATCTGAGAAAGGATGCCTTCTGCACGAACACGTGCCGCAGCCTTCGCCGAATCTGACTGGTTTTCTGCTCTGATCAAAATGTGGCTTGCTTTGGCAGAAGAAACAGTGTCGGTGCGTGTACCATCATATTTGTAGATGAAGTACGTATTTCCTTCGCGGTATGGTCCGTAAACACCACCTGGAACGAATGTCTTAACGGCTTCTTTCAATTGGTCAGACATGTTGGCCAGTGACATATTCATTGGCAAAGGAATATCTGAATTCATTTTTGCGTAAGAAGAATCGTTTTGAGCCGTTGCAAGACCGCGGGCCAATTCTTTAATTTCATTGTAAAGCGCAGTACTGTCGTCCTTTGCAGGCTGAACAGGGAAACTTACATATTCAATTGAACGTGTATCCGTTCCTTTGTACTCTGAGCGGTGTGCGCTCAAATAGCTTTCCAACTGAGAATCCGTTACTTTAATTGTCGTGTCTACAACAGAAAAGTAAGGAACATATAAATAACGTGTTGTTGCTTTTGTGTTTTGAGCCACATATTCTTTTTCAGCCTGCGCTTTTGGAATATAAGTAGACAATTTCAAAAGGTTTTCGTATTTGCTGCGAATGCGCTCTTCACGAAGACTTGTTTCGAAATTAGCCCATGATTTTTGTTGCTCAACAGGTAATGTCTTTAAGTTTTTCAGATAGTTGATCACTGCGTTTTTGTCAAAACGGCCTGATGTAGGATCAGAAAAAGCCTGAAGAATAGATGGACTGATGTGGTTTCCCTGCACCATGTCAACCAATTCCTCGTCAGTAACGGAAAGCCCAAGTTTGTCGAATTGCTTTTTGTAAGCAATGTCAACGATGAACTGGTTCCATGCCTGATCGCGTAACGACGCAAGTTCATTTTCATTCAAACTACGGCCTGACTGAGCCTCATAATTCTGACGAAATCCATCTACCCGACTCTGAAAGTCCTTGATATTGATTTCTTTACCAGCAATCTCTCCAACCACCTGGTTGCTGTTCCCCCCTAAAAAGGAGTTAGGTCCCAAAAGGTCACCTCCCACCATAAATAAGATCAAACTGATTGCAATTACTGTGACAGCAACTCCGGATTTCTCTCTGATTTTGTTAATTAAAGCCATTTCTATTTTTGAATTATACCCGCAAAATAAAATCTTTTCTGCGTGGAATGCAAGGGGGATTTATAATTGACAATTGATATTTACAAACGAATCACTGAATTTTTTGTCACAATCGCACTATTTTATTGCAAATACTTCAAATTGAAGGCATAAATAATGCACATGATCGAACTGAAAAATATACCGGCAATGGCCGTAACAATGCCCATCCAGCCTCCAATTAGGAAGAGTGGCCCGAAGAAAGCCACGGCTATCCCGCTCATA
Source organism: Dyadobacter sp. LHD-138 (assembly GCF_030929615.1). GTDB lineage: Bacteria > Bacteroidota > Bacteroidia > Cytophagales > Spirosomataceae > Dyadobacter. Next base: position 242,852 of record NZ_JAVFVU010000008.1, on the reverse strand, counting down.
TAAAGGTAGAAGCCAAGTTTCCGGAGGTTCCACATTAAATAGGCGGCATACAAGGTCAGCGATTCGAAAATAATCATGATCAGCGCGCTGTGTTTTATTGTTTCCGGTGTCGTTCTTTTAATGACGGATTCAAATAAACGGTCTACCGTTTTGGTGTCGGCGGTGGAAGGTTGTTCTTCAAGCTTTTCGCGTAACCCTTCAAATATTTCCTTGGTTTGGTCGGCTACCACACCGGGGTTCCAAAGTCGTTCGGACTGTGTCCACAAACCTGAAATGGAACTTAAAAAGGTAATCATGCAAAGTATTGTCAGCACCTTAGGGCGTATTACTGGAGAATTCATTGGCAATTGAAAAAAAATATACGTTTTGGCAAGTGCCAGAACAGAGTGTAAAATTTGTCCTTTTAGATGAAAACACCAAAACGATTTGAATATTCTTCTTAGCGTACATACTTTTACAATTTTAATAGCATAAAGTAAATTTTACATCAAACAGTAAGCCAAAGAAATATGAGTCTTCAAATTCTGACTGACCGCGTTACCAGCATGCTGGGTACTGATAGTGGATTGGATGCGACAGTTAAGTTCAAAACTGACGAGGGAAATGTTTTTATTAATAGTAAAATAGTGCCAAATACGGTTTCAAATGAAGATCTGGAAGCGGATTGTACGTTTGAAATTTCTACAAAAAATGCACTGAAACTATTGGATGGTGACCTTAATGCCATGATGGCTTACATGATGGGCAAGCTGAAAATTGACGGCGATATGGGTGTAGCCATGAAAATTGCCGAAACTTTTGGCGGGAAATAAGGAATTTCGAAATTCAAAGAAGGTTGTGGGGAGAAAAAAAGAAGTCAAGTTTTCAAAACTTGACTTCTTTGAGGCCCGGGAAACTTTACGCTACAAAGCCAATTCCCGCAGATACATCTGGATTGTATTCTCCAATCCAAGATATAGCGCATCCGCAATCAGCGCATGGCCGATGGATACTTCGTCCATCCAGGGAATACATTGTTTCAGGAAATGAAGGTTGTCAAGGCTCAGGTCGTGACCTGCGTTCAGGCCCAATCCAACTTCCCGCGCTTTTTCGGCTGCTTTGACAAACGGAATAACCGCTTTTTGCCTGTTTTCGAAATAATAGGCCGCGTAGGGTTCCGTATATAATTCAACACGGTCGGCACCGCAGATTTTTGCACCTTCCACCATTTTCGGATCAGGGTCCACAAAAACCGAAACACGTATATCTGCCTTCTTAAATTCCTGGATCAGATCCGTTAACAGAGACTTATTGGTGATCGTATCCCATCCAGCATTGGAGGTAATCGCACCAAGCGCATCGGGCACCAGCGTCACTTGGTCAGGTTTTGTAGCCAGTACCAGATCAATAAATTTTCTTTCCGAAGGGTTTCCTTCAATATTAAACTCTGTGGTTACAACTTCTTTCAAATCGTAAACATCCTGATAACGGATATGGCGTTCATCCGGGCGTGGATGCACAGTAATACCTTGTGCACCAAACCGTTCACAATCCAGGGCCACTTTTAGAACATTGGGGTTGTCGCCGCCGCGCGAATTCCGAAGTGTAGCTATTTTGTTAATGTTGACGCTGAGACGGGTCATGGTGTAATTTTAAATGATAGAATTTTGAATGATCGAATGATAGATTTTTGAATCATAGAATTTTGAATCATAGCGTGATAGCATGTGAAGTAATGCCATTTGTTGTTTATTCCATCTTTCGCGCATGCAAAATTCTGTCATTCATTCCATCATTCGTGTAACTTTGTCCCTCCAATGACAAATTTAACATTTGCTCATTCTAAATTTACTCATTCATTCATTTTAATTATAAATAATGTCACTAAAAACTCAGGTTGAATCAGGCATAAAGGATGCCATGCGGGCAAAGGATCAGGATCAGTTACGTGCTTTACGTGCGATAAAGTCGTTGATCTTGCTGGAAGAAACCAAAGGTGGTGCATCGGGAGAACTGTCTGCTGATGACGAGTTGAAATTGTTAACGAAGGCAGCGAAGCAACGCAGAGAATCGGCAGATATTTATAAGGCACAGAACCGTCCAGACTTGCTGGAAAAGGAAGAAGCGGAGCTTGCCATTATCGAGCAGTTCCTGCCGAAACAATTAACAGAGGAAGAAGTTACCGCAAAATTGAAAGAAATTATTGCCCGCGTTGGTGCAACAGGCCCGTCTGATATGGGCAAAGTAATGGGTGCAGCAACCAAGGAACTGGCCGGACAAGCAGATGGCCGCGTCGTTTCTACGTTGGTTAAGAGTTTGCTCGCATGAAGTTATTGGATATTCTTATCCTGATTCCATTACTTTGGGGGGCATTACATGGTTACCGAAAGGGACTGCTGATCGAAATTATCGGGATAGCGGGTCTTGTGGTAGCCATGATCCTCGGTTTTAAATTTCTGGGTTTAGGGATGGAAATCCTTACGCCCTATTTCAGTGACCAGACCGCCAAAAGAGTATTGCCCTATATCGGCTTTTCTGCGGTTTTTTTTCCGACTGTTTTTTTATTAAACCAATTCGGGTACAGGATCCGGCGCTCGTTGCGGTATTCGATCTTAGGTACGTTCGACAGCTTTGCCGGAGCCATGGTGGGGATTTTTACCTGGGTTTTCGGCATCAGTGTTTTCTTTTGGCTGGTCAATATGATCGGTGTGAAAATCCCTGAACACCGTACCCAAGATACCTTGGTTTATCCGTTGGTTATTCCGGTTGCACCCAATGTGATTACGAAGGCTTTGACGTTAATGCCCGAAGGCAGCGAGCTCATCAAGGACTGGAAGTCAGAATATCTTGACAAGGACAAAAGCGCAGATAAGGCTGATGAAGATAAGGTGGACGAAGGTTCCGATCAGGGTAAAAAGAAAATAAATAAGGATGACGAATGATTTTTTCTGAATCCGTGTTAAATTTTTTTACATCTGAGTAATCATGAATCGATTGACTGAAAATTCTTTTAGCGATTGATATTCAGTACCTTTGCAAAAATATAGGTTGCCAGCAAACAATCCGGTAACAATAGTGATAGAAATAATGGTTGAAGTACAAGAAAAGCAGGATATAAGGAAATTAAGTGTTGATCAGCTGAAAGGCTGGATGGCAGAGCACGGCGAAAAGGCTTTCCGGGCAAAACAGATTTATGAATGGATCTGGAAAAAATCGGCCTCTTCTTTTGCCGAGATGACCAACCTTTCCCTGGCCACGAGGCAGTTAATTGATGCGCATTTCGTTATCAATTCGATGACTGTTGCCAAGCAGCAGCAAAGCAATGACGGTACCATAAAATCAGCTTTCAAGCTATTTGACGGACATTTGGTGGAAGGTGTATTAATTCCAGCCGCTGACCGTATGACAGCCTGTGTGAGCAGCCAGGTAGGTTGTTCACTGACTTGTAAATTCTGTGCAACGGGGTATATGGATCGTAAACGGAATCTGGATGCTGCCGAGATTTATGACCAGGTGGTGGCCATTGCACGTCAGGCGGAAGGAAGTTTTAAGGCACCGCTTACCAACATTGTGTACATGGGCATGGGGGAACCTTTGCTTAATTATACAGCCGTTCTTAAATCGATTGAGCACATTACTTCTCCGGAAGGATTAAATATGTCGCCGAGGCGAATTACCGTTTCTACGGCAGGCATCGCCAAAATGATCAAAAAATTGGGTGACGATGAAGTCCGCTTCCGTCTTGCCCTCTCGTTACATGCGGCCAACGATGAAAAGCGTAACCGCATTATGCCAATCAATGAATCCAATTCACTGGATAATCTGGCCGAAGCTTTAAATTATTTTTACAAAAAGACCGGCAATCGGATCACTTTCGAATATATTGTTTTCAATAATTTCAATGATACTTTAGAGGATGCGCGGGAGCTTTGGGAATTTACCAAAAGAGTGCCAGCACGTGTCAACATTATCGAATACAATCCCATAGCAGAAGCTGATTTCAGGAATACCGAATCCGATCGTCTGGATAAATTTGCGGCTTTCCTTGAAGACAGAGGTGTTTCGGTTCACGTGCGCCGGAGCCGCGGAAAAGACATTGACGCAGCTTGCGGACAACTTGCCAACAAAGAAGGAAATTAAAAATATAAAATAACTGACATCGGATCGCTGATAATTCATATCGGCTGTTCCGTTGTGTCTTTTATTTTTAAACTTAATTGATTTGAAGCGCTTTATTATTGCCAATATGAATTTAGTTAACAATTTCTTAACATTGCATCTATAAAGAATCAGTAGTTTTGCCTCGAAATTTTGTTCTTACCTATTGGTAAGCTTGCTGAAACTATTTATTCTGCGGCAACCATTGAAGTAAGTTTTATTAAGTAAACTTATACGCTACTTATGTTTGGTCTTGAAACCGACATTTTCCTCCTACTCGCTTTAAGTCTCTTAGCGGCATGTGCATTTGAATTTGTAAACGGTTTCCATGATACGGCTAATGCCGTGGCAACCGTTATTTACACCAATTCTCTCAAACCGAATATCGCGGTTATGTGGTCCGGTTTTTGTAACTTCTTAGGTGTTTTCTTTGGTGGTATCGCTGTTGCAATGGGTATTGTCAATTTGTTACCCGTTGAATTGCTGATCGACCAAAATGTTTATCATAGTGTCGCCATGGTGTTTTCGCTGCTTTTTAGCGCGATAATCTGGAACCTTGGCACATGGTGGTTCGGACTTCCAAGTTCCAGTTCGCATACCCTGATCGGTTCCATTCTGGGCGTCGGTCTTGCTTTTACTTTTATGCCGGAGAATACCCATGGTGCGGGTGTAAACTGGGCGAAAGCTAAGGAATTATTTACTTCCCTGTTAACTTCACCGATCTTTGGTTTTGCGCTGGCCATTATCATTATGTTCCTCCTTCGTAGGGCATTGTCGAAACCGCTACGTGATATTGTTTTCAGCGAACCACAGAAAAATGCTGCGCCTCCAATCTGGATTCGCGCCATTTTGATTACAACCTGTACGCTGGTTAGCTTTTTTCACGGTTCTAATGACGGACAAAAAGGGGTTGGTCTGGTGATGCTTATTTTGATTGGCATTGTACCGGCACATTTTGCCCTGGACAACAGCATTAACCCGAATGAAATGAAAGCTGACCTGGTGAAAATAGACCAGACCATCAGCCGGATCGATACATTGGGACTATCTGCATCGGACCGTTTGAACTGGCACACCATTAAAACGGAAATTGCTTTGATGAATGTTCAGCTTGACAAGCCTTTGGTTGATAATAAATTGCCAAAAGAAGTACGCATGAACGCCCGTAAATCTTTGCTTTTGATCAGTCGTAACACAAAAACCATTCTTGAAAATGGGGATGCAAACCTGAACTCTGCCGATACGGCGTTCCTGAAAGGGCAGGCGGGCGGAGAAAAAGGAATCAGAAGATTTACAGATTATGCACCGGACTGGGTTATTCTGATGATCTCGCTTTCCCTGGGCTTGGGTACGATGGTAGGCTGGAAAAGGATTGTGGTAACGATCGGAGAGAAAATCGGTAAGCAGCATTTGACCTATGCGCAAGGTGCTTCTGCCGAATTGGTTGCTGCGAGTACGATCGGTGTTTCGTCTTATCTTGGACTGCCGGTAAGCACAACGCACGTACTATCTTCGGGTATTGCCGGATCGATGGTTGCCAGCAAAGGTGTTAAAAATCTTCAGGCCGGAACGATCCGTAATATTGTTATTGCCTGGGTTTTGACTTTGCCTGTAACAATGTTCCTGTCGGGAACGCTTTACGCATTCTTCCGCTGGATACTTTAATGGGTTATTAACGCATTATTTTTCACAAGATTTTCCGTTTTGAAACGATATAGCCGTCTCACATGTATTTGTGAGGCGGTTTTTTATGACGTTGGTAAAACAAAAAACGGGTTCTGTAAATCCGGAAGAAGTTTTTTGTTTCTTATTAAACCAGATGGACTAAAAACGTGTTTCTTTGCTGACGACCCGACAGCGCCTGACAGATATTATTTCATGATGAAAATCCAGCCAGATGGATTCTTTGGTTTTGAAAAGTATATTATCGTAATTCGGCTCGGATTTTTAATAATCAACAAAAAGCCAATTATTCACCATAATGACAACCATTGAAGAGCAAGTAGCACGTTACGGTTATGTGACCGAAACGGTAGAAGATAATATTGATTTGATTGCTGAGATTAACCGCTTGAAAAAGGAAAAGAATGCAGTCATTTTAGCACACTATTATGTAAATGCAGAAATTCAGGATTTAGCGGATTATATTGGCGATAGCCTGGGACTGTCCCAGCAGGCGGCCGCGACGGAGGCAGATATGATTGTTTTCTGTGGTGTGCATTTTATGGGAGAAACGGCCAAGATTTTAAGTCCAAATAAAAAGGTTGTCATTCCGGATCTTAATGCCGGATGTTCACTGGCTGATTCTGCACCGGCGGATAAATTCGCTGCTTTCAAGGCGCAATATCCTGACCATATTGTGATCAGTTATATCAACTGTTCTGCGGAAATCAAGGCTTTGACGGATATCGTTTGTACATCGTCGAACGCATTGCAAATCGTAAACAGTCTGCCAAAGGATCAGAAGATTATTTTTGCTCCGGATGCAAATCTTGGTCGCTATGTGGCGCATAAAACGGGTCGGGATATGGTATTGTGGGACGGTGCCTGTATCGTTCATATCGATATTTCCCGCGAAAAGCTGAAACAATTGCGTGACGAAAATCCGGATGCACTGCTGATCGCTCACCCGGAATGCAAGGAAGATATATTGCTTCAGTCTGATTTTGTAAGCTCTACAACGGGCTTGTTGAAATTTGTTCAGGAATCTGATCACGACAAATTTATTGTAGCGACCGAAGCGGGTATTCTGCATAAAATGAAGCAGGCCGTACCGCATAAAAAACTGATTCCGGCTCCGGGCTCGGATAATAATACCTGTGCTTGTTCCGAGTGTCCTTACATGAAAATGAATACGCTTGAAAAAGTGTATAATGCGCTTAAATACGAACAGCCGGAGATTTTTGTTCCGGAAGATATCCGTTTGAAAGCGTACGAATCGGTAGCAAGAATGTTGGAGTTGAGTAAAGGAATTTAATTCTTTTCTTATCGATATTGAGCTATGAGATTTTCAGATGCGACTTGCCTGCATTTGAAAATCTCATATTTTGTCATCAAATAAATGATACACGTTTATATTTAGCCTATGCCCCAGTTCGATTTCCTGATCATCGGTTCCGGTATTGCCGGACTTAGTTATGCTGCAAAACTGGCACGACACTTTGAAAATACTCAGGAAGATATTTCCATTGCTGTCATTACCAAGGTGCAAGCCGATGAAACGAATACCAAATATGCTCAGGGCGGTATCGCCGTCGTCTGGGCGGAATCGGATTCGTTTGAAAAGCATATCCACGATACGATGGATGCAGGCGATGGGGTTAATAAACCAAATATTGTGGAAATTGTAGTGAAGGAAGCGCCCGAGCGCATCCAGGAATTGATCGATTACGGTACCCGTTTTGACAAGGAGCCGGAAGGGAATTATGACCTGGCGAAAGAAGGAGGGCACTCGGATCACCGGATTTTACACTTCAAAGATATTACCGGTGCGGAAATTGAGCGGGCGCTTCTGGAAGAGGTAAAACGCCATAAGAATATTGAAGTTTTTACCCACTATTATGCGGTGGAACTGATCACACAGCACCATTTGGGTGAAACGGTTTATCGTTACCGTGAAGATATCAAGTGTTTTGGGGCCTATGTTTTAAACCGTCGTTCGGGTAAGGTGGAGAAATTCCTGGCTAAAACAACGATGCTGGCGACGGGAGGAATTGGCAATATTTACCAAAGTACGACCAATCCGACCATCGCAACAGGCGACGGCATTGCCATGGCCTATCGTGCCAAAGGGATTTGTGACAACATGGAATTTATCCAGTTTCACCCGACGAGTTTGTACCAGCCAGGAAAAAAACCTTCTTTCCTGATTTCGGAAGCGGTTCGTGGTTTTGGAGGAATTTTGAAGCATGCGGACGGGACGACTTTTATGGAGCAATATGACAACCGGTTGTCTCTGGCACCGCGCGACATCGTTGCCCGCGCAATTGACTCCGAAATGAAGAAAAACGGGGTCGATCATGTGTATCTGGATGTCCGTCATTGTGATTATGAGAAGTTTCTGGAACATTTTCCGAATATCACCCAGTATTGTCTGGACGCGGGTATAGACGTCCGGACTGATATGATTCCGGTGGTACCTGCCCAGCACTATATGTGCGGGGGAATTCGGGTCAATGAATGGGGGAAAACCAATATTAATTTCCTTTACGGTGTGGGAGAATGCGCCTGTTCAGGGCTTCACGGAGCTAATCGCTTAGCGTCCAACTCGCTGCTAGAGGCGGTGGTATTTGGGCACCGGGCTTATGAAAGTACCCTTGAGAGTTTTGACAAAGCGGTCATTCCGGATAATATTCCGGAGTGGGATGATTCAGGGACAACGCATCCCGAGGAAAATGTACTGGTAACCGAAATGACAAGGGAGCTTAATAGCATCATGTCAAATTACGTCGGGATTGTCCGCACGGACCGTCGGATGAAACGCGCTTACGATCGCCTTGAACTGCTTCATCAGGAACATGAGGAATTATACCGTCAATCCAAGGTATCCGTTGCGATTTGTGAACTGAGAAATATGATTTCAGTTTCGTATCTGATCATCAAAATGGCCATGGCGAGACGTGAAAATATAGGGCTGCATTTTAATGCGGACCATGTGAAGGTTTAATTTGATAATCTTGTAGAGATACATGCTGGCCTACCCAAATTTGGAACAGGTGACTTAACCCAAGGCTTCAGCCTTGGGGGGACGCGTGTGATCTTCTACGGCTTTAGCCATAGCAGCCAGCTGTCGGAGATATATCTAATGACTAAAGCCCGTACTAAAGAGATCTGGCTGTTCGCCCAAGGCTAAAGCCTTGGGTTAATACTGTTTTCTGGTCTTCTGCTTATGCGATTTCGGGAATTTAATCAAGGGCGAGAGTGTGTTGTAACCTTTGGCTTTTCAGAGCCTTTTATTGTACCGGGCCTATTCAGCCGCTGCCAAAACCTTCCCATCTTTCCGGGTAATCACCTTGTTCAATACATTGGTACCAATTTTTTCTCCTAGCTTCGTCCCTTCTTCCACCCCGTCACGGTAGTGAATTCCTCCGTATACACGACTGATCGACGCATCCCAGTAGGCCTCTTTGAAGGATTTGAAAGACCGCACGCCATGGCCGTATTTTTTCTCCGTTGTATCGGTAAAGGCTACATTTTCACCAATCAGTTTTCCCAGCACTGTACCGCAGGCAGCCGATATGGCACTATGTCCGCTAACATACTCAGGGAAGGCGGGTGTTTCCAGAAAGGGTCTCCAGTTTGGGTCCCAGTTATTGTTGATCACTGTTTCCGGACGAATGCGTACACTGCGATATTTTTCATCCCAGCAAGAAACAAAGGCGTCGTAAAGCGATATAGCACCAAGTGTATAGGTCTCGTTGACCTGCATAAGGTCAAATTTTTTCTCTGTTGTCACATAACGTATAATGGCTAGCCAGTGGCCGGCGGGAGTCATTTTTTTATTTGCAAACATCGCGTGTCCCACGACATTGGTTACAAAGGCGTTATCATCCCAGAAAAAGGCCGTTGCTTTTTGCTCCTCGGTGAGGTTTTTCCCAGTATCGTAAACTTCCATCGCCAGTTTCATAAACGGACTGTTTTTGTTCAGGTCATATTTGGCAGGCGGCGGGCAGCGAAACTGGGTCACGGAGTCCAGGGAGAAAGTTCGGACGGTATTCCACATCGGTTCGCAGGCATCTGCGTAAGCAGGCGGTGTCGGTACCCATGTTCCCGGCTCGTTGGTAACTGTGTAACGGAAGCCACGGATTTCCTTGTAATGATCTTTTGAAGCATAGGCCAGCACATGTTTTGCGATGGTGTCACCAAACTGGATCGACCGCTCGTATACGTCTTTAGGGATACCCATTTCCTGATATTTTTTAAAAAGCCCTTTCTCATAGTCATCCCACATATTGCCTGAAAACGTAAGTGTCCGGCCCACAACAGTGAACGCCTTTACGCTGGCCAAAGGAAAACAATAGGCTGCGCCAGCTTCGGGTTTTGGGGTAGGCGTGAATTGATTGATTTGCCCGGCCAGAGACTGGTAAGCCGGAGCAGATGGTACCAATGCCTCGTAGGCGGCCAGAAATGAATAGCTGTAAATGCGGCTGGCAACCGGTGGTTTGAATATATCATGAATGATGACATCGGTAAGCTGTGTCGCCGTTTCATGAAAAAGTTTTGGGTCCGAAGCTTTGGCGTTGTATTCTTCCGGAGACGAGGTTTTTTGACAGGAATAGTAAAAAACCGAGGTAATGGCCAGTATGCTGAATTTCAGAAATCTCATTGTAATAATGGTAAAGCTTCCGGTCGGGTTATCGAATCAATGCAGGTTTAATTCATCTAATCCCAAAATAAAGGAGAAATGATTTTGTCACGAATATAGGCAAGATATAAACAAAGACCGGTAATTAATTCATTGAATAAATATAAATAACATTGGAATTGTTAAAGCTTAAAATTGACTGTAAAAAATCGGTTTAGTGGCCTATGTGTTGAAAATGGCGACAAAATGTTCACCTGACGATGTAAGATTTATTTGACCATTTTAGGCTCAAAATTGATAAAGAAAATAAAAAATAGCAGGGTATTATTGTTATTTTTTAAGAATGCATATAGATATTGGAAGAAGATTTTTTTTTGTGAAGAATTTAATATCTTTTTGTACATCATAATGAGTAGAATTAGATATTTGGTACTTATCTGATATGTATCTGAAGTATATGAATGACATAATACTTGTTGTGAATAAATCATTAATTTTACCTGCTTCAATAGTACCATTATTTAACCTAACAATCATAAAAAATTGAAAAAATTTCTCCGCTCCCTCAAATTGTCATGTCCGGAATTTACTTCTACATTTTAGTGTAGTGGATTCCTTTATTTTGCCTACGCTACGTGAATGATTCACGGAAATGAGCTTATCGTTTTACCCAGTTTTTTTTTATTTTTTTTACTCATCCTAATAATTAATCTATGAGATTTTCTACTAGATGGACGTGTCGTGAAACAGCGCGATGTGTTTTTTCTCTCTTGCTAATCCTCATAACGGTTGTTGGAGCATATGCTCAAAACACCGTTAAGGGAAAAGTGAAAGATGACCAGGGGCTCGGGCTCCCCGGCGTAAGTGTTGTCGTGAAAGGTACCACGGCGGGTACAGTGACGGATAATGAAGGTGGTTACACGGTGAGCCTGACAGGCAGTAATACGCTTGTTTTTTCTTTCATCGGTTATCTTACACAGGAAATCGAGGTTGGAAAGAAAACAACGCTTGACGTAATACTTGCAACAGACATTAAGTCTTTGGGTGAAGTTGTTGTGGTTGGTTATGGTACGGCAAAAAAGGCTACTTTAACAGGTTCGGTTACGGCGGTTAAAGGAACGGAGCTTGAAAAAGCACCGGCAGCCAACCTTTCGAATACCCTGGGCGGTCGTTTGCCGGGTGTTTCGGCGGTACAGATAAGTGGTGAGCCAGGAAATGATGGTTCGGCAATCCGTATCCGTGGTACGAACTCATTGGGTAACAGTAATGCCCTGATCGTAGTGGATGGTGTTCCTAACCGTAGTGGTGGTTTGGATCGTATCAACCCTGCCGATATCGAGAGTATCTCGGTTTTGAAAGATGCTGCGGCGGCCATTTATGGATCACGTGCGGGTAACGGTGTTATCCTGATCACGACGAAACGTGGAAAGTCAGGAAAACCACAGTTGTCGTATGACATGAATTTCGGGATGTCTCAGCCTACACGTACACCTAAAATGTCCAATGCTGCTGAATATGCGACGATCAGAAATGAGTTGCAGATTTATGACGGATTGCCGGTTGCACAATGGGGTGATGCGCTTAAAGGCTTTAACTCAACAGGTAATTATAAAAGAACGGATGCAGGTAAAGATGTGTTGACAGCTGTATTTCAGCCTGGCGATATGCAAAAGTTCAAAGACGGTTCAGATCCGTTATTGCACCCTAACACAGACTGGTATGGATCTGTGCTTCGTAACTGGGCTCCCCAGCAGCGTCACAATGTACAGTTGACAGGTGGAAGTGAAAATATCAAGTATCTTGCTTCTCTGGGTCACATTAAGCAGGATGGCTATTATGTTAAATCTGCGACAGGGTATAAGCAATATGACATGCGTATCAACCTCGATACGAAGATTAACAAATATGTTACGGCTAATCTGGGTGTAACATTAAGAGAGGAATATCGTCATTTCCCAAGTGGTGGTAACAGTGCCGGTTCGATTTTCCGTATGCTGATGCGTGGAAAGCCAACGGAAATCGCGATCTGGCCGAATGGAAAACCAGGTCCTGATATCGAGAACGGTCAAAACCCGGCGGTTATCACAACCAATTCGACGGGTTATAACAACGATAAAAGAGACTATATTCAAACCAACGGAGGCTTGGAAATTTTAATACCTGGCGTTAAAGGTTTGAAAATAAATACGATGGCTGCTTTGGATAAGCAGATACGCAGGGTGAAAAACTGGGAAACACCCTGGACTTTGTATTTCTGGGACAAGAAGACGTTCGAAGCGGATGGCGTAAGCCCATTATTGACGGGAACGGTGCGTTCTACCTTCAAGGATCCTCGTTTGACGGAGACCGCTGCGCAGGAGCTATCGATCCAGCTAACGGGTCAGATGTCTTATGAGAAATCATTTGGCTTACACAATTTCAACGTCATGGCCGGGGTTCAGAGAGAAAAAGTAGATGCCGATGGTTTCTTTGCTTACCGTCGTTATTTCATTTCGCCAGCAGTTGACCAACTTTTCGCCGGTGGTACTGCCGAACAGAATATCGGAAATTCGGGTACTAACAACGGTGATTTGTACAGACGTGCCCGTTTGAGCTATTTTGGACGTGCAGGTTATAACTACAAAGAGAAGTATATCGCTGAGTTCCTGTGGCGTAGAGATGCTTCTTACGTTTTCCCAAAGGAAGGTCGCTGGGGATTTTTCCCGGGGGTTTCGGCGGGATGGCGCGTGTCTGAAGAAGGTTTCTGGAAAAATAATATCCGTTTCGTGAATAATGTAAAGATTCGCGGTTCATGGGGACAAATGGGTGCTGAACCTTACTTACTTGGTACAGAAACGCTTGCTGAATACCAGTATCTTTCCACCATGGGTTTTGGTAGCTTTGTGATGGACGACCAGGTTGCTAAAACGTTGCTGGAAACCCGTATTGCGAACAAGAACTTTACCTGGGAAGTAGCCAACAACAGTAACTTTGGTATTGAAGGTACCTTGTTCAACGATAAAGTGGCATTTGAATTTGATTATTTTGTGAACAACCGTTCTAAAATGCTTATTCCAAAATCGGGTACTACGCCTTCGTCTGTCGGCATCGACAACCGTCTTCCACCCCAAAATCTTGGAAAACTACAAAACAAGGGATGGGAGTTTAAATTGAGCTACGACGGCAATGCAGGTGACTTTACTTACTCTGCAAGTATCAACGGCGGTTATGCAAAGAACAAGATCAAGTATTGGGATGAAGTACCCGGTGCCCCTGATTACCAAAAAACAACCGGCATGCCTTACCAGTCATTCCTGGTGTACCAATTCGATGGCGTTTTCAAAGACCAGGCCGAGATTGATGCCAATACAATAAAGTATAATGATATTACTGGAAATTTGCGACCAGGCGATATGAAATTTAAGGATGTAAATGGCGACGGAAAAATCAGCGCTGATGACCGTATTCGTACGGAGAAAGTAGCGCGTCCATGGTTTACGGGTGGTGCTTCGTTCAATCTTGGATACAAGGCATTTGATCTTGCCATTCTTTTCCAGGGCGCAGCAGGCGGTCTTCAGCTGGTTGGTTTGACCGAATCGGGTGATATTGGAAACTATCTTAAATACGATTATGACCACCGTTGGACGATTGACAACCCAACTGACAAGTATCCAAGATTAACCAACCGTGGCAACCGTTATTATACGAACACGGGACAGGCAGGTATCAACAGCTACTTCCTGAAAAGCAATAATTACCTGCGTTTGAAAAACATCGAACTTGGTTATAACCTGCCTTCTGAACTTGGTTCAAAATTGGGACTAAGCAAATTCCGTGTTTACGTGAACGCATTGAACTTGTTTACCATTGACAAAATCAAAGTGTGGGATCCGGAATCTACCAACAGCGGCGGACAGTACTATCCACAGTCGCGTGTTATCAATGCGGGTATACGTGTAGCATTTTAATGACCTATAATTATGAAATTGAAATATAAAAATATAATTCTGATTGCGCTGTTGACTACGGGAGGGTTGGTATCGTGTAAAACTGATTTTCTGGACGTAACCCCGCCTACGGAAATTCCTTCGGAGGAAGTATGGAAGGATGGTGCTTTGGCTGAAGGTTTTGTTACCGGTATTTATGCCGGGCTTCAGCAGGGAGGTTTCAGTGAGCAGATGCTTGCTTCCTTATCCGATGAAGCCGTGTTTACCCATACGGGCCGTAATATCAACACGGTCAATGAGGGCAGTTTGAGCCCTTCAAGTCTTGGTTGGGTGGATGATACCTATAACTGGGGACCTATGTTTACCCGTATCCGTGCAACCAACCTGGCGATTCAGAATTTGGCAACGGCTAGTTTTAGCGGCGATGCGTTGAAGAGCCGACTGAAAGGAGAATCGTACTTTTTAAGAGCCTATTATTATCAGCAGCTTCTGCGTTACTATGGTGCTCCTCCGCTGATCAAAAAAGTATATGCGCTGAACGAAGACTACTCGATCACGCGCAGCTCGTATGATGAGTGTGTAAAGTCTATCGTCAGTGACCTGGACAGTGCAGCATTGCTTCTGGACGGAAAAACACTGGTAAAAGGACGGGCTACCAAAGCTGCGGCACTTTCTCTGAAATCAAGGGTATTGCTTTATGCGGCCAGTGATCTGCATGATATACCAACGGCGAAGGCAAAATCGGCGCTAATCTCAGGATATTCGAATCCTGAATTTTTAGGCTATGTTTCGGGTGACCGTACGGCGCGCTGGACAGCGGCTTTGAACGCTGCAAAAGCAGCTTTGGATGCTGGTAACGGAGGTTACAAGCTGAACCTTACAGCACCAGAAACAGCAGAAAGAGGAAGACTTAATTATATCTCTATAGCCATGGCAGGTGCGAGTGCTGATAAAACGCTTGATCCATCAGCAGCTAGCGAGATTATTTTCGGGCGCTATTTTACGCCAAGTTTGGGCGAGGGCGCTCGTCAGACGGGTCTTAACAACGGTCCTAACGGATACCACAACTGGGCTGGAAATACACCAATCGGTTTATTGGTAGATGACTATCAAATGATGGATGGAACGGATTTTAAATGGACTAATCCGGTTCATAAAGCAGCGCCTTACACAGGCCGTGATCCGCGTTTCTATGCAACGGTGATGTATGACGGAGCTGGCTGGAAACCACGTCCATCGGATGTTAAGGATCCTGCTAACCAGATCCAGACAGGTGCTTATGATCTTTTGGATGATAAGGGTGCATTGATCAACCGTAAAGGATTGGATACGCGTAGCAGTTCGGTAGAAGACTGGAACGGAAGCCGTTCAGGTTACTACATGCGAAAATTTATCGATCCGAATCCGGCGTTGTATGACAACACGGACCGTCAGAATATTCCATGGCCTTTCATTCGCTTTACTGAGGTTGTTTTCAACTATATTGAGGCAAACATTGAACTTGGAAAAGACGCAGAAGCGCTTTTATGGCTTAACAAAATTCGTTTCCGCGCCGGTATGCCAGCATTGACGGCAACGGGTGCTGAGCTGAAAGAAGCTTACCGTAAGGAAAGAAGAATTGAAATGGTTTATGAAGAGCAACGTTACCACGATGCACGTCGCTGGATGGTCGCGCCGACTACTTTGGGTAGAACCTTGACTTATATCAATGTGGTAGGTAAATTCAAGGCGGGTCAGTCTATGAAAGAGCCATATCACTATGATACCTCGGTGTATGATTATACTTACACATCGGTTGAAGAGAAAGCTCATGAGAACCGTACCTGGGTTGATAAAATGTACTTCCGTCCGTTCAGTCGTGACGAAATGAACAGAAACGCGAAACTTGTTCAGAACCCTGGTTATGATAAATAGTTAATTGTTTCTTATCTTCATTACCAGAAACTATGCTTGCTTTATGCAGGCATAGTTTCTTTTTTCCATCTCCATCCAATATTTTCTGTTTCAAATCATGAAACTAAAAAGCGGCTTATCTCTGGCCATCTCCCTGTTTGCTGGGATTATCACTTTTACGGGTTGCAGCAAGTCTGAAAAATCTGATGAAAAGGAAAACGCCGAAACCGGGCCTCCACTTTTTACACTGCTTCCCGCCGAAAAAACTAAAATCGATTTTAACAATACTTTGACCGAAGGATTGAATACCAACGTGTTGATGTATGAATATTTTTATAACGGTGGTGGTGTCGCTGTTGGGGATATCAACGGGGATGGGCTGGATGATATTTATTTTACCGGAAATATGGTTTCGAACAAACTGTACCTGAACAAGGGAAAAATGCAGTTTGAAGATATTACCGCGACCGCCAATGTTGCGGGCAGGGAAGGCCCCTGGAAAACCGGTGTGACCATGGCAGATGTAAATGGCGATGGTCTGCTGGATATTTATGTTTGTTATTCGGGAAGCGTTTCGCCGGATAAACTGAAAAATCAATTATTTGTTAACAAAGGACCTAATACGCAGGGCGTTCCGCAGTTTGAGGAAAAGGCGGAGCAATACGGATTGGCCAGTTCTTCCACTAGCACACAAGCAGCTTTTTTTGATTATGACCGGGACGGAGATCTCGACATGTTTTTACTAAACCATAATCCTAAGGCGTTACCGATATTAGATGAATCATCCACGGCCGAAATCCTGAAAAAGGAAGATCCTTCGGCAGGAGCAAGGTTATTTCGTAACAATATGACCAATGGCGGGGAACCCGTTTTTGAAGATGTTACCAGCAAAGCAGGCATTCACGGTTCTGGATTAAGTTATGGTTTGGGTATTGGCATAGCGGATATTAACCTCGATGGCTGGCCGGACCTTTATGTTTCCAACGACTATTCTGTTCCTGATTTTTTATATATCAATAATAAAAACGGCACTTTCACCGATGTGATTGATGCGGGTATCGGTCACACTTCGCATTCTTCCATGGGAAATGAAATTGCGGATTTTAACAACGACGGATTACCCGATATTTTTACTTTGGACATGTTGCCGGAAGATAACCGTCGGCAGAAACTTCTGGTGGGATTGGATAATTACGAATTATTCGATTTTAATGTAAAAATGGGTTTTCATCACCAGTATATGCGCAATATGCTGCAACTGAATAAAGGCGTCGTAGGCGCTGCTTCGGGCAAATCTGCTGCACCTGTTTTCTCGGAGATCGGGCAGTTGTCGGGTGTTTCCAATACCGACTGGAGTTGGGCGCCACTTTTTGCCGATTATGATAATGATGGCTGGAAGGATTTGTTTATCACGAACGGAAACTTGCGTGATTTTACAAACATGGATTTTGTAAAATACATGGGCGATCATTTGAAACGGAAAGAAGGGCAGGTACGTCGCGAAGACATTCTGGAACTGGTTTATCAGATGCCATCTTCGAATATGACGAATTATCTTTTTAAAAATAACAAAGACCTGACCTTTAAAAATGTGGCAGCCAACTGGGGCCTTGGACAGGTTTCTAACAGCGGCGGCGCTGCCTATGCAGACCTTGACAATGACGGAGACCTGGATCTTGTCGTGAATAATATTAACCTGCCGGCATTTGTTTATCAAAATGACGGAGACAAACAATTAAAGAATCATTATCTGAAATTGAAGTTGCAGGGAGAAGGCAAAAATACTTTGGGTACAGGAGCAAAAGTGACGATTTACCAAAAAGGTCAGCAGCAATATCTTGAACAAATGCCAACGCGCGGCTATCAGTCCAGTGTTTCGCCAATCCTTCATTTCGGTCTGGGTGGCACTGCTTCGGTTGATTCTCTGAAAATTGTTTGGCTCAGCGGAAAGCAGGAGAAACTTGTTAATCCCAAAGCTGATCAGTTGTTGACGCTATCAGAGAAAAATGCAAAAGGCGATGCAGGCATTCCGACTTTGGAACCGACGACATTTAATCCGGTGCCGTCGCCGGTTGTTTATACAAATCCGGTGAACAAAACGAATGATTTTAAACGCCAGCCTTTGATGGTGAACGCGCTTTCATTTTCGGGGCCGTGCATGGTGAAAGGAGATATTAACGGCGATAAACTGGAAGATCTGTACATTGGCGGCGGTGCTGGCGAGCCCGGAAAGTTATATGTTCAGCAGAAAAACGGCACATTTACGATAAAACCTGTTCCGGCTTTTGATGGTGATAAGCAAAGCGTGGATGCAGACGCTGCATTTTTTGATGCGAACGGCGACGGTTTCACTGATATTTATGTTGCCAGCGGAGGTTATGCCAGTTTTATGCCGGAAGATGCTTTGCTTCAGGACCGTTTATACCTCAATGATGGCAAAGGGAATTTTACAAAAAAGGCTGACGCGTTACCCAAAATGCTTTTCAGTAAAAGCTGTGTCCGTGTTACGGATTTGAATTTGGATGGGGAACCAGATTTATTTGTGGGAGGCCGGGTTATTCCCGGGAGGTATCCGGAAACACCGAGAAGTTATATTTTGATCAATAACGGGAAAGGACAATTTGCGGACCAAACGGCGGCTCTTGCACCGGAACTTGAAAGGATCGGGTTGGTTACCGATGCCGCCTGGGCCGATATGAATGGTGATAAGAAACCTGATTTGGTTGTGGTCGGAGAGTGGATGCCGGTGATGGTGCTGGTTAATAACGGCGGGAAACTGGCCAACAAAACGACTGACTATTTTGAAAAATCATACAGTGGCTGGTGGAATAAAATTCTGGCAGAAGACCTGAATGGTGACGGGAAGACGGATCTTGTGGTTGGCAATATTGGCTTAAATACACAATGCAAAGCAAGCGATACGGAGCCGGTGGAAATGGTTTACAAAGATTTTGACGATAACGGCTCGGTTGATCCGATCCTTTCCTTTTACATTCAGGGTAAAAGTTATCCTTATGTGACGCGTGACGAAATGCTGGATCAGATGAGTATCATGCGCACACGTTTTCAGGATTATAAAAGTTATGCAGAGGCAACGCTGACCGATATTTTTTCGAAAGAAGAACTCGAAGGGGTTGCGCATTTGAAATCAAATTTCCTTAAAACGGCCTATTTTGAAAGTAAAGCATCCGGTAAGCTTACAGAAAAAGCGTTGCCGCTTGAAGTACAGTCGTCTCCGGTATTTACGATCACGGCGTTGGATTACGATCAGGACGGAAAAAAGGATTTGCTGTTTTGTGGCAATAGCAACAAAGCACGGTTGCGGTTTGGGAAATATGACGCAAATTATGGGACGTTATTGAAGGGAGATGGCAAAGGGAATTTTGGCTATATACCTCAGAACAGATCAGGTTTTGCCCTGAAAGGTGATGTGCGCAGTGTGGTTTCGCTTGGAAATACACTCTTATTTGGGATAAATCAGCAGGAAATTAAAGCATACAAAACAAACAAAAAATGAAAATTCAATTAATTCTGCCTCTTCTGTTTGTTGTTTGTTTGATTGGATGTAACAAAAAAGAAGCAAAGTCACCGGAACTGAGTCCGGCAATCATTGGTCAGGTAACGAGTCAGATGACGGATGTGATGGTTCATGATGTGACAAATCCTCCGTTGGGTGCCAGGTTTTATTCCTATGCCTGTCTGGCCGGATATGAAGTGATAGCGCAGCATGACGCAGTGACGAAAACCATGCATGGCCGGCTCAACGACTTTCCCGAGATAAAAAAACCGGAAGGATTAACGCACTATTCATATCAGTTAAGTGCTGTTTTGGCGATGCTGGAAACGGCGAAAAAAATGCAGCCTTCCGGTGGCGTGATGTTACAAAAGTTTCAGGATCGTTTGATTGATTCCTGTAAAACAATTGGTTTTAGTGAAGAAACGATCCATGAATCAAAAGCCTATGCGGTTGATATCAGCAAGCAGATCTTAAAATATGCGAAAGCGGATAAGTACAATAAGATAAGCAATTTTCCGCGTTACGAACCCAGGGAAATTAAAGGCAGCTGGTACCCGACACCTCCGGGTTATTTTCCACCCGTGGAGCCTTACTTCAATACCGTTCGCCCGTTTACGCTTGATTCAGCATCGCAGTTTAAACCGGAGCCTCCTGTTCCGTTTTCAGAAGATAAAAATGCTGAATTTTATAAAATGATGCTGGATAATTACAAGGTGAAGCCCGAAGGTGATGCCAAAGTCATCGCTGCTTTTTGGGATTGTAATCCGTTTGCGCTTGAAAATAAGGGGCATTTACTCGTTGGGATGAAGAAAATATCACCCGGCGCGCACTGGATCGGGATTACCGACATTGCATGTAAGCAAGCAAAAACGGATTTCTCGCAAACCATGCTGATCACCACGTCCGTAGCGATAGGTTTAATGGATGGTTTTATGGCTTGCTGGGATGAAAAGTACAGAAGCAACCGCATTCGTCCTGAAACGGTGATCCGGAAATACATTGATCCCAACTGGAAACCATTTTTGCAGACACCGCCTTTTCCTGAGTATCTCAGCGGCCATTCCGTGGTTTCGGCAGCAGCGGCGGTAATTCTGACGCATTATTTCGGTGAAAATTTTGCCTATACAGATACTGTCGAAGAACGTTTTGGATTGAAAGCACGTAAATTTAAATCCTTCAATGACGCCGCCGAAGAATCCGGTTTATCCCGTTTTTATGGCGGAATCCACTTTATGGATGCGGTGGAAAATGGATGGATTCAGGGGAAAGCAGTAGGGGACTGGGTTATCGGGACGCTGGTGGATGTTAAACCTCAGGGTGTGGTAGCGAGCAGCCATTGAGAAGAAATCCGGACATTATACGTCAATTTTCTTTTCCGCCAGCAGTTGGTGGGTGTATCGATAGCCGATATCAAATAATTTCCGCGCTTTCGTAAAATCGAAGGTATTAAAAGTGCTTAGTTCGGGAGCCTCAATGAGCAGGTCGCAGCGGTCGAGGCTTGCTTTGGCCTTTTGCCGCATAGCCATCCGGAGGCTCCGGATGGTAATCTGGTGCATGTGGGCAGAAGGCTTGTTGAAAAGAAGCGGGTTGCAATGGACGCCAATGATATAATCGGTCTCTTTTTCGATTGGGGTTACGGGTAAATTATTAAAAATAGCGCCGTCGATCAGATCACGGCCGTTTAGCCGGAGCGGTCTGAATACCCCAGGAAGGCAACAGGAGGCCAGGACAATTCTTGCCAGCTCGCCGGCGCGAAAAGATATTTCTTCCCCGGCGTTAATGTCGGTAGCCGTGACGACCAAAGGAATTTTCAACGCTTCAAAGGAATTCTCGGGAATGTATTTTTTTAATATCTCTTCCGCCCTGTCAATTTTTAACAAACCTCCAAGGCTGAAACCGAATCTTAAATAATTGCTGAACCGTGTTTTGAGAACGATTTCAAATATTTCATCGGCGGAATATCCGTAAGCGAGTAATGCTCCTACGAATGCACCGGCGCTTGTTCCGCTGATGATAGCGGGTTTTAGGCCGTATTCTTCCAGCGCTTTTATTGCACCAATATGTGATATCCCCCGGGCACCGCCGCCAGATAAAACGAGTCCAATTTTCTTCATGTTTTATAAACACAGATCCTGGGGATCTTGTCGTTGTATTCTCCGTTTTTTATCAGATAAAATTTTTCAAATCCCCCCGTTCCAAAATTTTTATCCCTTTTTCAGTTTGTTCAACAACGGCTGCTTCGTATACAGGGTCATGCTCGAACAGTAAAATACATTTTTCTTCCGCCGCCTTTTTTAATACACTTTCTTTTTCCTGCATCGTTAACAAAGGCCGTACATCGTAGCTCATCACCCAGGGCAAGGGGAGATGAAAAGACGAAGGGATTAAGTCGGCAGCATAAATTATTTTCTGATTTTTGTAATGGATAACCGGTAGCATCATTTGCTCGGTATGCCCGTTGACATGAATAAAGTCAATATTGGTGAACGGTGATTTTTCATTGTCAATAAATTTTAGCTGTCCGGATTCCTGGATTGGTAAAATATTTTCTTTCAGGAAAGAAGCCTTCTCTCTTGGATTTGGATTTGTAGCCCATTGCCAGTGGGATGCGTTGGACCAATAGGTTGCATTCGGAAAAGTGGGTAAAAGGACAGATTTGTCTGTATTGTATTTCACAGCGCCTCCGACATGGTCAAAATGCAAATGGGTGAGGATAACATCCGTTACATCTTCCGGACTAAACCCGGCTTTTTTGATCGAACCGATTAATGTTGCATCGCCATGCAGATCATAAAAACCGAAGAATTTATCATCCTGTTTATCGCCCAGACCGGTGTCAACCAGGATGAGACGATTTTCGTCTTCGATCAGAAGACAGCGCATGGACCAGCTGCACAAGTTTTTTTCATCCGCCGGATTGTGTTTGTTCCATAGCGTTTTTGGAACGACGCCAAACATTGCACCACCGTCAAGTTTGAAATAACCGGTATCGATAATATGTAAATTCATAAGGGAAACAAGATATTTATTCGTCTTAGAAGTAGCTTTGCCGGTAAAGTTAGTTATTAATACAGAAGTTGGTAATTGGTCTTTAATTACCAAACTTAAAGATCCAATACCGGCAATTATAATATTATTCTATTTGTATGTCTCATTATTTACATTTTCGAAAAATATCAGGTGGTTTCAGTTTTTTATTGCTGATGATTTTTCATGTTTCCCAGGCTCAAAAATTACCTGTTCAATACGTAGAAACGAGAATTGGCACCGCTCCGGCTGCCACCCAGAGTGCCAAAATGCACAGTGAAGCGGGCAGCGAATTAAAAGGACAAACAATGCCAGCCGTAGGAACACCGTATGGCATGACACAGTGGACGCCGCAAACCAGGGCTACGGAGACGAAGTGTATTGCTCCTTACTATTATTCAGATACTCACTTTCAGGGTTTTCGTGGTACGCATTGGCTCAACGGTTCCTGTGTGCAGGATTACGGAACGCTGACCGTGATGCCACTTTCGGGAGAGTTAATTGTCGCTGCCGAAAAACGTGCATCGAAATTCCGCCACGAAACAGAGGTCGCGACGCCGACTTATTATAGTGTATTGCTTGACGATTATAAAATCAACGCGGAAGTAACGTCTCTGGCGCGTTCGGCAATGCTGCGCTTTACCTATGAAGCAGGAAAAGAGAATTTTATTGTCGTGGAACCCAATAGTGACGAGGGAGAAGGTTTTGTAGAAGTGTATCCTGAAAGAGGGGAGATCGTCGGATACAATCCCGTGCACCGGATTTATCAGGGATCAGGCCAGTCGGCAGGTTTCAGTGGTTATTTTGTTTTGAAATTTGATACGCCTTTTACACAATATGGTGTGTGGGAATCTGATACGATCCTGCCGATGGGGAGGACCAGAGCCGGGAAAGGAAAGCGCGAGAAGCTGGGGGCCTATGTAGGTTTTGGTACAAAACAGCAGTCTGTGATTGTGCAGATCGGTACTTCCTTTACGAGTCTGGAAGGTGCAAGAAATAACCTGAAAAAAGAGCAGGCCGGTAAAAGTTTTGATGCTGTCCGCAGATCGACCGAGAAAACCTGGAATGAGGCTTTGGGTAAAATGAAGGTGAAAGGAAGTGAAAAAGATAAGACATTGTTTTACAGCGCGCTTTACCGGTCAAAACTTTCACCGCGATTATATTCCGACGTTGACGGCCAGTATCCTTCTTTTGCGGGCGGTACACCACTTCAAAAAGCTGATGGATTTGATTATTACTGTGATTACAGCATGTGGGATACTTTCCGGGCATCAATGCCGCTGAATGTATTGCTAGAGTCGAAAAAATCCGGTGACATGATGCAGTCGCTTGTGAAAAAAGCGGAACAGGGCGGTTGGATGCCAATTTTTCCAATCTGGAACCACTACACGGCTGCAATGATTGGCGACCACGTGATGTCTGTTATGGCGGATGCTTATGTTAAAAACGTAAGGAATTTTGACGTGCAGACAGGTTACAAGTATTTACGCAAAAATGCTTTTGATGTTAACACGGATCAGAAAAGTTATGAAGCCGGAAAAGGCAGACGGGCGTTGACATCGTATCTGAAATACAATTATGTGCCCTTGGAGGACAGTGTCTGGCAGGCATTTCATAAACGGGAACAGGTTTCAAGAACGCTGGAGTATGCTTACGATGACTTCTGTCTCTTTGTTTTGGCGGAGGAGTTGGGGCATGCTGACGACGCAGCGGTGCTTAGAAAAAGGGCGTTGAATTATCAGCATGTGATTGATCCTTCCACAGGTTATGCGCGCGGAAGGTATGCGGATGGCAGCTGGATTAAACCCTTTGACCCCTTTGCCAAACGATCCAGTTTTATTACCGAAGGCTCTCCGGCGCAGTACACCTGGTTTGTTCCGCAGGATATTGCCGGTTTGAAAAAGGCCGTAGGAGGAGATAAATATTTCGCAGCAAAGCTCGACTCCATGTTTGAGAAAGGATATTATTGGCACGGCAACGAACCAAATCATCAAATTCCATATCTGTTTGCTTATGCAGGACAACCCTGGAAAACGCAGAAATGGGTTCGAAAAATCATCAGCGAAGAATATGATATTACACCGGGCGGCCTAAGTGGCAATGAAGACGGAGGGCAAATGTCGGGATGGCTGGTGTTTAGCATGGCCGGTTTGTATCCGGTTACACCCGGGACGCCTTATTATGTTTTGGGAACACCGGCTTTTGAGGAAGTGGTCTTTGAATTTTCAAGAAGCAGGAAATTTAAAATTAAAGCGAACAATGTGTCCGACAAAGCTTTATACATTCAGTCGGCCCGGCTGAACGGGAGGCCTTTTACCAAAACCTATTTGTCGCATCAGGAAATTACAAGCGGAGGGGAACTTGTTCTGGAAATGGGAGAAACCCCTAATGAAAAATGGGGTAGTGCACCGTCGGACATGCCACCATCGCTGACTAAATAATAATTTTATTTTTTTGAACGGTTTATTGTCTTGTGAATCTAGTATTTTGCTGTGTTATTATTGTATTAAAGTAAATATTTGTAAAATATAATTTCGATAATTTAGTTTTGTGCGATATTAAATTTGTAATCGAGTAATGGGTTGACTATTTTTCGTTGGAATACGTCGTCCTATTACTCCCTTTCAAATGAATCGTAGAAACTTTTTCCAAAAAGCTGTTCCGGCCAGTCTGGCCCTTGGCGCTGTCGCGACATCCTGTGCACCGAAATTACAACAGCAGTATCCCGACAAGCATTTTCATATCAGTCGAGGGTACCATCAGATTCCTAAATTACGCCTTTCAATGGATCGTATTGTGAAGGAAACGGTGGGATTACGTCCTTTCCGTCCGTCAGGGCCACGTATTGAAACAGAAATGTTAGACAATAAAACCATTGTTCATAACTACGGACATGGGGGGAGCGGATGGTCGCTATCGTGGGGAACGGGCAACATGGCCAGGAAAATGGTGCTGGCGACAAATGAGAAAAAAGTAGCCTTGCTGGGCTGCGGAGCGGTGGGTATTGCCACGGCGCGTTTGCTGCAGGAAAGTGGTTGTGAGGTTACGATTTATACGAAAGATGTTCCACCGAATATTACGAGTAATCTGGCAACGGGTACCTGGTCTCCAGCTTCCCGGGTTTGTGATGTAAAGGTTGCCAGACCCGAATTTAAGGCGATCTGGGAAGAGGCGACACGGTTTTCATTCCGACGTTTTCAGTTTCTTCTGGGCATGAATGATATCGCCTGCTGGGCTGAGGAATATGGTGTTTTTGACAAGGAACCGGTATACATTCCGGGAGCGGGCGGCGAAGATTTTGAAATTCATGGCTTGATACCGGAACGTGTAAAACTGACTGAAAAAGAGCATCCGTTTAAAGCCGGTCACGTTACAAGACGGTCCAATCTGATGTTCAACATCCCGTCCTACCTGAGACATCATTTGAATGATTTTCTCATGTTTGGCGGAAAAGTGAAAATCCAGGAAATCAAAAAGCTTGAAGATATTGATGCACTGCCGGAACGTGTGGTTGTTAATTGCATGGGGTTGGGAGCCAAACCAGTATTCAACGACCAGGAGCTAACACCGGTATCGGGACAACTTTCCTGTCTGATTCCGCAAAGCGATGTGAACTATAAATTATACACCCAGGGCGCGAATTTCATTTCTAGAAAAGACGGGATTTATATTGGAAGCAACGGAATTTTAGGGAATTGGGACACGACCCCGAGCCGGGAACAAACGGAAAAGACCGTGGGAATTATTCAGAAACTGATGGAGAACATGAGGGGATAAATTTGAATGAGGAATTAAAAATAGGGAAACACCCCAACCATCACAACCCTGAAAGGGTTGCCTAACTTAGCCCGGGGCAACGCCCCGGGTTCGTCGTTCCGGCCGGATCTATTACGGTTCGTCGTTCCGGCCGGATCCATTATCGTTGGTCGTTCCGAGTTCGTTATTCCCGCGGGATCCATTATCGTTGGTCGTTCCGTGTGTGTCATTCCCACCGCGTCCATTTTCGTTGACCGCTCCGGTTTTTTTATTTGGTCGTGCCTCCGTCCATTGTCGTTTGTCACGTGGGTCAATTAGCCATTCTCACCCCGATCTATCGTCATTGGTCATCCCTTATTTTTGTTTTCCTACTACTAACTCCTAAATTCACGTTTTAATTTATTCCCGAAAGGATCATTAAAATTTTTCTTTCGGCTAAAATCATCAATAAAAACATGAATAAAATTTGGTACGCGGCTGGTTTAGTCCTGATGTCGTTTGGAACCCAGGCTCAGAATTTACTCTCTCCTGAACAGCTTTGGAAACTTGGCCGTGTTTCGGGCATGGGATTGTCTCTCGATAAGAAAAATGTTATTTATTCGGTCAGTACGCCAAATGCTGAAGAAAATAAAAGCGCCAGAAAGCTATACAGCATACCCGTTACCGGTGGTGCCGCCGTTGAAATTACCAGTACGGATGGTGTGCTGGCGAATGATAAAGTTGCACCGGACGGAAGACATATCATCACAAGTGACGCCGTAAAAGTAAAGGATATCATTGCCTCAGATAAGTACCCGGATTTGAAAAAATCCAATGCTTATGTTTTTACGTCGCTGAATTATCGTCACTGGGATACCTGGGAGGACGGGAAATTTGATCATGTTTTCGTGGCTCCGTTTGCCAACGGAGTTGCCGGTGAAGCCAAAGATATTATGGCTGGCGAAGCCTTTGATTGCCCTCAGAAGCCATTCGGCGGAGACGAAGATTTTATCTGGAATCCTGATAGCAAGCGTGTTTTGTACGTAACAAAAAAGAAATTCGGCACGGATTACACCATTAGCACGAATACGGATTTGTACGAATACGATATCGAAAAAGGCACTACAAAAAACCTGACGGAAGAAAACAAGGGTTATGACATAGCACCTGCCTATAACACGAAAGGGCAGCTTGCCTGGCTGCAAATGAAAAGAGATGGTTACGAGGCCGACAAACAGGATATCATTGTGTCAAACGGCAATGTCAAAATTAACCTGACGGGGCAACGTGACGATATTCACGTAGAAGGGTTCAAATGGGGAGAAGATGACCGGACGATCTTTTTCTGGGCTCCGATTGATGGAACGATTCAGTTGTTTAAAGTGAATTATCCCGGATTGACCAAAATTGCCGCAACGATTACACAGATTACAAAGGGAGATTTCGATATAACCGGCGTGGTTGGACAGGTTGGTAATACGCTGGTTGTTTCCAGAAATGACATGAATAATGCTGCGGAATTGTACACAGTGGACATCACAAACGGAAGCATGAAACCGCTGACGCACGTGAATGACGATATCAATGCAACGCTCGCGAAATGTAAAACGGAACGCAAGTTTGTAACCACGACCGATAATAAAAAAATGCTGGTTTGGGTAGTTTACCCGCCGAATTTTGATCCTGCTAAAAAATATCCGACACTGCTTTATTGCCAGGGTGGCCCTCAGGCGCCTTTGACGCAGTTTTATTCATTCCGCTGGAATTTTCAGTTAATGGCTTCTCAGGGATATATCGTCGTGGCGCCTAACCGCAGGGGGATGCCCGGACACGGAACGCAGTGGAATGAGCAGGTAAGCAAGGACTGGGGCGGTCAGGTTATCAAAGATTACCTGAGTGCAATTGATGCGGTTTCCAAAGAGTCTTATGTGGATAAAAGCCGACTGGGATGCGTTGGAGCGAGTTTTGGAGGATTTTCGGTATTTGCTTTGGAAGCAGAGCATGCAGGTCGTTTCAAGACCTTTGTTTCGCATGACGGCGTGTTTGATTTTAGAAGTATGTATGGCACAACGGATGAAATGTTTTTTGAAAACTGGGAAAAAGGAGGTGCGTACTGGGACAAAAAGAATACGGTTGCCCAGCGTTCATTTAGCCAGTCGCCGAGCAATTTTGTAGACAAATGGAATACCCCGATTTTCATCATTCAGGGTGGGAAAGATTACCGCGTTCCGATCGAACAGGGACTACAGGCATTTCAGGCTGTGCAATTAAAGGGTATTAAAAGTAAGTTGTTATACCTGCCGGACGAAAATCATTGTGTCCTCAGCGCGCAAAATGCGTTGGTTTGGCAGCGTGAATTTTTCGGTTGGTTAAAAGAGACTTTGTGAAGTTAAGTACATTTTAATAAGCCAGTCAGACAGCTGAAATGCTGAATAGGCTTCTGTTTGTTCAATATTTGACTGAACAACCGGAAGCCTATTTATTTACACCGTTCATAACTTCCCGATTCGCAAAAGGGTTGGAAAGCAAACTTCTTTCTTTTCCTCACTTCCCCAGACTTCTTGCAGCTGTTTTCGTATAGCATCAACCGGATTAACCGCATTGGCCTTAATATAATGCTGCACAGCAGACCAGGTGTTGAGATAGCCCGTTAATTCATCCAGAGTCCAGTTTACTTTTTGAGCAAACGCAGGGGCTGGAATTTCGTGGAACGGAAAAGGGATGGTTTGATATTTTTCGTCGAGATAACTGCGCTCCTGATCCCAATATTTGTCTCCAAGAATATCTTTGTAAAAGTGTCCTATGAGCCGGTCACAGGCCTCATCGATTTGCATCAGGTTGTATCCGATCACGGCAAGGATGCCGTTTGGCTTCAATGTTGTCCGGACTCTTTCATAGAATTTGTCAAAATCAAACCAGTGAATCGCTTGCGCGACGGTTATCAGATCAAAGGAATTTTCCGGAAACAGGGCCTCTTCGGCGCTTACAATTTGATAAGTTATATTGTTTTTCCTGACGGCATTCGCGATTTGATTTTCGCTGATGTCGGTAGCATACACATGTTGAAAAAAATCCGAGAGCCTAGCCGCCAGTTGTCCATTACCGGTTCCGCAATCCCAGGCCGCTGTTTTGTTGGGAACCTGGGATAAAATAAACGAAATTGCTTCATCCGGATATGTTGGTCGGAAAACTGAATACGCTCTGGATTGCTTTGAAAAATTATCTTTCATCACCCGATCATTTTACTCCGTTTATGATATGCG
The DNA here is from genome assembly GCF_030929615.1 of Dyadobacter sp. LHD-138. Classification (GTDB taxonomy): domain Bacteria; phylum Bacteroidota; class Bacteroidia; order Cytophagales; family Spirosomataceae; genus Dyadobacter. Next base: position 213,050 of record NZ_JAVFVU010000008.1, on the reverse strand, counting down.
AATATCTATAACAAACGCATCTTCGGCAACTTTGTCCTGTAAATTTCAAGCACTCAGGTAAAGCAGTATGTCCAGGGGGCCTTTCCTGGTACAAAATCACAGAAAAATTATGTTAATAAAGATTCTTCTTTTGAGATTTCAACACAAAGATAATCTCAAAAAGAGGAAGAATAAACGGGATTGATTTCCTATATTCGGCATTTTTCGGGAATAGTTTTGTTCAGAGGATACATTCCAATTGTCTAAGATTTTTGAAAAAATTGAGTAAAAATGGTAATAGATCTTCGTAGCGATACGGTAACACGCCCAACCAAAACCATGCAGGAAGCCATGTGGTCGGCGCCGGTAGGCGACGATGTAATGGGGGACGATCCGACGGTGAATGCCTTGCAGGATAAAGCGGCGGCTTTATTTGGAATGGAGGCAGCATTGTTTTGTGCTTCGGGAACGATGACCAACCAGCTGGCAATTCGCGTACATACGCAGCCCGGAAGCGATGTAATTTGTGATAAAAACTCGCATATCTACCTGTATGAAGGAGGCGGTATCATGCTGAACTCATTTTCATCGGTGAAATTGCTGGATGGTGACCGTGGCAGGATTAATGCCGCGCAGGTTGCCGATGCCATAAGCCCCGAGGGAGATATACATGCGACGGTCAGCCGGATGGTTTCTTTGGAAAATACAATGAACAAGGGCGGCGGCTGTTATTATGACTTTGAGGAAATAAAGGCAGTTCGTAAGGTGTGTGATCAAAATGGTCTCGTTTTACATCTTGATGGTGCACGTCTTTTTAACGCTCTGGTTGAAACTGGTGAAACACCCCGGCAGTTCGGGAAGGTTTTTGATAGCATCAGTATTTGTCTGTCCAAAGGGTTGGGTTGTCCGGTAGGTTCTTTGTTATTGGGTACAAAAGAAATGATTACCAAAGCCAAACGCTTCCGTAAAGTAATGGGAGGAGGTTGGCGACAGGCAGGTTTTTTGGCGGCCGCCGGAATTTATGCGCTTGACAATCACGTTGACCGTTTGAAAGAAGATCATGCCCGTGCCCGTGCGATCGCTGAAATTTTTATGCAGAAACAGGAAGTGGAAGATATTTATCCGGTGGATACGAATATTGTCATCATTCGCATCGCTTCGCATATTTCCGCTCCCGGCTACGTTCGTACTTTAGCCGAATCGGGAATTCAGGCGGTAACTTTTGGTAAGAATCTGGTCCGTTTTGTTACACACCATGACTTTTCAGATGATCAGCTTACGGAAATGCGGGCAAGGTTATTAAAGTAAGAAACAAAGCGGGATAAGTCGTTTCGATAATCGGGACGACTTGTCTTACCTGTTTTTTAACATCAATTTCTCCAAAAACAGGCCAAATCCGACACCTATGGAATAGGCGAGCATATCACTCCACAAGAAACCATAACCCAAGGCAAGTGCTCCCAAAGTAGTGCCCCGAATCGTATCAATCCAGGGCGCATGGTATAACTGGCTGATCTCGATCAGATAACAAAATGTTGCTGCATACAGGGAGATACGCAGTGTTGAGCGTTTTGTGAAAAGGAATCCAGCGATAAGAAAAATCATTAATGCCCACAGTGCATCGCCAAGATATAAATTAACTAACTTCGGAAGTTGATCAGCCATTTTTCTGGAAGTTAGTCCAAATATAACGGTGAATATAATGAGGGAAAAATAGGTAATTCTGTTACGCCCATTGGTTATATCGTCGGGATGAAGCAAAATTTTTTTTCCCGAAAAAGTGTCTTTTTGCATCGTTTTTCGTCCATAGTACATCACATAAAAAACACAAGTTATGAAGAATTACATGTTATCCCTGACAGCCGCTTTTTGCTTATTATTTTTAACACATGTTTCATTTGCACAGGATATGTCTGTGGAAGGCCTGCTTGATCAGGCCGTTGCGCTTTCGGAAAAAGGAGACGGCGCCGGTACTGCCGAGGCTTTGACAAAGGGAACTGCTGCACTGGAAAGTGAGGCAAAGGGGTCAACAGGCACTTTGAAGGATAAATTGTTAAGCAAAGCGGGTGATCTTAAATCGCTAATTCCTTTGGCTTCCGGTGGGAAATTACAATCAGGGATTCTAGGAAAAGCTGTGAGCGCGGTCAAAATGCTTATTGGTGCGAATAGAATCAGCAGCTTATTGGGAAAAGGAGAGTCCGGATTACTTGGCAATGCGTCGAGTTTAACAAGCAACCTTGGGTTAATCAAAGCTGGGTCATCAATCCTGGGTTCAGATTCTCAAAGCAAGTTAGGCGGGCTATTAGGCGAAGCGACAAAAGCTGTGGGTGGATTGGACAAAAAAGGTATGGCCGGAAAACTGGCTGCAACGGCTTCCAGCAAGTCTTTGGGAAGTATTGTAAGTCTTGTCGGTTCTGCTATTTAAGCGCTGAAAATTACGGTTCAATACATATCATTTTAAGCCACTTCTGTTTGGGAGTGGCTTTTTTGATGTGAACAAAATCGGGTTATTGGCGTAAATTAAACGCTGCTATTTGATGTATTTCAGTTTGCAAAGATCGGAAACTGCTTGTTTCGCTTTCTCAATAGGCCATTGGTTTTTAAAAAGCTGACTTTCGGTAGCGGCACTCTCAAAGAGCATATACACGATATCGGCGGCATCATTTTTTTGTTCCCCAAGAATGTCAGTGAAAAATTGACGGAGTTCCTGTTTATGATTTTGAATCGAAGTTAAGAGTGCGTAATTGTCTGGCCGTATTTCGGATAACATATTAAGAAAGCTGCATCCTCTGAAGTGCTCATTTTCATTGACGTAAGCCAGGAAATCAAATGCAGCAAGAATTTTCTTTCTGGTTTTCTTTTCCGCGTCAGTAAAAAGCCTGAGTTGCGTAAACCAAAGATCCTGGCGGGCATTCAGATATTCGATGCCAAGCTCCTCCTTCGATTTGAAATGCAAATATAAACTCGCTTTTGCTACGCCGGCTTCACTGATAATCTGGTTGATTCCTGTTGCATGGTAGCCCTGTTCATGAAACAAACGCAACGCAGTATCCAGAATCCTTTCTCTCGGTACGATGGGATGGTGTTTCATAAGCAGGACAGATTAGTTAAACATACAGACCAGTCTATTTATTGAAATTCTGAAAGCACAGATTGGAATTGGATGGAAGTTATAAAGCAAACAGCGATAATAAAAGCATTTGATCAGATTTGTGAAGCGGTCATGGGTTATAAATCAGCTGCTTGTTGTTGTACGCTGCAAAACAACCGAGTCCTCCCAGAATGTTATTAAAAACAAGGACGGGCTCAGCGAAGGGGTTATCGGTACGTTCATTCAGTCTGAGCGACTGATGGTATTCGTAGTACGATTTTTCCGTATTATTCACTTCCATCACCATCGCGATGAGTTTTGGTTTCTGTTTGGCATAATACTTCGTTCCATCGCTGGACGTGTACAGGAGGGATGAAGGCAAAAAACCTCTTCCCAGCGGCGAGGTGAATGAAGTGCCATCCAGATTTACATCATTCTGGAAATCACTTCTTCCGCTGTTGTCATCCCAGCGGATGCTGAACCTGTTTCGTACCCGTTTCTCTTCAAAATTATCAGGATTGGTCCCTTCCAGAATCGAATATTCAATGTCCATATTGGCCCGAACGCGGTAGTAGTTACTTTCTCCGGGAATATCCTGCCAGATCATTTTTACCGTCAGGGCCGTGTCCGGACCGTTGCGGCGGCTCAGATAAGCCGTGTCAATAACGTAAGATTTTATTGTAACCTGATTGGTCGGGACGGTACAGATAGAAGTTACGGAGCGTTTTCCGTCAGACACAGACAGCTTGTATGTTTCTGATGCGACGATCGGAAATTTCATTTTTTCAATGGTATACAGTTGACTGGTTGAGTCATAGAGCAGGGTTACTTCTTTACCTCCTCCCGACATTTTTACGATTGCATTTTTGATCACCGAAGTACTTGAACCCGATTCTCCGAACAAAGGGATGGATTCCGTTACGACCACATTGATACGGGTCGCCTGCGGGGAAATGAATGATTGAACGACAAGCTTTGATGTCGTTTCGGGGAGGTCTTCCGGCGAGATTTCTGTGATCAGGGTATCGCAGGCAAATAGCCCGGTCAAGAGTATCGGCAGAACAAAAATATTTGTTTTCATATCCTAAAACTTGAAATTGTAACTGACAGAAGGTAATACCGGGAATAGTGAATAGCGTTTCAGCGTGCTTTTGGTATTTCCATTCGCCAGCTTTTCTTCGGAAATATCATAGAAAAATGGGTTTCGGCGATTGTATGCATTGTAGAGGCCGAATTCCCAGGTTCGTTCGTATCGTTTCTTTTTCCGATGCAGCTGCAGGGCCAGATCCAATCTGTGAAACGGTTCAGCCCGGAAACTGTTTTTCTCGCCATACTCATTAACCCGGTCGCCATTCCAGGTTACCGTCGATTTTCCACCCGAAGAAAAGCGACTGAAAAAATTATCTGTCACGCCTGTGAAACTGGCCATGGGTAATGTGAGTGCATTTCCCGTACCGTAAACCCAGGTCGCAGAAAGGGTAATCCGTTTGCTCAGTTCATAGATTCCGACGACGGATAAGTCGTGGCGACGGTCGTAACGCGGGTAAAAAGTTTTGCCAAAATTGAGTTCGGTAAATTGCCATTTGGTCCAGGAAAGTGTATAACCGACCCATCCCGAAAACCGTCCTGTTTTCTTATGGACCAGAAATTCAGCCCCATAGGACCAGCCCTTTCCCGCTGTTACGTTATCCTCCCAGCTGAGCTCATTGGCATTTTCTCCGTTTATACTCAAAAACGAGGCGCCTTCCTTGTAATTAAGGATGTGGTTCATTTTTTTGTAATAGCCCTCCAATGTTAAAGTCAGCGCTGGCTTTTCGAGATCTTTTGCCAAACCAATGGCAATCTGTTTCGATTGCTGCGGCGCCACCCGGTCTGTGGTCGGTACCCACAAATCTGTCGGCAGGCCAAGTCCGGTGTTGGATAACAAATGGACATACTGGTTCATTTGGGCATAAGACGCTTTGAAAGAAAAATTCTGAGCAAGGCGCAAGGCTGCCGAGAAACGAGGTTCGGGCCTGATGTACGTTTTTGACGCCGTCTGAAATGAACTTATCCTGAATCCCGCATTCATTTTCAGGGCATCAGCAGCCTGCCAGGTATCTTCAATGTATATTCCGCTTTCCAGGGTATTGACCGGTTTTACAGATCTTTCAATGGATTCGTCAATAAAAGAACCCTTAAGGGCCAGTGCTGATGGAATGAATCTGTGAAATGTGGCCTGGGCTCCGAATTTCACGGCATGTTTGGGGGAGGGATAATAGTCCAGGTCCGTTTTTACACCCCAGTCGCGGATTTTTGAAGTGTAACGCAGGCTGAATTCATCCTGCGTGCTGCCATCCGTATTGAGATCTTTACTATCATTGGAAACGCCGAAATTGAAATTGCTGTAAATGAATGAGGTATTGACAAACAGTTTTTGATTCAATAAATGATTCCAGCGAAGGGTTGCCGTTTTGTTTTCCCAGTCGAGCCCGGCACGGGATTCGTCATTATTTCCGGTCTCATTGGCGTAAAATTTATCGTGACCAAAATAACCGCTTAAATATACCTTATCTTTTGTACCCAGATCGTAGTTGATTTTTGCATTAAGATCGTAAAAATAGTAACCGGGTTTAACCTGTTCATCGGAACCACGCTGGTTTCTGGCAATAAGCGGTGCGGCGAGAATGTCGATATAAGTACGCCTGCCCGATATCAGAAAAGAAGATTTTCCTTTGGAAATAGGTCCTTCCAATCTCAATCTTGATGAGATAATGCCAATGCCTCCTTCGCCATGCAAAGCATCTTTGCTTCCTTCCTTCATATTCATTTCAAGGACCGAAGAAAGCCGCCCGCCATATCTTGCCGGAAATCCGCCTTTGGTAAGTTCTACACTTTTCAGGGCATCACTGTTGAAAATTGAGAAAAACCCAAAAAGGTGGTTGGCATTATAAACTACGGCATCGTCCAGAATGATAAGGTTCTGATCGGGGCCGCCGCCGCGCACGTATAAACCGGTCTGCCCTTCTGTTCCCTTCTGGACGCCGGGCATGAGCTGCAAAACTTTCAAAACATCCTTTTCTCCGAAAAAGGCTGGTATTTTTTTTATCTGCTGAATGGGAATTTCAATTTGGCTCATCTGCGCCGAGCGGCTTACATAATCCTCCTGGCGGCGTGAGGAAACCACCACTTCTTCCAGCTGATTGATGGTCGTCAGCAAAATATTGAGTTCCGTATTTTTTGTCAAACTTATTTTTCGTTCCGTCTTTTCATAGCCGACGAAAGAATAAACGATCAGCGCAGAATCCGCGACGGGAAGCGTCAGCGAATAAAAGCCATAGGTATTGGTGACCGTGCCGTAAGGCGTATCAGGAATGTATACATTCACACCTGGAAGCTGCTCCTGGCTGCCTTGCTCCTTTACAAAGCCGCTAATGGTTATACGTTCCTGAGCGCTGACTTTGAATGTGTATAATAAGAAAAACAAAGTAAAAACTATACGCATAGTGAACCTGATGCTTGACATTGGTAACGTCCTAATGCTGAATATAGTATAAAAATTTCATTGCCGAGTATAAGTCGAAAAGAAAGAGGTGGATTGTATTTTGCTTATAAATAGCTCTTGCCCGGGATTGATTCCCGCTTTGTAAACAGCGCCTGATAATCGGGCTCGTAAATTTCTGAAATGACGTAAGTGCCGCTGGTTTGCCATTTTTCGTCAATCCATTTTCCGGATTCATCCAATTGTTTCGCTATGGTTTGGGACTGAATTAGAGCCTTGCCCCATATCAGCCATTTGCCGTTGATGCTCTGCACTAAAAACACCCGGACAGGATCCAGGTGAAATAGCCTTGCACTGTCTTTTTTATAAAAATGAAAAACTTTTCCTTTGACGTCATCCAGGGTTACCGGTGTCTGTAAATGTTTTTCAAGATTCAGTAAATCGGCAGGAAAACCCTGTTCTGCTGTAATTTGCAGTGTATCATTGATTTCGATAAAACTTCCCATTGATCTTTTAGTACGGTTTATTTGCAGGTTGTCGTTTTTTAAGATTTTCAAAAAACAAGGTGCCAGTCAATACCGACACCTTATTTCTACGTATAAGCTGGATTATTCAGTTTAAACAGCTTTATCCAATCCCCGGTTTTCAAGTAAATATTTAACTTCCGGCTCTCTGCCACGAAAGGCTTTGTACAAGGTCATCGGTTCTTCGGTACCGCCTTTGGCCAGAATGTTTTTTCGGAAAGATGCTGCGGTAGCCGGATCGAAAATATCGCCGGTTTCCTTAAACGCTGCAAAACCGTCACTATCCAGTACTTCCGACCAGATATAACTATAATACCCGGCCGAATACCCGCCGGAGAAAATATGCTGGAAATAAGTGCTTCTGTATCTGGGCGGGATTTGGTTAATTAACCCCAGATCAGCCATTTGTTGTTTTTCAAAAACAGTAGTTTCGATCTGTTGGCCTGCCTGTAACGTGTGGTAGCTCATATCCAGAAATGAGGCCGCCAGATATTCAACGGTACCAAATCCCTGATTGAATTTTGAAGCGTTTTTCATTTTTTCAACCAGCTCGTTTGGAATGACCTCACCGGTTTCATAATGTTTGGCATATTGTTTCAATACTTCCGGCTCGAAAGCCCAGTGTTCCATGATTTGCGAAGGGAGCTCTACAAAATCGCGTGGAACAGAAGTTCCCGACAGCGTTTCATATTTTACCTGTGATAACAAACCGTGCAGCGCATGTCCGAACTCGTGAAAAAGTGTTTCCACTTCATCAGGGGTTAACAATACAGGTTCGTTTTCTGTTGGTTTAGCGAAATTACAGACATTGGAAACGATCGGCGAAACAGCCTTTCCACCTTTTTGGGATTGCTTGCGATAGGATGTCATCCAGGCTCCCCCTCGTTTGGAGGTGCGGGAATGGAAATCCATGTAAAAAATCCCGGTATGTGTTCCGTTCGCTTCTTTTACCTCATAGCCAGTCACATCGGGATGATATTTTGGAAGATCTTTTATTTCGGTAAATGTTAAACCATACAGCTTTTGAGCCACTGTGAAAATGCCGTCACGGACATTTTCAAGTTTGAAATACGGACGAAGTTCCTCGGCATCATAATTGTACTTTTCTTTGCGAACTTTATCAGCATAAAACGGCCAGTCCCAGGCTTCAAGAACGTTGTCTGCTCCTTCATTATCCATCACTTGCTGCATTTCTCCGGCTTCAAGCGTGGCGACGGGTAACGCAGCTTTCCAAAGTTTGTTGAGCAAATCATAAGCCTGATCAGGTGTTTTGGCCATGCTTTCTTCCAAAACAAAATCGGCGTGCGTTGGATAACCCAGCAATTGTGCCCTTTCAGCACGTAACACGGCGATACGCGCAACGATTTCCTTGTTGTCCCGCTCGTCTCCATGATTGCAGCGATTGACATAAGCCGTAAATATTTTTTCGCGTAACGACCTGTTTTCGGCATACTGTAAAAATGGCATCACGCTGGGATTATGAAGGGTAAATCTCCATGAACCCGATTTTTCGGCTTCCTTCGCGGATTGTGCAGCGGCCGCCTTGAATGAAGGAGATAATCCTGATAAATCGGACTCCTTGTCAACAATAAGCTCGAACAGATTGGTTTCGGCCAGAAGATTTTGCCCAAACTGAACGGTCAGTATTGAAAGTTCCTTATTGATCTCGCGCATTTTGATCTGCTGCCCGGCGTCCAGATTTGCGCCGCTTCTTACAAAGGCTTTATATGTTTTTTCCAATAACCGACTTTGCTCCGGAGTCAGGTTTAACGTGCTCGGGGAATCGTTCAGTTTCTTTATTTTGTCAAATAAATCAGCATTCAAATAGATGTCATCACCGTGACCTGACAATTTCGGCGCAATAATCTGCGAAATTTTCTCAATTTCAGGAGACGTGTTAGCCGACGCCAGGTTGAAAAATACGGCACAGACTTTTGTCAGAAGCTCCCCGCTTGTTTCCAACGCTTCCACGGTATTTTCGAAAGTCGGATCGGAAGTGGCCGAACAAATTTCAGCAATAACATTTTTTTGCTGTTTCATGCCCTCCTCAAAAGCAGGCATAAAATGTTCCGTTGCGACCTTATCAAAAGGCGGTACCTCAAAAGGCGTTGTATATTCTGAAAAAAAAGGATTGGTGTCGGCTGCTATGAAGACGTTTTCGTGCGCTGTGGAAGTCATGTCGGGTAATAAATCAGGTTTGTAATTGAGATCGTTTCAAATATTGCTCAGCGAAATGTAATGATCAATATTTTACTTAACACCTTTTACCCTCATTTTTATTCCATAAACCGCGGTTTCAGAAGTGATGAAAAGCAGATCACGGTTTTTTCCACCGAAACACAAGTTTGCCGTCCAGCCTTTGCTGATTGGAAAATGAGCGATTTTTTTACCGGTTTTGTCAAAAACAGTCACGCCATCCCCGGTCAGGTATAAATTTCCCTCATTATCGAGGATCATGCCGTCGGAACCCTTTGACACGAAAAGTGTTTTGTTGGTCAGCGAACCATCTTTGGCTATGTCGTACAGATAAGTTTTATTGGCACCAATATCGGCTACATAGAGCTTTTTACCATCAGCCGTTCCAATGATCCCGTTTGGCTTTTTGAGCTTGTCGTCCACGCGTACCAGTTCTTTGCTGCCGGGACTAAGATAGTAAACATGCTCACCATCCTGCTGCATTTTAGGATCACGTTTCCAATAATCTCTTGGATAAAGCGGGTCGGTCAGGTACATTCCGCCTTTTGGGTCAATCCATAAGTCGTTTGGGCCATTGAGCAGTTTTCCGTCATATTCCTTAACCAAAACCGTCGGTTTCCCCTTTTTATCAAAAGACCAAACCTGATTGTCTTCATCGGAGCAAGTTATGAGGTTTCCTTTTTTGTCAAAATACATGCCATTTGCCCGGCCTGCATTGTCGGAAAATGTGCTGAACTGACGAGTTTCCGCGTCCCAGCGAATGATTTTATTGTTGGGTTGATCGGTGAAAAAAACATTTCCCTTTGTATCTGGAACAGGTCCTTCTGTAAATTTATAACCTTCGCCCAGTTTTTCAACCTGAGCTCCCGGCGCAGCAATTGCGTTTTTGTCCATGATTTGTGCGGAAAGAATTATTGGGAAAAAAAAAGATAAAGTCGCGGTTGTTAATGCATTGAATAAGGTGGCTTGTTTCATACGGAATGGAAGTTGGATTTTAGTCGCCAATCATGTTGGATGCACAGATAAGGAATAGATTGACGGAATTTAACGATGCAAAAAACAGATTGTTTGAATTTTGTGCCACCCTTTCAGGGTTTTGGGGGCATTTTTATTGGTCTTTTATAATACTACTTATCGTTTCGGGATTAAAATAGCCTCTATGCATTTGGATGCCATTATCTGGGGGGAACAATCCCGAAGGGATGGCATGATTATAGAAAACATGTCGGAAGGCGCTCACGCAAAACCCTGAAAGGGTGACAGAAGAATAATCCTGATCATTGCATTATCATCAAACGCTCTCTCAGATCGAAAAACGCCTTTTACGCCATTCCTTCTGTTTATTTTTATCAAAAAACGTCCAGGCGACAAACCTGCTTACTTTTTGTCCCTGTGCCATTTCGATGGTTTTTACCTCAAAAGCTTTCGCCGTTTTCAACGCGCCATACACGCCGGGTAATGTTGTTTTTTTGGAAATAAGGGATGTGAACCAAAGACACTGCTCCTGAAATTCGATACTTTCCGAAATCATTTTTTTTACGAAAGTTTCCTCGCCACCTTCACACCACAACTCCGCATTTTGTCCACCAAAATTCAGGGTTTGTTTACCGGTTTTCTTTAAGCCCAGGTTTGTCAACTTTCGTTTCGTCCCTGCCTGCGCTTCGGCAAGTGAGGCGTGGAACGGCGGATTACAAATGGTGGCGTCATAGTATTCGCCTGGTTTGATGATGCTTTTGAAAATATGCTGTGATGAAGTTTGGAGGCGGCAGTCGATTGCACCTTCCAGTGACGGATTGTTTTCTACGATCCGGCGCGCGGAATCAAAAGCGACCGAATCAATATCAGAACCGACAAAGCTCCATCCGTACTCTCGATGACCGATGATCGGATAAACACAATTGGCGCCTGTACCAATATCCAGTATGCTTGTCGTTTTTCCAACGGGGAAATTTCCATGATTGGATGCTCCCAGTAGGTCGGCAAGATGGTGAATATAATCTGCCCGTCCGGGTATCGGGGGGCAAAGATAATTTTCAGGGATATCCCAGTAAGCAATTCCATAAAAATGTTTCAAAAGCGCTTTATTAAGCGATTTAACGGCCTCCGGATCTGAGAAGTCAACCGATTCATCGCCATAGGGATTTATCGAAACAAACCTGAACAGCTCCGGAGTACCCTGTATCAATCGTTTAAAATCATACCGGTCCCGGTGCAGGTTCCGGGCATGCAGACTTGTTTTTTCGGTATGTATTTTTTTGGATTTTTGAGCCAATGGAAAAGCCGGTCAGATTAGTTAGAAATTGCTTTATTGAAAGCAATTTGGTCATAAACAGCGTCCCAAAGATCAATTCTTTTTTGAAGGGATTGGATGGTAGCCACTTCCGCTTCTTTCCAGAACGTTTCGTTTTCTTCACAAAGATTTGATGTCATTAGCAAAGCCAGGTTGCTGTGATGATCTCCGTCAATTTCGATATGTCTTTCCAGATAATACTTGAAAATGGACACCTCATTCGGGAATGTTTTACCGATGTCGTTTACAATCGAATGGAACATATTTGGGATGAGGTCTTCTCTGCCAAATGTAAAAGTTGCCGCCTGAAGGTAATCTTTCCCGCTGTTGATGATATCGAAGGTGAAATTTACGAAATCTCTCGTCGCTTTCGGTGCGTCGGAAATCTCAAATGCAGCAGCAAGGCTGCTACCGGATTTCAGCGCGGAAATGAATTTTTCTATCTGGATAATATCCGCGCCACTTTGCTGCATCGCTTCCAGATACAGTTCGAAATGACTTTTCAGGTCGCCGTTTTCATCAATATCGGCTTCCTCTCCAAGGACAATTTCATTGATCAAATGTCTGGTTTCAGCCGATCCTTTTGGAAACCAGGGCACAGTGGTGCAGGTAAGATTATTTTGCAGCGCTTTCAAAAGTGACATGAAATCCCAAACTGCAAAAATATGATATTGCATGAAAACCCGCAGGTCTTCGAGCTCGGTGATGGCTGAATAAACTTTATGATTGATAATTTGCTGGCGAAGCGGCTCTATCGACTGTTGTAATTTACTGATATGATCGGCCATATGGCAATGAAACTTTTAAGATTCGAAATAAATCGCAAAGGTAAGGCATCACCAGGCGTTATCATATAGTTTGATGTTTTTATAAGACCGAAAAAAGCCCGGTCTCGCAAAACCGGGCTTTTGACTATACTTTATTGATAAAAACTTTTTGTCCGCCTTTTCGAATCGACTCATAAACGGCATCCACGACGATCATATCTTTCAATCCCTCGTGACCCGTTACATTCGGATCCGGTTTATTGTTTAAAATAATATCGGCAATACCGTCCATCTGTAAAGTTTGGTGGGTTACCACAGGCTGGTTCATCGGCCCCAGATGAGTTCTTCCCTTGATCGGGCCGTAACCAAAGGCCGGACTTAGTTCTGCAAATCCTTTATCGCCAATAACATAAAGCCTTTCAAAATTATTGAAATTGTAAGTCGTGCCGCAGTTTGCGATGACACCGCTTGGGAAACCCAGCTGAAACGTGATCGTTTCGTCAACTTCCTTAAACTTTACCGGATCGGTTTTACTTTCCTGCGCCGTTACCCAGATCGGCTCTTCACCGGTTGCGTAACGCGCTCCGTTGAGGGCATAAATCCCTACATCCATCATCGCTCCGCCGCCCGCTAATGCTTTTTTTAGCCTCCATTGGTTCGGATCGCCGCTTTTGAAACCCATGTAGTTGTTCACATGCATGATTTTTCCAAGTTCGCCCGCCTCGCGCATGCGGATCAGCTCGCGTGTATGCGGTTCGAAATGCATGCGATAGCCAATAAAAAATTTGACACCTGCTTTTTCGCAGGCAGCAATCATTTCTCTTGCCTGTTTGGCGTTATCGGCAACCGGCTTTTCACAAAGCACATGTTTGCCTGCTGCCGCAATTTGCAATACGTGTTTGTGGTGCAGCGAATTTGGCGTGGTGACGTAAACGATATCAATGTCAGGATTATTTTTTATCTCACTGATCGTTTGGTAGTTATATGTATTTTTGTCCGGGATGTTGTATTTCTGTTTCCATGTGTTGATTTTGGAAGGGGTACCTGAAACAACACCAGCGAGCGTTGCCAGCTTACAGCTCTGCATGGCTTCAGCGACGCGCGTTGCGTAGCTGCCCAGGCCCATCAGCGCAACGCGTAGCTGTTTTTCCGGACGAACAAAAGGTTCGGGACTGTTATTCGCCGATGCAGGAAGGCCGGAAAGCGCAGTTACTCCGATACCCAGAGAAACCTTTTGAAGGAAATCACGACGAGAATTCATAGGATAACAGGGTTTGTGAATAGTGTTTAACAGACAAGATTAGTCACTTATCCCAAAAGTGAAATTCTGTAACGATCTCCTTATGAGCCATAAGTATTGTTTTTGGAATGTAATTTTTAATGTTTTTCCAGGCAATGAACTTAATTATTACATTTAATGTATATACATTAAATGTAATAACATATAAATTTCTGAATTATGAATAATCTGATCAACGGCTTACACCACATCACGGCATTGGCCAGTGACGCACAAAGAAATGTGGACTTTTATGTAGGGATTCTGGGGTTGAGGATGGTGAAAAAAACAGTAAATTTTGACGCACCCGATGTTTATCATTTATATTATGGCGATGAAACCGGCACACCCGGCTCGATCGTTACATTCTTTCCGTATGCCGGTTTGGTGCGTGGTCGTAAAGGTGGCGGACAGCTGACATTTTCGGCGTTTTCAATTCCCACTTCGTCTTTGGGTTATTGGATGGACCGTCTGGTGCAGTTTGGAATACCTTATGCGGGGCCATACAGAAGATTTAATGAAACTTATCTCCGATTTGAAGATTTTGATGGCATGGGTGTGGAACTCGTTGCCAATGATACCGATAAACGTCCTGGTTGGGATAATGGCAAAATACCAAAAGAATATGCAATCCGTGGCGCCTATACCGTTTCATTAAATGAGTTTAAAATTGATCGGACCGTTTCTTTGTTAACCGACGTCATGGGGCACAGGCTGGTGGCGGAAGAGTCGGGGATATACCGCTTTGAAAGTGGAGAAGGTGGGCCAGGTTCGTTTGTGGATGTGTTGGAATCGCCAAAGGATGTTCGTGCTTTGCAGGGCGCGGGCTCCGTGCATCACCTGGCTTTTGCCACGGAAAGTGATGAAACACAGCTTGAAATTCGTGAGAAATTATTGTCGGGAAGTTATCATCCGACCGAAGTGTTGGACCGGAATTATTTCCACAGTATTTATTACCGTGAGCCAGGGGGTATTTTATTTGAAATTGCGACCAACCCTCCTGGATTCTTTGTTGATGAAACGGTTTCCGAGCTCGGATCTTCTTTAAAATTACCGGAATGGTTTGAAGCAAGAAGGGAAAAAATTGAAGCGGCGTTACCTGTTCTCAGTGCGGAATCGAAATAATTTAAGTCCCTGGTTATTAAAAGACAGACTTTATCACATCAACCCGTTCGGTCATGGATAGAGTCTGTCTTTTTTACTTTACGCATTTCAGATCAGCGTTATGTTGCTTATCTGATAGTTCAGATGGAAGGGATCGCCAAAGAATTTAATATCTGCCAATGCCATCGTGTCGGGTTTTATAGTCGGCAGTGTATCGAACGAGATGCCGTCCGCGCGCCTGCCTTTTTCAAAAAATGAATTCCCTTCGGCTTCCTTTGGTGATTCCTCGATGACGAATGTGATCCAATACCTTCTCTCCGCCTTGCCCTCTTCTTTGATTTCAAGCATACGGATTTTACATCTGAAAGACATCGGTTGAGCTATCATGGTTATTTTTTCTTTGATAACGATTTACCTGCCCCTTCTGTATTTTCTCCGGGTGGCAGCATAGAAGGCGAAGGTATCATGGCGTCGGTATTTTGGTCACTTTCTGGATTGAAAACGGGATCCGGTGCTGACTGAAAGCCCCCGGTCAGATTTAAAAAATCCATAGAAGGAACCGGCGCATCAGCACTGGATAATCCCTGATCCTGAAAAGAACTGATTTGCAAAGTCGGCTGCGGCAGCTCTTCATTCCCCGCCGTTAGCTCCTGAATCTGAAGCGACGGAGTAGGTAAGTTACTGTCAATGCCTGCGGTTTCTGCCGACTGGAAGTTTCCCGGCTCCGGACCCGCCGAAAAGCTGTTATTTTGTTCCGTTTGCTTTTGAGAAGCATCAGGTGGTGGAAATACATTGATGGTTACCATAATTTTAAGGATAAATTTAAATGACCTGACTATAAATAGATCGTCGTAATCTCGTTTGTTGCGTCATTGATGGTACCGCTGACGGCAATTCCACTACTCTTTGCGGAAGTTAACACCATAAACATGTTGGTTGCACCGTCATTGGTAAGGGGTTGTACTTTTCTCCAGCCCAGTGTTTCAACAAAACCCCAAACATTTTTTGAGTGCGGAGAAGTAAATACCTGCAAGATTTTTTTTGAGAAATTCATGATCGTAAAAGTTTAAAGGTGAAGAAATGATTAATAATAAAGCAAATGAATCTTACTGCCGTCTACCTGAACCGTTACGGTTTGGTTGCTGATCCGGGCCTTTACAAGCGCTAAGAATACATTGGAGACCCCGTCTGGCGTAAGCTCGCTGATTTTTCTCCATCCCGCCGACTCGATAAAAGCCCAGGCATTTGTCGTATGGGGACTGCAAAATACCTGCAGAACTTTTTTGTTGGATAGGGTGGTTAATGCAGAAGTGCCGCCAACATTAATTTTTGCGGTAATGTTGTTTCCTGAACGCGTGATGTTGGTGATCGAAATCTTGGAATCCGTTCCGTTATAGGCTTTGCTGTTCGGTGTACTGGATACCGTAAAGGAATTGTTGGCTGCCGTTGGGAAAGCATCCGTTGCATCGCCGGAATTTGCACTTGAATTGGTCTGCGGATTTAGATTTAACTGTCGCAACCCGTCAGCCTGTTCCACATCAACCAGGTAATGATTTTCATCCGTATTACCCGACTGATTTTCGTCAATGTGCTCAATAAGCAATCCTTCTCCGGGAAGCGAGACGTCAAAACCTTCCTTTCTACGGTTTGACAGTAAAAAATATTCTTTACTGTTGATACTGCCGACGGGAAGTTTGATAATATCCCTGTTACTCTTGTAGGGGCGGATGGTAACTTCCTGTTCTGCTCCGAAAATAACAGTGGGCGTGACCCAGCCGGTTATTACCTTGCACCAGGCCGTGGGGTGTGCGGGTTTGTCTCCACCATTTCCCCAGCTTCCGGCTGCCATAAGATCCCAGCGACCCGTTCCCTGTGAAGTATAATCGGTATCATAAAGGTCTGGTAAGCCACATAACAGGTGTCCGAGCTCGTGGGCCATTACGCCGACTTTTCCGTTTTCCGGCGCCATAAAGTAACGGTCGATTTTTACACCGTCTACATTTTTAGGTGAAATACCCCATTTGTGGGACCAGATATCATTTTTATTCCCGCTCTGTTCCCCCCCGACACCTGCACAGATAATAACCAGCGCTTCCACAAATCCATCACCATCATTGTCGTATTGTGAAAAATTGACAAAAGGATTGGCAAGGTCGATGGCATCCTCAACAAGTTTCTGGGCGTTCCGTGGATAAGCCCCAAAGCCGAAATCATTATTGGTGTAATAGGCCTTGGTTTGCGGAGCTCTGAACCAACCCGCGGTAGGACCGCCCTGGCCTGCGACGGCACCGGTTACATCCAGCTGCCCATAAGACGCTTCCCTATAAAAATCGCGCATGCTGCCCGTTGCATAGGTGCCTACCGAGAAGAGCAGATTGTTGAAATGAGCCTGGGTTTGTGCCGCAGCTTTGTCTGAAAAATCAACGAGCAATACAATGGCGCGTTTGTTGCCCAACACCGGTGCCTGCTCACGCGCCTCGCCGACAAAATCGTGGTTACGGGTTTTGTGAGGTCGGCTGGTGATCTGGCTGAACGTGCGGAGGTCAAGAATATCTACGTCGTTGAAGTCGGCAAGGTCGGCTTCCCGAAGGAGTGCGGCCTTGGTTTTGACAATCTTCTCCAGTAACTCGGGAGAAGGAGGCATGATGCAAAAATGATCACCCTTTGATGAATGGTTACACATGTTGTTTTAATTTAAGGTTTAAATTAAAATGCTCTGAAACGTTTCATCAGGTTAGTCGCAGCCGATTATTGGTGTGGTAACATTTTATTGATATTATTTTATGATATTTTTATAAACCATAGCAGGCAACAAAAAAACGGCTTCCTGAACCAGGGAGCCGTCTTAGATTAACATGGCTAATAAATCCATAAAATTATATTTAGTCAACCCGTAAAACACGTTCCACTTTCTCTTCCGTCAGTTGAAACGGTATCGATTGTGCTTCACCGTTGATTATCACCCTGATCTCGTATTTGCCTGATTCCAGATCGTTTACATTCAGCAGGCGCCCGAATTTCTGGTAACCCTTCCGGATTATTTCCCGGTAGATAATCTCTCCTCTCGAATTTTTGATCAGTAGCAGCGTGGGGGAATTCGTGTCGATTTTATCAATGAATACATTAATTTTCCCCTCTTTGGTCCGATAAATGCCGGTGCCAAACCCAGCCGATTTCTTGGTTCCTTTCTCATCATCGGCAGCTGAGGAAAAAGGAGTGAACAGTGCAACAGCACATGTTAAAGCTAAAAATGAAGTTTTCATGACGCATGTAGTTTATGTTGGGTTCATTGTAATCTGCTTCAATACCTTTGAGATTCCGTTAATTCTTTCATCGTATTAGTCGTTATCTCTGCATTTTTGGCAACGGATATTTATAAAAAATTTCAATAAATATTTTATAGTTGTGTGACTTACAGGTGAATAACAAAATAACCTCCCGGTTTCGCGGGAGGTTATTACTTATGAGATGGCTAATAGATCGGTTCTGTAATGGCTGAACCCGCTTT
Organism: Dyadobacter sp. LHD-138; assembly: GCF_030929615.1. Classification (GTDB taxonomy): domain Bacteria; phylum Bacteroidota; class Bacteroidia; order Cytophagales; family Spirosomataceae; genus Dyadobacter. The sequence continues at coordinate 194,831 of NZ_JAVFVU010000008.1, read as the reverse complement.
GTTTTATTAATGGATATTCAGTACTCGTTCTGTTGTTTGTTCGGTCAGCTTAAAGGATTTGGATTGTTTTTCCCCATTGCTGATCACATTAATTTCGTAGTTGCCTGCTTCCAGATCATTTACATTTAACGTGCGTCCGAATTTTTGAAGATTTTTGTCTATTACTTCACGGTAAACCACGTCGCCTTTATCGTTTTTCAAAAGCAAGGTAGTCTTGGCTTCGGCATTGGCTTTATCGACCAACACATTGATTTTTCCGGCTTTGGTCGTGTAAATGCCCGTCCCGAATCCGGTCGATTTTTTTGTTTCTTTATCGGCCGCAGAGGCGGTGAAAGCAGCAGAAGTAACTAATGCGAATGCGCAGATGAAGGTTTTGATTGAATTTTTCATGGCTATATGTTTTTATGTTGTTGTTAACTGTTAATCTTAAAGTACATATCAAAGGTAAGGTGATGGAAGGTACTATGTAATGCAAAGTACACGAATGGGGGCTTTCCGGTGATAAGTGGTTTGAAAACGGAATGAGTAATTAAACGGCAAACAGAAGCTTGGCAAATGACCGTATGTGAATCGTAAATACATCAAAAAAGCAGCTTCCGGATGCCCGAAAACTGCTTTTTGATTGATGTTATGCAAATCTTAATTTTTCTCAACAAAATTCATATCCTTGGTAAAGGTCTCTTCCAGGAAGTATAAGGCGATCAACGCGATAATACCTGTGGCAATACCGAGCATAAGGCCGCTGTTGATGACGCCCAGATCGGGTTTGAACTGGACGAAGAGTGCCGCGAGCGGAATGGTAGCACCCCGAACAAAGTTGGGAACGGTGGTAGCCACGGTAGCCCGCAGATTTGTTCCGAAAAGTTCTGCTGCGATGGTAATGAATAAAGTCCAGTAGCCATTACAGAATCCAAGGAACGCGCAAACCGCGTAAAAGGAAAATGCGTCTTGCAGCGGGATTAGTAAATAGACGGCCATCATGCAAAGTGACATGCCTATAAATAACCCAATCACTTTTTTTCTGCTTTGTAAATATTGACTTAATAAACCGCTGGCGATGTCTCCGAAAACCTGTCCTGAAAAAGCCAGCATAACGGCTTTTCCCGCGTTCACGCCGACAACACCTTTTGCACTGCCAAATTCCGGTGAAAAAGTAATCAGGATGCCGACGACAAACCAGATAGGAAGCCCAACGAGAATGGCCATCAGGTATTTGGCAAATCGTTTTCCATTACCAATGATCAGCAGGATGTTTCCTTTATCGACGCTTTTCTCTTTTATTTTTTCAAACATGCCGGACTCAAAAACATTGAATCTGAGCACCAGAAGTATCAAACCCATGCCGCCACCGACAAAATAGGATATACGCCAGGCAAAAAGATCAGCCACAAAATAGGCCAGAATGGCTCCTAGTACGCCCAAAGTTGCAACGAGCGTTGTGCCATAACCGCGGATTTCCTTTGGCAATACTTCCGTGACCAGCGTTATGCCGGCTCCGAGCTCACCGGCCAAACCTACGCCGGCTATGAAACGGAGGATGGCGTATTGATCCACCGAGGTCACAAATCCATTGCCAATGTTGGCAAGTGAGTACATGATGATCGAGCCGAAAAGGACCGAAAGGCGTCCTTTTTTATCTGCAATAATGCCCCATAGCACGCCGCCGATCAGCATACCGGCCATCTGATAATTCAGCAACTTTATGCCTTGTGTTAAAAGCTGGTCATCGGCTACATTCAGTGCTTTAAGACTGGGTACCCGCACGACACTAAATAAAAAAAGATCATACATGTCCACCAGATAACCAAGTGCAGCAACAATAACCGGCACCTGCATAAGCTGCGATAACAAGGACGGACGGGATTGTGGAATGACGGACATGGCTTTCAGGAGTTAGCTATTAGTAATTAGGCGTTGGTTTGGATCATTAGAATATTTTGTCGTAAAGCGTACTTGGAAGTGCGAATAATAAACCTTATCACGAATAATATTGTATGACAATTTTGCTTTCGGCTATCAGCAGTCGTCCGAAATGCCATTTCCTGCATTAATCTGATAGCCCCGGGGCGCGTAATCGAATGCAGACTGCCGATAGCGGTACAAATGAATTCGTGATCAGGTCTAATATATCGACGAGCCAAAGAGCTAATCGTCAACTGCTAAAAGCCAGTAGCTCATTACAGTCTGTCAATCAGCATCCCCCCATCCACGCCGATCACCTGGCCGGTCGAGTAGGGGAAGTCGCCTCGGGTAAGCGATGCGACGGCTTTTCCAACATCCTCAGGCGTACCCCACCGTGGCTGCAAAGCCATGCCGTTTTCGAACAGCGCGTCATATTTGCCCTGTACTTTGGAAGTCATATCGGTTGCAATAACGCCCGGACGGATCTCGAAAACAGGAATGCTGTATTCAGCCATACGCACAGCAAAGAGTGCGCTCGTCATTGCCAGTCCGGCTTTTGAAACGCAATATTCGCCCCGGTTAATGGAAACAACCGTAGCCGAAATGGAAGTAACAAAAATGATCGTCGCCTCAAAAGCATGGTTGTTCTGCTTGGCATGAGCCATTTTGCGGGCAATACTTTGGGTAAAGAAAAAAGGCCCTTCCAGGTTTGTAGTTAATACCTCCTGATAATTTTCAGGCGTGGTTTCCAGTAAATCCATCCGCTCCCTGGGTGCTATTCCGGCATTATTGACGAGCAGATTGATCTGTCCAAAAGCGTTGTATGCTTTCTCAATAATTCTTTCACGGTCTTCGGCCAAAGCGATACTTCCCTGACAGTAAACCACCTCTGCGCCAAGCTGACGGAGTTCTTCCAAAGCTTCGGAGGCATTTTCTTCGTCACGTACGCCGTTGATGGCTAGGTTGTAACCTTCTTTTGCCAGTGCTTTGGCAATGCCAAAACCGATTCCGCGACTTCCTCCGGTGATAAGTGCTGTCTTTTTCATAAAATGATTTTAAGTGATTTATGAAAAGACTTTTATAATTCGTCAATGGTTACCCACTGGCGTTTTTCCCAGCTTTCGATACCTTTTTCAGCCAGCTGAACGCCACGTGCGCCGGCTTTGAGGTCCCATGGGAACGGTGTGTCTTTTACAACGTGTTTAAGGAATAGCTCCCATTGCGTTTTAAAAGCATTGTCGAAATTCTCCTGCTCGGGTACCTTCGACCAGCCTTCAAAAAACGGAATAGGCTGCGCAATATCCGGATTCCATACCGGCTTTGGTGTATTGCCATAATGTTGGGTATAGCATTCACGCAAACCCGCAACGGCCGATCCTTTTGTGCCGTCTACCTGCAATGTCAGCAAATCATCACGGCGGACACGTACAGTCCAGGATGAATTGAATTGCGCAATCACATCGTCTTCAAGCTCGAAAGTGGCATAACAGGCGTCGTCAGCAGTACAATTATAAGACTTTCCGTTCTCGTCAATTCTTTCGGGGATATGGGTTGCGCCCAGGCAGGAAACCGCTTTTACTTTACCGAAAAGATTGTCCAGCACATAACGCCAGTGGCAAAGCATATCGACGATAATACCGCCGTCGTCTTCCTTGCGGTAATTCCATGAGGGACGCTGCGCCGGAACCGAATGACCTTCAAAAACCCAGTAGCCAAATTCCCCGCGAACGGAAAGAATTTTTCCGAAAAAGCCGTTTTCCATCAATCGTTTTAATTTTAGCATACCCGGAAGCCATAACTTATCCTGGACCACCCCGTTTTTTAATCCGGCTGCGGTGGCCAGTTCGAAAAGTTCCAGTGCTTCTTCGGTCGTTGTGCCGGTTGGCTTTTCACAGTAAATATGTTTTCCAGCGAGAATCGCTTTTTTTATCGCCGGAGCTCTGCGGCCGGTAACCTGTGCATCGAAATAAATCTGATAATGAGGATCGGCTAACACAGAATCCAGATCCGTTGTGAATTTTGTGATATTGGATTGTTTTCCCAATGCTTCGAGCTTGGCCAGGTTTCGGCCAACCAGGATGGGATCGGGCATAATAATTTCATCAGCTGAAATTTTAACACCGCCTTGTTCAATAATTGCTTTGATGGAACGAAGTAAATGCTGGTTCGTTCCCATACGGCCCGTTACGCCGTTCATGATAATGCCAATGGTATGAGTCGTCATTTTTTAGGTTTTAGTGGTTGGCTATTAGCTTTTAGCTTATAGATAATTCAGATTTTTTGAAGCTTGTGCTTTTATTAAACATGTTGAACAAAAGCGTCGGTAATTTCTTTCAGGAAAATATCCTGGTCTTTCGCCCAGTGGATATTGGAGAAAATCTCAACCTCGCAAAAACCGTTAAAACCGGTAGATTCAACCCAGCCCCGGATTTTTTTGAGGTCAATACAGCCTTCTCCCATCAGCCCGCGGTCGTTTAACAGATCGATGGTATTTACTTTCCAGTCGCAAACGTGGTAGGCAAAAAGATTTCCGTTGGCTCCGCAGCGGATTATTTCTTTTTCCAGATCCTGGTCCCACCATAAGTGATAGACATCCACGGCAACACCCACATAATCCGATCTGAAAAATTCTGCCATATCATTGGCCTGTCCAAGTGTGTTGATCGCAGAACGGTCCGCGGCGTACATCGGGTGTAACGGCTCTATGGCAAGTTTTACGTTAAGTTTTTCGGCTAATGGTAAAATGGCTTCAATCCCTTCCCTAATCTGATTTCTGGAAACATCCAGCGATTGGTCCGGAGAGGCCCCGCAAACCAGCACGATCATCGGTGCACCCAAAGTTGCGGCCTCTTCAAGTAACTTTTTATTGTGATCAATCGCTCGTGCACGTCCGGCACTGCTGGTATGGGGGAAAAAGCCGCCACGGACATAAGAAACAATTTCAAGCCCGGCCCCGCGGATGATCTCTCCGGCACGACGTGGACCAATTCCCTCGGTCGCATTCTGCCAGACGCTGATCCCTTTAACTCCGGCAGCCGCATATTTCTCAACCGCCTCGGGCAGCGCCCATGGTTTTGTCGTAATGGTATGAATACAGCAGCGATCGAGAGACATCTTTTTTAATGGTTAATGATGAATGGTTAATGACGACGGGGGAATTTTTAATGGTTAAGGATTAATTGTTAATGATGCGTTGGTCATTGACAATGATCTTACCGCGCCCAGATATGTGTAATACGGCAGCCCCTTGTTGATTCTGTGCAGATACAGGGCTACTTCACGGGCGTGATAGTCGCCCCACATGCTGGATTCGCCGTTTGGTACCTTTTGCCCTGCCGGAATATTATCCCAGCCATTTGGACGGTGATAAACCGAATGCAGGATGAGTCCCTGGTGCGTTGGATCCGTCGATAAATAAGGCTCTCCAAACAGGGTGTTTAACGTTGTAAGTCCTGCCTGCCAGTATTTATTTCCTTCTTCTGTGGCATTTTTGTCATTCAAATATTTTCCCAACCGTAATAATCCCTGGGCACCGATGGCGGCTGCTGAACTGTCGATAGGTTCAAAATTGTTATAAGGATCGGAAGCACGGCTTGTGTAGTCTCCCAATTTGTACAGTTCGGGAGCTCCGGTGTCCCAGTAGGGAATTCCGTCGGCAGCGGTGTTTGCGATGTAAAAATCACAGGTTGCTTTGGCTGCTTTCAAATATATTTCCTCGATCAGCTGACGGCCTCCCACAGATGCCAGTTCATCATCCGAGAATAAAGGAAGCGACTCAAGCTGCTCCGCAAATCCGGTCATTGCCCAGGCAAGTCCGCGTGTCCAGGTTGTAAATCCTGAAAAACCTTGTTGTGAATTCGGGCAGCGGAAGTTTCCGTCGTTGGTGTTAAATACGCTTTCATGTGCGGTTCTTCCCCATAAATCATAGCTATCACGGCCTTCTCCGTAAAAGACGGAATATTTTGCCGTTGCCAGCGAATGATAAGTCCCTCTTTCGAGCAAACTGGTTTTGACATCATTTTCACCCATCAAACCGTGTCCCAGCAAATGTGAAACCATAAGGGCCCGAACGGAACGGATGGTATCGACGAACAAGGAATGCGGGCCGTTGAAAGAGTGGATATAACCCTGGCCGTCTCGGGTGTTGGTCCAGCGTTTTGCCTGTACCGCACCTGAGATTTTCAGTGCTATTTCGTAAAAATCCCGCTCCCATTTATTTTCGGCGATGCGGCCTTCGTTCATCAGGCGCAGCAGGTTGCCATAGGTACTCACATTATTGAATCCATGGTCATGAACCCCGAAGTGTCCGACGTGCGACGCCATGTAATCGACGGTATTTTTTCGGGCTTTTTCCAAAAATGATTCGTCGTCTGTGACATCGAATTGTAAAACTTCGGCACCATACTGAAATCCCTGCGTCCATTCAGTCCATCCGCGGGTGGTATACTTTCCGTTGACGGTAAAAATAGGAGAACCTTTCGAGGTGTCGTACTCATTTGAAATAAGGTTAATTTTCTCAGCTGAAAGTTGCCACAACCGATCTATTTTCGGTTGAAGCGATGCTGCGGACAGGTCGTTACGAATCTCCATGATCTGATATCAAAAGTATTATTTAGCCTTTTTATTTTAGGATAATACAAAGATATGTTTCTGGATATGTGTCATCAAGGTACATTTTTGTTAAAAAATGGTACTTTTCCGAACATGTTCGCGGTATTCGTTTGGGGTCAGTCCTGATTTGCGTTTGAAGATCCGTCCAAAGTAGGAGGGGTCGTCCATGTGGATGTGGTAAGCAATTTCCTTACTGCTGAGGTTGGTAAAAACCAGGAGGCGTTTGGCCTCTAAAAGCAGCTTATCCAGGATGTATTCCTGCGTTTGTACGCCAAGGAATCGTTTTACGATCTTGCTCAAATAGTCGGGAGAAACATTCAGGATGGTTGCATACTGCTGTACTTCGTGCATTTCCCTGAAATTTTTTTCCACCAGTTCCTGAAAACGCCCGACCATTTCAGGTATGGAGGAACTAGTGTTGGTCATTGTATGTACCGCTTTTTGATTGATGATGGCACATTTTTGCAACAACAAACCCAGGTACTGTCCAAGCATGTTCTGGTCGGTATCTTTTCCCAGGTGGTCTTCTACCATGTTTTCCAGCATGTTGTGAAAATAGTGACGCTCGGTATCTGTTAACCGGAGAACAGGCTGTCGTTTATTAATCTGGAAAAAGGGGAAATGCGATAAGGCCGGGCTGGTTGGATTGTAAAAAGTATAAAAATCTTCTGAAAAGGCCACAATAAATCCCTGGCAAGGCGCTGCAAAAGTGAGCAGATGTACCTGGCCGGGTGTGATAAAGTGCATCCCCGTACCTTGCATGGTATAGGAATGGAAATCAATCTCGTGAAATCCCTGACCTTCCTCAATAAAAAGAATCTCGTAATAGGTATGACGATGCGGCGTGTCCGTCGGAAGAGGCGTTATGGGTAACGCTTCGGGTGCTTGTGCCGTGATTTCGTTGCTGTTTTTAAATCTGTAAATTTTGAGTGCCGGAACCGGACTTTGCGACTTTGGAAGCGAATGAACTGGTATGGCATCAGACATGAAAGTACGCTATTTTGTTTTTCTTAAATTGGCTATTTTTCTAAAAAGCCATAAAATCAGCAGAACTACCAGCACCATGGCGATTATTGGCAAAAAAATGGCGAGTCCTGATAGACCGAAAGAGGCAACGTTTTCAGCGGTGGACACCACCGGATTTCCTAACCCTGCCGTTGTTTTAGACGACAATAACCGCAGCAGACCCGTACCCACCTGAACCATGCCCGCCGTTCCGCCACCCAGAATAAGTCCCAGGCCCCAGTGCAGCACGGGATTGTCGATCTGTATGAAAGAAGTCGACAGCAAGGTACCGGCGATGATCGCGGCTGGTGTGGCAATGGTATCGAGCAGATTATCGATGAACGGGACATAATAACCTCCTATTTCCGCGATGGTTGCCGTGAGTAATGCAAAAAATGCAGGCCAGGTGGCCAGCCATGCAAAACTTTCAGCCGGTGAAATCCAGCCGCTCATGGCTGCAATATTGGCAAGGAGCATGGGGAGGAATACCCGAAAACCACTGCTTGCACTAAGACCTAATCCGAGACAGATACTAAGAAAAACTTCCATGGCCGTAGTGGTTTGAAAACATGATTTGAGAGGAAGACCGTGAAGAAAGTTAGACAAAAAAATGAATTCTTCGTTTCTTTGGTGACGAATTTTACTTTTTCGTTGTTGATCAGTAGATATAAGTGAATGCGCTGTGTTTAATGAGCATGATCGTACTGCTTGATTTTCGTCAGCAAGAAAACCAGAATAAACAACCACCAGTCTGTGAATCAGGAAACCAAAAGCGGCCAGATATTTGATCTTTCAACTCTTAAACGTTTATATACGTTCGTTAGGCCATACGAGAAGCAGTTTTATTTGTTGATCGGCATCATCATGATCAACGCGGTGCTTGCGCCTTTGACGCCGCTTTTGATAAAATATACTATTGACAAACCAATTGCGGAGGGAAATTATAACCAGCTGGCGTTAATGCTGGTTGTTATGGTGGTGGTGTTGATTGTCCAGGGATTTGTTCAGTTTTGGAACACGTACATGGCTGGCTGGCTTGGGCAGTATATTATTCGTGATATCCGGGTTCAGCTTTACGAAAAGATTATCGGTTTGCGCTTGAAATTTTTCGACAATACGCCGATCGGCCGTCTGGTTACCAGGACTATTTCTGATGTAGAAACGCTTTCCAATGTGTTTAGTGATGGTATGGCGGCGATAGCAGGCGATATCCTGCAACTGGTTTTGATCATCGGGGTGATGTTTTATACGGACTGGAAATTGTCGATCATTAGCCTTTCCATGATCCCGCTGATGTTGTTTTGTACCTATGTTTTTAAAGAAAAGATCAAGGATGCTTTCAACGAAGTCCGTGCCGCTGTTTCCAACCTGAATTCTTTTGTCCAGGAGCACATCACCGGTATGAGTATCGTGCAGATTTTTAGCAGCGAAGCTATTGAATATAAGAAGTTTGAAGAAATTAATAAGGTCCACCGGGATGCCAATATCAGGTCGATTTTGTACTATTCGATATACTTTCCGGTGGCGGATGTTATCTCGGCGGCAGGTACCGGTCTGGTGGTTTGGTATGGTTCAAAACAGATTTTAAATGCCGAAGTAACTTTTGGTACGGTGACGGCTTTTGTGATGTTTATTAACTTGTTTTTCAGGCCGATACGTCAATTGGCCGATCGTTTCAACACACTGCAAATGGGTATTGTCAGTACCGACCGAATCCTGACATTGCTTGATAGTGACGAGTTTACATCCAATGACGGAAGCTATGTGCCTGAAAAAATTCGCGGAGAAGTAGAATTTAAAGACGTCTGGTTTGCTTACAATGATGAAGATTATGTTTTGAAAAACATCAATTTCAAAGTGAATGAAGGTGAAACCATCGCTTTTGTTGGGGCGACTGGCGCCGGAAAATCTTCCATTATCAATCTCCTGAGCCGTTTTTACGATATCAATAAAGGAAAAATATTTATTGACGGAATCGAGGTTCATGAATACGAACTGACGGCGCTGAGGAGAAATATCGGGGTGGTTTTACAGGATGTTTTCCTGTTTTCTGACACGATTGAAAACAACATCCGCTTGGGTGACGATACGATCACGCACGGCAAAATCGTGGAAGCAGCCAAACTGGTTGGTGTTCATGACTTTATAGAAAGACTTCCGGGTGGTTATACCTACAATGTAATGGAGCGTGGCGCGACCTTATCCGTGGGCCAGCGACAGCTGATTTCGTTCGTAAGGGCGATGGTTCACGATCCTAAAATAATAGTGCTCGACGAAGCCACTTCATCCGTCGACAGCGAAACCGAGGAACTTATCCAGAAAGCCATTGAAAAGCTAATGAAGGGCAGAACCGCCATCGTAATCGCGCACCGGTTATCGACAATTCAGGAAGCCAATAAGATTATCGTGGTTGATAAAGGGGAGATTATGGAAGAAGGAAACCATGAACAACTGCTTGAAAAAGAAGGTTTCTACGCTAATTTGTACCGGATGCAGTATAAGGAGGTTTTGAAGATTGGGTAGGGCATTGTATCGTTAATGTATTGAGGTAGAATATTTTAATCGAATTTGGAATAAGCTTTGGTTAAAGATTTTTTATTCTGTAAAATTGAAGCTGATCTCTCTTGGGGGATGGCGTTGAAGAGCTAAGCTCTTAGAATGCGGGGTTCGTGAGGTCTGCTGAAGGATAAATATCTAAAAATTTATTTCTCGGGCTGAGATGAAACTCTTAAAGAACAACATTGGTACGATTGTAATTTGTCTCTTACAGCTTTGGATGGCTTACAGAGATTTCATATCGGTAAAGAAGCCAAACGAGCACATGTATCTGTTTTATCTGGTAATTTCTTCTTTGCTATTGATTCTTTTGGTAATGATTTATTTTAAGCATTATAGAAAGGTTAGGGAAGACTGAGTTTTATTCAGGATTTTCTATTAGACAACAACCATGGAACTTAAAAATCCTCACACACGACTATTCTTTTTCTCGGTCGAAGCCGGAACTTTAATATACTATTTACGCAAGGATATACATTATTCTTCCGGGCTGATTTCTTTACAGGAAAAGTTTTTTTGACCGCTATTCTTGTACTTAGTTTTTCAGTCCAGGCTTGGCAAGCTTATCGGGCGACAAAAAAGGTAGGAGACGAAGCGGGAAAATAGATTAGATATTAGGTTAAAAAAGCAAAGGCGCAGAGATCAATTTCTCCGCGCCTTCAATTCTTATAATTTTTTAATTTCTTCTTCCTGTATCAAGCGGAATCGGTGGTGGCCCGATCAGAAAGTCATCCTCAGGCTTTTTGGCATCTGAACTGTCACTGCCGACTTCAAGTGAATCGCTCTGGCTTGGCTGGTAGTAACTTGGACAGTTATATTCCTTGCTGATCTTGAAACTTGGTTTTGGGAATGGTCCGGGTTCTATACCGATTGACTTGTCACGATATATTTTTTCAAGGAAACTGCCGACAATGGGGAGCGCTGTTTTTGCCCCTTCCCCGAGATTGGTGGTTCGGAAGTGAATACTTCTGTCATCGCCGCCAACCCAGGCACCGATCACCAGGTCGCGTGTGATACACATAAACCATCCATCCGAGTTATTGGAAGTTGTTCCCGTTTTTCCGCCGATCTCATTATTATTTTTAGCCACATCAAATCTCCACCGGATGCTTCCCGAAGTTCCGCCGGGCTCTTCAACACTACCTTTCAGCATATGAATCATCAGGAACGCAGATTCGCGGCTGATAGCCTGACGCGGTTCCGGCGCAAATTCCTGGATGATTTTCCCTTTTTGATCTTCAATTTTTGTCACCAAAATAGGTTCCTGGTACTGGCCATTGTTGACAAAAACGCTGTACGCTGCCACCATATCATAAAGTGTGACGTCAAATGGCCCAAGCCCGATGGAAGGAACCGCCTTCAAAGGCGTTGTGATCCCCATTTTTTTAGCATAACGCACCACATCAGCCGCGCCGACATCTTCGGTCAGCTGCGCCGTAATTGAATTCACCGATTGTGCCAAAGCGCGGCGAAGTGTCATGTTGGAATACGAAAAATGTCCTGTTGCGTTTTTGGGCTTCCACTGTTTTTCCACACCATCTTCCATATAAGTCTTTTCAAAAGGCTTATCTTCAATCTGGTCGCAGGGCGTCATGTTATACGTAGAATCGTCAATCGCTGTGGTATAAACAAAAGGTTTGAATGTTGATCCCGGCTGACGACGTCCCTGTTTTACGTGGTCATACTTGAAATAATTGTAGTCCAGCCCACCAACCCAGGCCTTAATCTGGCCGTTGTGTGGGTTCATAGCCATCATTCCGGCGCGCAAAATACGTTTGTAATAGTCAAGGGAATCCATCGAACTCCAGTATTTCGTTATCTCGCCGCTGGTTTTCCAGTCGTAAACCGTCATGCTATCCTTTTTTGTAAGATAATAAGAAACACTGTCGGGGCTATTGGGGAATTTGGCAACCAATGATTTGTATCGGCTGGTACGCTTGATGACCGTTTCAAGGAAATTAGGGATCTCATCACCGTTTTCATCGATCCACGGGTTTTGCTTACCCCAATGGTCTTCAAAAACGCGTTGGAGCTGCTTCATTCTTTGGGTCATGGCCTCCTCCGCTTTTTCCTGCATACGGGAATCAATGGTGGTATAAATTTTCAAGCCATCGGTATAAAGGTCATATCCGTTTTCGTCGCCCCATTTTTTTACAAAATCAACGACTGCATTTTTGAAATAATTGGCATTGCCGTCGTAAGGAGTTTCAAATTTTGTTTTCAGTTCGATAGGCAGCGCACTGATCGAATCGGCTTGTTTGGCCGTCAAATAACCGTATTTCTGCATCTGTCCGATCACAACGTTTCTTCTTTCAAGCGAACGTTTGATGTTCCTTACAGGGTTATAAGTCGTTGTTGCTTTTTGCAAACCTACCAGTACCGCAGCTTCCTGCACATTCAAACTGTCCGGCGTTTTGCTGAAATATGATTTGGCGGCCGTGTTAATCCCGTAAGTATTATTACCGTAATCCACGGTATTGAAATACATCGTCAGAATTTCCTGTTTCGTAAAATTCCTTTCCAGTTTGATCGCCGTAAGCCATTCCTTGGTTTTGTAGATCAGCGTGCTGACACCGGGCACATAACCCAAAAGACCACGTGCGTCTCTCTTTCTTGTTTTAAAAAGCTTCTTCGCCAGCTGTTGCGTGACGGTACTTCCTCCGCCGCGGTCTGTTTCGCCGCTTGCAATGCCGACCGCAACACCGGCCATTGCACGGTAATCGATCCCGGAATGTTCATAAAAGCGAATATCTTCCGTCGCGATAAGTGCTTTGACAAGATTGGGGGAAATTTTTTCGTAAGGAACCGGTGTCCTGTTCTCGGTATAGAACTTACCGATCATGACCCCGTCGGATGTATAAATTTCTGATGACTGCGAAACTTTCGGATTCTGAAGATCTTCAACACTTGGCATACTGCCCATCAGCCAGAGAAAATTGGTTTCGACACAGAAAATATAAAAGAAGGCGCCTATAAATCCGTATAAAAACAATTTCCAGGTGAAGACTACCGGCTTATAAAACGCGGAGTTTTTATCTACTTTCTTATCCCACCAGGCGTCGTAAGCAGCTTGTTTTTCATGGATGGCAGCGATATAAGCATTCGTTTTCGCTTTGCCGACAAAGAAGGTGCAAAGTTTGTAAAGGGAGCTGCTGATGATTGCTTTAAGCTGTGTTCCAGTGAATTGAAACAATGCTTTTAATTTATTGTAGAAGGTTTTGATAACTTCCATCAAACGTTAAGGTTCATAAGGTGTCAAAGATAAGAAAAGCCGGACATATCTCGGTATGTCCGGCTTTTCGATCAGCGCATACTAGGCCGTTTTATTAAATTTTAATGCCAGACCATTCATGCAGTACCGCAATCCGGTTGGTTTTGGGCCATCGTTGAAAACATGCCCCAGATGGCCTCCGCATTTCCTGCAAACCACTTCTGTACGGATCATGCCGTGGGCTTTGTCAACAATTTCCTCTACACTTTGTTCTCCGATCGGTGTATAAAAACTTGGCCAGCCTGATCCGGAATCATATTTGGTTTCAGAGCTGAACAAAGGTGTATCACAGGCTGCGCATACATAAATGCCTTCTTCTTTATTGTCATTCAATGGGCTGGAATAGGGGCGCTCGGTCCCTTTTTCACGCAAGACAAAACACTGCATGCCAGTCAGTTCTTTTTGCCATTCCTCCTCTGTTTTCTCTATCTCTCTCATCCTTTTTGGTTTAAAGTTGATGTTATAGGTTATGCTAATTACCAAGATTGTGGTGCATTTACTAGTAAGAACGATCAGCGTCTGCTGAAAATTCGCCTTAGCCAGGAATTTTCCGGTGGCCAGCATTTATTACCGATATCAGGCGGTCTGCGGAACAAACCGGCAGATACACCAAAATACAAATTGAAAGATTTCGGGTTGCCGATATTTAATAAACCGGTGATATGGTCAGTTCCGATCCAGAACGGTCCCGCACGTCCGGCTAGGCCAATGGCGGGCGAACCGTATCGGTTCATGATCGAAATCGGTACAGAAACTTCATACCACTTATGCTCGTAGCGCGGCGTCACAGCAAGCATGGATTCGCTTTTCATGCCAAAAGTACTTTGCGGAATAAGATTTTGTACCCATAAGGCATTGACGTAAATTTTTGGCTGGATATTATAGTCCACACTTGCCTGTAAAGCCATTGGCAATACGGAATAAAAATGGGCTGCCTGAGATCCCGAAACACCGAAAGCTTCATTGACCGCATCAAAAGCTCCTTCCGATCCCTTTAAGTTTTGAAAATCGTCATATCGTAAAATCTTACCTGTTGTAACAACTTCCTGTTGCAGCAGGTAGGTCGGGTTTTTGAAATGAACCCTTCCTATGTCGGTCAACGAAACGGCAACCCGGTATAAGTACTTGTTTTTGCTGGCGTCTTTTTTTCGCACACCTTTTTCGGTGTACGAATATTTATGAACATCCGGACGGTACTCGTAAACTGCACCGAGGTCGAATCCCCAGCCGCTGCCGGCAGGTGCATTGCCTAATAACCAGGAGGCATTTGGCTTGATATTTTGAAAGGCTTCATCCCGGGTTATCCCGTATTTAACGTCGATCTGGTCGCCAACGATCATGTGACGGGGAATCGAAGGCGTTCTGGTAGTCCAGGCAGGATCTGGCTGGATGGAGTATGAGGAATTATTGATTTCCACATGTGCATTGTACAGTCCGATCAGCCTTTTAACGGTGACACCGACTTTCAGGAAATCGGTTTCATTATCCATGACCACACCGCCGACGGTCATCGCCAGTTCTCCCAGCGCATTGACGTGCAGACGCCCGGACTGGTTATCAAAATGCTGGCCCTGCAATTCTTCAAGCCTTGTCGTTTTGCTGATCAGACGGGAAAGCGGTTCTGTAATGCCGGAGGCATTGACATAATAACGGGCGCGCGTTGAAAACCCGACACCGATCTTATTTTTAAAAAGCCCGAACATAATCGATGGCAAACGGGTATCTCCGCCTGCATTCAGCCATTTATCCCGGCCATTCAGCCTTTCTTTCAGGTAGGCACGCGGAAACAAAACGGCACCTTTTTCATTCCGGTATTCAGAAGAAACCTGATTGGTGATCAAACTCAAAAACGAATAAGGAGCATTGTATCTGACGCCACTGTTTGCTGTATAAAGCTGCGAGCCGACCAGGTTAACATAGACACTGTAACGGGAGTCGGCGACAAATGCGGGATTATGGTATAGGGCCTGAGTCCCGGAATAATTGCCCATCGCAATTCCCTGAAGATGTTGCGCCAAGACAGTATTCGTTATTCCAAGTATTATTCCCCCAATAAGCAACCAATTTTTAGACATGTGGTTAAAACGGTAAACCTTCATTTTCATTATTCCCGGTACAAATTAAACATGAAGCGGACTGACATCCAACGTTTGTTTATTTAAGGGGGTAATAATAATCGTAAGGAAATGCTCGTGGCCTTTTTATGAATATATTGCATGAGTCGTATTCAGCCGGGATTTGCATTATTCTTTTTTATAAACATTTAACAGCTAAATCATTGGTATCGGACGATGCCGTTCTTTTAGTAAATTAATTAACTTCTGTTGCAATATGTTGTGTGAATATTTTGCAAATTGAAACATATGCCATATATTGTTTTGTAAATACTAGAAATATACTTATTCAAATTTTGTATTGTATGAATTTTTCATTCTCTGATTATCAATGCGAGGATTTCTTCGATGAGATGTTTACGCCCGATGGACAAATTCGTCCGGGATATGAGCATCTAAAAAATAAATTTGAAAATTTAACCAACGAGGATCTTACCAACAGACAGCTGGCAACAGAACGGGCTTTGCTTTCGATGGGAATAACTTTCAATGTGTATTCGGAAGGGGAAGGTACAGAACGGATTATGCCGATAGATATCATACCGCGCGTACTCCCAAATGCAGAATGGGAATGGCTTGAAAAAGGACTTAAGCAGCGTATCAAAGCGCTGAACATGTTTATCCATGACGTGTATAATGAGCAGAATATATTAAATGACGGTGTTGTGCCCAGGGATCTGATTGAATCCAGCAAGTGTTTTCTTAAACCTTGCATCGGGCTTAATCCGCCGAAAGGTATTTGGTGCCATATTACGGGAACCGACTTGATCAAAGGGGATGACGGAACTTTTATGGTTTTGGAAGATAATTTGCGTTGTCCTTCCGGGGTTTCTTATATGATTGAAAACCGGGAGCTGTCCAAACAGATTTTTCCGGATGTGTTGGCGCGTACCGGTGTCCGGCCGGTTTCGGATTATCCGACCCGGCTTTTGCAAATGCTTCAGCACCTGGCGGACAGACCAAATCCAACGGTAGCGGTTCTGACACCGGGAATTTACAACTCGGCGTATTTTGAGCACTCGTATCTGGCACAGCAAATGGGGGTAGAGCTTGTGGATGCCCGGGATCTTGTCGTGTCGGATGGTTATGTGAAGATGCGTACAACGAGCGGTCTTCAGATCGTCGATGTGATTTATCGTCGTATTGATGACACATTCCTGGATCCGGAAGCCTTTAATCTGGATTCATTGATTGGTATTCCGGGTATTTTTGAAGTGTATAAGAAAGGACGTGTCGCCTTGGCGAATGCACCGGGCACGGGTGTGGCTGATGACAAAGTGGTTTATGCGTATGTGCCGCGCATCATTGAGTATTATCTTAAGGAAGAAGCAATTATTCCCAATGTAAAAACATACATCTGCCGTGAACCGGACGATTTTGAGTACGTTTTAGCAAATATCCATGATCTTGTCGTGAAGGAAGCCAATGAGGCTGGTGGATACGGGATGATGATCGGGCCTAAAGCGACGCCGGAAGAACATGAGATTTTCAGACAAAAAATACGGGATAACCCGCGTAATTATGTCGCGCAGCCGACAATTTCGCTTTCGAGGGTTCCCTGTATGGTTGATGGACATGCAGAAGGGCGCCACGTTGACCTTCGTCCGTATATTTTATATGGTGATGAAATCAGTGTGATTCCGGGCGGACTTACCCGTGTTGCCTTGCGAAAGGGATCGCTGGTCGTGAATTCGTCGCAGGGTGGCGGAGGAAAAGATACCTGGGTTTTATATTAAGGATCGGTCCGTTTTTTTTCGAGTCGTTTAAAAAAATTGATGCCAGCACTGGATTATGGCGGACTGGCATCAATTTTTTAATGTTGGTCTTGATGGTAGGGCAGGTTGTCCGGAACTTTATCAACTTTAAATTAAAACGAGATGCAACGTGAAGTAGCCAGCTGGTACAGCCCTTCGCTTAATAAACCGCTGGATATCGCGGTTTATGGCCATTATGGATTTGCTTTGTTATTAATTCCCACTGCGGCGTCGGATTATCTCGAATACGAACAAAACGGACTTATCGAAAGTATAGCCCCTTACATCAATTCGGGAAAGGTAAAGGTTTATTGCATCAGCAGTATCAATGGAGAAAGCTGGCTCAATCCCCATATGAATGGATATGACAAGGCGATGCGCCATCAGCATTTTAATGATTATGTGATCCGGGAAGTCATTCCTTTTATAAAAGACACAACCAGTCAGAAAAATCAGATTATAACCGGTGGTGCGTCTCTTGGCGCCTTTCATGCGGCCAATTTATTTTTTCGTTATCCTGATGCTATCCACGGCGTGGTTGGCATGAGTGGTTGTTACGATTTAAGCGCATATACAGATGGATATTATGATGACAATGTGTATTTCAATTCGCCCATTCAATATCTGTCGCAATTAAAAGCCGAGTGGCAACTGTCGCTTTACAGGGAAAGCAGACATATTCATTTTGTTACCGGGTCGGGAGCGCATGAACATCCGGGGTGTTCCAGGCAGATATCTGATATTTTAAACGCTAAAAATGTACCCCATGAACTGGATATCTGGGGGGAAGATATACCCCATGACTGGTGGGCCTGGAAGAGAATGTTACCTTATTACCTCGAAACGAGATTTTGAAAAAAATCCGATTTGCCAGATTGGAAATTAATTCCACTGGAAAACCGGATTTTATATGCGTTCAATGTTTGCCTGAGATTATGATTAAAAATCAGGTTAAAGATTGCTATCAGGCGCCTTCGAATTGTCTTAGGAACCGCACATCGTTTTCTGTAAATAATCTTAAATCACTGATTCCGTAACGCAGCATCGTAATACGCTCGATGCCCATGCCAAATGCGAAACCGGTAAATTTTTCACCATCAATGCCTGCATTTTCCAAAACAGCGGGGTCAACCATACCTGAACCTGCAATTTCTACCCAGCCGCTGTGCTTGCAAATGTTACAGCCTTTTCCTTTACATATAAAGCAGCTTACGTCGATTTCCGCGCTGGGTTCTGTGAAAGGGAAATACGAAGGACGCAGACGGATCTTGGAATCTTTACCAAACATCTCCTTGGCAAAGTGAAGCAGTGTATCTTTTAAATCCTTGAAGCTAACATTGCGGTCGACATAAAGTCCTTCTACCTGATGAAATACACAGTGCGCACGCGCCGAAATCGCTTCATTACGGAAGACACGTCCCGGCATGATCGAACGGATCGGCGGTTTTTGTCTTTCCATCAAACGCACCTGAACATTGGAAGTATGCGTTCTTAGCAGCACATCATCCTTTACGGCACCTTCTCCTTTTGAAATAAAGAAAGTATCCTGCATTTCACGCGCCGGGTGGTTATCAGCAAAATTAAGCGCGCCGAAATTGTACCAGTCCGTCTCGATTTCCGGTCCGTAAGAAACATTGAATCCCATACGTTCGAAAATCTCAATAATTCTGCGGCGAACAATGGTAAGAGGATGGATACTGCCCTGAAGGTTAGGCGCAACGGGTAAAGTCAGGTCAATCTGGCTGCCTTCATTGTTATCGGAAACCTCTTCCAGTTTTGTCGTAAAATCCTGAAAACGGGACTGAGCAAGATTTTTTAATGTATTTAATTCCTGTCCAACGGCACGGCGATCTTCCTGAGGAATGTTTTTAAGCCCGTCAAATAATTCGGTAACAACGCCTTTCTTGCTAATGTACCGTAAACGAAATGCTTCAAGTTGTTCTTTATTGTCAACCTGGCTTATTTCAATTTCTTGGAGTAATTCCTTTACCCGATCAGTAATCATAAATTTTATTGGTTGTAAAGAACCGTAATCGGAACCAGATTGCTGGCTGCCAACTGCCGTGTTCCACTAATTTCTATTTCTTCTAAACCAGCTATCGAACAGGCGATATTGGTGTGAAAACTGCTGCAAAGATAGATAAAGTTACGCGGCCTGAGCTGAGATTTTTTAAGAGTATAAAATTTAACCTAAAAAAGAGCCCGTTTTGGATGTTTTGTATACTAGGTAAAATTACGTGTTTTGATAAGGTCAGTTACGTCATTTCATTTCTAAGTATTGATTTAACTCTATGTTATTCAGTTACTTGTGTTAAAATACCTAATTATGGGTACTTTATTTACATGAATATTCCATCTACATTTGAATCACAAAACAACGTCGGAAAACCAGCCCCAAAACATCATTATGAAAACTTTAGGAAACTTTACTCATCAAACATTGTCGGACAATGCATCGGCTGACAGGACAGTTCACATTTCAGTTCAGTCTATGGGCAGAACGATATTTCTTACCCCTGACATTATTACATTTTTGGAAGGAGAAGGGAATTATACTTTTATCTATACCAATGCCGGTAAAAGATATTTGGTTTCGAAAACGTTAAAATCGCTTGCGGAGCTATTGGCAAACAATTTTATCAGAGTTCATAAATCGTATCTGGTTAATTCGAATTACGTTGTAGAACGCATGGAGGATGATCGTATGCTAAAAATGGCCTGCGGTAAAGAAGTGATTGTATCCCGTAGAAAAATCAAAGAAATAACCGGCATTCTTGATCATGCCAACCGTCGTATCAGTGCCTGACACGAAACACATATTCTATCGATAAAATATTTACTAGGTAAAAATTAGTGGGTTATTCATAAGGACAGCAGCCATCGCCAGATCGACGGCTGCATGTTTTGTTGTCTAGTCAATCTAAAATAGTTTAAGGCCCAGCGTTACCTGCCATGAAGTTACTTTCTGGCGTACCGTTGCATTGCTTCCCTCAATTGGTTTGCCATTTAATTTAAAGGTGGCAAGATCCGTAAAAGTACCTTCTTTGCGGACATCAAGACTAAAACTCCCCAGATCAAGTCCTGCACCAAACTGATAACCAACGACTGCATTTGATAAAGCGTTATCCCGGTTCGAGGAATACTGCTTGAATGCATCACTCAGCTTCTGATTATCTCCAACGCGAAAAGAAAATAACGGCCCGGCTAAAATACGGATCGGCCCGCCTTTTAATCCGATAAGCAAGGGTACATCAATGTTGCTGTACTTGATTTTTACAGTCTCCGCAGTAGTGGAGCCATCGGGGATAATATTAAAAGATCCTCCCTTTGTAGAAACCAAAACCTCGGGCTGCACAAATATCGTGCGTCCAAATCGCATCCAGGCACCTCCAACCCAGCCGGTTTTTGTGTCAAAACTTTGTTTAAGATTATCTCTGACCTCGGAACCGTCATATTTCAGATAGGCGTTCCCGTTGTCGTCGTAGCGGGTCGTCAAAACATTTCCCATCGTCAAACGGGATAAATTGACACCGCCCTTTAAACCAAAAGCGAAACCCTTCGACTGAGCCTGCGCAGAAATTACTGTGGTCAGGAATAAAAGGCCCGCGAAAATTGTTGTCTTGAATACGTTCATACGGAATAATTGTTGATGACTAAATCCGATTGATAACGTCTGGATATAAAAAACGGTACGTAAATCTACTGTTTTTTGATTTAACGTGGAAAAGGTTTGCATCTTTGGCAAGATTTAGAAGACAATAATATAACAACTTATACGACAACAAACTAAGAGAAACCCCTTATGGCCAAAGCCAAAACAGCATATTTTTGTCAGGAATGCGGATACAATTCGCCCAAATGGGTTGGTCGGTGTCCTTCTTGCGGAGAGTGGAATACCATGGTGCAGGAAGTGATCGAAAAAGAGGATAAAAAAACGACGGTGTCCTGGAAAGCGATTAACCTTGCCAGTAAACCAAAGGCCATTGCCGAGATCGAATACGCGAACGAACCGAGAATTATTACCGATGATGGTGAATTAAATCGTGTTTTGGGCGGAGGGATTGTGCAGGGATCGCTGGTGCTGATCGGAGGGGAACCCGGGATCGGGAAGTCGACGCTGATGCTGCAAATTGCGCTGACGCTTACGAAGAAAAAGGTTTTGTATGTTTCAGGCGAAGAGTCTGAGCAGCAGATCAAGATGCGTGCGGAACGGATGTCTTCGAAAAGTGACAACTGTTTTATCCTTACAGAAACACATACGACCAATATTTTCAGGCAGATTGAAGATTTTCAACCTGAAATCCTGATCATCGATTCGATACAGACCATGCAGTCGGCGTACATTGAATCGGGAGCGGGAAGCGTTTCGCAGGTTCGGGAATGTACAGCGGAATTTATGAAGTATGCCAAGGAAACCGGTGTTCCCGTGTTTCTGATCGGGCACATTACCAAAGACGGTTCACTGGCGGGGCCGAAAGTGCTGGAGCATATGGTGGACACGGTTTTACAATTTGAAGGGGACCGACATACCACCTACCGAATTTTAAGAACGGTAAAAAATCGTTTCGGAAGTACTTCGGAATTAGGTATTTATGAAATGCATGCAGCCGGACTACGCCAGGTTAGCAATCCTTCGGAGATACTTATTTCCCAGCGTGATGAACCGATTAGCGGAATTTCCATTGGTTCGATGATGGAAGGGAATCGCCCGCTTTTGATTGAAATTCAGTCGCTTGTCAGCGTTTCTACCTATGGAACACCACAGCGAAGCGGGACGGGTTTTGATGCCAAAAGGTTACAGATGCTTTTGGCGGTGCTGGAAAAACGCGGCGGTTTCAGGTTGGGTGTTCAGGATGTATTTTTAAATGTAGCCGGCGGGTTACGGGTTGAAGATCCGGCCATTGACCTATCCGTAGTCGCTTCGATTGTGTCTTCTTATGAAGATTCGTTTATTCCGCCGTCGGTCTGTTTTGCGGCAGAGGTCGGGCTTGGCGGGGAAGTACGGGCCGTAAATCGAATCGAAAGCCGGATTTCAGAAGCGGCAAAACTTGGTTTTAAGAAGATTTACATCTCAAAGTATAACGGAAAGGGGCTGGATGTTAAGGACGCGAAAATTGAAGTGGTGATGGTTGCGCATTTGGATCAGCTTTTTATGGAGTTGTTTTTGAATAAGTAAGGAGATTCAGAAAATGCTGTGTAATGCCTATTGATGGGCTCCCTGTTTCTAGTTAGCTGGTTTGATTTTGCGACACAACTCCTTCGGAGTTTCCCGATCCCGACAGGAGGCTCCGAAGGAGCCAGTTTCGTTATTTTAACTATTTTCTATAAATAAGGATCTCCGATGGGATGTATCCGATTGATTTGATTTTTTTAACATAGAAACAGGCTTTTAATTGATTTCCCTCTTTTCATTAAACCCTATTGAGAATCGGTCGGCTTGGTGAATTTATCTTTCTTTTAACTATGTTTGCTTCGGAAGTACAAAGTACTTCGATTCTCTTTTATTCCAATTCAAAACACCTTCCTACCCTATGAAATTTAAACTACTTTCGTGTTTAATAATAGCTTTCTGCCAATCTGGTTTTTCAACACCCCCTGCCAAGAAATCACCTCAATTCAGAATTATTCATAACAATGATGGTACAGATGCATTAAGCAATAATTGGTTTGATCTGGACAAACCGCTCGCTGTGTCAGATATTAACAACTACGTAGACATGGTTTCTAGTACACAGGTTACCACATTCATGATGAATACGGGCAGCGATTTTGTATACTATAAGTCCAAATATGCCCGAACATTTTGTGATGATTTGGAAGGGAAAGTAGCCTGTAACAGCAAGCCGGAAACAGTAGCGGTCTGGAAAAAATACCATCGGAACATCAAAAATCTGGAGGTGGAAGGAACCGATGTGATTGCAGCTTCTTTAACACGCGCGAAGAAAAATGGGCTTGAGGCCATCGTTACTTTCCGTATGAATGATCTGCACTTTGCTGACAGTACACAATTTTGCGCATGGGTTTATCCTGACTTCTGGATTCAAAACCCGCAGTTTTGGCTTGGAAAAGACTCCCAAGGCTACAACAGCAGCAATGCTTTGAATTTCAAGCATGCAGAAGTACGACAATATAAGTTAAATCTCATTCACGAGCAGATCGAAAAGTATGACATGATTGATGGATTTGATTTAGATTTTATGAGGTTCGCTGTTTTTTTTAAACCTGAGGAAGCCAGTGAAAATGCACACCTCATCACAGAAATGATCCAGAATATTCGTCTGAAACTCGACGTCGAAGGGAAAAAGAGAGGCAAGCGTTTGACGCTATCGGTTCGGGTTCCTATTACCATTGAAGGGTGCCTGCAAAAAGGTTTGGATGTGAAAAAATGGGTATCTATGGGACTTATTGACTTTATTTCCATCGGTGCACACTGGCCTGGTGAAACGGCTACCCCTGTTGCGAAATTTAAGACAGATTTAAAGAACCCCAAGATTCCCGTATATGGAACGATCGATTCCGGTGGGTACACGCCCTATGAATTTTATACGCATGGCATGTATAAAGGCATGGCTTCTCATTTACTAAATCAGGGAGATGGAATTCATTTATTTAATTACTATTTCGACTTCTATAAGCGCATCAATAAAGAAAAAATAGTCGCGACAGAAGGAGGTTTATCGTGTAGATACGCAGTGCCGTCTTTGTTGAAAGAAATAGGTTCTCTCAAAACTTTGGAGAGCCGGAACAAAATTTTCTGTGCATCCGACGGTACGACGCCTGCCTACCGCGTATTGCAAGTAGCCGATCTGCCCATGGGATGTGGAAGAGGAAAAAAGAGCAACGCCTCCATTTTTGTAGGAGATGATGTAGAAACCGTCAACCCTGAGGAAGCAATCTTATTTATCAGAAACGATCGTAAAGCTCCATTCGATGTAGAAATAAACGGAAATCGTCTGGCAATTCAAAAAGCAGATTATCCCGCACAATTCGACCGCCAAAAAGGTTTGCAGGAAGGCGAGCAAATGTATGCTTTTATCGTTCCGGCTAAGTTTTTGAAGAAGGGCGACAATACGGTGAGTATCATGGCGACGGGAGGGGTGTTTATGACGAAAAGACTGGAAATTGCACTAAAATATGGTAGCGTAGATACGCACGGATATTTTTGATAAGTGGTGCGAATTCAATCATCGAAGTGTAAAGCGGAAGGAATGCCCGTTTAGGGGCACCCTGTTTCTAGCCAGCTCGTTTAGTTACGAAAGACAACTCCATCAGAGTTTCCTGATCATTGCCAGGAGGCTCCGATGGAGCCAGTTTTGTCATATGATATGTTTCCTATAAACAGGGTTCTCCTATGGAGATATGGTATGGATTGCAGATTTTTGAAACCTATTAATACTTCACATAAAAACTCCGCAGCCTATCTGTCAGCCGATCATAAATCGGTTTACTGAACTCAACGAAAAGCTGTTGCGGGTCAGGCGGTAATAATTCCTGGCTTTTACACATTCTTAGTTGCGCTGCGGTAAGGGCACGTTCGTCGCCGTTGAAATTTGCCCATTCACAAACCCAGTTGTATTCGCCGCTGAATTTTTCCTGATTAACCTGCTGTCTGGTTTTAAAATCCACAATACGCATATCGAGTAAACCGCTGGAATGGACTGTTTTTCGGTTTTTTGTAAGTTTAGCCTTTACCTTGTCGTAAAACTCAACCTTTTTTCGGGTCACGGTTTTCTCACCGACTTTCACGCTGTCCTTGCTGGTAACTGTCTCGGTATTTTTTTCTATCAGCGTTTGCCCGACGACAAAATCATCAAATTGAAGGGTAATAACATGGTCTGGTTTTAGTTTACTGTTAGCTGCTTCATCAGGTGTGTAGAACTGTACAAACTTGTTGATCCGCTGATTGGTTTTCAGAAAATCATTAATACGATCTTGAAAATAAACGTTGCTGAGCTGGTACATTTTTGAAGTAACCAAAACCTGTTCAACCACAACTTTGAAAGACGCGATGTTGTAGGAAACATCTAATCTGCGTTGAATGTCATTATAATCGGGGCTTAGTTCATTGACTCTTTCGAAATGATCGTAAGCAGTGCGCGCATTTTGCCGGTCGCCCAGCGATAAAAACTTTACGCCTTCCGCATAATGTGTTTCAACGGCTTTTTGACGTGTATTTCTTTCCTCTTCATAATAGTTCCTGGCGTCGACTGCCTTCATGCAGACCGGACAGGTTTTTACGGCATCATAAAGTTTATTCAGTTTTTGATAAGACGCCATCAGTAGCTCCCATTTTGGCAAATCAGGAGCCGTTTCATTTCGGGTAATATCGTCCCGGTGCTGGGCGACAGCGCTTGGAAAGGCTTGTTTTAAGATTTCCAGCGATGCGCTGTGGGTTGGGGTGCTTTTTAATTTATCTGCTGCGCGAAAAACGGAATCATCAAAATCGCTACGCTTAAGTGATTTTTTTGCCGAATGGCAGCCAACAAACGTAATGGATAGAATCAGGAATAGATAAAATGAGGAAAGTTGATTCATAGAAATTATCCGCCAGACCGGACGTATAGGATTTGATCCGTAAATTTCTACAAAAATTACCTCATTTTCGAATGCTTCACTAAATAGGCCATCAAAACAGGATCGAAACCTTTGGCAATATCGGCCTCGATGAAATCGATTTTATACTGGCCGCATTTCAGTTTAAGTTTCTGATAAAACTCACCGACAAATTTCTGGTAGGATTCGCGTACCTGCTCGGGCTGCACTTTTATTTTTTCTCCCGATTCAAGGTCAATGAACTCGTATGGACGATTTTCAAAAGCAAAAGCTTCTTCTGTTTTTTTATCCGTTACATGAAACAGAAGAACCTCATGCAGGTTGTGCCGTAAATGTTGCAGTGCCGAAAATATCTGATCAGCCTCTTCAATATTGTCAAACATATCGCTGAAAATAACAACCAGCGAACGTTTATGGATTTTCTCCGCCAGCTGATGGAGGACGCTCGCAACTGAAGTTTTTTGCAGCGGACGACTCTTCTGTAAAAGTACATTCAGTTCCTGCATGATCTTGTGCACATGCGAGGGCGTGGATTTTACCGCAGTCTGCATTTCAACGGCGTCTGAAAATGTACACAGGCTGACGGCATCTTTTTGTCTTTGTAAAAGATAGGTAAGGCTTGCCGCAGCCATCAGGCTGAACGTCATTTTGCCATAACTTTCTTCCGGATAATACATGGAAGACGAGGTGTCCAGCAATATGTGACAGCGAAGATTAGTCTCTTCCTCGTAACGTTTTACATACAATCTGTCTGTTTTTGCAAAAACTTTCCAGTCAATATTTCTTGTCGATTCACCGGTATTATACAATTGGTGTTCGGCAAATTCTACGGAAAAACCATGGAAAGGAGATTTGTGAAGCCCGGTTATAAAGCCTTCAACCAGCTGTTTAGCCAGGAATTCCAGGTTACCAAATTCTCTTATTTTTGCTAAATCCAGCTGTCTGTTATTCATACAGTTTTAAAAACGGCGTTAATCTTTAGTACGCATCGAAATAATCTTACCGGCTTTGTGATCTACCTCTTCATTGGTGTCGAGCATCACCATTCCTTCCATACCCACGATCCGCATGGATACGTTGGCAACGCCATTTGAAATAATTCCAATTACACGGGCTGCTTCTTTACTGATGTCAACCATTCTGTTTTTGGAATAAGGTCCGCGGTCATTGACCCGAACGATAACTTTTTGATTATTAGACAGGTTTGTGATCTCCAGCATGGTGTTGAGTGGCAGCGTGCGATGGGCGGCGGAGAGTTCCGTGCTCTTGTGAACTTCTCCAAAGGAGGTTTTTCGCCCATGAAAGCGAGTTGAATAGAATGAAGCACGACCAACTTCAGTTTTGCCAAGGCTTATCTGTGCGCTTGCATCAGGGAGTCCGGCCAGGGACAAAAACAATAGAATCAGAATCCGATGATAAGTCATATCTGAGCGTTTAGGTGGAACATAAACAGGACTTGTTGAGCCCTATTCTTTACCATAATAGCGGTGCAGCACCGGCGCACAGTCCCGCATATTATTCAAATGTAACGGAATAAACATACAAATGCTTGTGTTATGTTGATAAAGTACAAGATAAATGCATAAAGTTTTAATTTTTGAGGCATTAAGGATTTGCTAATATCTTCTGGTTTTTTTGTTCGCAGCAATAAACTTTCTATTTTAGCGTTTGGAAACCTATTAAAAACTAAACATAGTGGAAGACAGAGAGCAAATCTACTCCAAAAGGGTCAGGGCGGGAAAACGGACTTACTTCTTCGATGTTCGCTCTACGCGATCCAACGATTACTACCTAACCATTACCGAAAGTCGGCGTCATCCGCAGGGAGAGGGATTCACGTATGAGAAACATAAGATGTTTTTGTACAAAGAAGACTTTGATAAGTTTGTAGAAGCTTTGAAAGATGCGGTTGATCACGTGAAAACAGAATTAATGCCAGAAGTTGATTTTTCTCAATATGAGGCCAAAGCGGATGAAGTAGACGCGATTGGAGAATCAGATTTGAAGTGGGAATAAGAAAACTTTACGTTTTTAAGAGAAGCCTTCGCAATCATTGACGAAGGCTTTTAGTTTTTCTGTCAGCTAATTGGTAATTTTGCGTAAAAATTATCAGGGCTTGCTACTTAAGTACGGCCATTTACCATTTACTATGATGAGAATTATGGCTTAAATCGTCTTCTCATCCCATTTGTCTTAGTTTTTATGAGCCTTCAATGTGGAATTGTTGGATTACCGAACGTTGGGAAATCCACTTTATTTAATGCTATTTCTACCGGTAAAGCCGAAGCTGCCAATTATCCTTTCTGTACCATCGAACCAAACGTCGGCGTCGTAACTGTGCCGGATGAGCGTATTGATGTATTAATCGGATTGGTAAAACCGCAGAAAGTGATACCAACGATCATGGAGTTCGTTGATATTGCCGGTTTGGTAAAAGGCGCAAGCCAGGGTGCGGGTCTGGGAAATAAGTTCCTTGCCAATATCCGTGAAGTTGACGCGATTGTACACGTTGTGCGTTGTTTTCAGGACGAAAACGTGGTGCACGTGGAAGGAAAGGTCGATCCTGTTTTTGACAAGGAAATCATCGATGCAGAATTGCAGTTGAAGGACCTTGAGTCGGTCGAGAAAAAAATGCAGAAAACTGAAAAAGGCGCAAGGGCCGGCGATGCAAAGGCAAAAGCCGAACTTGAACTTTTGAAACAATATAAAGCAACACTGGAAGCGGGTAAAAATGCCCGGAGCCTTGTCGTTGCTGACGCAGATCTGAAAGAAGCGGCTGTTGGTGATTTGAAATTATTGACGGACAAACCGGTACTTTATGTAGCGAACGTTGACGAAGGATCGATGCTTTCAGGCAATGAATATTCTGAAAAATTGAGAGAAGCCGTGGCACATGAAGGTGCGGACGTCATTGTACTTTGTGCTGCCATTGAGTCGCAGATCTCTGAAATTGAAGATGCAGAAGAGCACGAAATGTTCCTTGGAGAATATGGTTTGAAGGAATCCGGTTTGGCCAAACTTATCAAGGCTTCTTACGCTTTATTAAACCTGATCACTTATTTCACTGCTGGTGTTAAGGAAGTTCGGGCCTGGACGATCGTGAAAGGCTGGAAAGCGCCACAGGCAGCGGGTGTAATTCACACTGATTTTGAAAAAGGATTTATCCGTGCAGAAGTGATCAAGCTGGCTGATTATGAGCAATACAAATCAGAGGCTGGTGTGAAAGAAGTTGGAAAAATGGCGGTTGAAGGAAAAGAATACGTTGTTGTGGATGGTGATATTATGCACTTCCGTTTCAATGTGTAATTGACAAAAAGCATATAAAATCAGAAGGGCTGGGTCAAGATTGATTCGGCCCTTCTGATTTTACACGGATATTAATTATCTTCAAAATGATCGGCTAAATCTTTATGCAGCATCGCCCTGAATGTTTTGGACATGGAAATGATGTGATCAATCCGGTACTGTGCTTTTTGCAATACCAAAACACTGAATCCGTCTGTGATCAGTCTGCCAAAAAGCTCCCGGAGCAGGATCATATCATCCACGTGAATCGAAAAATCCTTAATGACATACATTTGGAATCCTCTGTCTTCCTGTTTTGAAAAATAAAGTACCAGATGCAGGTCGGTATCATTAAAGAAGGAAATGACGTGATTTTCATCAAATTCAACGGGCATTTCGTGATGATCTACCAAACAGTCGATAATTTCAGATTCATTCCTCGTGAGATATAAGTTTGGCGTTAAATCCCATGCCGGTGCATGTGTTTTCATACGTACCGCGATTTACATTATTTGTATTTGTTGATGAATATTATTCACTAATCTAATAAATATAAAGTTGCAATCACAGGAAATTTATCTTCTTCTGTTCCACTCGATCGTTTTATATCCGATCAAAAGGTCAGATCTGCTGGTTGGCGGTCTGTGATAGATCAGGATGTCATAATCATTTTCGGTAACGCCATAGTTGCCTTCCACATATCCGTCATCGGCTTTTGGCGGATTTCCTTTCACCACTGTATACTCGTAGTTGATAACACCTTGTTTGATCAGAATATCGGCCTGGTAAGCCTGTGTATCTGCATTAAATTCCATCCGGTTGCGGTCATTGAGCTGCCAGAGGTTAAAGGCTCCGTTTACATAAAACGTCACATCAGGATCTTCCGGGATTTTTAATGTAAACAAAACCGGCGTATAATCCCCCTCTACACTGCCTCGTCCCGACTCTTTTTGGTCGACAATATACTGGCCGTTTAAATCTTCAATTTGGAGATAACCGTTGTCGGCACGTGAACGGTCGGGAGTTAATGTCAGGCTTGTATTTTCAGTCGTACGTTCCAGCGCATAAACGCCATAACCACGGCCAGACAGGGTTCGGCTATCAAAATAACGGAATTCGTTGCCGCCGGGAAATGTATTTTCAAGGTCAAAGAAGGTGTATTCGAGAATCTGGTCAAAGGGCTTGACATTGGTCGGCTTAAAACCGGAGCGTGTTTGGTCGAAGCGGAAGTTTTTTCGAAGAATAACTTTTAGGTCCTGTTGCGGTGAAATGAGGTTGTAGCCTTTATAGTCAATGCTGAAATCGATTTGCTGGTCGGAAAACTGCTGCTGGATTCCCTGTGAAAAACGAGCCTGGGCCGTGATGTTAACCTTGGTATCATAGATCATGAATTTTCTGGTCAGCAACGTTCTGCGGCCCCGGTCGGTAGAAACCACCAGAATATAATTTCCGGAGAGTTTAAGTTTAGGCACTTCAAAGCGATAATGCGTGTAAGCTACTTTGGTACTGAATGACTGCTCATAGGTGGTAATCGGGTAATCGTTGTACTCATAAGTAAACTCGATGTCATTCAGATTTGACTTGGTCCAATCGGCGTTGCAATGAATTATTTTAGCGCGCAATCCTGACAGATTGGTCGTCATATCATCAAATTCAAGCACGAGCGGGAAACTGCTTTGCATCGGGATAACAGGTGGCGCGATCAACCGGGTCGGGTTTTCTTTGTCCGCAATACCCGGGTATAAAAATACAGTTTTGATATCGTCCGTATAAATGAAATCATCCAGACGCACGTCCGTATTTTGTGCATTGGAAATAAAAAAGGTTAAACTGAACAGGATGACGAAGAGACGGCGCATAGATTGTTTTAAGGCAAAATGTAACATTAATACAAAGACAACGTATTTAAGACAACGATGTTTTTTAACATAATTAACTATTTTTGTTGTAGAACCGAAACATTATGACAGCACAACCTCAAAAATATTATTCAGCCGGAGAATATCTTGAACTGGAACGCGAGGCAGAATATAAAAGCGAGTACTATAAGGGGGAGATTTTTGCGATGGCCGGTGCCGGGCATAATCATAACCGTGTTGTGGAAAATTTGTCAATCGAAATAGGGGGCTTTTTCAAAGGGAAATCGTGCCGCACCTATTCCAGTGATCAAAGAATTCATATTCCCGATACCGGTCTTTATACCTATCCTGATTTGATTATTGTTTGTGACAAAAATCAATATCTGGATGACAAAAAAGATACGATTTTAAATCCGTCTGTCATTATTGAAGTGTTATCAGAAAGCACAGAGGCTTATGATCGCGGGCAGAAGTTTCACTTTTATCGTAGTATCCCGTCTCTTCAGGAATATGTTTTGATTAATTCACGCGCATTTTCGGCAGAAGTTTTTCGGAAAAACGAAGAAGGATTTTGGTTTTTGGCGTCAGAGGCGTATCAGCTTCATGATTCTTTGGAATTGGCCACTGTCGGTCTGACATTGTCCATGACAGATATTTATGCACAAACGGAAGATTTGCTTTTATAGCGCTTTAAGCAAAAAGCCATTTTAAACATTACGCTTAAAATGGCTTTTTATATATGTACCGGCGATTGAAAAGAGGATTATTAACCTAATTCCTCCACCTCCATCATCGCAGTTTCCCACGATTCAGTTGCTGCTTCCAGCTTTTTCTTTACATCTGCGTAAAAACGGTTCAATTCAGCAAGTTTTGCAGAATCATTATAAATTGCCGGCTGTGCTAGTTTTGCTTCTGTTTCCGACTTTTTCGCCTCAAGATTATCGATGGTCGCTTCCAGCTCTTCTACCTGCTTTTTGACTTTCTTCAATTTCTGAGCATCTTCTGACGAAACGGATTTGCTCTTGTTGTTCTTCTGAGCATTTCCGTTATTGTTGGAAGCCTGGTTGCTCTTTACCTGCGGCGGCGCACTGCTCACCGTAGCTTTATCACTTACCGCCGACTGCAAACCACGTTCTTCAACCCATCTTTCGTACTCAGCATACGTTCCGGGATATTCTTTGATCTGATGATCTTCGATATACCAGATTTTATTGGCAATCGATTCTACGAAATACCTGTCGTGAGATACTACGATGTAACTACCTTCATACTGCTGCAAAGCCTGGATCAAAATATTCACCGACTGCATGTCCAAGTGGTTGGTAGGCTCATCGAGCAGCAGGAAGTTAGCCTGGGAAAGCAAAACTTTTGCCAATGCCACACGGGATTTTTCACCTCCGGAAAGTACTTTGATTTTCTTGAATACGTCGTCACCAGAGAAAAGGAAACAACCCAGGACGGTACGTAATTCTGTTTCTGTTTTGGTTGAATTGGCGTATTTCAGTTCTTCCAGAAGGTTGTGGTTCACGTTCAGCGATTCCAGCTGGTGCTGCGCGTAGAAGGTAAACATGACATTATGGCCCAGTCTTCTTTTCCCTTCGATTGGTTCGGTACCTGCAACAACGCGCAAAGCCGTAGATTTACCACGTCCGTTCGCACCGATTAACGCAATTTTATCACCGCGTTCCATGGTTATACTCGTATGGTCCAGAATTACTTTATCGCCATAGGCTTTAGAAGCATCTTCCAGCTGGAAAACATGACGGCCAGGCTGGGTCGTAAACTGGAAACGGAAATGAACTTTTGCATTTTCGTCCACAACAGCATCCACAACTTCCATTCTGTCAAGTGCCTTAACCCGGCTCTGTACCTGCTTGGATTTTGTTGCTTTGGCCTTAAAACGTTCGATAAAACGTTCGGTCTGCTTAATTTTGGCTTGCTGGTTTTCAAAAGCTCCACGTTGGATATCGTTACGCAGCGCTTTTTCTTCCAGATAGTAAGAATAATTTCCGGAGTACAAATTCAATTTTCCGCCAGAAACTTCAACAATCGTATCAACGGTATTGTCAAGGAAAGCCCTGTCGTGAGAAACCACGATCACGGCGCCTTCATAACTCTGAACATATTTTTCCACCCACTGAATAGACGGTAAGTCCAAGTGGTTGGTAGGTTCATCAAGCATTAACAAGGAAGGTTTCTGCAAAAGCAATTTGGCCAGCATCACGCGCATACGCCATCCCCCTGAGAATAATCTTAGCGGTCTGTGCAAATCATCGGTGACAAAGCCAAGACCTTCGAGAATTGCTTCTGCTTTTGATTGGATCGTATAACCATCCAATGCATCAAATTCATCCTGAACTTTCGCCAGCTTATCCACGAGTTCGTCGCGGTAGTTGTGCTCCATTTCATGAAGAATTTTATCAATTTGTACCTGAAGTAAATTTTGACGTTCGAAAGCCTGCATGGCTACCGAAAGAATAGAATCATCACTTTGGTAAGAAAGTAAATCCTGGTTCAAAAAGCCAATCGAGCAATCTCCTGATTTAGAGATGCGTCCTTCATCCGGCTGGTATTCGCCATCGATCATGCGGAGCAGGGTGGATTTACCCGTTCCGTTAAGGCCGATAAGGCCAATTTTCATTTTTGGCTTAATATGAAGCGACGCGCCATCGTACAGTGCGCGGTCGCCAAGATAATAACTGAGGTTCGTAATCGCGATCATGCCGCAAAGGTACGGATAAGATAGAGATACTAAAAATTCAAATTGTTGGAATAGTTATAAAATCAAAGAGTTAATCCGGAATATGGCATTAATCTTGTAAATTTGTGTTTAGGTTACGCAGCGTTTCTCAGGGGTCAGAAGAGAGCCACAGCGTTTTTTATTGATAAGAAAAACTCCGTGGTCCTCATTTTTTCTCCGTGACTCTCCAGGTAATCTTTAACAGTAACCGACTGAAATTTTGAATAATCTTTTTCCCATATTCCTGAAACTTGAAAACCTGCATACACTTATTGTAGGCGGAGGTTATGTTGGGCTGGAAAAAATAACGGCTGTCTTGGATAATTCGCCGGAGGCGACTGTAACGCTGGTATCTCCTGAAATCAGGCAGGAAGTCAGAGAAATTGCCGCGCACAATAACCGGATTCGTTTAATAGAACGAAAGTTTGAAGATGCGGATCTTGCTGAAAAGGATCTTGTGATTGTCGCTACAAACGACAAAGAAGAAAATAAGCGGATTAAATTCGTTGCCCGAGCAAAACATATGCTTTGCAATGTGGCTGATACACCGGACCTTTGTGATTTTTATCTCTCGTCAGTCGTGAGAAAAGGAAATTTAAAAGTTGCAATTTCCACCAACGGCATGTCGCCGACAATGGCGAAAAGGCTGAAAGAGGTCTTGAATGAAGCACTTCCTGATAATCTTGAAACGGCTATGGAGCAGCTGAAAGCCGTTAGAGATATGTTGAAAGGTGATTTTGCTTATAAAGTGGACGAGTTAAACCGGATTACATCGGTTTTGGTTGAGAAGCCTGTGGGTAAGTGATTTACTGAATAATATTGCAGATTGGAATTATTGAATAATTCCAAATTCTCTTAACGCTTTCGGGAAGTTTTTCCCTTCATGTCCGGACCGGCTTAGTTTAACCAGGGCAAATCTTTGCAAAGTGTCCAATTCAATCCATTGTTTTAAGGTTGGCGCGGGACAATTCCATTCGATTGATTTTTCTTCTATCTCCTGAGGAATCTCGTTGAGGTTGTTCCAGCTATCGTCAACATTGGGCAATAGACTGGCTTCGTGGTTTGCATATTTCCAGACAAGTTTGCTCACATACTTCCCATACTGGTCAACTTCCGAGTTCATGTAACATGGAAGATAAGCAAGCTGTGTTTTTTCTTCAACGCTAATTTTGACCCATTCGGGAAGTTTTAATTTAATTCCGCAGGTGTCCAGTTTGTAACGGACAATCATGGGTATGCAACGAAGTGATTCCACAAAATCACTTTCAAAATCGAAGAAAAAGGGATTGATGATTTCAGTTTTCATTGTCTTTCATGTTTAAATTAAAACAGCAGCCGGAAACTGAATTTCTGTCAGCTCATTTTTTTCGGTGCCGCAAGTAGGACAGCAATAGGTTTGGGGCAATGCCTCAAAGGAAGTTTTTGGCGGAATGTTATTCAGGATGTCGCCGTATTCCGGGTGGTAAATGGTCATACAGTTCGGGCATTGATGCGCCGTCAGTGTTGCAGGGGAAGTGCTTTTTACCTCATCCTTTTCAAGGAAAAATGCTTCGGTGTTTTCGCTGGTTTTACGGGTGTTGTATTGTCTGCAAAGCCTTTCCAGTTGCCACGGCAAATGGATTTTAAACAATCCTTTTTGAAAGAGGATATGTTTTCTGCTGTTCGGGTTGAAATTTTCGGTAAAATATAAATCGTATACGCTGAACAGGGATAACTGTGCAATTTGAAATAACGGGCGTTTTCGGATCAGTACAGAGCCAAAAACCTCGGATTTGGCGCGTGTCTGGATGCCAAAACAAAGTCCGAAAGTCCGGGTGTCATTTTTTTCGACATACCGTACCAGATAATCTTTCAGGATTGTGCCGTCTTCGTTATGATCTTCTGTTTGCCAGGCAAGTTCGTTGGCCGCGTGGCGCACATTGATGTTGTGTTTGCCAAGAATACTGCTCCATGCATTACGATGTATATCTTCAATTCCTTTGATAATCAGTGATTTCCATGGAGTGGCGCATATTTCCCCAACACGTGTTTTAAGGCATAAAAGGCACAGGTCAATTAAAAATTCCACGGAAAAAAGTTCGTCCCGACGGTATAACCCAAGCCATGTTCTGGACTCATACCGGTTGAAACCCTCATAATAGGGTAGGGTAAAGGCAGGCAATTCCAGTTCCTGTGTTGCCGGGACGGAAATGTAATCTGTTTGCTTTTTTACAGCATCGTAGAGGGTTTCGAGATTTTGGCATCCCTCATTGAGCATGCAGTCCTCGGTAATCTTTGCGAGACGACCAATTTCATTGGTATATATCAATTCCGGCCAGCGGAACAGGTTATTGCTTTGTTTAGATCGGATGTACAGATACCAGAAATGCGGTTCAGGAGACGAAACAAAGTTCAGATTTCCGGTGAAAAACGGGGTGAAACTTTGGTTGGAATCCGAAATGTTGACTTTTAAAAGTGGTTGATAATCGAAGCTGTCCAGTACGGAATGGTATTCGTTTGCACCAAGCCATTGCCCCGTACGGAAAACTTCTTCACCACAGTAAGAGCTTATAATGTTGGGGTATGTCTC
This sequence comes from Dyadobacter sp. LHD-138, assembly GCF_030929615.1. Classification (GTDB taxonomy): domain Bacteria; phylum Bacteroidota; class Bacteroidia; order Cytophagales; family Spirosomataceae; genus Dyadobacter. The sequence continues at coordinate 158,612 of NZ_JAVFVU010000008.1, read as the reverse complement.
TGAATTTAGTTCATAGCCAACGCCCCGTTTTTGTAAATCTTTTTCAAGAAAACGAACAACTTCATAATGAACAGTCATCAGCAGCTGCTGACGGGCACCAAATCGTACTTTCCGAAGACCCGATTCCCAGGCGGCGGTAAGAATGTCTTTGAGATATCCCGGTGAAACGATGCCTCCCGGTAGATTGATTTTTATGGTGTAATAATCTCTCATGATGCGTTGGCGATTGATTCAATGATTGTGTCGATAATTGGTTAAATAATAGGGCGTTGCCCTATCCTAAGATATGTCGCCCTTTCAGGGCTTTCATTATTATTATGTCATAGCCCTGAAAGGGCGGTATATCTTAGCGATGGGCAACGCCCATCTATTGGTGGATTGGTGTTGAATTGGTGCCGTTCATATCGTTTCCAGCAAATTCATGTGTTCCAAAATTGCCCGCACCTCGGGGCGACAAGAACCACAACCAGTTCCGGCCCCGGTTTGCTGACAAAGTTTTTGAAAATCGCTACACCCTCCCTTGATAGCCTTTTCCAGATTTCCCTGTCCTACATTATTACATGAACAAACCAGCTTGCCTTCCATCGGATCTGCTTTTTGGCTTGCACGCAATAGTTGAAGGCGTTTTTCAGAGAGCTCTGTGCCTTTGGCTATCAAATCCCTGAATTCCAGGAACTCATTTTTATCACCGATCAGAATGGCACCAACCAGCCTGTCCTGATGCACGATACATTTTTTGTAATAACGTTTTGATTTATCAATGAATACAATTTCCTCATAGGTCGGATCATTTGCCGGTGTTTCCGTCATGCCGATGCTGCTCATGTGTAACCCCTCCATTTTCAGGATGTTCATGGAAACGCTGCCTTTGTAAGGCTGAGCGATGTCACCGGCGATGAAATGTGCCGCAACCTCTGCCTGTTGTTCCGCAGCCAGCGTAATGCCCCACATTTGCCCGCGCCATTCCGCAATTTCTCCCGCTGTGAAAATCGATTCGTCAGACGTTTGCATGTAGTCATTGACGAGAATGCCGCGTTTGTGTTCAATGCCCGCCTCGCGTGCCAGATCTATCGTCGGTACCGTTCCGATCGCCATAACAACAACCTGACAGTTTATTTTTCTTCCCGATTTTAACAAAATACCTTCCACCTTGTTATTGCCGTAGAAAGTAGAAACTTCATCATTAAAATAAATTTCGATTCCCCGGTCTGTCAGATCCTGGTATAAAAGTTCGCTGGCCAGCGGATCGAGCTGGCGTTCCATTAACCGGCCGCTGCGCTGGATTACCGTAACTTTTACATCAATTTTCCGGAAGGAAGCCGCCAATTCCAGTCCAAGGATACCTCCACCGACAATCACAGCATGCGAATCTGCCTGATTGATGAATGGCAAAAGATTATCCGCATCAAAACGCGACCTCATATTGAAAATCCCTGGAAGTTCAGGTACCCCTTTGGGCATAAATGCCTTGCTCCCCATACCCAGGATTAATTTATCATAGGTATGCTCATTCCCTTCGCTGTCCGTAACAATTTTGTTTTTTCTATCAATATGGGCGATGCTGATGCCTTTGTGAACGGTAATGTTCGAATCGGCAAACTGATCTTCCCGCAGTTTTACAAGTTGCTCCCAGGTTTGTTCGCCGCTGATGTAGTCCGGCAAAAGTACCCGGTTGTAGAACGGGAATATCTCTTTTGAAAAGACATGAATTTCATCTTCCTGATTAAGCGTGCGATAGGCGTTGATGAAACCCAAGCCAGCCGAACCAGCCCCGATAACAATTATTTTTTCAAAAGTTTTTTTATATAATTCAACCTCAACCGCCGAAAACTTGAAATCCGGTTCCTTGGACTTAGGATCCACCAGATTATTGGTCAGGTTATTGGCTCTGCCCAGATTGCTTCCCAGAATTTTCCCCCAGTGCATAGGCAGGAAACACAGGCCTTGGCGAACGTCATCGCTTAGTTGTGCCTTAACACGTACTTCTCCGCGACGGCCTTTTACAACCACCAGTGCACCTTCTTTGATGTTTCTTACCTCTGCGTCTTTTGGGTGGATTTGTAGAAATGGTTGTGGAATATGTTGTTTAAGTTTGGTAACCCGTCCCGTTTTGGTCATCGTATGCCACTGATCCCGGATACGGCCTGTGGTCAAAACCAGCGGAAAATTTTCATCCGTTGGTTCAGAAGTATTTTCATCAGCAACAGCGAAAATCTGTGCACGTTTATTGGCCGTGTAAAATGTGTGATCCGTAAACAGCCGTTTCGTGCCGACCGCATTGGCCGTGCTGATTATATTTTTGGAAATATTTTCTGCCGCAGTATGCAGGTCTTGCGTACTAAGCGGCCATTGCACACTGCGGTTGCTTTTTAACAGGTCATAATCAACACCGGTTACATCTACATTGGTGCTGGTCGTAACTTGTTTGTATTCATCATAAACCTCAGAAGTGTTTTTGTAATTAAAGGCCTCCCCGAAACCCATTTTTTGCGCGAACTTCCAAATGATTTCCGAATCCGGCAAAGCCTCTCCCGGCGCTTCCAAAGCTTTTGGCAAATAGGTAATGCGTCTTTCTGCATTGGTCATGGTGCCTTCTTTTTCCAGCCAGGCAGCAGCAGGTAAAACAACATCGGCAAAATGAACCGTGTCAGCCAGATTTGAAATATCCTGCACCACGACAAAACGTGCATTTTTCAATGCTTTCTCGGCCACATTGATATCCGGCATACTCACCAACGGGTTGGTATTAATAACCCATATCGCTTTCAGGCGGTCATCAGCCAGCGCTTCAAACATTTCGGTTGCCGTGAAGCCAGGTTTATGGGCAATCTTAACCGGTGCGTTCCAGAAAGACTCCATTTCTTCCCGGTGTGTAGCGTTGGTCACATCACGGTGCGCGGGAAGAATGTTGGCGAGTCCTCCGGTTTCCCTGCCTCCCATGGCATTAGGTTGTCCGGTTAAAGAAAATGGTCCGTTTCCTGGTGTGCCGATTTTGCCTGTGACCAGGTGAAGGTTAATCAACGAAAGATTTTTGTTAACGCCAATCACAGACTGGTTCAGCCCCATCGTCCATAAGGAAAGGAAACCCTTCGACTGACCGATCCAGTCGGCAGCCAGATATATATCATCAGGATTTATACCGCATATTTCAGCAGATTCCTGTATTGTTCTCTCAAAAACTTTTTCCTTAAAAAGCGCATAACCATCGGTATGGTCTTCAATAAACTGCTGGTTGATATAATTTTTCTCAACCAATATCCGGCCGATGGCATTGTTCAAAACAATATCAGTGCCCGGAACGATCGCCAGATGAAGATCAGATGAGCGTGCAGTATCCGTGCGGCGCGGATCTACACAAATAATTTTAACATGCGGATTTGCATTTTTATGTGCCTCGATGCGTCTCCACAAAATCGGATGACACCAGGCCGGGTTTGCACCCGTTACATAAAATACATCAGCCTCTTCAATGTCGTCATAACAAACCGGCACGCAGTCCTCTCCAAGAGCCAGCTTATATCCGACAACCGCCGAACTCATACAAAGCCTGGAATTGGTATCGATGTTATTGGAGCCGATAAATCCTTTGATCAGTTTGTTTACCAGATAATATTCCTCCGTAAGGCATTGTCCGGAAACGTAAAAAGCGACCGAATCAGGGCCGAATTTTTTTATGAATGTCTTAAAAACGGCAGCAGTTCTTTCCAAAGCTTCATCCCACGACACGCGTTGTAATGGCATGGACCGGTTGTGCCGCATTTGCGGGTACAACAACCGGTCCGACTGATCCATTACTGTATAGTGCAGGTTCATTCCTTTGGAACAAAGCATTCCTTTGCTGGAGGGATGTTCTTTGTCTCCCTCCAGACTCAGGCGTCCGTTCTCTTCCTTCTTTACAACTACGCCGCAACCCACGCCGCAATAGCAACAGGTAGATTTATAGGTATCAGAGGAAGTTTTCATACTCGTAAAAGATTATTGATGGAATTATGAATTAGCCGTTTCAAGCGTATTGGCTTCGGGTACCGCTGTTCTTATTTTGTCAAAATTGACTAAGGCTACGATTGCTGCCACACAGGCGATCGCTACGCCGATGTATACAAATGCCTGAGAATAAGTGATTGAGCTTGATTTGAAAAGAAAGCCGGCCAAAACTGCTCCAACATTTCCACCTGCCCCAACGATTCCGCTCACAGATCCGATCGCTTTCTGGTTTACAAAAGGAACAATTGAATAAGTAACACCATTGGCCATTTTCAGGAACATTGCGAAACACAACATGGTCGCTACTGCAATTACCAGACTGCCGCTCTGTGCGAACAACGCGATACCGATTCCTTCCAAAGCCAGCAAAAGCGCAAGCAGACGGCCTTTTCCAAGCATTCCATATTTCAAGCCGACTTTATCAGCCACGATACCTCCCAATGCCCGGGCAAAAAGGTTCATAAAGCCAAATGTTCCGGCAAGGATACCTGCTACTGCCAGTGAGGTGTCAAAGTTTTCAAAGAAGTATAAAGCGGCAATGTTATCAAAGGTGATCTCGATTCCGAAACACGCGCCGTAGGCAAGGAAAAGTGCCCAGGTACGTGGATCCTTCATCGCCAGTGTTAAGGTCCCTTTTGTTTTAACAGCAGATGCCTGGTTGTATTCCGGCAGTTCATCAAAGTTTCCAGCCGGCGTGTCTTTTGTGAAGAAATAATAAACAAAAGCAAAAATCAGAAGTAAAACACCCGGTACAACCATAGCCAGTCTCCATGCCGACTCAGGCAAATAACCTGCCCCTACGAATCCTGCAAAAACCAATGGCATAATCATGTTGGTAACTCCGCCACCCAAATTTCCCCAGCCACCGGCAACGGCGTTGGCAGTTCCTACGATCTTCTTGTCAAACATGACCGAAGTATGGTATTGGGTAATGACGAATGAAGCACCGATCACCCCGATGGCAAGTCTGAAAAGTAAAAAACCTTCATAGGAATGAACCAAACCAACGGTCATAACCGGGATGGAACAGATTCCAAGCAGCGCGGTGTAAGTTTTCCGTGGCCCCCAGGTGTCGCAAAGTTTTCCGATTGCGATCCGGGCAATAACCGTAGCCGCCACGGATGCAATAATGATATTCCCGATTTGTCCTTTCGTTAGTCCAAGATCGGTTTTGACTACCGTCATTAAAGGGGCCAATCCGAACCATCCGAAAAAGCAAAGGAAAAATGCCATCCAGGTCAGGTGAAAGGTTCTCATTTGAACACCTTTAACACTGAAAATATTTAGTTTCTGTAACGGTTTGTTTGTCGTTTCCATAGTTCAATGAGATTTGAGGCTTTTATAATAAGAGTGATGCGGCATTCAAATTCTTGAGGTATTCGGATTATTTAAGGAAATCAGGTTTGATGTTGATCATCAGATAGGCCCAGTTGGCCATCTTCTGCGGATCGGTTACGCCCTTAACCTGAGCCAGTGAATTCGTTGGTAAAAATGTGCAATATCCTCCCTGGAAACTTATCGTTTTTGTTAAATTAAAAGTGGCGATGATATCCAGTTCCTCGCCAAAATTACTGCTGAGTTTTTCGTCTTTGGTATTAATAACCTGCGAAGGGCTCGAAAACTGGTGAAGATCCGCCTGTATCGAAAGTTTGGGTGACGTTTTGATTGTGCTCGTCAGGTATAAGTCGGATAAGCCACCTTTTCCGAATCCGTTGGCTGCGTAGAAGTAATCCATCTGTCCCCAGAACTTGTGCGGCGTTCCGTATAGCGGGTCAAAAGTTTTATTTTTGGTACTTCCCGTGCCGCTGCCTGAGGTATAATCAAAACCGGGGCCCACTGAAATAAATTTATTTACATCATAAACTCCTTTCACTGAATACATATAGGCGGAAAGTTTAGCTCCGTCCTTATCCTTGCCCTGCTGCATGTACGCGCTTGCCGTCAGATTCCAGCTTTTCCCAAGTTTTGTTTGCAGGTACGGGCCGAATGTTACTCTGCTGTTTACCCCTTTTTCAAGGTTTTTCGTACCGGTCTGTGTTAATGTATATTTCTGAAAATCGTCTTTTAAAATAAGCAATGAAACGATACCTTGTTTTAGTTTTTTACTTGCATAACCAAACTGCATCGACTTGTACATCGTGCCGATTCCATTGGTTCCTGCCGGATATCCATTGGGTACACCGTTGTACAAAGTACCTGTTTTTAACTCACTGTTCTGGTTATACGCAAAACCGAAATGTGCGGTAAAACCCTGGTTGCTGTATTTAATTAAAGCAGCGTCATGTCTTCTTGCCTGTTGTAGCCAGTCCAGATTCCCAAGTAAACGGCTGTCATCATAAAGCAATTCCTGGCGCCCGATTTTCAATGAAAATTCTTTACCGGTTTTGATCTGGTTTGTGTCCAGTAAACTGATCTCTCCCCAGGCTTCATGCAACATAAAACCATTTTGAGCGGCATTGGTAACGCGGTTGTTGGTGGAGGCATCCTGTCCCCAGACTCTTACATCCTGCGCTGAAATGAAAAACAGTGTGCGATATCCCTTGTATCCCACATTCAATCGCGTGCGTTGCGATGTAAAAAATGCCGGTTTACTTCCTTTGGAAAGCGGTGATCCCTGACCGGAAAGTAGTTCGGAACGTGTACGGAGTTGTCCGGATATGCTCAGCTGTGCCATCGTTTCCGACGAGAAAAGTGCAGAGATTCCCAGTGCTGCTCCGGCAATAAAGAGGTAGCGAATTGTTTTCATTTGGATCATTGGATAAAATGAAAAAAGATAACCAGTGCCATTGGAATGGCTTAATTCAGACTTAAAGGCGACGTTGCGCGTTCAAGTAATTTTTTAGAATTTGCTTTATGTTCTTTTTTCCATTTTATTTGATCTGTTTATTTGAAACATGAACAATATCCCTTGAGTTTGAATAGCCCTGTTGGGATAATACTTAGCCGATTTGGTGTCCCCACACCTGATCGGCTTTTTTGCTAGGAAGCCAGATTTATACTCTGCAGATATTCCACCGCATAAGATGGATGCAATCCTACGACCTCTCCAAGTACGATGATTGCCGGCGTACCCAGATTATTTTCTTTTACCAGTCTTGGCATTTCCCAAACCTGGCCCATTACGCTTTTCTCGTCCGGGCGTGTGCCGTTTTGAATTACCGCCATCGGTAAATGCCCACGTCCAAAATATTTATACAGATCACAAATTTCGTTCAGTTTGTTCATGCCCATCAAAACAACGATTGTTGCTTTAGATTGAGCCGCCAGTCGCATATCATCAGATAACTCACCGTTTCTCGTAGTGCCAGTGATGACCCAGAAGCTCTCACTTACACCTCTTCTCGTTACAGGAATTTCCAGGGATGCCGGTACCGCGATGCAGCTCGAAACGCCGGGAATAACTTCGCAAGGAATATCATGATCACGCGCATACTCCATTTCTTCATGTCCGCGTCCGAAAACAAAGGAATCTCCGCCTTTCAAACGAACTACGTGCCCGCGTTTACGTGCCAGTCTTACGATTAGTCCGTTGATTTCGTCCTGAGAAAATGACGCCGCACCTACTTTTTTTCCTACATATATTTTCAACGCTTGCTCCGGTGCGAAATCAAGTGTTTCGGTGCTGACCAGCTCGTCATATAAAACGACATCGGCTGTCTTTAAAACCTTGATTCCTTTTAAGGTGATCAACTCTCCGTTTCCCGGACCTGCTCCCACGAGTGTAAGTTTCGGCTCCATCTCTTATATATATGTTCTGGTGAATATTAGAAATGTACTATACATAGTAAATGTTAACTATGTTGATTTATTGGTTCAAAATTAGCAGCAATATTTTATAAAACAATACTTTTGCCAAAAAATAAGTGTGTAAAATGATCATTAATAGAATATAAAGTTAGGAAAATAGAAAAACACAGTTTAATTTTGACATGTAATATTTGGTAGTGAATAAGGGGTATTATTGGAATATTACAATAAAACAACAGGGTTATTCAAAATTAATAGTTAATTGTAACTATGAAAGCAAACACAAACACGCATATCATTGTCATTGGTAATGGTATGGTCGGCTACAAATTCTGCGAGAAATTGCTAGCCAGGAAAAAAAATGATCAGGAATTTACACTGACGGTTTTTGGGGAAGAGCCTCGTGTAGCCTATGATCGCGTTCACCTTAGTGAATATTTTGCTGGTAAAACTGCTGATGATCTTACTATGGCCAGTGTGGATTGGTACGCTGAAAATGGTATCAGGCTGTTCCTTTCTGACCCTGTTGTAGATATCGACAGAGAAGAAAAACTGGTAAGGTCTCACCATGGACACGTAGTGCATTATGACTATCTGGTCATGGTCACAGGCTCCGGTGCGTTTGTTCCGTCTATTCCGGGTGTGGAAAAAGATGGTGTTTTTGTATACAGGACTATAGAGGACCTGGAGTTGATTCAAGCGTATGCTAAAAAGGCGAAAAGAGGTGCTGTGCTTGGTGGCGGTTTGCTGGGGCTGGAAGCGGCCAAAGCATTGCTTGATCTTGGCCTGGAAGAAGCGCACGTGGTTGAATTTGCCTCACGCTTGATGCCAAGGCAGATTGATGATGCCGGATCCAAGATTTTGCAAAGTCAACTGGAATCGTTGGGTTTGAATATTCATTTGGCTAAAAGTACGCAGGAGATTGTTGGCGGTGATTTTATTAAGGGAATGCAGTTTGCCGACAATTCCTTCCTGGATGTGGATATGCTGGTTATTTCAGCAGGTATTCGTCCCCGCGATGAGCTTGCTAAAATTGCCGGACTGGACACGCATCCTCGCGGGGGGATTGTGGTGGATAACGGACTGCGTACTTCGGATCCGTACATCTTCGCAATCGGCGAATGTGCTTTGGCCCACCATATGATCTACGGATTAATTGCGCCGGGTTATGAAATGGCTGACGTGGTTGCTGGTGCTTTGACGGGTACGGAAAAGGAATTTTTGCCGTACGATATGTCTACCAAACTAAAACTGATCGGAACGGATGTGGCGAGTTTCGGAGATCCGTTTGTGGAAGAGCCGGCTTGTAAGACAATTCGTTATGAAAATAAGGCGAAAGGCATTTATAAGAGAATAAATGTGTCGCCGGATGGTAAAGAACTTTTGGGTGGAATTTTGGTAGGTGACGCAGAGCAATACAACATGCTGCTGCAAACCTGTAAGAATAAAACAATACTTCCGCCTGACTCAGAAGACCTGATCCTAGGTTCAAGAGGAGGGGAAGATGCTGGTGCTGGCGTGATGAGTCTGCCTGATGACGCGCTGATTTGCTCTTGTGAAGCGGTGACGAAAGGTATGCTTTGTCATGAGATCGGCGAAAATGGTCACGCAACGATTGATGCGCTGAAAAAATGCTGCAAAGCCGGAACCGGTTGCGGCGGTTGTATTCCGATGGTGAAAGATATCATTCAGGGGGTAATGAAGCAAAATGGCCAATATGTGAGAAATGTGGTTTGTGAGCATTTCGATCATTCACGCCAGGAATTGCTTGATCTCGTGAAAATGAATGGCCTGAGAACTTATGGCGAGGTGTTGAACGAATTTGGACATGGTGATGGCTGCGAGGTTTGTAAACCGGTTGTAGCATCTCTCCTGGCAAGTCTTTGGAATGAAAATGTTTTGACAAAAGACCGTGCGCCAATTCAGGATTCAAACGACCGTTATCTGGCCAACATTCAAAAAGGCGGTACCTATTCTGTCGTGCCGCGTATTCCGGGCGGTGAAATTACGCCTGATAAACTGATTGTGATTGGGCAGGTTGCCAAGAAATATGGTCTTTACACGAAAATCACCGGAGGCCAGCGTATCGACTTATTCGGTGCGCATGTCAATGACCTGCCGTTGATCTGGGAAGAACTGATCGATGCAGGTTTTGAAAGTGGACACGCCTATGGAAAAGCGCTGCGGACTGTGAAAAGCTGCGTAGGTTCAACCTGGTGCCGTTTTGGTGTGCAGGATTCTGTTTCGTTTGCCATCGAGGTGGAGGAAAGATATAAAGGGATCCGGGCGCCGCATAAGTTCAAGTCGGCTGTATCGGGCTGCATCCGTGAATGTGCGGAGGCACAAAGCAAGGATTTCGGTATCATCGCTACTGAAAAAGGCTGGAACTTATACGTTTGCGGGAACGGAGGTTCAAAACCACAGCATGCGCAATTGATTGCTTCTGATGTGGACAAGGAAACATGTATCAAGCTGATCGACAGGTTCCTGATGTTCTACATCAAAACCGCGGATCCGCTGACTAGAACTGCCACCTGGCTGAATAAGATGGAGGGGGGTATTTCCTACCTGAAAGCTGTTGTTGTGGATGATCTTCTGGGGTTGGCAGCAGAGTTTGAAAACGAAATGCAGTCGCTGATCAATAACTACAAATGTGAGTGGAAAGAAGTGGTGGATAATCCTGAGCTACGTAAGCATTACAATCATTTCGTTAACGTGCCGGACAAAGATCCGACCGTTGCATTTGAAGAATTACGTACCCAAAAACGAGCCAGAGAATGGGCTTAAACCCCCAGGCCTGAAAGGCCGTAATACCTTAGCACCGGGCAACGCCCGGTGACTCTGGGTGAACGTTCGGGTGACTCCGGGTGAACGCCCGGCAATGCCCGGCGATTCCGGGTGAATGCATCGGAAACCAATCAAATCAGAAAAACCATGGAACCAACAACAAATACAAAAGACAGAATCGTTTGGCATTTAGCATGCAGTGTAGAAGATATTCCGGAGGATGGCGGCGGCTGCGCATTAATCGAAGGAAAGCAAATTGCGATCTTCAATTTTGCCCGCAGAGGAGAGTGGTACGCAACGGATAACGAATGTCCGCACCGTCAGCAAATGGCCATTGGTCGTGGGATGATCGGAAGCCAGGGCGAAGAGCCAAAAGTGGCCTGTCCGTTCCACAAAAAAACTTTTTCTCTTAAAAACGGCCAGTGTTTGAACGATGACGACTATAAGATTAATACCTTTCCTATTCTAATCAAGGAGAATCAGGTATACATCGGTTTGTAAACAGTATGGAGAAACTCGAAAGTCAGGTTGCGGATCGTCTCACCCGTTATTACATTGTGGCACTTACATTGGTAGCCATTCTCACTGTTAGCGGGCTTTTTCTAATACGTAGGACAATCAATAATCTCAACCATGACAGTCGGGTTGTCAATGTGGCCGGCCGCCAGCGGATGTTAAGCCAGCGGCTGACCAAACTTGCCATTCTTCACACTGAAGGCATCCCAACGGTGGATTCCGTCAAAATAGATTCCCTGCTTTCCCTCTGGAAAATGAGCCATGAGCAGCTGCTTCGCGGCAGGATCAAGATGGAGAGTGAGTTTGTAGTCCTGAAAAGCGACTCGATCAAGGAAATGTACCGGAAACTGGAACCGGTTTTTCAAACGATATATCAAAACCTTGTCCTGGTAAGCAGGGAAGGAGTTTCGGATAGTGACAAGAAAAAAGCGCTTCAAATCATACTCGCAACCGAGCCGGTATTTCTAAATCAAATGGAAGCCATCGTGTTTCAGTTTGATTCGGAAAGCTATGGACGGATCAGAATTCTGGAACAGATCGAATGGATTCTGGACGTACTTACGCTTTTGGTGCTTCTGGCCGAGGGGATATTAATTTTCAGACCCGTCGTGAACACCACACGACGGGTTGTTCGTTTGCTGGCAGAATCCGAGGACGCAATAAAAATGGCAAATGACAAACTGAAAATCACCAATAGCCGACTGTTACGCGCACAGAACGACCTGATAAGGAGCGAAGAAGAGAAATATCAGCTGCAATTATCTGAAAACCGGGTCCGGACGTCGGCTTTGATAGAAGGGCAGGAGGAGGAGCGGAAACGTTTCGCACTGGAACTGCATGACGGCATCGGACAAATGCTGACCGGCCTTAAATTACATGCTGAAAAATTGAAACAAGTGCAGTTTGCAGACGAAAAACAACGGTTTCGGTTCGATAAGCTTGTGTCTTTAATTCAGGATACCATACAAACGACCCGTCAGGTTTCTTTTAATCTGATGCCTTCCGTGCTGAGTGATTTCGGGCTCAATGCTGCGCTTCGCGTGCTTTGTGAGCAAACAGCAGACTTGTCGGGAATCCGGATTGAATTTGAAGGCGATAGCGAAAGGATTAAACTTAATGAAAAGATGGAAATTGGCTTGTATAGGATTGCACAGGAAGGGCTCAATAACGCAGTTAAACACGCCGGATCGGATAATATAAAGATTAAATTAGAACAAAAGATGAATCGGATTCTTTTGGAGATTGAAGATGATGGGAAAGGATTTTTAATTAGTAATTTAAAAAATAAAAACGGATCCTTTTTGACCAGAAACGGAATTGACAACATCCGGACGCGTACGCAGTTGCTCAACGGTGAAATGAAAATTATTTCCAAAGTGGATAAAGGTACCAGACTGGTTATCAATATTCCTGTGTAAATCATAAATCTGAACGAGATGCCAATACGTATACTTATCGTTGACGATCATTCTGTTGTAAGGCAGGGTATCATCACTTTGCTGGAAGATGAGGAAGATATCCTCGTCGTGGGTGAGGCATCCGATGGGGATGAAGTGATGGACAGTGTCAAAGCGTGTAATCCGGATGTCATATTGCTGGATCTTACAATGCCGCGTATGTCAGGGTTGGATGCCATTAAAACCCTCATGCCGGTGCACCCTCACCTGCGCATACTCGTCTTCAGTATGCACAACAATCCTGACTATATTCTCTCGGCAGTAAAAAGCGGAGCGGCCGGTTATCTGCTGAAAGATACCGGGAGGGACGAAATATTGCGGGCGGTCCGCAGTGTGGCTGCCGGTGAACTCTATTATCCCCCCAATGCCTCGTCCATTATCATTCGCAATCTTATTCTGCCCCAAAAGGAACAGGAAGAATCCGAGGTGAAAGTTATGCCCGGCGGGCCCTCTGTCTGGAATAAAATGACACCCCGCGAACAGCAGATTTTACAATGCCTGACCGAAGGCATGAGCAGTAAGGATATTGCAGAACATTTTGCGATCAGCTCCAATACTGTGGCCAATCAAAGAGCCAGTATTATGAGAAAAGCCAATGTGAAAAATACTGCTGAACTGATAGGGCTGGCGCTCCGCGACCGTCAGAAAGTTTAAGTCACCGTATTTGTTCAGATGAATCTTTATTGCAGATAGAATTTTTTTTAGTAAGTTTAAGTATTACCGCCCCTGCATTTCCTGATATTGTACAAATTAAGCTCTTTATTTAGTACATATTCGGTATTTTGACCGATTTTGAAAATATTATTGGCCAAAATAATACTGTCGGCAATTATAGACTCCGCCGAAAAAAATCTCGTTTTTTATTCCGATTATGTGTATAATTGGATTCATTAAAGTTGAAGACCTATTTAATAAAGAACTTTACTTTCATTCACATATGAGGATTTTTTATCGGATCAATGGTTTTCGACCATTCTTTGCGTTCTTATTAAGTACTTTTTTTTGCACAGTTCTTACCATTATCTCATCACAGGCTTCAGCTGCAAATATTGAAGTACGCGGTGTCGTGAAAAGTAAAACCGGCGAGGTGCTAATCGGTGCTACGATACGGGTCAAGGGATTATCGAAGGGAACGGTTACCAATGAAAAGGGAGAGTTTCAGATACCCGATGTGAATGAAGGTGCAACACTGGTCGTGAGTATGATCGGTTTTCTCTCCAAAGAAGTACCCGCCGCGAGGTTCGTAGCGATCGAACTTTCAGAAGATGCGATAGGATTGCAGGATGTGGTCGTTACTGGTTTTCAGCAAATTGAAAAAAATAAATTTACAGGTTCCGCCGTTACCCTGAAAACCGAGGACGTGCGTATCGACGGGCTCCCTGATGTAAGCCGTATGCTCGAAGGGCGTGCTGCTGGTGTATCCATTCAAAACGTTTCCGGAACATTTGGCGCGGCTCCCAAAATCCGTATCCGTGGTGCAACTTCCCTCAACGGAGATAATAAACCGCTTTGGGTTGTGGACGGGGTGGTTTTGGAAGATATCGTTAATATCTCCAACGATCAGCTTTCCAGTGGTGACCCGACTACACTGCTGGGATCAGCCGTTGCAGGTCTGAACCCGAATGATATTGAAACTTTTGATATCCTGAAAGATGCGGCCGCTGCGGCCTTGTACGGTGCACGGGCGATGAACGGGGTTATTGTTATTACCACCAAAAAAGGAAAATCGGGAAAGCCTGTCGTAAGTTATTCGGGTAATTTCAGTACGCAGCTGAAACCATCTTACCGTAATTTCAACATCATGAATTCTGCGGAACAGATGTCTGTTTTAGTTGAAATGAGCAGAAAAGGGTATTTGAATTCCAATGTGCTGGAAAAACCGGATTACGGTGTTTACGGGAAATATTACACATTGCTGGCCGGTAATGATGAAGGTGGATTTGGCGTGGTCAATAATCAGGAAGGCAAAAATAAGTTTTTGTCCCGTTATGCTGCTGCCAACACCGACTGGTTCGATATCCTGTTTAAAAATAACTTTGTTCAGGAGCATTCACTAAGCGTTTCCTTCGGAACGGATAAGTCTCAATCCTATTTTTCAACCAGTTTTTTAAGTGACAACGGCTGGACCGTTGCAGACAAGGTAAAACGATACACACTTAACTTCCGGAATAACTACAAGTTTTCTGATAAGTTGTCGGTTGGGTTTTCGACCTTGTCGTCCGTTCGTCAGCAAAAAGCGCCTGGTTCTCTGACACGTCAGAGCAACCCGGTGGAAGGGACCTATGACCGTGATTTTGATATCAACCCTTTCAGTTATGCATTGAATACCAGTCGCGTATTAACGGCCTTTGACGCAAACGGAAACCGGGAGTATTTCAGAAGAAATTTTGCGCCGTTCAATATCCTGACCGAGCTGGAAAACAACCACATTGATCTTAATCTGGTTGATATTCGTTTGCAGGGTGATTTAACCTACAAAATCACGCCGAGTATCCAGTATGACTTCATGGGTGCTTTACGCTATATCAAAACCGGCAGAGAGCATCAGATCACAGAGAATTCGAACATGGCGAACGCATATCGCGCTGCCGAAACTTCAACCATCGCAAGAGCCAACAAATTTTTATATACCGATCCGGATGATCCTGACGCATATCCGGTCATTGTGTTGCCACGCGGCGGTTTTTATAATCGTAATGAAGATGAAATGAGTTTCTATAACATCAGAAATAATTTTCGCTTCAATAAGGTTTATGCAGAACGACACGCTGTGAATGCTTTGATAGGACAGGAAATAAAATACACCAACCGGCAAAACGCCAACAATACAGGTTATGGTTATCAGTATGACCAGGGCGGTGTTCCTTTTGTCGATTACCGGATTTTGAAGCAGACCATCGAAAGTAATTTCCAGTATTATGGAATGGAAAAGACTTATGACCGTTTCGCCGCGTTCTATGCGAGTTTGGGTTATACACTCGATGACAAATACAACTTTACCGCCTATGCCCGATACGACGGATCCAACCGATTCGGTAAATCGGCGATCGGACGCTGGCTGCCTACCTGGACCGTTGCGGGATCCTGGAACCTGGACCGGGAAAACTTTATCAAAGATCTGGGATGGGTTAGTTATGCGAAATTAAGAGGAAGTTATGGATTGACGGCCAGTACAGGTCCTGCAACAAACTCGGCGGTTTTGCTTAAAAGTTTGATCACCAACCGTCCGTATACAGACGAAAAAGAATCAGCAATCGATTTGGCATCGCTGGCGAATACCGAGTTAACCTGGGAAAAACTTTACAGCGGTAACCTGGGACTTGATCTGGGCTTAATGGCAAACAGATTTAACCTGACGGTCGATGTGTATTTACGAAACAGCTTTGATCTGATCGATCGTTTCAGAACGTCAGGTATTGGCGGACAAACCTTCAAAATCGCCAACTATGCCGATATGCAGTCCAAAGGAGTTGACTTGTCATTAGAAGCAGTTATTTATAAATCAAAGGACTGGTCATGGCGCTCACGATTAACCGCTGGTTATGCCCACACCAAAATTACAAATGTGGATAACATCCCGAGTATTTTTGATATGGTAAAGGCGGAAGGTGCCAATATTCAGGGATACCCGGTAAGAGGGCTTTTCTCTGTTGATTACAGAGGGCTCGATCCTAAGACCGGCGTACCGACATACATCAATGAAAAAGGTGAACTTAGCTCTGACGTTTATATTCAGGACCTTACCACGACGTATCTGAAATACGAAGGACCGGTTGATCCGCCCTTAACCGGTGGTTTGAACAATACTTTTACGTATAAAGACTTCACGGTTAATGTTTTCCTTACCGGACAGGCTGGAAACAAAATCCGTTTGAACCCACTTTTCAAAGGAAGCAACACCAGCAGACCTGCGTTTAGCGATCTGGATGCCATGCCAAAGGAGTTTAACGATCGTTGGGAAATGCCGGGAGACGAGAAAATCACGAACATGCCTGCCATTCCTGACTTATTGAGAAATCAGTATCTGGCCGGAACTTATCCTTACACCACCTATAACTATTCGAGTCAGCGGGTTGCGAAAGGAGATTTTATCCGTTTGAAATCGGTATCTCTGGCCTACAAACTGCCGGTTGCGACGATCAGACGCCTGGGCATGTCAAGTGCTTCCGTTCAGGTTTCAGCAATCAATCCGTGGCTGATTTATGCTGACAAAAAGCTGAAAGGCCAGGATCCTGAGTTCTTTAATACGGGCGGGGTAGCGCAGCCTATCCAAAAACAGTTTACGGTAGCTCTTAAGTTTACGATATAATTGAAGAAATGAATATGAAAATTAGTAGACTTCTAATCAGAATATTTCTTTTACTGCCTTTGTTTTTTGTGCTGGGCTGTAATGATTTTTTAAGTACCGAACCGGACAGTACCAGAGCCAATATCAAAACACCGGAACAGGTGTCACAGCTTTTGATCACGGCTTATCCGCAGGGTAGTTACGTCACGTTCGGAGAATCGATGAGTGATAATGTCGCGGACAAAGGCAGAGGGCAGGACGACCGCGTTAACCGGGGTTCTTATCTTTTTGAGGTAGTCGATGCGCCCGTTGACAAGGAAGATGCGCCCGATATGTACTGGGCACAGGCTTATCGCGCGATTGCAGCGACCAATCTTGCCTTGGAAATTATTGCAAAAGCCGATAACCCGGGCAGTTTCAGCGCGCAAAAAGGTGAAGCTTTGGTAGCGAGAGCCTATGCGCACTTTATGCTGGTCAGTTTTTATTCCAAATTTTACGATCCCGCGACTGCGTCTTCTGATCCGGGGATTCCTTATGTGACTGAATCGGAAGATGTTGTCGTGAAAAAATATGAGCGTAAAACGGTGGCTTACGTGTATGAAATGATTGAAAAAGACCTGTTGGAAGGCTTGCCGCTGATTGCTGATTTTTCTTACACGGTTCCCAAATATCACTTCAATCAGGCTGCGGCGAATGCTTTTGCTTCCCGCTTTTATCTGGTCAAAAGAAATTATGCCAAAGTGGTTGAATATGCCAACAAGGTATTTCCGAGCGGCGATATTGCCTCCAATCTGCGTCCATGGAACACGGAGTACATCACGCTGTCTTACGATGCCATATGGAAAAGATATTCCCGGGCCAGTGAAAATGCTAACCTGCTCCTTGTGGAAACCAATTCATTGTTTGGAAGATACGCACCGTCGTATCGTTATGGTCTTACCAATTCCAAATGGTCGGAGATTAACCAGATCAGTGGTTTGACGGGTACTTCTGCGGGTTGGGCTTATCCTATTTATACGCAGGGTGAGGAAAATTTGTTTATTCCCAAGTTGACGGAATATTTTGTGAAGGAATCGGTGAATGCAGAAATCGGTATGACTTATGTGATGGTTCCTTTGTTCACCACCGAAGAAGTGCTCTTCAATCGTGCAGAAGCCAATCTTTATCTGAATAATTCGGCCGCTTCGTTGGCGGACATCAATTTGTTCATGAGCAAAAGGATCAGAAACTATAACTCGGCGACGCATGCTGTAACAGCTGCGAAAATCAGAAGTTATTACGGCCTTAGCAATACCACTCAGAATAACCTATTGGGTCTGCTGATCTCCATCGCTGATTTGAGAAGGCTGGAATTTACACAGGAAGGGATGCGTTGGTTCGATATTCTTCGTTACGGTATTGACGTGGAGCATCCGACAGCGGAGGGGCAGGTGATTACGGTCAACAGCGATGATCCGAGACGGGTTTTGCAGTTGCCGCAAGCCGCCGTTTTATCGGGTTTGGAATTAAATAAGCGATAAAGTTTAAGCTGGTTAAAACAGGGTAGTTTAAACTGAAAATATTCAAAGTATGAAAACGAGAATAACACTTAAATCTTTCCTCTCCTTGATGGTTCTCGCTGTTGGTCTGAGTGCCTGCGGTGAGGATGACGTTGATATCAGTAAAATCCCCGAGGAGCCCGTTCCGGTGGAAGGGCCGATAGACCTTTGGTTAAAGGATAGTTTGCTGGCGCCTTACAATATCAGAATGCAGTACAAGTGGGACCAGTTTGAGTTTGGCGATGTTACAAAAACGCTGGTTCCTCCTAAAGAAGAATTGATTTTACCCGTTTCAAGAGCGGTGATCAGCACCTGGATAAATCCCTATGTGGTTCAGGCAGGAAAGGTGTTTTTTAATAAATACTCGCCCAAAACATTTGTGATGTCGGGCAGTGTACAATATCTGTCTGATGGCTCTGTTATCTTAGGACAGGCAGAAGGCGGTAGAAAAATTGTGTTGTTTGATGTGAACAATTTTCGTGTGCGGGGCATGGCGGGGTACGTTGCATCGAGGGATTCCAATAATGTGAAACAATCGACACATACGCTGCAACATGAATTTGGGCACATTCTTCACCAGACGAAGTTTTATCCTGTTGAGTTCAAAACCATTTGCAAGGGCCTGTATCAGGGGCAAAACTGGATCAACGTTTCGGATGCTACGGCCAGGAGAGACGGTTTTATTACATCGTATGCAAGCTCAGCTTTCGATGAGGATTTCGTAGAAACAATCGCGATGATGTTGGTGGAAGGTAAAGGAGGCTGGGATAAAATGATAAACGATATTCCGGCAGGTTTCAGTCCGAATGGAACAAGCCAGGCCGACGCGCAGGCGAAACTAAGACGTAAGGAAGCTTTGGTGGTGAATTATTATAAGACGGCATGGAATATCGACTTTTATGCCCTGCAAAAGAAAACAAGGGCTGCGCTGATTCCATTGTTATAAGAAACTGTTCGTTCAAAATATTTTAAGATGAAAAATAAGTATCTGTCCTATTGGCTATTGTTACTTCTTACGGGTCTCTGGTCTTGTAAAGAAGATGACGGTGTTTTTGAACAAACAGCGGATGAGCGTATCAGTGCAACGCTTTCATCTTATCAGAAAGAACTGGCGGAGGCACCTTATGGCTGGAAGGGGATCATTTATCCCGGCGGCGGCGGTGTTTATAGTTTTTATTTCAAATTCAATGACAAAAACCGCGTGGTGATGTATTCCGATTTTGCCCCGGAATCTGCGGCTACGGCCAAGGAAAGCAGTTACAGACTGAAAGCCATGCAAACGCCGTCGCTGATTTTTGATACGTATTCCTATTTACACGTGCTCGCGGATCCGGATGGGGGAGTAAATGGCGGAAATGACGGCGAAGGGCTTAAATCAGATTATGAATTTTCTTTTGAAAAAGATACGCTGAATTCTGGCAGGATCACGCTGACCGGCACGAAGAACCAGAGCAAGCTTGTACTGATTAAAGCCACACAGGAAGAAGCCACGGCTTATGGGAACGGCGGATTAGCCAAAAGTTTGCTTTTTAGCAATATTTCCAAATACCTGACCTATTTCAAACGGGTTACCATTGGCGCAGTGACTTATGAAATTGCTGTAAACCAAAATGCACGCAAGATCACCTTAAACTGGCTTGACGGTACCACATTGAAGTCATTCACGACGGAATATTATTACAGCTCTACCGGTGTGGCCTTTATCACGCCTTTTGTAAATGGCTCGCAAACGATCAACGGTTTTACCGATTTAACATGGGATGCTTCCAAATTATCTTTGGGTGTGACAGTGGCTGGTTCTAAGGTAACAGTTGTGGATGCGGCGAAACCGCTGAAAGTAGATGTGGCGGCTGCGAGAAGATGGTATCAGACGGCGTTGTCGGAAGATAGCTACTGGCTTTCAGTAGATGGATTTCATGTCAATGGTGTGGATGATGCTTTCAAAGTTAATTCGTTAACAAGAGGAGAGGGGACTTATTATTTCTATATCTATTATCCTCAGTTTGGATCAAATTATGACGCATTTGCACCCGTGTTTTTTCAAAATAACGGAGTATCTCTGTATTATTGGGACGCAGTTAATGCCCCCACATTTGCTACTGATGGGCGGATAATATTTACACCGCTCGGAATATTGGGCGATGGTTATCCGGCTGATGGGCCAGTTATTGCGTCAAGGAATTATCTATACGACGAAAGTGGGTACTATCTAATTCAGCTTTCTGAAAATTCTTACGACATGGTCAATGCAAAAGATGCAAAAGGATGGATCAGATGGCAACGGTAAAAACGCACCACTCATAATTTTTGATAATATTTGTTCTTCAGTGTGACCTAGTGGTCGTTTCTCAGTCAAGACATAAGTTATTACTCTTTGGTTTACAGGCTTGTGAGCTCTGAATCTTGACAATACAGTATAAAAGTATATTCAGCCAAAATAGAAACTATCATAGCGACAATTATTGTCACTATGATAGTTTCTAATATTATTTTCTTACTGATAAATATTTGAAAATGGATGGAAATGACTCGTTTGAGGATATTAGAGAAAAATTATCTAAGCAAGAAAAGAAAATTTTGCTCTTTATTGTAGATGAACTCTCCAATAAAGAGATTGGTAGTAAGCTTCAATTACTTCAAACTGCAAGTCAAAATGTACAAAATCCAAAAGACTTAGAGAATTTTGTCGGAGAATTAGGATTCGAAAATTTTCAAGAATATTCTGATATTAATAGTCGCTTTGTTGAACATTTATCTAAGTTGGAACGAAAATTTAACTTAACGAATGTTGGCAGTCCAATTCAAAAGAAAATTTTCTTAGAAGCGTTTGGAATCGTGGAATTGCAAAAAAGGAGAATGATAACTACTGAAATAATTCTTCAAGATCTTTCCGGTGGAGGCTCTTCGACATGTAGTCAAACATGGGAACGTTGTCATAAAGATGCGGATGCAGAAGCATTGATTGAGTGTGGGTTGTGTATGATAGCATTTGAGGCTCCACCAATTCTTGGAGTATGTATTTTGGCTGCGGGTGTAAAAGCGTTGTCTGCAAAAATTAAATGTGACAGAGCTTATAACGACTGTTGCATTCTTTTAAAGCCCGGCATTAAACCTCTTACTAAACAGGATCTTCCGATGAATCCGTTTTAATTATGAAAACAATGAAAAGATACCTGTCTTATATATTATTTATCACATTATTGATAAGCATGCTGGTAGTGGATGTGTTTTTTGTGCTTAATGAGGAAATAGAAAAAAGGATACACTTTTATTATCGTTGCTTAATTATTGGTTTGGCTTTATGCTGGACTTTGTTGCATTTTTATAAAAGAGAATCAGGCAAACAATTTTAGGTTTTTAGATTGGTTTTGTGAAGTTTGACTATGGCTTTCCATCCCTACCAATACTTTCCATTTTTCCTCGCAAACCAAAACCCGCGCCAGAAAATGATTCCGTGGTTCCAGAGTGCGGGCATAAGTCCGAAATGTTTTTTTAGCACATTAAACCGGTCGAGCAGCGAACGGCGATGGTTCTGAATGGACAAACCGCCCATCAGGTAACGGCAAAGCGTAAAACCTAAATGTTCAACCTTTTTGGCATTTTTCAGACAGGTTATTTCCCAGTCTATATCCGCGCTGAGGTTGGTGTAATCATACACCGGCGCGACTTCTTTTTTTGCAATGAACGACTGATGACAGACTTTCATACCCAGGGCAAAATCCTTCCAAATCAGGCTTGTAGGTAAATCGTGGGGTGTAAATTGACTTCGCAAACCTACTTCGCTGCCATCTTCCCGAACGAGCAAGGCATCGCTGTAATACACATCGGCATTTTTGTCAAAGGCGGCCAGTAAACCGGATAGGGTAGTGTGATCAAACATTTCATCGCCGGCATTTAAAAACCAGAGATATTTCCCCGAGGCTAATGCCTGTCCTTTGTTCATGGCATCGTAAAGGCCACGGTCGGGTTCGGAAACTATTTTTGAAATAAAAGGATACTTGCTGGCAATCGCGATGGTCTGATCTTTTGAGCCGCCGTCGATAATCAGGTATTCAACCGAAGTTTTATCTGAAATTTCCGATAAGGCTCTTTCTGCACTTTTCAGCGTCCGTGGAAGGAAACGTTCCGCGTTATAGGTGATCGTGACGATGGTTAATAAGGGCTTCATAACAGGGAATCATAAAGTTGACCATACTTTGCGGTAACCACAGTTTCGGCATAGTTTTCCAGCACTTTTCGTCTTGCGTTTTCGGAAAGTTTTCCTTCCCTATTATTTGTCAGCGTCCATTTTATTCCTTCTGCAAGCGATTCGGATGATTTCAATGTCGCGATAAATCCATTTTCCAGATGGTCTATCATTTCAGGAATCCCGCCCGTTTCAAATCCCACCGCCGGTGTTCCGCAGGCCATCGCTTCCATGATCGTATTGGGCAGGTTGTCTTCCAACGAAGGAACCACGATCAAATCTGCGGCATTATAAACATCAATCATTTTGGCGGTTTCTGTGATTTTGCCAAGGTAATGAACCGGAGCCGAGAAGGAATCGAAGCTGGTAGCGCCTGATTTCCCAAAAATCAAAACCTCAATGTCGCTATGTGTATCCCGGATCAGCCGGATCGCTTCTTTAAAATAATGAAATCCTTTCCGCGGATCCTGTGTGTTAGCTCCTGCAAAAAGAATCAGCGGTTTGTCTATCGGCAAATTCAAGGATTGTTTGATTGCTTTCTTATCGCCTGGCTTAAACAAAGTCGTATCCAGACAGTTTGGAATGGTCAGGTGTTGAATCTGTTTTGTCAGATGCGCATGGCCGGTCAGCTCATCCAGCCAGTGACTTGGCGAAACAAATGCCATTTTTGCCAGTTTATAGCTATGCTCTTTCTTCAAAAACTGAGAAAAGGAAATATCATAGCGGTCTGGCTTGGCCAGGAAAGGGCAGTACTGACAGTGCGTAACATAATGCTCGCAGCCCCGGCTGTAATGGCAGCCTCCCGTTAGTGCCCACATATCATGCTGCGTCCAGACAATCGGTTTTCCAAGTGAAAACAGCTTTTCCAGGGATTTTATGGACAAAAAGCCAAAGTTGACCCAGTGCAAATGAATGATATCGGCTTTTTTTACAAGCGGATGCTCACTGATATCGGTGCCAGCGGCAGCCGGTGAAAATGCAAACCTGACACTTTTGTCCTTTTCGTGCGGATAAAAAGCAAGTCGTTCAAAAACGAAACGCCCAAATGCCTGATAGCTTTTCCATTTAGTATCCGCCAGTGGCACAACACCTGTTTCCGGATTCTCAACTTTGGGAATCAGCATCCATGAGTCTCTTCCGGAGCGAAGCAATGCGCGATGTAAACGAGTGGCAGCAACGCCCGCTCCTCCTTCCAGATGAAACGTACTCAGATGAAGAATCATAAAACCGGTTAATGCGTGAGGAGCGACATTTTGTGCCGTTCATTCAATAGGATGGTAAAATTAAAGAGATATTGCGTTTAATCAGTTTTTATTGCCAAAAAGTACTCAGATTGGTTTGATTCTTTGCCGGGACGAAGTTTTTTACGAACACGGACGAATTAAAGAGTCATAAAATTGAAATAATGAGAGACAAGAGATGTAGCGAATAATTATCCGTAAAAGTTATATTTGTCCAAACATGAGTAACTGAAAAATAATGTCTACTGAAAAACAAAGTCACGAAGCACATTCCGGTTGGTATGAGGTACAATACGCCACCAGAGAGGCGCAGGAGAAGGCTATTGCGGATTGGAAATATGATCAGGAAAACAAGACAATAAATAACTGGATTCACAGACGGTTACTTGCATTGGCCGACCCCTTTGTATTGGCGAAAAAAAGCTGGCTGACGGTTGGGGACGGATATGGATTTGATGCCAATCATTTTTATAAAAAAGGGCAGGATGTAACGGCCACGGATATCTCTGATACTTTTCTACCGCTTTCCAAAGAACATGGACTTATTGAAAAATATGCCGTTGAAAACGCTGAGAAACTGACTTTTGCTGACAATACCTTCGATTATATATTTTGTAAGGAAGCCTACCATCATTTTCCGCGGCCCTACATGGCGGTTTATGAAATGATCAGGGTGGCGAAAGAAGCGGTTATTTTAGTCGAGCCGCACGATCCGATAGCCCGGATGCCGCTATTACTAGCTTTCAGGAATATTTTTGATCGTTGGAATACAGGGCTCTTACAAAAATACTGGAAGAACCGCTATTCGTTTGAAGAGGTAGGAAACTATGTTTTTAAACTTTCTGAAAGGGAAATGGATAAGCTTGCCAACGGTATCGGCTTACCAATGGTTGCTTTTAAAGGGATTAACAACAACTATTATAATGCAGCAGCGGCACAAGAAAAAGCGGATAATTCATCAGCTGCTTTCAAGAAAATAAAACGTAAACTGGCTGTGCATGACTTTCTGACAAAGTTTTCATTGATGCCTTCCCAGGTACTGTGCGCCGTTATTTTTAAGAAAATGCCGTCTGATCAGGTGCTGGAAGCGATGAAAAAGGAAGGATTTCAGATTCATGTTTTTCCGAAAAATCCTTATTTGAAATAACAGAAAATTTGCTGTCGGCAGTCAGCTATCAGCAATCGGCGGAGCAGCCCGGGTAACCGGCAGTCATCTGAAATGTGATTCTTACATTGATCTGACAGCCGACAGCCGATTGCCGACAGCCGTTATCGCACCCGCCAGCCAAATATATTTAGTTGGAGGTCCATCACGTCGTTTCCACGATATTTATGGTTTATAAACGGTTTGCCGCGATGCTGATTGGTATCGATGAAATAACGGAAACCGTTTTCTTCGAAAATTTGAATGACATCGGCCAGCCCCTGTGTATTTCCGATATAGGAATGAAATTCGACAAACAAGTTCTCAACGTGCGAAAGCGATTTTCGGCAGTCGTCCAGCACCGCTGTTTCAGCACCTTCGATATCGATTTTTAAAAAGTCAATTTTTGCTTCTTTTTCCAGATAATCTTTAAGTCTTACCGAAGGGATTTTTTTCTTTTCAGCCTGCGAATAAATCGACGAAGAATCCGCCGATTCACTGCCAAACCAAATCCCTTCCGAGTCTTTCCAGACCGCTTTTGAAATAACTTCCACGCCGGTAATATTGTTCCGCGACAGGTTGGCACTTAGTAGCGCGCTGATGGTCGGCTCCGCTTCAAAGGCAAGAACTTTTGATTCGGGATATAAATTTTTAAAATATACGATACTCATGCCGATGTTGGCACCGCAGTCGAGTATCACCGGTTTCGGAGTGGAAGCTTTGAAAAGATAGAATTCATCAACAAAAATTTCCTTATACTGCCAAAGGAAGGACATCACATCAGGCACTTCAAAGGTGTATTTTCCAAAGCTGACCTGTTTTTGATCATGTCTTTTGGAATCACCGTATTTTAAAAGAAGTTTGATGAATTCTCTGTCACGCGATGTGCGCAATGCTTGAAATGGTTCTTTGAGCAGGTAGCGTAGCCAATACATTTTGGATGATATAAATTATAATATGCCGTCGATTGTCTGCCAAAGATATTACTATTGATTCACTTTGCCAGAAATGGATCATCATCCTGCCTGAATCCGATAAGGTTTCTCTCCGGATTCGGCGGGTTTAACAAAAAGTTTAATGCCTCATAAATGTCTTTAAACTTGATCTGCATTTCATTTTCCAGACGCTCAATGCGTTGTTCCAGTTCTTTTGAGTCGTAATAATACTGACGTATCATTACAAATGCCCTCATAATTGTAATGTTTACCTGTAAAGCCTTTGGGCTTTTTAAAACACTGGATAACATAGCAACGCCTTGTTCGGTGAATGCAAAGGGTGTGTAACGCGTGCCTCCCCAACTTGAGGTCACATTTTGTGACCTCAAGTTGGTCCATTCCAAGTTTGTTATTTCGAACATAAAATCTTCCGGAAATCGGTCCATGTTTCTTCTGACTGCCTGCTTTAATGTTTTCGTAGGAACTTGGTACATTTCTGCAAGATCAAAATCCAGTATTATTTTTTGTCCCCTAAGGGTAAAAACCTTGCTTTGAATAGATATCAGGTCCATAATATGCGGTTTTAATGTTGGATTAGATACTGTCAGTTTCATCAAAAGTCACACCCTGTACCCAGATAAAAATGACGAATTCTGGCATACCATTGGCGACCGGATTCAGTCAAAATTTTCTGATCAAGATTAATATGTATAGTTTTATGTCCTCGTAATAAAATTTACCAGAATGTCGTCAGAAATTGCTGCAAGTAAAATTGCAATTATTGGTCTAGGTTATGTCGGTCTGCCTTTGGCGGTGGAGTTTAGCCGGAAATATTCAGTGCTTGGTTTTGATATCAATAAAGACCGCGTTTCAGAGCTGAAAAGAGGTTATGACCGAACGCAGGAAATTTCGTCCGAAGATTTACAACGTGTGCAGGATTTGCAATTTTCTGATGAATTGTCGGCATTGGCTACCTGTAATATATTTATCGTGACCGTTCCCACGCCGATTGACAACTATAAAAAGCCGGATCTTGTCCCACTTTTAAAAGCCAGTCAAACGGTAGGAAAGGTGCTGAAAAAAGGGGATATCGTGATTTATGAATCAACGGTTTATCCTGGTTGTACGGAGGAAGATTGTGTTCCTGTCCTGGAAAAGGAAAGCGGATTGAAATTTAATACCGATTTCTTCTGTGGCTATTCGCCGGAGCGCATTAACCCCGGAGACAAGATCAATACGCTGACAAAAATCAAGAAAGTCACTTCCGGATCGACGCCGGAAATTGCTGAATTTGTCAATAATTTATACGGTTCGATCATTGAAGCCGGTACGCACCTGGCGCCAAGCATTAAGGTAGCGGAAGCTTCGAAAGCCATTGAAAATGCCCAGCGTGACGTCAATATTTCCTTTGTCAACGAGCTTGCGCTGATATTCGACCGGATGAGCATTGATACGACAGAGGTATTGGAAGCGGCTGGGACGAAATGGAATTTTCTTAAATACAAACCCGGACTGGTGGGCGGCCATTGCATTGGCGTGGATCCGTACTACCTGGCTTACAAAGCTGAATCTTTGGGTTATTACCCGCAGGTGATCCTTTCAGGGCGACGGGTCAATGATACCATGGGTGTGTTTGTCGCCAATAAACTGGTGAAATTACTGATCAAAAAAGGTCATAAAATTGAAGGCAGCCGTGTTTTGATATTGGGAATAACGTTCAAGGAAAATTGTCCCGATATCAGAAATACACGGGTTGTTGATGTATACAAAGAATTGAAGGATTTTGGTATGCAGGTGGACGTGTATGATTCATGGGCGTCGGCGGATGAGGTGAAACATGAGTACGATATTGCGTTATCCGACAAACCATCGGGAAAATACGAAGCGGTTGTACTGGCCGTGGCACACGATACCTTCAAAGCAATCGATTTGAAGGATTTTACCAACAGCAATTCGGTCCTTTTTGATTTAAAATCCACATTGCCAAAAGATTCTGTTGATTCGAGACTATAAAAATGTTCCGGAGCGGAATCAGTTTTAAGCTGATTCCGCTTATTTTTTTCACAATACTTCGGCTTGTTTTTTCTGTTTTATGTAAAAAAACAGAACCTGAGTCGGGTAAAGATTGCTACGCCTCTTAAAATTACCTGCGAATGTGTACTTTTGCAGGAATTATCACAATACTATTGACGCATGCGGGTTTGTTTTGTCATGGCGGGGTTGCCGCACTATTTTGCATTGATACTGAATAAAATGGTTTCTGACTATGGAATCGAAGTTATTCTGGTCAAACCCAGTCAGCAAAGCAAGGCGATTGGTGCTGGTGTGAAAGAGGATAAATCAGCCGCACAGTTTCGTCTGGTAGAACTTCCCGAATACACAACCTGGTACGGCAAGTCTTTTTTTGAAAATCTGATACCGACACTGCATGAAATAAAACCGGACATTATCGTGATGTCGGCATGGCCTTATTTCTTACAGTTTATATTAAATCCCCTGTTCTATTTTAGGTTAAAAGAAGTCAAAGCGAAATTAATTTGCCGGGACATTCCGTTTAATACCGCTTATTGGGGCAAAAGCCAGGAATATTATTACTCCGGACAAAATATCACGGAAGATCTGGACGCGGCGAAAAAAAACTGGAAAGGTGCGCTTTCATTCCGGGTTATCACCTGTCTGCGCAGACTGTATCTGCCCCTGGCCGATGCACATATCAATTATTACAACGAGGGAGGAGAGATCATCGCGAGTTACGGCGTCCCCAAAGAAAAAATATTTATCGCTGCCAATTCTCCAGATACAGACGAATTGCTGGCGGCTTATGACCAGGTCCTGAAACAGCCTGATATTTTGCCTGTCAATCCCCACCGTGTTATACATGTCGGACGGTTGGTGAAATGGAAACGTGTGGATATGCTGATTCAGTCGGTAAGGGATCTGAAAAGTTTTTTTCCGGATATCGAATTGGTTGTGGTAGGTTTTGGTCCCGAGGAAGAAACACTGAAAAAACAGGCTGCTGATTCGGGCATCGCTGACAATATTCGTTTTGTGGGTGGTGTTTATGACTCGCTGACATTGGGACGTTATCTGCATGTTTCGTCCATTTACCTGTTAGGCGGCATGGGCGGTTTGTCGATCAACGATGCCATGTGTTTTGCCAAACCTGTCATTTGCGCAGTAGCGGATGGAACGGAGCGTCGTCTGGTCCGGGAAGGATACAACGGAAGTTATTTTGAAAACGGTAATCAGGAAAGTCTTAACCTGAAAATCAAAAGCTTGCTTGAAGATCCGGAAAAAGTAAAGACCTTTGGTGCTAACTCGCTGAAAATTATCAAGGAAGAAATTAATATACATAGTGTGTTGAAGGAGTATATGGTTGCTTTTCAATATGTTCTTGCGCACTGATCGATAGCTGTTTAAAATTTTGGTTGATTAAAAATGAAAATCCTAAGTATTGTTGGTGCACGTCCAAACTTCATGAAAGTGGCTCCGCTTCACCGCGCTTTTTTGAAACATGCTCAAATAGATTCGAAAATTATTCATACGGGACAGCACTACGATGCCCGCATGTCGGATGTTTTTTTTAATCAGCTGGAATTACCGAAACCGGATTATTTCTTAGGTATCGGCGGGGGATCGCACACGCAGCAAACCGCCAAAATCATGATTGAATTTGAGCAGGTGATGGCCGCCGAAAAACCGGATGTCGTCCTTGTAGTGGGTGACGTGAACTCAACCATCGCGTGCGCGATGGTGGCGGTGAAGGAACATATTCCGGTTGTGCACGTGGAAGCAGGTTTGAGAAGCGGTGATCGCGGAATGCCGGAAGAAATTAACCGGATCATGACCGATTGTATTGCGGATGACCTTTTTGTGACGGAACAGGCCGGTATCGATAATCTTAAAAGAGAAAGTATTCCGGACGAAAAGGTGCATTTCGTAGGCAATGTAATGATCGACTCGCTGGTTTATTATCGTAAAAAAGCCGCAACGCTGACCATTCTGAATGATCTGGGCCTGGCACCGAAGTCTTACGTTTTGATGACGATGCACCGGCCGAGTAATGTGGACTTTGAAGCAGGGCTTACCAATATCCTTACGATTATCAAGGAAACTTCGAAGGATAAAACCGTATTGTTCCCTGTTCATCCAAGAACCCTGAAAAATATGGAAACCTGGGGCTTGCTGGAAGAACTGAAAAGCCTTCAGAATGTAATTTTGATGGAGCCGCAAGGTTATCTGGAATTTTTGCATCTGATGGAAAATGCTGCTTTGATCATTACCGATTCTGGCGGGATTCAGGAAGAAACAACGTATTTACAAGTACCCTGTCTGACTTTCCGTGCGAGTACAGAACGCCCGGTCACAGTTGAATTGGGAACAAATATTCTGTTAAGCGACCTGGATCCGGTTTCTGTGGCTGAAAAAGTACAGGATATTTTGGGCGGTCGGACAAAGGAAGGCGTAATACCGCCATTTTGGGACGGACAGGCGGCAGAACGTATCACTGAAATATTGATACAAAAATATGCTAACTAGCCTTTTATAGTGGGAATTGTTGTTCGTCAGAGTCTTAAAGCGGGCTTAGGGTCTTATATCGGAGTAGGGATTGGTATTGTCAATGTTATGTACGTTTCTACGAAGTTTCTATCCGTAGAGCAGTACGCGTTATCCCGGTTATTGTTTGAAAATAGCCTGCTATTTTCGGCATTTGCGCATTTAGGAACGCCCTTTATCGCGGACAAATTTTTCAGCCTGTTTCGGGATGATGAAGAAAAACACAACGGAATTCTTCCTTTCCTACTGTTTTTACCCTTTGTAGGCGCATTGCTTTTTGCAACCATTTATCTGTTGTTTACGCCGGCTATTCACGCGTATTACGCAGAGAAGTCCCCGATGTTGTTGAAGTATCATTTTCTGGTAATTCCGTTAACAATTTTTTGGATTTATATTACCGTTTTGGAGGCATATTGTCGTAATAATGCGAGGATTGCGGTACCCAGTTTTATTCGGGAGGTATATTTAAAACTGGCAAATGTACTTTTGATCTTTACGTTTGGGATCGGATGGTTAAGTTTTGACACTATGCTGTATCTTCTGATCGCATCCTATGGCCTGGGCGTGCTGATTTTAATTGGTTACATCAGGAGTCTTGGGAAATGGTATTGGAAATTTCCAAACAGGACGATACTGACATCGATGACGATGCGCCAGATGCTGGCCTACGGCGGTTTTACCTTGCTCGGAGGAATTGGGGTAAACCTGATGTTGTTTATTGACCGGTCGATGGTGGCAGGCGAAAGAGGACTGGTTAGTGCGGGGATATTTATTATCGCTTCTTACATTGCCAGCATCATCGAAATACCCAGAAAAGCCATCGCGCAGATATCGATTCCACTATTGGCCTCTTCACTGACAAAAGGTGATTTTGGACATGTGCGGACCATGAATCAGAAGTCTGCATTGAATCAACTGATTGCCGGCGGAGTCGTTTTTTTACTTATTTGGGCCAGTATTGACGATATTTTCTTTTTACTTCCGAAGGGAGATACTTATTCGGAAGGAAAGTACGTAGTCCTTTTTTTAGCCATGGTTAAGGTATTCGATATTGCAACCGGGTTAAATACCGAAATAATTTTATACTCGAAATTTTTCAGATTTGCCACGTTGTTTATCGTGGCCTCTGCCATCATCGGTTTTTTGCTAAACCTTTGGTTGATTCCCCTTTACGGTTTTTTGGGAGCAGCCATTGCAACCGCCTTTACTACTTTTGTCTATTCGATGGTCAGAATGTTGTTTGTCTGGAAGAAATTTGGGGTGCTGCCTTTTACCAACAAAACTTTACAGGTTACGGTCATTCTGGTCATTTTGTACGCGCTTACATTTTTGGTGCCGGATTATACCCGTACGGTGTTTTCAGCCATGATGGTATTGGTTTTGCGTTCAGGAGTACTCGTAATTTTGTTTGCGACGTTTATCATCCGAATGCAGGTTTCGGTTGAGATTAATGAACTGGTATTATCTTTTCAACGCAAATGGCTGAAATAATTTCAGCAGCCGTATTGCTGGGAAATTATCGTTAGATCAACACATCACCAAGTTTGATTTTGCGGGATGATTTGATTCGGTTTTCAACAAACGCAAGATCTCTGATATAAATCGTGTTTTCCGGGTTTGTTGAAGTTATTTTGGTAAGTTTTCTTTCCGTCGGAAGATAGTTATAAGGTACAAACCCAAGACCGAGAAGTTTGTCGTGAATGTAATTCTGCCCAAATTCATATTGGTCAGAAAGTCCGTTCGTTTCCATAATAATGACTTTCAACTCAGGTCTTTCCAGGGTTGAAGTTGCACCATTAATCACATTGGCTTCAAATCCTTCCACATCAATTTTAAGAAGATTGATGTTCTTTCCCTTTAATAAGTTATCAAGGGAATTTACCGGGACTTCAGTGACGGGCCCGCCAAAGGTATTGTCGTTGATTACATGGTTTATGGCATCCAATGTGTTCGAAAATACCAACGTTTCCTCTTTATCGCCAACCCCAAGGTTAAATAATTCTGTTTTATCCTGTAAATTGTTGTAATTGATATTGCGTTTCAGGTTCGCAAAAGTCGAGGGGATAGGCTCAAATGATAGCGATTTTGCCCCGGTTATTCCGGATGCCAGCACTGAATATACGCCAATATTCGCACCTACATCCACAAAAGTATCTTCTGACCGTAAATAATGCATCACGAAAAACATTTCGTTGGTATCATAAAGGCCGGTATATATCTGAAGCTCTGCACTGGACATGCCTCTGTCAACAACCAATGAAACATTTTCAACAAAAGGATAGACCATCGGATGTTTATGTAAACGAATTACAATTCCCCTTTTTAGAAATGTTAAAAGTGCTTTTACCTTTCTGTTTTTATTTAACGGGTGACCCAGGATTGTCTTTATTGTTTTTAATTTCATTACAATGCTCAAATATTTTGCCGAAGATAAGAGGAAAAAGAGAGTTTTCTGAGGAAAGGCTTAACGAATTAAATTTGCATTATCATTTAAAAATACAACGCGTGAATGCGGGATTTGTATCCTTAATTTGACTATCAGTCAGGATCATTGAAAGTAGCCAGTGTTGGTAAATGGTTATGATTCTAGAAGTGTGATGTTTTAAACCAGGATTTTATGATAACAAATTTTTGAAGATTTTACCCCACCCATATTTTCCTTAAAACATACCAGACCAGGCTTGATTATGCCATGATGGTCGTTTGACGTGCCCAGATCCCAAATTTCAATCCTTTCTTTTTGGCAATAATTGTAAATCTCCTCGAACAGCAGCACCATGGGACTGAATCTTCTATAAGAAAGCAGGTCGGTCGGGATAAAATTGTAGAGTACATTTTTGCTAACACGCACGGTTACGCACACGGCTATAAGTTGATGGGCATCTCTGACGGAAAACACTAGAATTTCTTTGGAGAATGTTGTTGTCAGGATGTTAAATTGGTCTTCGGAGATTGATAATTTGTATTGTTTGGTTAAAAAGCTATCCCGGATGAATTGGTAAATATTTTGTGAAGAAGATGTCTGGTCAAGACCGACCGTAAAGCCTGCATTTTTACATTTAGTTAATCGTCTGCATTCAGATTTTTTTATGCGCTGATTGAAAACGCGATTTGTAATTTCAATGTGGTGGTTGATTTGCTCGGTTGCCTGATATTCCCCCATTAAATAAATTCTATGCAAAAGGTTATGGAAAATTGGATCATAGCAGGCTGGCGCGCTCTTAATTGTTAGTGATTTTACGTTGTTTTTTTGTGCCCATTTTTCGATGCAGAAAATAAAAAACGTTAATTCATACGCATTGCAGTCAGGATGTCGTTGTATTCCACCGAATGGAGCTTTTGCAGGTGAAATAAAGGTGTTCCGGGATTTTTTGACAAAAGAAATTGATGCAATGGCGCCGGATTCAGGAAGTCTGAAAAGGCAGAATGTATAAAACGTCTGAGATGCCTGTGTATTTTGGTGCTTTGCGGTGTTGAAAAGATAACTTTCAAAGTTAGCAGAATATTCATTTTCGGGATTTTGGATATACAGACGTGTTTCCAGTTGATCATAAATCCAGGTAAAGGCGGGATTACTCAATTTTAGCTATTTTATAATGTGTGTGATTGATTCGGGAGAATGCCTCATCAAATTTATCATTTTAACTTAAAGGAAGAAGCGTATGGAGCATTCAAATGATCTGAATAATTGTTTCTGAATCGCAATTTTGAA
This sequence comes from Dyadobacter sp. LHD-138, assembly GCF_030929615.1. Classification (GTDB taxonomy): domain Bacteria; phylum Bacteroidota; class Bacteroidia; order Cytophagales; family Spirosomataceae; genus Dyadobacter. Next base: position 124,520 of record NZ_JAVFVU010000008.1, on the reverse strand, counting down.
TTTTTACTATCTTATTGTTGAATATATCAGAGAATTTTTAGAATTTATTGTAGTGGCTTGTGTAAGAACTAATTAAATTAATTCTGTACCATATCGAATAAAAATGATCCTTTTTATAGCGATCAACGATATATCCGTTCAATATAAATTCATTTTTTTTATCGAAATATCTTTGTACATTAATAGCAGAAAATAAAATTTCGAGTAGAAAATAAATATAGGGTATAGGTTTTTGACTTTATTTTAACTAAAATTTATAACTTGTACCTTCAATGTAACTTTGACTTGATTTCTATGACTGTCAGGCAAGTGATTTTTTAAAAGCATAGTCATTTGCGTGTTGAATAGAGGTTATTTTGCATTAAATATATTATTGTTTTTATTCATTCATTAGAGAGTTATTACATCTGGTTACCAGGTATTTAGAATTGTGCTAATATTTTAGTGTTTTCATTCGCGATAAATTCTAACTTTGGGGTAATACTATTTCTACTGTCATTTAGTATATAAAATTTTCATGAAGCACATACTTATTGCCGAGGATCACGCAGTTGTACGAATCGGGACCAAGCACCTCCTAAAATCTCTGATTCCGGAATCTCAAATTACCGGGGTGGATACGTTTCAAAAAGTACTTTTGGAACTAGGGAATCAGACTTTTGATCTTCTTATTCTGGATATCAATATCCCTGGCGGGAATAATACTAAAATGATTGAAACAATCAGGATAAAGCGCCCTGATATTCGGATACTCATGTTTTCGAGCTATGATGAACAGCTGTATGGCTTGCTTTATCTTCAGGCGGGAGCTGATGGTTATCTGTCAAAAGATGCTGCGGAGGATGAATTCAAGACGGCTGTGCTGAGCGTGCTGGATAATAAAAAATACATGAGCGCGGATATGCAGCAGATTAATATCAACAGGCTGATCAATCCTAAGGAGTTTCTTCCGGATCCGATCGTGAGTTTATCTCCGAGAGAAAAGGATGTCATGAACTTGCTCAAAGAAGGTTTTGGTACGGCCAAAATTGCGGAAAAGCTAAACCTTCAGTTGTCTACGGTGAGTACTTACAAGGCCCGTATTTTTGAGAAAATGGGTGTGAAGAATATTGTAGAATTAATTACGAAAATAAAGTTGATCGATAATTAAGAATTTAAGCTTATTGTCTTGCAGCAGATATTGGGTCATTGTGCCTGGTATCTGTTTTTTTTTCATGGGTTTTAATTTGAGAATCATAGTTGGTTTATTTAATGTTCAAATGAGAAACTTATATAAGTTGTATCAAACCGTCGTATGTTTGTCGTGAAAATGATGTTGAACTTTTAGAATAAAGTGAATAAAATGCGTAAACTGCTCATTGAAGAAATGAATCGGTTGTCGGTGGAAGAATTTAAGGAATCGGATAAGTTTCCATTTGTGATTGTATTGGATAATATCAGGAGCCTGAATAATGTCGGTTCTTTTTTTCGGACTGCGGACGCATTTAGGGCACGGAAATTAATTCTGTGTGGTTATACGCAACATCCTCCGCACAGAGAAATCACCAGAAGTGCGTTAGGTGCCGAAAATTCTGTAATTTGGGAAAAGGAAGAAACGACGTTGGGCGCGGTAAGAAAATTGCAGGAAGAGGGCTATCGGATTATCTCAGTAGAACAGGCTGAGGGGAGTACATTACTACAAGATTTTGCACCTGAAAGCAATGTGCCTTACGCATTTGTTTTTGGAAACGAGGTTGAAGGAGTTGCTGATGATGTTATTGCCGTTTCTGACGCATGTGTTGAAATACCTCAGTTTGGGACCAAACATTCGTTCAATGTCTCCGTTTCTGCCGGGATCGTGTTGTGGGAATTTGTAAGTAAAAATTTAACATAAATATAACGCGTTATATTTGCTCTTTTGAAATTAATAGTCGGTATTTGTAGGTTGAAAGATAGAGAACTAATTAATTTAATAATGAGCTAAAATTGATTGTATTAGCTGTTTAGTTATTCATATCTTATTTATTTAAATAATTTTCTGATTATGAAATCCGCAACAAAAAAACTTACTACCGAAATCGCAGAAGTATTAGTCGTGAAACTTGATGCGGTATCTGCTAATTCGAAAAAGATAAAAAAATCGATAGAAAAAGCAGCAGCCAAGCTGGCTAAAAAAGTTTCCAAATTTGCAAAAGACGAGGAAAAAAGAAAAGCAAAAGAGGCTAAGAATGCGGAGAAGAAATCAAAATCACCTAAAAAGGAGTCTAAAAAAGATAAGAAAAACGCAGGAAAAGCTGCCAAGCCAGCAACACCTGTTGCCTCAGCAGTTGCCAAGCCGGTTGCAACCCCTCCGGTAAAAACAGCAGCTCCTAAACCAGCTCCGGCCGCTAAGGCAGTTGCAAAACCGACACCTGCTCCTGCGAAAACTGCTGCACTGGCAAAACCTGAAGAAAACAAATAGTTTTAAAGGGACCGATTTTATCTGACAAGATATATCTATTCAACTCTGAAAAGGGTTGAATTTTTTTGTTTAGAGCATGCTTTTCCGTGATCCGTTAAGTGGAATTGTTACCAAAACGGCGTTATTCCGTATTAGGTAAACCAGTTTGTTAACCGGAACGCAGCTATGTCAGGATACACGGGAATATGCCTTCTTTTGATCTGCTTGTCAGTTGGAAATGTTTGTACGGAACAGGGTTATAACCGTGTTGTCATTACCGAAATTCTGGCCGATCCCATACCGGCTATTGGTTTGCCGGAAGTTGAATACATTGAATTGTTCAACCCGTCTGCCCAGCCCCTTTCTTTAAAAAACTGGAAACTAACGATTGGAGGCAGGTCCTGGGTTTTCCCTGATGCTGTTCTTGGTGCGCATGACTATGTGATTCTTTGCAGCGCCGCTCAGGCTGATCAGATGCGGAATTATGGAAACGTTATTCCCCTTGGGCCTTTTTCATTGGCCAATGACGGTGCTACTTTGTCCCTATACTCGCCGACTAACCAGCTGGTGTTTTCGGTAAGTTATTCGCTAAACTTGTGGCCAACGGATAAAAGAGACGGCGGGTATTCCCTGGAAATGCTTGATAGCGGAAATCCTTGCGGGCAACGCACCAATTGGGCTGTATCTGCGGATCCGAAAGGAGGTACGCCAGGGAAAGTGAATAGCATTTCAGCAAGTAATCCGGATCTCATCCCTCCGGAAATACAATATTTAGATATTATTTCAGCGAATGAATTACGGATTACAGCGGATGAAAAACTGGACAGCCTGAATGCAGTCGCTGGGGCTTTGATAACGGTTTCTGGCAGGAAGATTTTGAAAAAGAAACTGGAATCACCCGGGTTCAGGAACGTAATCCTGACAGTGAACTCGCCCTTTTTAGAAAATGTAAAGTATACGGTTTCTGTAAAGAATCTCTCCGACTGTGCCGGAAACCTGCTACGCGAGGCTGAGATGCTCATCGGGTTGCCGTCCAAGGCCGATTCCGGGGATGTTGTGTTAAACGAAATATTGTTTAATCCACCGGATAATGGTGTTGATTTTGTTGAAATATATAATAACACTGCCAAGTTTATCAGCTTGAAAAACTGGTCGCTGGGTAATATCAAAAACGGGGAGCCCGATGTTTTTAAAACTATTACCGACGATACATTTATCCTTTTGCCTTTTAGCTGTCTGGCATTAACCACAGACCAGGTATTGGTGAAGCAGTTATATCCAACTGATAAAACCAGACATTTTTTGGAAGTATCAGCATTACCTGCATTTTCAAATACGGCCGGAGGTGTGGTTTTGAAAGACGCCGATGGAAGGATTTTTGACCGTTTTGACTATACCGAAAAGATGCACGACCCGCTCATTCACGCAGCGAAGGGTATTTCACTTGAAAAAAAAGATGTTTTTACTCCTTCCCAACATCAGGAAAACTGGCATTCGGCTGCTTACAATGTGGGCAATGCAACACCAGGTTATACAAATTCCCAAATGAAGTCAGAAGTAGATGAGGATATTTTTGAGATAGAGCCCGATGCATTCACGCCGGATTATGGAGGTACAGGTCATTTTGCAGTACTGAAATACAAACTGACTTCGTCAGGGCAAATTGCAACGGTCAGGATTTATGATATAACTGGCCGTTTCGTGCGAAACCTGGTCAGAAATCAAATGATAGGAGCGACGGGGGAGATGCGTTGGGATGGACGGGATGAAAGCGGAGAGGTGGTTCGAACGGGCTATTACCTCCTACTAACGGATTTGTTTGATGCGAACGGGAATAAGCGACAGTTTAAAAACAAGGTCGTGGTTGTTAAAAAATGACCACGACCTTGCAGGCTTATTCTTTTATTCCAATGGTAGCGAGCAGCCTGCCTGTTAGTCCTTTTTCTTTTCTGTATGAAAAATAGTCTTCGTTATGAATGACGGTAGAGTAGGGAGAGACTTCTATATTTTCTGGCTTCACACCGGCTTCAATAAGCTGGGAGCGGTTAGCAGCTTTCAAATCAACGAAAAACTTGCCTGTTTGTTCGTCCCGGCTTTTGTAGTCGGACTGGAAGTTTTCTGCAACTTCTTCGCCTACTTCAAAAGAGCATGCATCGATGCAGGTGCCCACGAAAGCGAGACAATCTGCCGGATTTGATCCATAAGTTTCCTGAAGCAGTTTTACTGTTTTTAGTACAATTTGCTGGACCGTTCCACGCCAGCCTGCATGAACTGCGGCAACTGCTTTTTTTACAGGATCAAAAATTAATATAGGTGTACAATCGGCAATGGTGACGGACAACTGAACGGCAGGAACGTTGGTGATTAAGGCGTCATAACCGTCAAACCGGCCTGCCTGGGTAACAACCAGGATTTCAGAACCGTGTACCTGATGTGACTTGGCAACCTGCGACAGAGGAATGCCCAGAGATTCAAAAAAACGTCTGTTATTTTCTGCGACGTTATCGGGATTATCCAATGTTGACCCGCCGAGATTCAGGGAATTGTAAGGTCCGGAGCTAACACCACCGTGACGGGTACTTTCTCCCGAAACGAGATTCGCTAAACCGGTAAATAAGTCAGGGATGCGGTATAGTGGTTTGTTATTCGAGTTAAGCTGATCCTTCACGCAGACTTTGTTGATTAAAAACTGGATATTCAAAGCCCAAAAATACACAACTCCACCATGGATCTCATGACGGAGTTGTGTATTTTAATAAAAACCGTTTCACTAGAACAGCATTTCCTGTGGCGGTTTTACCCCTTTCATACGAATGTACACCGTAGTTTGTCCGCGGTGATGTGTCTGATGTTCAAACGCTTTTTCAAACGCAACGCCAGATTTTGACTCCATGCCGAATATTTTAATATTCTTTGGCAGATCTGAATCACTCATGCCTTTTAATGAATTGATGATAAAATCGTAGCTTTCAAGTGTGGCTTTGCTCACAGCCGCTTTTGATTGATCAGCCATTTTTTCAACTGAACCTTCGAAAGGACTCGGTTTACCAGTGGCGGCGGCTGCAAATGCAAAGTTAGCATCGGCAATATGGCCCATTTGCTGTGCGAACGAGCGAATTTCCGGTGTAGGTTTAAATGCATAGCCGTCCTCTGGCATCACATCCAGATAAGCTTTCGTGTAATTTTTTGCTCTTTCCCATTCAGTGACCATTTTGGCGGTCATAACCTGGGCAAACAGTGCCTGTGTTGTCAACAACATCATGGCAGAAAGTAGTAATTTTTTCATTTGGCTTGTTTTTTGATTAATATTTGTCTGGAATTTACAGTATCCCCGAGTCGAAATCAAGAATATTTGCTGTTATTTATTGATTGTCTATTATTGTTCGAAGTGTTAAAATTGTGATATACAGTTACATATGACGTAACGGTTGTAAATGATATTATAGATGAGTGAATCAGCCGAAGAACGTGCAAAAAAATATTTAACCTTAGGCCACAGCGAGGCAGAAAATCACGCTAAAACGCAACAGGAACTTTTTGAAAAATATGTACAGGATAAGTCGTCTGTATCGCGTGTCATTTCAGAATTTTTTAAAAGAAACCTTATCGGTTTTGCCTGGCACTACCTACGCAGCCGTTTCGGGCCCAGGCATCCCTACCAGGCATATCCCAGAAACGGAGACAATGGCGTTTATCGCTTACAAGCTTCTGTTCCGGACCGAACTGAGATAACGGTTGCATTACTGTCAGATTGGGCCAGTGATACGGCAGAGTCGGATGCTGTGGCACATTTAACCGCTCGTTATGCGCCAGATTACACGATCCATTTGGGCGATGTATACTTTGTGGGCACGCCAAAAGAGATTGAACAAAATTTTACGGCTCCGTACGCGTCCTGGTATTATGGCGCATCGGGGAGTTTGGTTTTGTCTGGCAATCATGAAATGTATTCCAATGGAAATGCATTTTTTCAGCATTTATTGCCAGCGATGTACGCAAAGGAAGGAAAGGAACGGAAAACCCAGCAGGCTGGCTTTTTCTGTTTGGAAAACGAGTATTGGAGGATTATTGGTATTGACACAGGGTATACCTCGGTAAGCCGTCCTTTGCTGGAAATAATTTCTCCGCCTGACTGTCATCTGCGAAAAGAGCAGGTTGACTGGTTGCGCAATGTTGTGAAAATTGGTGATCCTGAGGATAAAAGAGGTATCGTTTTTCTAAGTCACCATCCTTACATTTCTGCATTTCGGGAAGAATATACAAGACCGGGGGCGCAGTTACAGAAATTGTTAGGTAAATCGGACCGGCCGGTTATCTGGTTTTGGGGGCATGATCATCGCCTGGTCATTTATAAGTCTGGGACCAATGGGAAGGGGCCCTTGGCATTTGGGCGCTGCCTCGGACATGGAGGATTGCCGGTTGAACTGCAAATGCCTGAAAGTAAAGAAGATCTGGAAAAGATTGATTTTTATGACCGGCGTATCAGGATGGAATTGGCTGGTCACCAACTAGGTTATAACGGATTTGCGATGTTGAGGCTCAATGGTGATAAGCTCGTGGCCGAGTATCGTGACCTTGAAGATACTAAGGTTTTTGAAGAGGAATGGGTGATAAACAAAACAAACGGCCAACTCGCATGGAAGGTCATAAAATCGCTTCCCGAAATGGCCGTTCGATAATGATATAATTTCTCATTTCAGGTTAAACTGAAACGAAGGAGTATCAATGATGGTCGTCTGCTGAATGATCTTTGTAAAACGCAGCGAATGTTATCACAAGACCGATCAATCCAAGGGTGAATACGAAAAGATCCCCAAATACCGCAAGGATAATTACCAAAAATAAAAATATCGCGATAGAAGCGCCAAGAGAAGCACCTTCTGGTTTGCTATGTACGTGTACGTCGTCAGTCATGGTTCAATAAAAATTTGAATAGTATTATTTTACTGATGCGAAAATAATAAAAATTAGTTAAAGAGGAGGCTCTTGGTGAAATTTTGTTTGATCATCCATTTGATACCCAATCGTCCGATCCCCATAGGTTAGAAGAAGATTTGTGATACGGTCGGGAGGAACACCGAAATAATTTATAGTGTGTAAGAGCAGAATATGATACATTTGTCGGGTAATAAAATTCAATCCAGGCCCTTTCGAAATGTCTTTTATAATCGGTTGTGATATAGGTACTACAAACGTTAAAACTACTGCTTTTGACTCTGATTCTGCCGGAATACTGGCTTCACACAGCGAAGGATATGAAATGCTTCATCCCCAGCCGGAATGGAGCGAACAAAATCCGGATGATATTTTCAACGCGGTCTGCAACTCCATTCAGAAAGTCTGTGAAATATGTAAACCGCAGGGAGAGCCCATCGGAATCAGTTTTAGCTCTGCCATGCACAGCATTTTGTGCATGGATAAAAACGGTAAAAACCTGACTAATCTCATCATTTGGGCGGATAACCGAAGCGCCGAGATCGCGAAAAAATTACGCCCATCCGCAGATGGGAAAAAAATGTACCAGCATAATGGTACGCCTGTTCATGCCATGACACCGGCTTGCAAACTCATCTGGCTCAAAGAAAATGAAAAGGATGTATTCGAAAAAACCGACAAGTTTATCGGAATTAAGGAATATATTATTTTCAAACTTACCGGACAATTTGTTGTCGATTATTCGATTGCGTCTGCTACGGGTCTTTTTAATATCAAAAGTAAAAAATGGGATGCGTGGACGCTCGAAAAAATTGGCCTGGATGAAAACCGGTTGTCGAAAGCGGTTTCTACCTATCATATAGAAAAACTGCCTTCCGGAAATGATTTTAAATTACCCGAAGGAACGCCCTTGATCATGGGGGCCAGCGACGGCTGTCTGGCAAATCTGGGGAGTGGAGCGATTCGAAAGGGAACGATGGCCATTACCATCGGAACGAGTGGCGCGGCCAGAATTTGTTCCGATGTGCCATATCTGGATGAAACGATGCGGACTTTCTGTTATATTCTCGATGACGATACCTATGTGGTAGGAGGGCCTTCAAATAACGGAGCCGTAGTGTTCGAATGGCTGAAGAATACTTTCTTCTCAGACAGCGATTATAACCAGATTTTTGATGCCGCAACACAGGTAAATCCCGGATCGGACGGACTTTTGTTTTTCCCATATTTGTTAGGCGAAAGAGCGCCATTGTGGAGTTCTGCGGTAAGAGGCGGTTTCCTCGGACTGGATATTCAGCACACCAAACCGCATTTTGCGAGAGCCGTCATGGAAGGTATTCACCTGAATATTTACAGCATCGGGAAAATTCTACTGGAAACGCAAAAGGTCAAAACGATTTATGCCAACGGGGGGTTTGCACATAGCCCGTTCTGGGTGCAGATGCTGGCCGATGTTTTCGGAACGCCGGTGGCTTTGAATGAGACCGTCGATACGGGAACTGTGGGCGCCGCTATGATGGGATTGAAAGCGCTGGGGCTGGCGAAGGAATTGTCGGATCTGGACTTCTTTACACCGGTGAGCACAATTTTTGAGCCAGACAAAGACGTGCATAAGCAATATCTGGGTGTTTATGAGAAGTTTTATGCGTCCTCCGAAAGTGTTTTGATCAACGCTGGCATATCGAAATAACGGGATTTAACTGTGCGTGGATTACAATATTGAGCGCTTTCTTCAAAAATAAAAGACAATGAGATTGTCTGTAAAAAAATAAGCGACCCGGTTTTGTTAGAAAACCGGGTCGCTTATTTTTTGATGCAAGCACCTGGTTATTATTTTACGTCAACCAGAAGCGTCGCGCAGCGCCACACCGAAGTGTAATTTTTTCCGTTGTGTTCACCTTCTTCTTTTTCGCTTTTGGAAGCTTCAATACTATACTTTCCAGCCCAGACCGGTGTAAATTCAGCCACGCCCTGCGCATCGGTATTGATTTCTTTATTCCATCCGCTAGGCGCATGCACAGCTACTTGTAGTTTTTCTGACGGTTTTTCCTTGAAGAAACCCGTCAGCTGAATTGGCTTGTTAACCTTGTAAGTTTTGCTTGCGTCAGCATAAACGCTGATATCATTCGCATTGAGAGCCGGGTCATTTCCAACCAGTGATTTCCCCACGGCAACGATTGCGCTTGCATTGAACTGATACTTTGTTTTTCCGCCAAGTTCTTTTGCTGTGTGACTAACTGTGATGGTGTAAACACCGTCTGTTTCAGGTGTAAATTCCGAAGTGAAATGATCGTCGGCAGCGTTGGTCGTAAGTTTCACCTTCTGCTTGTCAGGACCGGTAAGCCACAATGTAAATTCTTTTACATCAGAATACCAGTCAGCGATTTTTTCAGGCTTATCGTTTGGCTCTGAATAAATAATTTTGATGGTTTGCTTCTGTCCGGCTTTACCGGTTGTATTGGTTTCTATCCAAAGTGCGTGAGCAAAAAGACTGCCCGTATGAAGGAAAAATGCGATAGCGAGTAAAAGGATATTGCGTTTCATTGTTGATCAGGACGGTTCGCCGTCGCGTTTTGTATGAAAAAAAATTGAGTTTTACTTTTAAAAATATTAGTAACAGGCCGATTAGTATTTCGGTTGTTTTGATAAAATGAGCCCATCCAGACTGTATTTTCCCGGCCCCACCAATAATAAAACGAGGTAAACCAGGAGATAGGAGAAACCACCATAGGCCTTCCCGAAGACATCGCCGTCGTGTGCCATAAAAGTGATTACGATAGCGGTAACGATCAGCGGAACGGTGGCGGCACGCGTGAAAAGACCGAGTACAAGCATAGCACTGCAAACCAGTTCAGCGAAAATGGCAAGGATAAGTGAAGCGGCAGGGCCAAGTCCCATGAAATCCATGAATTCATTTTGTTTTTCGGCAAATCCCAGGTATTTGGCATAGCCATGCGGTATCATTAAAATTCCAAATCCTACGCGCAGAATCAGCATGGCGATATCAAATGCATTGCGGGAATAAGAAATGGAGTTAAGTTGTAATTTGGACATAACAAGAGTTTACGGGTTAATCAGAATTTGTAGCAGTATTCAGGCGCGAATTGCTTGGAGCTTCTGCCTGCTACGTGGATGATCATGGTTATTATTTAGACTAAATTTAATTAATTCAAAAGTATGTGTAGAATTTATATGCAACAAGAATTTATTTAGAATATTTAAAAATAAATATTCTGACATGTAATTTTAGTGTAACGCCTTCCGGATTTATTTAAAAGTTGTATTGTCTGCTTTGGGCAGATTTAGTTGGTAGCCATTTGTGGGCTTGTAAGCCGCACGAAGCATTCCTGTTGGAACGCATGGTTGAATTTACTCAGCTTTTCCACCAACGAATTGTGCCGAGGGCACAGAAAAAATCGTTTCGGCTCTGGGATGGTTAAAAGGGTGGAGTCATCTGCCTTCGGCAGACTTCGTGGGTAGAAGATTTTGAGGAAGTTAGTTATACGCGGCGTTCCTGTGGAACGCATGGTGTAGTTTTGGCATTAGCTTTTTCAATCAATGCATTATGACGAAGGCGAGATCAATAATCGCAACAACGTTTTGACATAGTTGAAAATAAAAGAGGTATCTATTCCCAATGAATAAATACCTCTTAATGATTCCCGAATTGGCGTGGTATTAGGACGACCGGTTACTTTTCCTTCACGGCTTCCACCATCTTTGCCGTAACCATTTTCTTTTCAGACGAATTTCCCCAGGCGTTCAGGATATAATTCATTACATCCGCTATTTCTTCATTATCAAGTCCGGGGGCTGGCATCATGTTATCAAACGCAATGTTGTTTACAAGAATTTTACCTTGCAGACCAAATTTGATTGCATGGATCGCTTTTTCGGGTGTTTTGGTGAGGTAATCTGCTTTCGCCAATGGGGGGAAAGTCTCTGGAATTCCCTCGCCGGCGCCCATATGACAGGTGATACAGTTTTCGGAATAAATTCCTTTTCCTCGTGCGATGCTTTTTTCAAGTTCATCGTCCTGATCCGGAAAAACAGCCGAACAAAAAATAATGCCTGAAAGGAGTAGTAATATCGATTTCATGTGAATAATTGCCTTGGTAATTGGTAAAAGAGGCTTTATCAATGATTTGATAAAGCCTCTCAAAAGTGATTTTAAGCTTTCGGACTGATACGAACAATCTTTCCGGAGTTTTCAAGCACTACATAAATATTTCCATCGGGCCCCTGACGAACGTCACGAACGCGGCCCAGTTTTTCAAAAATAATTTCCCGGCTCAATACTTTGTTACCTTTCACTTTAAGGTGTTGCAGATAAGCAAATTTCAAAGAACCAACCAGCAAATCACCGTTCCATTCCTTAAATTTCGGACTGGTTACGAAAGTCATTCCGCATGGTGCGATCGATGGGCGCCAGTAAACAACGGGTTGTTCCAAACCTGCACGAGCCGTATCTTTTGAAATAATACTGTTGTCATAATCAATCCCGAAGGTGATCAATGGCCAGCCATAGTTTTTACCTTTTTCGATGATGTTAAGCTCGTCGCCGCCTTGAGGCCCGTGTTCATGTTCCCAGATCACGCCGGTTGTTGGGTTAATCACCATGCCCTGCGGATTTCTGTGGCCGTAAGTCCATATCTCAGGTCTTGCGCCTGCTGTTTTTACAAAAGGATTATCCGTCGGGATTTTTCCATCTTCATGCAAGCGAACTACTTTTCCCTGATCTTTACCCAGGTTTTGCGAGTTTTCTTTTTGTCCGCGCTCGCCCAGAGAAAGGAATACATAGCCTTTTTTGTCAAAAACTATACGTCCGCCAAAGTGCACATTGGCTTTCACATTGGGAATAGCTTTGAATAAGTGCTGAATTTCAACCAGCGCATGGTCTTTCAGTTTGGCACGGATCAGCGCGGTATTGGCACCGTTGTCATCACCTTCTTCGCCGGCTTGTTTTGGAGAAGAATAGCTGATATATATCCAGCCGTTTTTTGCATAATCAGGGTGAAGTGCCACATCAAGCAAGCCGCCTTGTCCTTTGTAATATACCTCAGGGACGCCTGAAATTGGGGTAGGATCAAGCACGCCATTTTTAACCAGTCGTAATTTACCGCCACGTTCCGTTACCAATAATTCACCACCCGGCAAAAATGCAGTTGCCCAGGGCATAGTCAGGCCTTTGGCAACGGTATCAACTCTTAAATCAGCTTCGGATATTCCAGTTTTTTTTTCTTCGGGCAGCGAAAAGTTATTACTCATTAAGCCCAGTGAGGCCAACAGCAGCATACTTCCCAGGGCCAGAGGGATATTCTTTTTTAGTGATAAAAAATTCTTTTTCATAAGTTCAGGATGAATAATAACAGTTTTTGGGAATGGATAATGTTCAAAGATAAGAATATCGGGTGGAGTTTTTTTATTTTCTATTTGATCAAATCCAGCTTGCTGATGGTGAGGTTTATTAAGCTTCAAAGCAATTATTCCACGTGTTTAAGGTTACACAGAGAACCGTGGAGTTAAAAAGGAGAGACACAGAGTTTTCATTAAGAAAAATTCTCCGTGTCCCTCCTTTTTTAACTCCGTGCCCCTCTGGGTAACCTTAAACTGAGCACTATTTTGTTAGTGAAAACGGCGCAGCCTCCGGTTTGATACCCCACGCTTTTGAAGGCGTGCTGATCATATTAAACTGAAGTGTTCCACCTTTTTGAATATCCTTGTGTTCAAGATAGGTATTGCCGTATGGTTTTCCGTTCATGGTTGCACCGTCAACATACAGGTTTGCAGCGCTCGTTTTTGGTGATTCAATCGTGAATTTCTTACCATCTTCCATCGTGATCGTTGCTTTTTTGAAAAGTGGCGAACCGATTACGTATTGGGTTGTTCCCGGTGTTACAGGGTAAAAACCCAATGAAGAGAACACATACCAGGCAGAAGTTTGTCCGTTGTCTTCGTCTCCGCAATAACCGTCCGGCGTTGGCTGATAGAGCTTTTTCATCACCTGACGCAGCCAAAATTGTGCTTTTGAAGGTGCTCCTGCATAGTTATACAGATAGATCATGTGCTGGATCGGCTGGTTGCCGTGTGCATAGTTACCCATGTTCATGATCTGCATTTCGCGGATTTCGTGAATCGGGAAACCATAATAGCTGTCGTCAAAAATTGGAGGCATGGTAAATACAGAATCCAGTTTTTGAACAAACGCTTCTCCGCCACCCATCAAACCTACAAGACCTTTCACATCCTGGAAAACCGACCAGGTGTAGTGAATGCTGTTCCCTTCGGTAAATGCATCACCCCATTTGAACGGATTGAAAGGCGTCTGGAACTTTCCGTCCTCATTTTTTCCACGCATCCATTTTGTTTGCGGATCAAACAGATTACGGTAATTCTGGCTTCTTTTCAGGTATAAGTCAATCTCGGCCTGTGGTTTTTTCAATTCTTTTGCCAATTGAGCAATACAGAAATCGGCATAAGCATATTCCAATGTACGGGCTGCGTTTTCGTTGATTTTTACATCGTAAGGAACATAACCCAATTTGTTGTAGTAATCATGTCCGAAACGGCCAACGGAGCTTACTGGTCCGGCATGGCTGGTATTTTTGATAATTGCATCGTACAATTTATTGATGTCGTAGCCGCGGATACCCTTTACGTATGAATCCGTGATCAGAGAGGCTGAATTTGAACCGATCATGCAGTCACGGTGACCAGGACTTGCCCATTCAGGCAAAAATCCGCTTTCGTCGTAGGCGTTAGCCAAGCCTTCCATGATGTGGGCGTTCATCGTAGGGTACATCAGCGTGAAGTAAGGGAAAACGGCGCGGAAAGTATCCCAGAAGCCATTGTCAGTGAACATGTAACCCGGACGAACTTCGCCATTGTAAGGGCTGTAATGCACTACTTTTCCTTTTGCGTCAAATTCGTAGAACTTTCTTGGGAATAGCAATACGCGGTAAAGGCAAGAGTAAAATGTGCGGATTTCGTCGAGGTTGTCGCCTTCAACGGTAATGCGTGAAAGCTCCTGATTCCATATTTTGCGGCCTTTTTCCTGTGTCTGGTCAAAGGTATCACTGCCAAGTTCGGTGGTCATGTTTCGCTCAGCTTGCTCGTAGCTAATGAACGATGAAGCCACTTTCAAACCAATTTTTTCGCCTGTTTTTGTTTCAAAACGGACAATCGCGCCCACGTGGTTTGCCTTAACTTCAAGGGTGTCTTTGGCAATTTTCTTGTTGTTCCAGGCCGATGAGAACTTGAAATCTTTATCAAAAACCAATACAAAGTAGTTTTTGAAATTCGCCGGAACACCACCACTGTTTTTTGTCGTATAACCAATGATTTTGCGCTCGGAAGGAATAATTTTCACATAAGAACCTCTGTCAAAAGCATCCAGTAAGACATAGGAGCTGTCCGATTTTGGGAAGGTGAAACGGAACTGGGCAGCACGTTCGGTGGGTGTTATTTCCGTTGTAACGTCATAATCTGCCAGATATACTTTGTAATAATTTGGCTTAACTGTCTCTGCTTTGTGTGAAAACCAGCTTGCACGGGCATTTTCATCAATTTTCAGGCTCGTCATCGGCATGACCGAAAACTGACCGTAATCGTTGATCCATGGACTTGGCTGGTGCGTTTGTTTGAAGCCGCGGATTTTTTCAGCGTCATACATATAACTCCATCCATCGCCCATTTTTCCCGTTTGAGGCATCCAGAAATTCATCCCCCAGGGCAATGCGATGGCCGGGTAGGTGTTACCGGATGATAAACTGAATTTCGACTGAGTCCCCATCAGTGGATTAACAAAATCAACGAGATTGGTTGACTTGGGGACGGTTTGTGCAAAAACGTAGGAATGGGTTAAAAGGGCAAAAAAAGCGAAACAGGAGATAATTTTTTTCATGTCAGGGAAAATCCTTTTTTGATGTTTATTGTAGCAGTTTGTAGATCAACGAATCAATTGCTAAATCCTTTTAGTTTTATTTAAAAGTAAATTTCACTACTGATATGCACGACGATCAAAATGCTTTTCGGGCGGCAATTTACTAAAAAGATTCACGCGCCATTACCGTTCCGAATTATTTCCTCGTGGTATCATTTTTTTATACATTAAACTGTGCAGAATATATTGATGGGATGGAATATCCGGGCTTGTATTTTAGCGTTAAAAGGGTGGTTTATGTCTACGTTTTTAACAAGAAAACAGGTTTTTCTTCGTTCTGAGCACATCTTTTGAAAATTGAGTTTAGTACATTTTATAAATCCACTATGACCGAACACTTAAACCGCCTTACACCACGACAAATTGTCTTTGAACTGGATCAGTATATAATCGGACAAAATGACGCAAAACGCAATGTCGCGATCGCTTTGCGGAACAGATGGAGGCGAATGAATAGTCCGGAGGATATTCAAAAAGAAATTATTCCAAATAATATCCTGATGATCGGGGCGACCGGTGTTGGTAAAACTGAGATTGCACGGAGACTGGCAAAAATCGCGGATGCGCCTTTTGTAAAAGTGGAAGCTTCCAAGTTTACAGAAGTGGGTTATGTTGGCCGTGACGTAGAAAGTATGGTGCGCGACCTGGTGGAACAGGCTGTGGGCATGGTGCGGACGCAGAAAAAAGAAGAGGTAAAAATTAAGGCTGAACAGGCCGTTGAAGATATCATTCTGGATGCATTGATTCTGCCAATTCACGGAAGCAATGTGATCAAGCCACGCCCGGATACCGGCGATTCCAATGGCGCTATTCCGGATGATGATAACGAACTGAACCAACGGACACGGGAACGTTTCCGTGAAAAAATTCGCAACGGGGAGCTTGATGAAAGGAAAATAGAGATAGAAATCCAGCAAAACCAGTCGCCCAGTGTGGGCATGATCGGTGGGGCCATGGACGATATTTCGATGATGAATATCCAGGAAATGATTGGAAATATGGTGCCGCGCCGTGGTAAAAAACGCAAGGTTACCGTTGGAGAAGCCAAAAAACTGCTGTTGGATGAGGAAGCTGGAAAGCTGATCGATATGGATGAAGTGAAAATGGAAGCGATCCAGAAAGCTGAAAACCTGGGTATTATTTTTATCGATGAAATCGACAAGGTTGCTTCAAGCCGTTCGGGCGGGAGCGGGCCAGATGTTAGCCGTGAAGGCGTGCAGCGCGATTTACTTCCGATCGTGGAAGGCAGCGCGGTGAATACAAAGCATGGCGTGATCAATACGGATCATATTCTTTTTATCGCAGCGGGGGCTTTCCATGTGGCCAAACCGTCGGACCTTATCCCTGAGTTACAGGGGCGTTTCCCGATTCGGGTTGAACTGAGCAGTCTGACCGAAAATGATTTCTACCAAATTCTGAAGACACCCAAAAATGCTTTAACGAAACAGTATGAAGCCATGATGGAAGCCGAAGGGGTAGATTTACAATTTGAAGATGGCGCGCTTCGTGAAATGGCAAGGATCGCTTTTGAGGTTAACAGTGAAGTCGAAAATATTGGAGCCCGTCGTTTGCAAACGGTTATGAGCCTGCTTTTGAATGACTTTATGTTTGATATCCCGGATGTGATCGGACCAGATTCAAGTATTGTAGTTACAGCTGATCTGGTGAATGAAAAGCTATCTCATTTGATTAAAAACAGAGACTTAAGTCAGTTTATTCTGTAAGAATTCTTTAACACTAAAAAACCCTAACCTGCCGCATAGGATCAGGTTAGGGTTTTTTAGTGTTAAAGAATAAAATTATTCTCCCGAGTAGAGCCACTTCAATGCTTTTGGAAATTCTTTTCCCCAGCATTCTTCCGAGTGTTTTCCTTTCGGATTCAGTGATGTTTTAATCTTTACGCGGCTGTATCCAAATCCCTGGTTCGCGAGCGTTTCCTGTAATTTTGTGATGTTCGGGATCATTTCCGAGCCTTCCTGTCCACCGCCGTACAAATATATCCGCGTTTCAAAGGGTTCGAAAAAGTGGATCGCATCGAAATAAATTTTACGGGAAATCCAGAGCGAAGGTGAGAAAATCATCAGCCTGCCGAAAATGTTTGGATACATCAGCGCCGCATACATGCTTAACAAACCACCCACCGAACTTCCCCCCATTCCTGTATTCAGGCGATCAGGTAGCGTTCTGTATTTGGCATCGATTTGTTGTTTGAGCGTTTCTGTAACAAATTTCAGGAACAAGTTCCCCAGTCCTTTTCCCAAATTCGGATTATCGTACGGAGAAAATTCCTGCACGCGCTGGTCTCCGCCATGATCAATCGCGACGATGATCACATTGGCCTTATCCTCACCAGACAATGAGGCCAGGCCACGATCAATCTGCCAGTTTCCATAAGGAGAACCTTCGCCAAAGAGATTCTGGGCATCCGTCATGTATAACACAGGATATCTCCGATCGGGTTGGGCATAATAATCGTGTGGCAAAAGTACGTGGACACGGCGTTCTTTATGCAGTTGAGGAATTTCAAAAGTTTCGGACAAAACCTCAATAATGGGCATTAAATCCAGTTTCGTGGCATTGTCAATTTGCCATCTGGTCACAAAATCTGCAATGACGCCGGTGTTTTCAGTAATAATCCGGTTGCCATAAGGCTGCCCGTAACGGTCAAGTTCTACCTGATCCCAGCCGCCGCGGGTGTATTTATATTCAAGAGGAAACGGGAATCCGAAATCGGACGGAAATTCGAAGCTATAACGTCCCGGAGCGATCTTTTTTAGTTGATAATGAGGCAGATCCGGTAGCCATTTGCAAAAGTTACCTGTAATAAATATAGGACGGTTGTCTGTGTCTGGTGTCGTTAACGTTATGGTAAGCGTATCTTTTAACGTATCTAATTCTTTAAGCATTCTCTATCGTTGCACTGGGTCAATAAGTGTCAAATTTACGGGAAATTTGTAACGAATGGTAACAGAATGAATAGTTTAACAGAATTTTTCAACAAAATTACTGTAGTGAATGACTAAAGCCCCTCGTATCTGATGACGCGAGGGGCTTTAGATATATGTTTACTCTTTATGCTAAGACAAGAGAAAACTGATCAACGGAAGATTTTGATTTACTACTTTTCCTCTTATCTCTTAAAATTTCGTAGGTTTTAAATGAAAAAGGATGCTTTTCATCGACACCATGATTCAATAACATTTTTGGTTTATTCCAATTTTCATTTTTTTTGAAGATAATATCAAAGTTAGGGAAATACGTATCAGCTCCTTCATAAATATCATCAACTACCGTAATAAGTATTCTTTCTGCATATTCGAAAGTTTGTTTAAATATACTCTCTCCACCAATTACAAAAACTTCCTTATCTCTACCGCTACGTTCCAAAAAAACCTCACATTGCGGAATTGAGTTTAATATTTCACATCCCTCAACATCATAATTTGTATTTTTTGATAGTATTATATTAGTTCTGTTCGGCAATACTTTCCCAATAGATTCAAAAGTCTTTCTTCCCATAATAACAGTTTTACCTGTTGTTTGGGCTTTGAAAAACTTTAGTTCATCAGGGAGGTGCCAAAGCAATCTATTGTTACATCCCATTGCGCCTTTTTTATCGACAACAACTATAAATGAAACTTTCATATTAAGGAGATTAATTTTTTATTAAACAAAGATCAAAATTAACTCTGAATTATCGGTTATTACAATATAACAAATATTGATATTATTTAATTGTTTTCATGATCTTAAAATTATCGTACTAAATAATCTTTAAAAACGAATACCTCTTAAAAAATCGCCAACGGCCATTTTCTTTTTACCTTCCAGTTGTAAAACGTCAATCGAAAGCCATACATCACTGGCCCGGAATTGAAGGGAAGTCTTATGATCGGTTTTAAATGCACCGGGTTCGCCGGGGCCGTTATCTTCGGTGACGCTTGTCTTGAATACTTTGCAGGAAAGTCCGTTCAATGTGGTCCATGCAGCTGGATATGGAGAAAGTCCCCGTACGAAATTGTGTATTTTTTCAGCAGGCTGTGTCCAGTCAATTTCACAGGTTTCCCTGAAAATTTTCGGAGCCATTTTTACTTCCTGGGATTCATCCTGGGCTTCCTGAGGGTAATTGCCTTCTTCGATTGCTTTGACGGTTTTTACAACCAGTTTTCCCCCGATCTCCATCAGGCGCTCATACACCGAACCTGCGTCGTCGTCCGGCTGGATCGGATCTTTTTCCTGAAAGATAATTTTGCCGGTATCAATTTCCTTTTCTATGAAAAATGTGGTGACACCCGTTTCCGTTTCACCATTTATCACAGCCCAGTTGATAGGGGCTGCTCCCCGATATTGTGGCAATAAAGAGCCGTGCAGGTTAAATGTGCCATATTTTGGCATGCTCCATACAATTTCGGGTAACATTCTAAATGCAACCACTACTTGCAAATCTGCATTTAAAGCCTTTAATTGGGCAATAAACTCAGGATTTTTGAGTTTTTCAGGTTGAAGGACCGGGATTCCCTGTTCTTCTGCATATATTTTTACGGGAGATGACGTTTGTTTCTGACCACGTCCGGCAGGTTTATCTGGCACGGTAATTACAGCAATTACATTAGAATTGCTTTCTACCAGACTTCTTAAGCTTGGGACAGCAAATTCAGGCGTTCCCATAAAAATGATTCTTAATTTATCGGTCATGGATTGTATCTTCTTTTAACAACTTTGGCTTGTTACCATTTACAAATATTGCTATTTTTGTCGTTCATATTAAAAACAATGGAAAAGATAAAAAGATATTGCTGTCGAAAAGCTAAGGTTTTCTAGTCTTCTACTACGGGTTGAAACGAACTCTTGTAGAACGGTCTTGGAACCGTTCTTTTTTTTTTGCCCTGGCCCCAATTTTAAACATCGGAAAATATTAAACATAATTAAGAAATGGCTAAAATTTCATACTATACCGAGGAAGGATTAAACAAGCTGAAAAATGAATTGAATGACATGAAAACCAAAGGCCGTACTGCCATAGCTGCACAAATTGCAGAGGCACGCGACAAAGGTGATCTAAGTGAAAATGCTGAATATGATGCTGCAAAAGACGCACAGGGAATGCATGAAATGAAGATTGCCAAGCTGGAGGAGATTATGTCAAGCGCACGGGTGATTGATGAATCATCTATGGATAATTCTCAGGTTGCTATTCTTTCCAAAGTGAAGATCAAGAACCGTAAAAACGGCATGGAGGTGACTTATACGCTTGTTTCGGAAGAAGAAGCGGATTTGAAAGCAGGCAGAATATCCGTTGGTTCTCCAATCGGAAAAGGATTGTTAGGTAAAAAAGTAGGCGAAACGGCCGAAATAAAAGTGCCGGCGGGTTTGGTGGAATTTGAGGTTTTGGATATCAGCCGGTTCAGCGCATAGGTTGTTAAAACAAACTGGATACGTCTCGGTTTTGCATCGAAACGACCAGAAAAGAATGTTGAATTATTGAATGGGGTTCCTTCAGTAATTCAACATTTTTTGTTTAACATTGGGTTAAGATTCAAAGAGCGGGACATGAAATTTAAGGGATATTTGCTGACATTTTCGTTCCTCTGGGTGGAAGGTATGGCTATTTTTCCTTTCATATTTTTGAAGACAAAAGTACCGGGAAAAGTTCTTTTGTATCATGAATGCATTCATTTGCGCCAGCAGCTTGAATTGGGCCTGCTGCCTTTTTACATCTGGTATCTTTTAGAGTATCTGATCCGGTTGATTCAGTACCGCCAACATCATCTGGCTTATCTTAATATATCTTTTGAGCGTGAAGCTTATGCAAATGAGCGCGAATTTGAATATCTTGAGAACCGAAAATTCTGGGGATTTCTGAAATATTTGTGAGGGGAATTTCCGGACAACATAACGTGATTACATTTCAAATTAAAAAATATGACCGAGACAAGCAAAGCGTTTTTATACAAGTATTTAAACAATGCATCACCAACGGGCTTTGAGGCGTCCGGACAGCAGATCTGGCTGGATTATATCAAACCTTACATTGACGACCAGATTATTGATGTTTATGGAACGGCCGTTGGAGTTATTGGCGGTGGACAAGAGTATAAAGTTGTTATTGAAGCACATTCAGATGAAATTTCCTGGTTTGTAAACTATATTTCAGACGACGGATACATCCATGTTCGTCGTAACGGTGGTTCGGATGCAGCGATCGCACCGTCCATGCGGGTTAATTTACACACGGCGAAGGGTATCGTAAAAGGGGTTTTTGGCTGGCCGGCGATCCATGTGCGTGACACCGCGAAAGACCAGGTGCCAAAAGTACACGAGCTTTTCATTGACGTGGGGGCTGCGAAAAAGGAAGAGGTGCTTGAAATGGGTATCCACGTAGGCACGGTTGCGACGTTCGTTGACGGCCTGGATGAGCTGAATGATAAATTTTACGTCGGACGTGCACTGGACAACCGCGTGGGCGGTTTTATGATCGCAGAAGTGGCACGGATGCTGCATGAAAATAATGTGAACCTGCCTTTTACGCTGTACATCGTTAATGCGGTGCAGGAAGAAATCGGTTTGCGCGGTGCTGAAATGATATCCCGCAGGTTGAAACCGAATCTGGCCATTTGTACGGATGTGACGCATGACACGCAGTCGCCGATGTATAACAAAAAAGAGCAGGGCGACCTGAAATGTGGTAACGGACCGGTGATCTGTTATGGGCCAGCGGTGCAGAACAACGTGCGCGACTTATTGATTAATGTGGCGGAGGATAAGAAAATCCCTTATCAGCGCCAGGCAGTGAGCCGTTCGACGGGAACGGATACGGATGCTTTTGCCTATTCAACGGAAGGAATCGCGTCGGCGTTGATTTCTCTCCCGCTAAAATATATGCATACCACCGTTGAAATGGTACATAAAGACGACGTCCAAAACGTAATTCAACTGATGTACGACGTGCTTCTTTCTTTAAAAGGAAATGAAGATTTTAGGTATATAAAGTAGCAGAGGGAGTGGGACATAGGGCAGATTTCTGGCGATGTTTCACTTTGGAAGCTGTGGATTATTGGTAAAAGTAACGGGGAAGGGAAATAGCGTGCACAAACCCTATACCCTTCCTCTTTGCTTTGGGAAAAACATTTTACACTTCATCACATGGACAACAGGGCGAGAGGCAGAGGAGCAGGGATTAATACCAACAATAAGTTTCGGAAACAGGAAATTGAGTATACGGAGGAAGACTGGCAGCAATGGGAAGAGCCGGAAACCAATGTCAAAACCTTGTATATTGAGGAAATATCCAAGACGATTCTGAGCACTTCGGATAGTCCTGACGTACGGAATTTCAATTCTATAAATCCCTATCGGGGTTGTGAGCATGGCTGTATTTATTGTTACGCCCGGAATTCGCATGAATACTGGGGTTTTTCGGCAGGGCTGGATTTTGAAACGAAAATTGTTGTGAAAAAAAATGCTCCGCAGCTGCTTGAAAAACTTCTTAATACAAAAAAATGGGAGCCGCAGACCATATTCTTTTCTGGGAATACGGACTGTTATCAGCCGGCCGAAAAAAAATATCAGCTGACAAGGCAGATGCTGGAAATCTGTCTGAAGTATAGGAATCCGATAAGTATTCTCACCAAAAACGCCCTGATTTTAAGAGATATTGATTTGCTGGAAAAGCTAGCGAAACTAAATCTGGTACACGGCGCGATTTCGATTACCTCGCTGAATGAAAACTTAAGGGGCAAGCTGGAACCCCGGACGGTTACAGGAAAACGCCGTTTGCAGGTGATAAAAACACTGCATGAAGCCGGGGTGCAGATGGGCGTGATGACGGCTCCGATCATTCCCGGATTAAATGACCATGAAATACCTGCCATCATTCAGGCGGCCTCGGAAGTGGGTGCTGTTTGGGCGGGTTATACGGTCGTGCGGCTAAACGGGGCCATTGCGGAATTATTTGCAGAATGGATCAATTATCATTTTCCCGATAAAGCGTCAAAGGTCTTAAACCAGATCAAGGAATGCCATGGGGGCCAGGTCAATGATTCCAGATTTGGGCTGCGTATGAGCGGTGAAGGGAAATATGCAGAACACATTCGTCAGCTGCATGCCCTGGCCTGCCGCAAATATTTTGGTAATCAAGAACTGACTACACTCGATACTTCGCAATTTATCAAAGGCGGACAAACGAAGCTTTTTTAGTCCGGTACATAAATTTTTATCATTCCAATTCATTCCCAAACCTTATTACATGAAAAAAGTAATTCTCGCCTTAGGCATTTTTGCTTCGATTGGTAGTGTCACGAGCAGTTGCGCGAGCACAACGGGCAATAAAAGTCCGTTTTTAGCATCATCCGATTCGCTGGAAAACAGTATTCAAACACCTGCAAAAACAGTCATTACCGGCGCCGACCAGACATCCGAATACCTTAAATATTTAAAAGGCAAAAGAGTGGCGATGGTTGTCAATCAGACCTCGATCATTGGCAAAACACCCAGTGTAGACAGCCTGCTGGCCCTTGGTATTAATATTGTAAGAATTTTCGGGCCGGAACACGGGTTTCGGGGAAATGCCAGCAATGGTGCAAAAGTGAATGACGAGAAGGACCCTAAAACCGGAATTTCTGTGATTTCACTTTACGGAAAATTGAAAAAGCCTAGCAAAGAACATTTGGCCGATGTAGATCTGGTCATATTTGATATTCAGGATGTGGGTTGCCGTTTTTATACCTACATCAACACCCTTGATCACGTCATGGAATCCTGCGCTGAAAACAATAAAGAGCTTATGATACTGGATCGTCCCAATCCGAACGGCTATGTTGTAGACGGCCCGATCCTGGAAGATCGCCTGCATTCAGGTATAGGTATGCACAAAATTCCGATCACGCATGGGATGACGATGGGAGAATTTGCACAAATGCTAAACGGTGAAAAATGGCTTCCAGGTCAATTGCAGTGTAAACTGAAAATTGTTAAAGTGGCTAATTACACCCACGATACCCCTTACGACCTGCCCGTTTTCCCTTCTCCGAACTTGAATAGTCAGCAGTCTATACTGCTGTATCCGAGCATTTGTCCTTTTGAAGGTACCATTGTCAGCCAGGGAAGAGGCACTTATATGCCTTTTACAGTGTTGGGGGCACCGTTGTTAAAAGGAAAGTTCGGGTTTTCTTTTATACCGAAAAGTATTCAGGGCATGAGCGAAACACCACTGCACCAGAATCAGGAATGCTATGGGCTTGATCTTCGGAAATATGATGTTTCGACATTGCGCAAAAGCAAGCAGATTAATTTGAAATGGTTGATCGAGATGTATAACGCGTACCCGGATAAGGCAAGATTTTTTGATATGACTCAAAGCAAACAAATGGGAGATATTAATAAACTCGCAGGAACCGAAAATCTGAAAAAACAGATCATTGCCGGTGTTTCGGAACAAGAAATCCGGAAAAGCTGGGAGCCCGGATTATCGGATTATAAAAATATGCGTAAGAAATATCTTTTGTATCCCTGAATAAGTGATAGGTTTAAATACGAAACATCCCTGCGGTAAAACCACAGGGATGTTTAACTTTTACTCAACGAGATTAGATATTATCTTTTAGTAACCATTAGGTTACATTAATTTATATGCCTAACGTTTTAATTCCGAAAGAATCTTTAGATTCTTTCGACTCATATACGCTTCGATTGACCTTTTAGATTGAAGTAACCAAAAAAAAATTTTTGGAATAAAAATAAAGGCCATAACATCAGCGTGTTATGGCCCTTGTTTTTAGAACTGTTTGATTTACAGGGTATGGGGTCTTGTTTAGAATTTCGCAGTGACAACTTTGGTATCGCAGCCTACGGCGCCGTTATTTACAAAGCCTACACTTAAATCCGTAATTTTTGTTGATTTTCCCGCTGGTAGTTCTCTTTTGATGGTGATGACTTTGGTTGTCAAAGCCTCCTGAGTGTCGGATAAATATTTAAATTCTGCTTCAAAACTCTTGGCAGACCGACCGGATTTATTTTCTACCAGCATATTATGGATGGCAACGCCTCCGACAAGATGCCATTCATTTTCCACGATTTTTATATCGGTGTTAATTTTATTTTTCTGAATCGCCTCAGCAAGTTTGGCAGAATCTTTTGTATCCAATACGGTCGTGACGGATTTAACTTCTTCGTCCTTCTTTAAAAAATCGAGTTGTTTGTAATAGTACAAAATGTAAATGAAAGCCAATACCGGAACAATTGCGCTGATCCATTTAAGCCACTCAATTGCTATTTTTTTGAATTTTGAACTTTTACGTTTTCTTGACGACATTTTTTTGGAATTACGTTGAGCACTGCAAATAAAAGCATCGGACGTAGTAAGAATACTATGTTCGCTTAAATTTTTGCCAAAAAAATAATCAAAATTAAAAGACGCAGGAGATACGAAGGGATAGTAAGTGCGTTAAGTTATTGGAAAACAAAAATTTGAAGCGGGTTAGGCTTTATTTGTTTTGTTTTGGTCAATTAACATTGACCGGCACCGTTTACCACGAGACATATGCTAAGATATTATGGCGTATGACGATCAATTCAATAATCCAATCATAGAAAGAACAACGCTGGCCTGTAAAAACGGGCTGGTGTTGTTGCTAATTCTCTATGATTGTTAAGTGTTTTTAGTGGTAAACAGTGAAATTCGGGTCTGTCAGCGCCACGGCAAAATTATTTAGCGGGTGTATACTATGATCCAGGAAGTGTGTATCGATATTATCCAAATGGTGACACAAGATTAGTTTTTTCTGAATTGCCTTACAAACCGTTAAATAACTTGTTATAAAAGTGCTGGTATTTTAGTGAACTTTTCACAACGATATGTTAAAACTAATTTTTGAATACGGCAGCCTTTTCTATGTCTCAACTTGTTTCCTGGTATAAAAGGAACTTATGGCAGCGAATTTACTATTGATGTAACCATAATTTATTAAAAGATGCGGCATTTACCAAACGGGGCTCTCAGGATAGCTTATGGCTTGCCACTTTTTTTCTTCGCTGTGTCCGGGTAAATAACGCCACCGGTGGTAATTGTTCTTTTCCTTTTTCGTACATAACTTCCTGTCGTATCCACACCAGACCGCCCGGTGCTTTTGTTATCTTGGATAGAGCCGGAGGAATTTACATTACTTTCTTTAATTACCGGATTTTTTTGCAAGTCTACGCCCCTGGCTGTGTCAATAATGGTGGTTTTTTTATAGGTTCGTTTCTTGTAAGAGTCCGTACTTTGCCCGTAAGAGAACAATGGTGCAATCAATATTATTGTTAATAAAACAGTTTTTAGCTTTTTCATGATTGATCAGTTTTGGATAGTCATGTTTACTGCAAATATTATTCCCGGGGACGGATTAGGTTGTGGTCGCGGGAATTTTTGAAAACATGATGATCCGTTTGACCATTTTGTGAAACGGATCGTCAACGGATTTTAGTGAGCGGACTCAGCCTGTTTTATTTAGCGGCGAAAGGAAATAACGCACTTTCACGATGTGCCTCCTTCATGAATTTCTTCATTTTTGAGACAATATCCAGGTGTTTTGAAGCAATGTTATGCATCTCGGCAGGATCTTTTACCAGATCATAAAGCTCAGGCGTACCGTCAGGACTTTTGTCGACATCCAGCCTGACCGCTTTCCAGTTACCATAACGCACTGCCTGACGGCCGCCGCCTTCGTGAAACTCCCAATAGAGATATTCATGCTGTTGCTGTGCAGTTTTATTTCCCAAAAGCTCGTTCACAATTGAAATACCATCGGAATGTTTGGGTTTGGATGCGCCAGCCAATTCGGTGAACGTTGGCATCAGGTCCCAGAATGCACCGATAAATTTACTTTGACTGCCTGCTTTGATTTTACCCGGCCATTTCACGATAAAAGGGACACGGACACCACCTTCATACAAGTCTCTTTTATTGCCCCGCAACCCACCTGAGCTATTAAAAAATTCGGGATCGGCACCACCTTCACGGTGTGAGCCATTGTCGCTGCTGAAAATGATAATCGTGTTTTCTGTCAATCCCAGCTTGTCCAGTTTTTGAAGAATTTCTCCTACATAATGATCCATCCGGCTTACCATGGCCGCATAGGTGGCGTGTGCATCAGGCTCGGAAGCATAGCCCGCGATGGTTCCGTTGGGGCCATAATCATTCCCTTTGTAGGGCTTTTCTGTCATTTTTCCTTTGTACATTTTCAAAAACCGGTCATCCGGACCTTGTAATTCGGCATGGGGCAAAACGGTGGGCACAAAGAGAAAAAATGGTTTGTCTTTATTCTGATCGAGAAAAGCGAGGGTTTTTTGCTGGATTAACTCCGGGGCGTACACGGCTTTGTGCTGCAAATCATTTCCGGTAAGAACCACTTTTTTGTCGTTCTCCCACAGATGTGTCGGATAATAGCGGTGTGACTGACGCTGACAATTGTATCCGAAAAATTGGTCAAAACCTTTCTTCGCAGGCTCACCCGAAGTTCCGACCATACCCAGTCCCCATTTGCCGAAAGCGCCGGTAACATAACCGGCCTCACGGAGCAGCTGGGCATAGGTTTCAACGGAATCCGGCAAAGGTTGCTGACCTTCCGGCTCAATCTCTTTGTTGCCCCGGATGTAGGTGTGTCCGGTGTGCTGCCCCGTCAGGAGAGACGAACGCGATGGGGCACAAACCGTTGTGCCTGCGTAAAACTGGGTGAAGATCTTGCCTTGCCTTGCCAACCGGTCAATATTTGGCGTTTTGATAATTTTTTGCCCGTAAACACCCAGATCGCCATAACCCAGATCGTCGGCTAAAATAAAGACAATATTGGGTTTTACTTTTTTTACCTGCCCGTAACCGTCCGGACAAAGTGAAAGTAATGCGGTTAGAATGAATAGTGTTGTTTTCATAAAGGGCTTTCCCGCTGACTTATGACACATTAATAAATAATTTTACCTGGTTTAAAAAGTAATCAGCCGCAGCGAATTACCTGTGAATATGGTGAAATTGAAGTTTAAATGATAGGTTTTAATATTTTATCGGCTGAGGATTATCCAATTGCCTTATTGATAAAGCTTTACCGAACCGACTGAGCCCTTGTGGAGCAATCACTTATTGTCCGGCGAATATTGAACAATATCGACCCCGACTCCATTGGGATCTTCAATGGCAAAATGCCTGTCGCCCCAGGGTTCGTCCCTGAGTGCAATTTTTATTTCAATGCCTTTATTTCTGATCTCCTGATAAATGCTGTCAACATCTTCAACTTCGATTGTCAGATACATGCCCTGTCCTTGAAACGGTTTGTGAAACAAGGTTTGTTGAGAGGGGTGATCAGGAAGCAGAAAACTGATTTCGGACGTGTGACCCGGTGTGTGCAGCAAGAGATAAAAATCATTTTCAAATGTTACACCAAAACCTAAAATATCGGTGTAAAAAGCTTTGCTTTCCGCCAGCTTTGTGGTGATAATACCTGCGTTTAATTTCATCTTATTTTGGATTTTAGTGGCTGATTCTGTCTGTCCATAAGTGTTTGAGCCCAGACTAATGGCTATGAGGAAAATGCATATTTGTTTCATAGTTCTGTTGGTTAACAAAACAAAATTCCTGTTTTTTTCAAACCCGGTATTGTAAAAATCGGACAAACTTATTCTCCAAATGCCTCGCCCGGGGTCACACCATAAAAATTTTTGAATTCCCTGATGAAATGAGCCTGATCGTAATAGCCGGCATCATAAAACAGTTTGTTTTTTTGCGGGGAAGGTGAAGACGGGCCTGTGCGCAGAAAATTTTGAAAACGGACGATCTGACTAAAAGTTTTGGCAGAATCACCAATATAATACTCAAAAAGCCGACGGAGCTGTCTTGGACTGAGCCCGGTGTCGAGGCCTTTTTCAATTTCAATGACACCGTTGTTCTGAAGAATGAGATCCAACGCATTGCTTAGTCTTGGATCGTTTTCCGTTTTGACGGTTGAAAGCAGATTGACGAAATATTGATCAAGCCGATCTGTAATTTCCTGCGGCGTATTCCGGGGATTGAAATGGTCTTTTATAAAACGGGAAAATTCAGGAAGTACGATGCTTAAATCTTCAAAACGATTGCTAAGTTCTGATGCGTTTATCTTAAACAATTCTGGGAAAATGGTCGGTAAAAACCGGATACCTGCATAATTGAAGGTATTGTTCAGGGGGAATTCTGTAAATTTTTTGCAAAAACCCATGACAAAGTTTTCCTGCGGATTTTCCAACTGAAAAAAGATATCAATACAACCGTCAGCAACGACACGGTAATTAAACTGCTCCGAAAGAGTTTGTGTCGTTTTTAGATTCCAATAACAATAAACGTAGCTTTGAAGGCAGGGAGCCGGTAAAAATTCCTGATACATAACACCGTTCGCCGCCTGTTTTACGGTCGGCTGGATGGGCGTGTAAAGCGGTCTTATGTTCATCGGATTTTTCATTTGGCAAGTTAGATATTTTTTGATATTTTGTAATTTAATAGCGTAACAGGATCATTTGCAATGATTTATTTTCATTGAATATATATTGACCATATCTGGTGCATGGCATAACAGGACACCACGGAATTTTATGTTTGTCCGGATCGGACAGTGATTTATTTTTTATCCCTAAACAACATGTAACATGGGTCAGGACTATCTGGATGTAAGAAGAACCATAAATCTTGGTGCCAAATCTTTATCTTTTTACAGTTTGCGGGCACTCGAAGAGAAGGGCATTGCCGTTTCAAAGCTGCCTTTTTGCATACGGGTGTTGCTGGAAAATGTTCTGCGGAATTTTGATGGTCATGTGATTACCAAAGAACACGTGGAAGCACTTATGAACTGGAAACCGCAAGTGATTGAAAAGGAAATTCCCTTCATGCCTGTACGTGTACTGATGCAGGATTTTACCGGTGTCCCGGCTGTCGTTGATATTGCTTCGCTACGGGCGGAAATGGAACGGCAGGGGAAGGATTCGTCGCGCATCAACCCGCTTATTCCGGTAGACCTGGTGATTGATCATTCGGTGCAGGTAGATTATTTTGGAGACAAGGACTCTTATTTACATAATGTAGAAAAAGAGTATGAGCGGAACACCGAACGTTATAGGTTTCTAAAATGGGCGCAAAATGCATTTGATAATTTCTCGGTGGTTCCTCCGGGAATGGGTATATGCCATCAGGTGAACCTTGAATATTTGTCCAAATGTGTGGTTGAAAAGGACGGTCTGGTTTTCCCGGATTCACTCGTAGGGACGGATTCTCATACGCCGATGGTCAACGGTCTGGGCATTGTGGCCTATGGCGTCGGTGGCATTGAGGCGGAGGCTGCGATGCTGGGACAACCCCAGTTTTTTGCCGTTCCCGAAGTGATCGGTTTGAAACTGACAGGAAAACTTCCCGTCGGGACTACGGCTACGGATATGGTTTTGACCATTACTGAATTGCTGCGTAAAACAAAAGTTGTCGGCAAATTCGTGGAGGTTTTTGGAGATGGCCTGGCGTCATTATCCGTCCCAGACAGGGCGACGATCGGAAATATGTCTCCTGAATTTGGATGTACCATTACTTATTTTCCAATCGATGAGAAAACACTTCAATATCTTGAAAAAAGCAACAGGCCGGCGGAGGTAATAACGCGTACGGAATTATATGCCAAAGAGAATTTACTTTGGCGGGAAAATGAGGATGCAATTACCTATAATCAGGTTGTTGAGTTGGATCTTGGTTCGGTCGTTCCGACGATTTCCGGTCCGAGCCGTCCACAGGACAAGATTATCCTGACTAAGGTTAAAGAGGTTGTTACTGATATTCTTGAAAAGAAATACGCAAGAAAATACATAGAATTTCCGGACAGGCCCCTAAGCCGATGGGCAGATGAAGGTGGCAATGTTGAACCATCGCAGGTTCCGCCGCCGGATCATTCAAATTTACGGGTATCCGATGTCGATTATAACGGAAAACGGTTTCAACTGGGTGATGGTTATGTGGTGATCGCTGCCATTACGAGCTGCACCAATACTTCCAATCCGGATGTGATGATCGGAGCGGGGTTGCTTGCTAAAAAGGCATTGGAAAAAGGGTTGCATGTTCAGCCCTGGGTGAAAACAAGTCTTGCGCCAGGCTCCAAGGTAGTGACAGATTATCTGGAAGAGTCCGGGCTGCTCAAAAGCCTCGAAGCCATGAAATTTAATGTCGTTGGTTATGGTTGCACATCCTGCATCGGTAACTCAGGGCCTCTGCCCGAACCCATCGCCAACGCGGTTACCGAAAATGATCTGGTTGTATCTGCGGCATTGTCGGGGAACCGGAATTTCGAGGCGCGCATTCATCCGCAGATCAAAATGAATTTCCTGATGTCGCCGTTGCTGGTTATTGCCTATGCGATCACGGGCAGGATGGATTTTGATATGGATAAGGAGCCTCTTGGGATTGATGCAAAAGGTGGGGCTGTTTTTCTGAAAGATATCTGGCCGTCGACGGACGAAATCAATGAGGTGGTTAACCGGGTTGTCAGAAAGGAGTTTTACCGGAAGAGTTATAGTGAAATTTTTGAAGGTAACGACCTGTGGAGAAAACTTGAAGTCCCCCTGGACAAAGCTTATCAATGGGACGCAAAATCGACCTATGTTAAGGAAGCGCCGTTTTTTGTAAACCTTCCCGCAGCACTTGAGTCGATTCGCCCTTTGATCAATGCCCGCGTGTTGCTTTTGCTGGGCGATTCTGTTACCACGGATCACATTTCTCCTGCCGGTTCTTTCAGTAAATTATCTCCTGCCGGAAAATATTTGACGGAGCGGGGTATTTCTTACGAAGCATTCAACTCATACGGTTCGCGCCGGGGGAATGACGAGGTGATGGTGCGGGGCACGTTTGCCAACGTAAGGATCAAAAATAAGCTGGCGTCGGCAGAGGGAGGCATTACGAAATATTTGCCGGATGGCGAGGAAATGTCTGTTTATGAGGCATCACTGAAATACAAAGCATCGGATACACCGTTGCTTGTGATCGCAGGCAAGGAGTATGGCAGCGGTTCTTCGCGCGACTGGGCTGCCAAGGGAACCTATCTTTTGGGGATCCGGGCGGTTATCGCGGAAAGTTTTGAAAGAATACACCGGAGCAATCTGGTCGGGATGGGCGTTGTGCCGCTGCAATTTTTTGAAGGTGAAAACAGCGAAAGTATAGGGCTGGACGGTACTGAGGAATTTACCATAGGCAGCTTCAATGATTCCATAAAACCGAATCAGCATTTGGTTGTCTCTGCCCGGCATCCCGACGGTACTTTTAAAACGTTTAACGTGAGATGTCGTCTGGAAAGCGAAATGGAAATCAACTATTACAGAAATCGGGGAATCCTTCAATATATGCTGAGGCAGTTTCTTGATGGAAAAGAACGCTGAGTTTGACTTTTAGCGAAGCCAATAAGAAAGAGGCATGTCGGATTGATCTAACATGCCTCTTTTGTAAAGTATTTTAAACAGTTTTTTCAATATTAACCTGCGTTAGAACCGTAGGTTAATTGCTTTTTTTCTTATCTTCTTCGGCAACATAATGCTCATGGATTGCCACCGGATCGCCTCCGGATTTGTTCATTTTCATTTGGAAAACATCAACGAGCAGAGAAAACGCCATGGAGAAATAGATATATCCTTTTGGTATTTCAACACCAAAGCCTTCACTAATCAGTGAAAATCCAATCAGAAGGAGGAATGACAGGGCCAGCATTTTAAAAGCCGGATGACGATTTACAAAGTTGCTTATACTTTCGGCAGCAAAAAGCATGATAGCAACGGTGACAATCACGGCCACATACATCACCCAAACCTCTTTAACCATGCCGATGGCTGTGATGATCGAGTCTATGGAGAAGACCATATCCATGATCAGTATCTGGACAATAACCTGGCCAAAGGATGTTACCTTAATGTTTTTACTTTGATCTCCCGTTTCACCTTCCATCTTGTAGTAAATTTCGGTGGCACTTTTATAGAGCAGGAACAACCCTCCGGCTAAAAGCACCAGATCTTTCCCGGAAAATCCATTTCCAAAGAGAACAAACAGATCTTCATCCAGTTTGAGGATAAAGGAAATGAGCAGCAGCAGGACGAGGCGGAGCACACCAGCCAATATCAAGCCGTATTTTCGTGCTTTCTTTTGCTGCTCTTCGGGGAGTTTGGCGGCAATGATTGAAATGAAGATGACATTGTCTATGCCTAATACGGCTTCAAGCGCTACTAGGGTGAGCAGGGATACTATGATTTCGAAATCCATGAATTACTGGT
The DNA here is from genome assembly GCF_030929615.1 of Dyadobacter sp. LHD-138. Taxonomy (GTDB): domain Bacteria; phylum Bacteroidota; class Bacteroidia; order Cytophagales; family Spirosomataceae; genus Dyadobacter. Next base: position 90,945 of record NZ_JAVFVU010000008.1, on the reverse strand, counting down.
TAGAGAAAAGTTAATTTGCAGGCTGTAAAATCGTGCCAGTGAAAGTTCAACGCTGTAAAATAAGCCAATATTGGACTGACAAGGAAGTGAAAGAGAAATATTTTTCACTTCCTTGAAAAGTAAAGCCCGGCAACTGTTTATTGGAAGGAATATGGACTATGAGATAAATCACTGTCGGTGATCTGGATACGGTCATTACTTGACTGATGTGCTTATGTCTAGAGCTCCTTTTTGATCAGGGGCTGAACTTCAGAAAAATGACTTAGCATTGAAAGGAAAGTTACATTAGTAGTTTTTCTATTGAATTTTTATAGAAAATATTCAAGGAAGTATGTGTATTGGTAGTTTTGTAAATTACTGATAATCAATGTAGTGTGAGTTATTTTTGTGTCTGTCTCACGGCTGCGTATATATGACTCAGGTGCATTTTTTGAGTGCTTATAATTTTATTGCCCATTTTTTGTACATTTAGTCGATATTAGGCTGGAAATGCCAAGGGACCCAATTCATATGGGGCGTATTATTGTATTTGAACCATTGTTAGAGCGGATCAATACTTGAAAATATTGCCTACCAAAACTATCACGGATGTGATAGTTTTGGATGCGTTGTATCAAACACGGCAAACTTGTAATGTTTGTTGTATTCAGTATTGTAAATTGAATGATGAAATACCTACCTGAACCATTTTAGTGAGAGATAATCAACAGAAATTCATAAAAGAAAAAAGAACAACGTTTACCCGATAATCTATGGAAAAAGAATTACTTGCCGATTGGTTTAAACAAAAGTTATCCGAAGAAACAGGGACCAGCAAAGATGAGATTTTACTTGACGCTCCAATAGAAAGTTATCGCCTGGACTCCCTTTCAGCGATATCCCTTACACAAGACTTGGAGGATTTGGTTGGCTTCTACATCGAACCCAACATTTTTAGCGAATTTGAAACGATTGATGCCGTTATCGAATGGATTCTCAAAAAGGAGAAATGACAAAATGGAGCCCTGGCACGCCATCCTATTTACAAGATCCTTACCCGCACTTAAATGAGTGCCTGCTAAATAATCCTGTTCAAAAAGGGATATTTAATGAATGGGTAGTGTTTCGTTACAATGATGTTAAGCACATTCTTCGTAGTGATGATTTCATAACAGCGGATCTGTCCGGATTTTTTGAAAATAAAGAACCTGTTATTTTAAAAAATACAGGTCAATGCCCTTTTTTGTCCAAAAGCACAAAAAAATGGTTGATGTATTTGGATGATGACCAACATCAACTGGCGCACAACCTCCTGGAAAAAGTTTTGGACACCTTTCCCTTGAACGCTATTGTTGATGCATCATTGGAAGTGTGGTTCAATGACTTTTTTAATCAGGAGAAGACAGATTTTTCGGATATCGCTTCTGTGCTTCCTTCGCTGATTTTTAGCGCACTATACCAGGTTGAATCAGGCGATTGGTCTGACTATGAAAAACTGAAGAAAGTTTCGCATTCATTAGCCAATTCGCAGGATATTTTTGTGTCGATAAAAAAATATCAGGAATACAATGCAGACGCCAAATGGCTATTTGATACGATTCGCCTTGATTTCGCAAGAGAAGACCTTCCGGATACGGCATTAATCTCACGCCTGAAGTCAGTCAATCGGGAAATGAATACTCCTTTTACTGATGATGAGCTTATTTCGATCGTTATCATTTTGTTTTTTGCAGCCAACGAGACAACCGTTGATACGCTGACAATTTGCATTTATGAATTCCTGAAGGATGATGCATTACTGGAATACATTCTCAATGCAGACACCAAGCAAATTAATATATTGGCCGAGGAGCTATTCCGTTTTGCAACCCCTCAGCAATATACAATCCGGATCAACAAATATCCGTTGGAAATTGACGGAATACTTATACCCGCAAATTCAAGGATATTCCTGTGCTTGTCGTCGGCCAATCGGGACCCGGCTGTATTTGAAAACCCGCAAACAATCATCCCTAACCGGAGCAGGAATCCGCACTTATCATTCGGCAATGGGCTTCATTCTTGCATGGGGGCAAAATTAGCGAGAATTGAGTTGAGATCGCTATTATATCCTTTGGCGAAAATTCTAAAAAACTATCGTTTGGATGAAGAATCCAAGGTGGAATGGTATCAATCGATCTTTATGCGGGGAATCAAGACTTTAAATGCCATCCGGATCAAATAGCATGGTTCTCAATTTTACTCTTCTTTTTCTTTTTATTTTGCTGGGCGTAACAGGAATTTTTCTTTTCAACGAGGAGAAAAAGAAATACCATGTTTTACTAATTCTCAGTCTGCTATTTTATCTTTTTATTGCGAAAATCGCTTTTTTGATCCTTATTGTTTTCTCTATTCTGGTTTTTGAATCGGGAAAACATCTCCATAAGCTGCCAGGTAAAATACATTATTTCGTTATCATAGCACTTTGTCTGACACCATTACTGATTGACAAAATCTACCTCACTTCAAAACTGCAAACCAGCGACTATTTTAAACTGATCGGTATTTCTTATGTCAGCTTTAATGGCCTGAGCTATTTGTTTGACATAAAAAAGGGATATCTAAAACCTGAAACCAACTACTTCCTGCTGTTATTGTATTTAATCTATTTACCCTATATCTTTATCGGTCCGTTGCACAGATACCGGGAAATTGCAGGTCAGTTCAAGGAAAACATTTCTTTGAATAATTTAAATTTATCGAATGGTTTCAGGTTGGTTTTATGGGGACTTTTCAAACATTTTGTACTGGCTCAGAGGCTAAGTATTACCGTGGAAACTATTTTTAAGGACACGGGGACGTATCAGGGGCCTTACGTTTACATAGGCGGTTTCGCTTTTTTTTTATATCTCTATTGTGATTTTAGTTCCTATGTGGATATTTTTCAAGGCGTTTCCCAAATCTTTGGCATAAGACTTAAATCCAATTTTAGAAACCAGGTTTACGCTTCTCACTCCAGAAAACATTTCTGGGCGGGTTGGCATGTTACGCTTAACCACTGGTTTAGAGACTACTTCTTTTATCCTTTAAGCAAGTATTTTCGCGCCAAATGGCAGAACAATATTTTAATGGTACTTACTTTTGTTTTAATCGGGTTGTGGCATGAATTGTCAATCAAATTTTTGGTTTGGGGAATGCTCAACGCGGGTTGGATTTTGACCGAAAATCGTTGGAGGCCGCATTTTGCTTTCTTGCCTAACCGGATGAGAGAGTCATTGGGTATTGCTTATCATATCATGGGAGCTTCGTTTTTGGCCATTATTTTTAGAACGAATGATTTGGCAGGCTCGATGCAGGCCCTGTTTTCCTTTAACCATTCGGCTGCCGTGGACAACTGGGTTATTGCGAAGCAATTTATGTATATAATTCCTCCGTTCGTTTTGATGGATTACATTAATCGAAAAGCAGGCGAAAAGAGGATAGACGAATACATTGGTTCGTTGCATATGCCTGTAAGGTGGTGTTTTTATCTTTCGCTTATTTTACTCATCGTGACGATGGGGATACCAACAAGTAGTGATGCCTATTATGTTCGTTTTTAACAATGGAAAAGGGTATTAGAAAATCCATCGCCAAGTTTATATCGCTGGCTATCATATTATTGATGGCTGCATTAATAATAAAAACGAGGTCAAGTAGTGACCCCTTTCAAAATTTATTGAAATATACAGAAAGCCATAAGAAGACGTCGCCAAAGATATTTTTCGTAGGCTCCAGTCGAATGAGGATGGGGATAGCAGTGGACCAGTTAGAAAAAATTGATTCAGTAAGACAATTTTACAACCTGGGAAATAACAGGTCCAGCATTCTGTATAATTGCAGAACAGCGGAAAAGCTGATTGAAGTTTCGCCTAAAAATAGTCTGATTTATGTAGAATTATCCGATTTATTAATTACTCCACCCAACCAACACCAATATTTTTATTCATTTGAGGAATCCTTAGAAATATTAAAGAAGCATTTTGCTTTAAGGTTTTCATTCGCGGAATTAAATGAGCTGATTTTACAGTTTTTTAATTTTAGACTGGAAATAAAAAATCATTTTTCAGATGAAGAAAGAATTTTAAACGAAATAGAATATTACGCAGATGAGCTTAATTTTCATGGGGGCACTTCTTCAATCATCACTCAGGATGACCTGACATCAACTTCCAATGATTTAACTATTTTTCAGCAAAAATACCTTGTGATGCTTAGGAAGGTGATTAATAGGGGTAAACAAAAGCATATCAAAGTGAAATTTATTTTACCGGTAACAATTGATAAGGCAAGCGAACGAAGTCAAACGTTACCCATTTATAAAAACATTCCTGCTACGAATAAATGGATTTATTCGGCAGCTTTTTTAGAAAAAATCCATAGTGATTTTTTTCTTAGAGACTTAAATCACCTCAATGCCCGAGGTGCCCACCTGCACACTTTGGAATTATTTAAAGATATTATTGCGACGACGGGAAGTCAATTTTGAGAAGGTGCGGTATTTTTCTTCGGAAATCCAGTTTTCGTGTTTTGGCCTTCCGTGTAAATCGTTTTTTCTTCTGAAATATCCATTAGGGATGTTATAAATATTTCATTTGTAGTTGTTTATGGTATTCTAATGTGGCCCCGCTGAGTGAATTTTCGAACTTTATACCAGGTGATTTGAGGAAATTAAACCAGTTGTTTTATGGCTGATGTCCTAAATGATAAGTAGGGCAACCTTGAAAATTCGATTAGAGTTGACATTTTAGCAGGAGTCAACTTAAATCGCAGCTATGATTTTTCTCGATCGCCGGTACAAACTTGGAATAGTTCAACTATGTGCCGGCGATCTTAGTATGTTTTAAAAAAAAGGTGCTTGATCGTACATAAATTGTCCTGCTCTTACAAGTTTGCAGAGTGCTAATTTAGATTTTTAAGACCGAGTTAGGCCGCTCTTTTGAGCTCTTGTTGCCTTTGCCGACGTTTAGCGATTAATACGGAATTGGCTGTAAGTACTCCAAAAAAGAGCCAAACTACTTCTGTTTCTGGCTTTGATTTTTCTGAGTAGGTATTGCTCCTTTTCGTTTCCAAAGCTCCCCTCTAAACGAGTAGATCGTTCCTTATTGAGCAATGCTTTAATTTGTTTGGTAGGCTTATCGTCCTTTCCTCTCCCTTTTCTTACAAAATTAGTAACGATCGCTTCCTTGGTTGTAAATTTTCGATTTTCATTTGTGGCATCCCCAGCCAAATGAGAGCATCCTCCAAATAAATTCCTATGTTTCAATGTACTTATTTTAAGCCTCTTACATTCGTTAAAGGCTTTGTAACTAACATGTTCCAGGATACTGACAATTCTTTCTTTTATTTTAACTTTTGGGTAATGAAAATGGTGATACTGCTGTTGGTAAACCGTTTTAATGGTCTTGATAGTGGTAGCATCCTTGTCTGTCAACCCACTTGCTTTCACTTGATTAAGGAGCTGTTGATATGCGTTAATCCCTTTCAGAAGCAATTTAAGTAGCGCACTCCCTCTAGTCCTTGTTTTCCTGTAAGACTTTTTTCTCTGCTCGCTAAACACATTTGTTTTCTTTTTTGCTCCTTGTATTTCGAACGCGGTTGACGAATTCCATGAAGTTCGCAAAGAGCTGGAATCTGCTTTTCCCATACCCACCGCTGGGCGGCGGACCGTTCACAAGCTTCCCACAGGATCTTTGCATCAGTATGAAAACGCATATGTACTTCGTAACAGGTAGCGTCCATCAAAAGCACATTTTTATCAGGAATTTCCTTTCTCCAGGCAGAAATCAATACTGTTTGCACTGCCTGCATATCAACATGATGTCCAAGATAGCTTCTTACTTTTGACACAAAGGAGTTATCTTTAATTGAATCATTTTCAGCCAATAAAATACCACAAAATAGCTGCATGCCCCAATCTGTGTTGAACCTGTCAAGTAGTTTCTGATCACTCAGGCCTGTGTAATGCTTCAAAACCATCATTCCAAACAACCCTTTTGGTGGCAACCAGGAAAGTGCACCTCGTAATGTTTTCTTTTCAGGAAGTAGTTCGGTCAAGCCGTCCCAATCGATACAGTCCTGAATGCGACCAAGTTCCGTATTCTTGAAAATGTGCAATTTAGGAGAGTTGTACGAATCCGGGGAAAATAGAGTAATTTGCATGTGCTTATGTTAACGTGTCGTAACCTTAAGATAAGCAAAACCCCGAATAATGTCAAATCTTGACCTATTCGGGGTTAATTATTTTCACAAAATACTACTAATCAATTACTTATTACGATAAAGGCCGCCCTCTTAAAAGCAAAAACACCTGATTGCGACGCGATAATACGCTATTTTAGGCCGGTGTAGAACCGGAGATGGCTTTTAACCATTTTGGTTCTTGTTTCTGCAATATGTATGAAAAATTACATAAGACATTGATTTATAATTAGATAATATCTTGTAATGTGACCCCGCTGAGGTTCGAACTCAGGACCCACAGATTAAGAGTCTGTTGCTCTACCAGCTGAGCTACGGAGTCGGAAAGGTGACTGTAAAGTACTATTATTAATTTAGATTTTTATACTTTCCGGTTAAAACAAATAGAGCCACCAGTATGACTAGTCCGCCAAAGAACCAGAGGCTTAGCAGCAGGTTATACCAAACGATAGCAATCAGACATACCACAGATAAAACAAGTGCTATCATGGGGAAATAGGGATAGGCCGGAACGATAAAAGGACGATCCAGAAGTGGTTCCTTTTTTCGTAAAACAAATAGTGCGGCCATGCTGATAATGTACATGACGACTGCACCAAGTGCGGCCAAAATAATAACCTGATCCGTCGTGCCGAGACTCAGCGCGAGACAGCCAATAAATCCACCTGTCAGCAACGCCCAGTGTGGCGTTTGAAAACGGGAATTGACCTGACCTAAAAAAGAGGGGAGATAACCGCTCCGTGCCAGGGCGAAGATCTGGCGGGAATAACCGATGATGGTTCCGTGGAAGGAAGCGACAAGCCCAAACAGACCCAAACTCGCAAAGAGCTGCGTCCAGCTATTGTCCCGGCCCAACACAATGCCAAGTGCTGCAGGCAGGGGGTAATCGATGGTGCTTAACAATTTCCAATGTGCAACGCCACCCGTACAAATCATCACGGCAAGTGCCAGGACTACAAGCGTCAGTATGCCGAGAATATAACCTTTCGAGATGGTACGTTTGGGATCTTCGACTTCTTCTGCAACCATGGCCACGCCTTCAATGGCGAGATAAAACCAGATGGCAAAAGGCAGTGCCGCAAATACGCCCTGCCAGCCAAAGGGCATGGGATCTGTGACAAAGGTTTCGTAGGAAAAGTGCGGAGAGATGATACCAACATATAAAAGCAGTTCGCCAACGGCCAGTAAAGTGACGACCAACGAAAATAAAGCAGATTCTTTAATGCCCAGCATGTTAATGCCGATAAAGATCACATAACAGGCAAAGGCAATTTCCAGGACGGTAACAGATGGATAGAGAAAATGCGTGTAACTGCCTAAAGCAAAGGCAATGGCCGGCGGTGCGATGAGAAATTCGACGAGGGTGGCATAACCTGCAATGAGTCCGCCCCACCAGCCAAACGCCCTGTGGGCATAGGCAAACGGTCCGCCTGCCTGCGGAATGGATGTTGTCAGTTCTGTAAAACTAAAAATAAAGGTTACGTACATGACCGTAACAAGCAGCGTGGCAATTAAAAAACCAATGGTTCCCGACACGCCCCAGCCATAATTCCAACCAAAATATTCACCGGAAATAACCAGTCCTACTGCAATGGCCCAAAGATGTATGGGTTTTAAAACTTTTTTGAGCGCAACAACCTGGTCTTGGGACATGCACGAATGATTTAGGTAGAATTGTAAATATTACTCTTGAAATCGTTATTCGGCCTATTTGGATTGGGATTTAATTTATCAGCGAGGCGCGGTACGCAGATAATCCCCCATTTGTATTACTTTGCCTGTTCCCAGATAATCGACTTTAAGGCCCATCATTATTTTCCAGGTATTGATGTTATCCGGTGCGTCGCGAAACCGAATTTTTTTTCCGGTCTCATGCACTTTCTGGATCACCTTCATGATTGATTGACGATCATTTTTCGGCAATGGCCCTTCACCATTCCAACGGGTATATTTTTGAAATGACTGCCCGATCAGCGCAATACGTGTCAGTTGTTTCGGGGTATAGGCCACATCAGGTACTCCTTCAAAACTAATATAAGAAGGATATTGGTCAAATGAATCAGGCGAAGGAATATTTCCAGTGATAATGATTTTAACCGTCCCATTCGGCTCTGTGAGGTTTTTAAATTTTTCAAGTTCTTTGATCAAGGCAGGTAATGTTTCCTTCGCGGGCGTTTTTAAATCAAAAATAAGCTGTAAAGTGTTATCCCACAGCGTATAGATTTGTCCCGCATTTCTATCCAAATGTTCTGAAACGGGTTGCAGGTATAACTTGCTTAACATGCGGGACGGAGACGCATCCACCGCATTATTGACGGCATAAAGAATCTCCTTTTGTAAGAACACGTCGGTTTCAATAGAGCCAAATTGCTGATCATAGGCCTCTGAAAAAGGTCTGAGCTGGCGGTGGTCATTGTATGAATATGCCTGCGCGGTGGAATAAGACGGTACGGTCTGCGCGAGCGTACTATTTAAAAATATGGATACGATAAGAGGAGAAATCAGTACACATTTCATAACGAATACGTAGTCGGGGCGTGGTAGGAAGTATCAGTAAATATAAAGTTAAATTGTGAGAACAGAACTGCAAAAAGATCACTTTCAATACAATGCCAGACGATACTGAACAAATGTTTTGAATTTGACCGTGTAATAACCAAAAACAAGGAATTATCTCTGGAAATTGGATGATTAATTCAACAAATTTTGGCCGTATAACATGATGATATAGGAATATCAGTATTTTCGCTTTTTTGTAACGAATAAAACTCGCCAGTAATCTCAAACCTAATGAAAAAAAACGCTTCTCTATTTCGTAAAAAAACAGTTGATCAGATCCTGTTGGATGCGCATGCGAATGAAAGTGGCGGTTTGGCCAAAATATTGGGTGTACGTGATCTGGTTTCTCTGGGAATTGCGGCCATTGTCGGAGCCGGGATTTTCAGTACCATTGGGCTGGCAAGTTATAATGGGGGGCCTGCTGTTTCGCTTTTATTTGTTTTTACGGCAATTGCCTGTGTTTTTACAGCACTTTCTTATGCGCAGTTTGCCAGCACGGTGCCTGTGTCGGGCAGTGCCTATACATACGCTTACGTCGCTTTTGGGGAATTGTTTGCCTGGATTATCGGCTGGGCGCTTATCCTCGAATATGCCGTTTCCAACATGGTCGTGGCTATTTCCTGGTCAAAATACTTTGTCAGTATGCTGGAAGGTTTCGGGATTGTCATTCCTGGTTATCTTACCATTGATCCGGGTTCGGCTGCTGCTGCTTTTGCCAAATTGCAGGCTAGCGGTATCGCGTCATTAAGCGGAGCCGAAAAACTGGCCGCCCATGCCTACGAAATCGCGCCGGTCATTGGCGGGGTTCATCTTATTCTTGACCTTCCTGCCGGACTAATCACGGCTTTGGTAACGAGCCTGGTTTACATCGGTATCCGCGAATCGAGAACGGCGAGTAACATCATGGTGGCTTTGAAGATCGGCGTGGTATTGCTTGTAATCTTTGCCGGAGCGTTTTATGTAAAACCTGAAAATTGGACACCCTTTGCCCCCAATGGTGTAAAAGGCGTCTTAAGCGGAGTTGCCGCCGTATTTTTTGCTTTCATTGGTTTTGATTCTATTTCTACAACGGCGGAAGAATGCAAAGATCCGCAGCGGGATATGCCCAAAGCCATGATCTATTGTTTGTTGATCTGCACGGTTTTGTATGTACTGATAACGCTGGTACTGACGGGTATGGTCAATTATAAAGAGCTGAATGTGAGCGATCCTTTGGCTTTTGTGTTTCAAAACATTGGCCTTGATTTCATGGCTGGTTTAATTTCCGTAAGTTCGGTTATTGCCATTACCAGTGCATTACTGGTTTACCAGCTTGGACAGCCGAGAATCTGGATGACCATGAGCCGTGACGGTTTGCTATGGAAAAAGTTTTCAAAAATTCACCCGAAATATCAGACGCCTTCGTTCGCAACCATCGTAACCGGTTTGGTGGTAGGTATTCCGGCTTTGTTTTTCAAAATGGATTTCTTCGTGGATTTAACCAGTGTCGGTACTTTTTTCGCTTTTATCCTGGTATGCAGCGGGGTACTTTATTTGGACCATTCCGGAATTTCAGAGCGGTCAAAATTTAGGGTACCTTATATCAACGGGAAATTTCTGGTAGGATTTAGTTTGTTGGCGGCCATGCTGGGATTGGCTTTTTATGGCCAAAGTGTTGTAGCAGAATGGCAAGCGCTGACAATAGGTGAAATTTTTGAACACAAACTGCTGACAATAATATTCTGGATAGCGTGGATAACCTTGTCAGTATTAAGCTTTAAATACAATTTTTCGGTACTTCCCGTTGCCGGAATCCTGACAAATCTTTACTTAATGACTGAACTTGGTGCTTCCAACTGGTTCATTTTTGTCGTTTGGCTTGCAATCGGTCTTGTGATCTATTTTGGTTATGGATACAGAAAGAGTAAGCTGGCCGGGAATGAGGATTGAGGGGATAAAGAATTAGAAAAAGGGTTTTATGATGTTTTTATGCATCATAAAACCCTTTTCTATAACTTATCGATTTGAATGATAACTTCGTAGTCCTCCTTTTTGGGAGGCGTTTTTGTGTTAGGGTTTGGTTTGACGGATTGGAGGGTTAAGTGATATTTTGTTCCTTCCAGATTGATATCCGAATCAGCGGGTGTTGGCGTATCGCCGGGTTTTGGAGACGGACAACCGAAGCACAGTTTTAAATTCTGTTTCTTTTTTAATCCACGAAGGTCAAATTCCAGGTTGACGGAAACATATCCGCCCCAAATGCAATTGACATCTTCAGGACAACGGGCATCTTCGACCTGTGTCAAAGTAACCAGTGTCTGCGATTTTGGATCCGTTAAATCCGGCTGCTGGTAATAAAATGTCCGGGAGCCTTCTTTCAGCGATACTTTTTCGGTTTTGCAGGATGTTAAAAAGACTATCAACAAAAAGAGCCAGGCTGTTTTGTACATCATCTTTGCTATTTATTTCTTTTCAATAACCAATGCAATATTATAGTCAGGTTTGTTTGGTACAGTATTGACTTTTGGAAATGGGTTCACCGCTTTCAGAATAAACCGGTATTTCAATCCTGCAAATTCTTCGTCAAGGGTGTCGGGCTGGAAGTTGAAACAATCACCCAGGCACATTTTAACATGTTTGGTTATTCTGCCTTCCGTTGTTACGCCATCCAAAGCCAGATCAATATTTGCGCTTCCGGCAGTGATACACTGCGCTCCTTCCGGGCAACGGCTATCGTTAATATCAAAAAACGTCAGTGTTGCGCTGGGAACATCATTGATTGCAACGGTTTCCTTATAATGAATAAGGCCTTCCTCCTTTTTGTCAACAGATGATTTCTGGCAGGCTGACAGGACCAGACTGGTTAGCAGAAGTATGTAAACGCTTTTCATTGTGATGACGGTTTTCAATGAAGACTGATAAACGATGAAAATGGTTGGAAGCGCTAAGTGTAATTTATAAGAAATAGGCTTGAATAATTTCTAATTTAGGTCATTTTAATACTATTTACTACTTAAATAATGTTAAAAATGATTGGGATATTATTTGGCTGAAAGGGCTTGTTTAAAAATGTGTTACACAGAGGTACACGGAGATAAAAAGAGGGACACGGAGTTATTTTTCTCTGCGTCCCTCTCTTTATCTCCGTGGCTCTCTGTGTAACCAAAACTTCAAATAACCAAAGAGAAAACAGTGCCTTTTCCAACTTCTGAATGAACATTCAGCTGTCCTCCGTGTTGCTGAAGAATTTGTCGCGAAAGACTGAGACCGATACCTGAACCTGTTTTTTTAGTCGTGTAAAAAGGGATGAAAATATTATCAAGTGCTTCTGGTTCAATACCATCGCCATTGTCTCCCACCTCAATAACCGTGACGCCGTCCATGATGTAAGCGTTAATTGAGATCATCCGGTTTGTTTGTGCGGAAAAAGATTCGGAAGCATTTTTGATCAGATTGATCAACACTTGCTGAATCTGGCTGCTGTCTGCCTTGATGGTCAGGTTATCCGGTTTTACATTGACCTGCCATAAAACCCCAACCGCCGTGAGATCCGTTTGAAGCAGCTGTATTACCTCATGAAGCAATTCCTTCACATTCAGACTGGCAAAATTTGGTTTGGGCAGGGTAGTGAAATCACGGTAAGCATTCACAAACTGCATCATTCCTTTGCTCCTTTTTTCGAGCGTCTGCAAAGCTTCTTTTAGATCGCTGACCGCCTCCTGATTGGTTGTGCTTTTTTCAATATCCTCATTGACAATCAGCCGCATGGTGCCCACAAGGGAAACGATCGGTGTCATAGAATTCATGATTTCATGGCGTAAAACACGGGTGAGATTCTGCCAGGATTCCACTTCCTGTTGTTGGAGTTCCGTCTGGATATTTTGCAAAACCACAATGCGTACCCATTTTCCATGCATTTGAATAGACGCGCCCTGCAGCGCCAGAGGCTGATCCGACGGCGTACGGTACAAATCCCTGACACCGGAGCTCAGGTCCGCCAGCAACTCATAAAGTCGCGGATGTTTGTCTTCGAGCTCGCTCAGATTATGGAGCCGGTAAATACCCAGCATGCGTAAAGCCGCACTATTGATGATGTTTACCTGTCCGGTTCCGTCAAAAGTAATAAGCCCGGTTCCGATGTGCTGAACAATGGTGTTGAGATATTGCAGACTCGCCTCTTTTTCCGCACGGGCCTGGCGGAATGCCTGCAAAACCTCATTGAATTGCTGGTTAAGTTCACGAAAAGTGGCCCCCATGGTGTTGTCGGCACGGAAGTTTATCGTGAAATCGGAATAGCGAACAGACTCAAGAAAGTAAATCAGTTTCCTGTTCACTTTCGTCACATAATTGTAGAGCATGGAGGCCTGAACAAAAACAATAATCGCGCCCAAAATACAGATTAGCCCCACATTGGTATGGTATTTCGTCAACCAGAACAGCCCGATGATGGTCAGGATAATAATCGTAATCCTTACGGCAATCATGATACTGAAATGGCGGAGACCGGTCATTTTTTTGGGATTAATCTTGGTTCAGGAAAATTGAAATTCGAGAAAAGCCGGAAGCTGTTTCTCGAAAGCTAATATCGTATTTATTCTCAAACACCCACTGCCAGAATATTAAATTCTTCCAGGGATCGCAATTTGTAGTGCGCCAGGTCAAATTTCGGGTCATCGTAAACTTCCGGATTGGGAACGCAAATGGTGATCATTTTGGCACCGTGTGCGGAACGAAGCCCGGTAAACGAATCTTCAAAAGCGATACACTCGTGCGGAGGTATACCCAGTTTGGCGGCCGTCGAGATGTATACGGCAGGGTGTGGTTTGGTATGTTCTTCGAGTTCTCCTGAGTGCCAGGTTTCGAAATAATCAATGATTTCAAGCCGTTTCAGGACTGCTTCAATAAGTTCCATATATGAGGCGGAAGCCACGGCAAGTTTTATATTTTCGCGATGAAGATTTTTTACCAGTTCAATTGCGCCCGGCATGGGCTTGGCATGGGCGATGATATTGCGATGTGCGATCGTCAAAATATCATGTTCCAGCTCAGCGCGATCGGGTGTATTCCAGGGTTGGATCCGATAACAAAATTCCAGAAATAACTTGATGGATAAGCCTGTTGTCTGAAGTTTTAAGTCATGGGTTAATTTGAAGTTTACTTTTTGCATCACCTCCGTGGCTGCTTCTACCCAAATCGGCTCTGAGTCAATAAGCAATCCGTCCATGTCAAATATTGCCGCCTTAATCATTTGAAAGAAAAAAGTGATTTAAATGTGAGTAAGTAAGAACATAATGACCAAAACTACTACATTCGCAGTTAAGAATGGCTTTAGGGGTGTCCCAATTTGGACTGAGAAATACCCTTTGAACCTGAAACAGTTGATACTGTCGTAGGAAAAAGCGTTTACAGAGAAGATCTTCTTTCTGTCAGCTCATTTCGGGAATCGCTGCCTAAGCGCCAATTCGGTTTGTTTTTTCTCAAATCCCGATAAAAATGGAATTTAATATAGCTGGAAATCTTGCAGAGCTAAGGGCACAATCGCCTCTTGTCCATAACATCACGAATTTTGTTGTCATGAATTATACGGCGAATGCGCTTTTGGCCATTGGGGCTTCTCCGGTCATGGCGCATGCCGTTGAAGAGGTAGAAGATATGGTGGTGATTGCCGGTGCGCTGGTGGTCAACATCGGAACATTATCACCACTTTGGGTTGAAGGAATGAAAAAAGCGATGCTTGCTGCGGTAAAATTAAGCAAACCCATTATTCTTGACCCGGTTGGCGCAGGTGCTACACCTTATCGGAATCAGGTTTTATCTGAGTTACTGAATACCGTCTCTCCAACGCTGATCCGTGGAAATGCTTCTGAAATTCTTGCCTTGGCTGGCGCGAATATCCAGACAAAAGGTGTGGACAGCACGGCAAGTTCCACAGACAGCATTCAGGCTGCAAAGTTATTGAGTGATCAATATGGTTGTGTGGTCAGTGTTTCCGGCGCAACGGATGTCATTGTGAGCGGAGAAAAGATAGCCTATGTAGAAAATGGTGTATCGTTAATGACGCGGGTTACCGGCATGGGATGTTCGGCTTCGGCGGTTGCGGGAGCATTTTGCGCGGTTCAAGCGGATGCTTTTCAAGCGGCTGTTTCGGCGGCAGCCTTAATGGGGGTTTGCGGAGAAAAGGCATTTGAAAAAGCGAGGTTACCTGGGTCATTCCAAATTGCATTTTTGGATGCCTTGGCAGAGGTGACGCCGGAAGTGTTGCAGCGTTTGGCGATTGTTAAATGAATTTAGCACGTCGTTGATTTGGTCGCATCGGTTATGTCACCCTTTCAGGGTTTTGATCAAGCGCGTTTGGTTGGTTTGCTACAATACTTTCATCCCTTCGGGATTGTGGTTGGTGGGGCGAGATTATTGCCGAAATTGGATTGATAGGGGATGAATTTAAAAATGAATTTAACCTGTCGTTGATTTGGTTGCATCGGTTATGCCACCCTTTCAGGGTTTTGATCAAGTGCGTTTGGTTGGTTTGCTACAATACTTTCGTCCCTTCGGGATTGGGGTTGATGGGGTAAGATTGTTGCCCGAAATTGGATTGATGGGTGAAATAATACCTGTAATAATCGCATTCGTTTTTAAGAAATATGAATCATCAAAATCGATGCTGACTTAAAAATCCCGAAGGGATGATAGTATTATAGAAAAGCCGCAATCGATCCACCACAGGGTATTAACCTCGAAGAGGTGACAGTGCTACTACACAATATTTTATAACGATGTCAAAATGTTAAATGAACAAATAAAACTATATCTCGTAACGGATGAATCTGCTTGCCTTGGCAGGGATATATTTTGGGTTGTCGAGGAGGCGGTCAAAGGCGGCGTTTCGATGGTGCAGCTGCGCGAAAAATCTTTGGATACCAGGGCTTTTATCGAGCGGGCGATAAGAATGAAAGCGCTATTGGCGCCCTACAACGTCCCCTTAATTATCAATGACCGTGTTGATGTGGCACTGGCAAGTGATGCTGACGGTGTTCATGTTGGACAGAGCGACATGCCTTATTCCCTATTGAAAAAAATATTACCACCCGGAAAAATCATCGGTTTGTCAGCGGAGAAGAAGGAGGATGTGACCGAAGCCGAAAATTGGGAGCTGAGTTATTTAGCCGTAAGTCCGTTGTTTGCCACACCTTCAAAAACAGATCATTCCAAACCCTGGGGCATGGAAGGACTGAAATGGGTAAAAGAAAACAGTAAACATCCACTCGTTGTTATTGGTGGTCTTAACGCCTCGAATACCTTAGAAGCAATGCATGGCGGAGCCACTGGAATCGCTGTTATTTCTTCCATTTGCAGTGCGGAATCACCTTTTGAAGCTGCCAGATATTTAAAATCTTTAATACGTATTTAAACGATATTGATAAAATGCAACGATACCCAACTGTGTTGACCATAGCCGGTTCCGATAGTGGAGGAGGGGCAGGCATTCAGGCAGATCTGAAAACAATAGTTGCGCTGGGCCTTTACGGCGCTTCGGCCATCACGGCACTCACGGCTCAAAATACTCAGGGCGTGCGTGCCATTCACCCCGTTCCGCCGACATTTTTGAAAAGTCAGCTGGAAGCGGTTTTTGAAGATATAAAGATTGACGCAGTTAAAATCGGGATGATTAACACGATAGAAGCGGCGGAGGTTATTGCCGAAATTCTCGACCGGTTTCAGCCTGCGTTCGTCGTTTTCGACCCGGTGATGGTTTCGACGAGCGGTTCGAAATTGATTCAGGATGAAACGATTGAGGTGTTGTGGAGAGAATTATTTCCCCGCGCTACGCTCATCACACCGAACCTTGACGAAGCGCAGATTCTGGTCAACCGTAAAATTGAAAATGTGGAAGATATGATGCTGGCGTCTCAGGAGATGGTCGACCGCGGTTGTCAGGGTGTTTTATTAAAAGGCGGACATTTGATAGCACCAAAGCTTTTTGATGTTTTTAACCAAAAAAATGAATTGATCCAGATCTTTGAAACGGATTATATAGCCAGTAAAAACGTACATGGCACGGGTTGCACACTTTCTTCTGCCATAGCCGGTTATATGGCACTTGGGCATCCGCTGGTTGATGCAATCCAGCTGGCCAAAAAATATGTTGCCGGTGCGATTGCCGCCGGTAAGGATGTCAAGACCGGTGCCGGTTCAGGTCCGCTTAATCATTCTTTTTCACCGCAGGCGATGAAGATCAAATCCTTATGATTTTAAATTAACGATATACATGACTTTTACCGATCACCTTTGGAACGAGGCGCTGCCAGTTTATAACAAAATTCTTGAACATCCATTTAATCAGGAATTGAAATCAGGGACTTTACCACTTGAAAAGTTTAAATTCTATATCTATCAGGATTCGCTTTACCTCGCCGATTTTGCCCGGGCGCTGGCAATGGCGGGAACGCGGGCGGGAACGAGTCAGGAATTGCTCGAATTTCTGGGTTTTGCCCAAAATGCGATTATCGTTGAACGTGTTTTACACGACAGCTATTTTCAGGAATATGAGATTGAATTTAAAAGCGGTAAAGCGCCTGGATGTTTTGCATATACCAATTATTTGCTGACCGTCAGTGCTTATGAATCTTTCGAGGTGGCCGTGGCGGCTTTGCTTCCTTGTTTCTGGATTTATAAGAAAATTGGTGATTACATATACGCCAACCAGACTTCGCCGAACACCTATCAAAACTGGATTGATGCCTACGCAGGGAAAGATTTTGAAGTTTCGGTAAATAAGGCGCTGGCAATCTGTAATGACCTGGCTGAAAATGCTTCGGAAACCACCAGAAAAAAGATGACAGAAGCTTATATCACGGCGTCAAAGCTGGAATATGTATTTTGGGACAGTGCCTATCAGTTGGAGCGCTGGGGAATCTGATATTTTAATAAAAATGCCCGCCAGGTTTGTTGGTATGAACAGACTTCGACGGGCGTTTTTATTCTTTTTTAAGTAGTAGTAAAAAAATAGTTTATATTATTGATTTTTATAATAAGCTATTAATCATCTGGTTATAGTGCTAATCGTATATGGCTAATTGCCAACAGCTCCTTACTTATTTTTTATCAAACCAGATTGTCATCTCATTGGCGCCGCGGTTAGCCCAGGCGTAATAGGGGATGAGGGTGACAGGTTTTTCTCCTGTTGATTTAAGAACGGTCAGTCCACCAAGAAAATCTTTCTGATACGCTGCGTTAAAGTTCTGGTCCGGCGTTACGGCAATGGAAAGCGCTTTTCCATTGTTATCTTTTCCTTCGGCGCAATACAATACGGGCCCGCGTTCGATTGCTACTTTACCGATATTGTTCTTGATATTTTCGTTGGCAATGACTCGTCGTACCGGCATGTCCAGCGCGAGTGTGATGATATCGCCTTGTTTCCAGGTGCGGGAAAGTTTGAGATAACCGTTTTCAATGATGACGGGCGTATTTTTACCATTAACCGTTACCTGCATTGCCTTTGCCTGTTTGTTTTCATACGTGTATAAGTCGCCGGGAATAGCCTGTCCGTTTGCCCAGCCCGGGATCCGGATAGAAACCGGAAACGCTGCCGGTTTCGAAGGAGAAACAGTCAATTTGATATTTCCATCCCAGGGATATGCCGTCTTCTGGCTGATTTTTACAGCCGTGTTTTCAAGCTTTAGCTCCGACTCGCTATCCATAAAAAGATTCACAAGAACCTCGTTGGCCTTCATTGCATACACATAAGCCGGAAGTGATGGTAAAAAACGGGATACGTTGGTAGGGCAGCACGCGCAGCCAAACCATTCGTGGCGGGTAGCACCGACGCCCCGCCCAAAGTCATTAAGACCGTTGGACGCCATCGGGTTTACATAAAAAAACTGATCTCCCGAAACAGACATCCCACCCAGAAAACCGTTGTACAGTACCCGCTCAAAAACGTCCATGTATTTGGATTCGCCTGTGTAAAGGAACATCTTGTGATTCCATATCAGATTGGCAACAGCCGAGCAGGTTTCGGCATAGGCATTGTCGTTGGGTAAAACGTAGGCCGCGTCAAAAGCCTCACCATCCTGCCGCGCTCCAACGCCGCCGGTGATGTATTGCTTTTTGGTGGTTGCATCGTCCCAAATCTGATGGATGGCATTGCTGTACTGAGGATTATCTTCAATTGTGAGCATATCGGCAATGGCAGCATACAAATACTGCGCACGCACGGCATGGCCAACGGCTTCTTTTTGTTTCACAACCGGTTTCTGATCCTGAAAATAGGAAGGCCCAAGCCGGTGCTCATCCAGGAAAAGCGGACGTTTGTCGGAGCGGCCGCGCATATCTACGAAGAAATGAGCAAGGTTCAGATATTCTTTTTTATTGGTTGTCCGGTATAATTTTACCAGTGCAATTTCAATTTCCTCATGGCCGGGAACCACGATAAGCTGCCCCGGTTTAGGCCCGATAGTCCTCACCAGATGATCAGCATTTTTGGTTGCTACGTCCAGCAAAGATCTTTTACTGGTTGCCTGAAAATGGGCAACGGCCGCTTCATAAAGATGCCCCACATTGTAGAGTTCATGGCTGCCGTTTTCAAAAGAATAACGGGTCGGACCGGCAATCCAGTCGTAAGATCCTGTTGTATCCTTATTGATTGTCCGGATCGTGTAAAGATACCCGTCGGGTTCCTGTGCCGCTGCGAAAAGTGTGATTAAACTGTCCAGATAATGGTCCAGCTTGGCGTCATAGTGATTTTGTAGCGAATAGGAAGCGCCTTCCACGACTTTGAAAACATCGGAGTCGTCAAATCTTGTACCCTGAAAAACACCTTTTTTTAACCCTCCGGCAACGGCAAAGTTGTTGATCCGGCCTGTTTCTTCGCATTGATGAAAAACATGGGGGATCATCACATTTCGCGCCGTTTCCATACGTTCATGCCAAAATCCCTGGTGAAGTTTTACATTTTTTAAGGGTACAGGCTGAATCGATTTATATTGGGCAAAACTGAATTGTGTCAGAAAAAGAAGAATAGCAAGCTGGCAATACTTTATCATTGGTTATGGATTGAAATGAGAAGTTCGGTATCATAACGGGAAAAGGTGTAAAAAATATGCCAGGGCGGCTTTCGGCTACCAGCAATCGGTTTTCAGCTATTGCATTTTGAGGTGTTTAGTAAATCAGAAATTCATCTGCTTTCGGGGGCTCTCGTCGGTAGAAAATTTGTTCTGGTCACGAAGCGTTCCGATGGGAATGCGTGGAAATAACATGATGAATAAATTTCTACCCACGAATTGTACCTATGGTACAAAATTTACTAACAGTTAATTAAGAACTTCCATGCGAACTATACCTATGGTACAAAAGTCATAAATGCTTCATGTAGAATCTTGACCATTCCAAGGGCTAACAAGGAACCGTTAAAAATGGTAACTATCTCCTTCATCAACGCAATATTTAATTCTAAATTCTTCTCAAAGTCCGTACTTCTCCATGCGCCTATACAAAGCAGCCCGGCTTAACCCGAGTTCCCTGGCGGCGTCGGTGATGTTTCCGTTGAAACGTTTGAGGGCCTGAATGATCATGTTTTTTTCCATATCTTCCAGATCAAAGCCGGTAGCCGTGGTGGGTTGTCCGCCTGAATTTTTCAGGAAAAGATCGTCCGGCTGCAGGGTTTTTTCCTGAGATAGGATCACCGCTCGTTCAATGGCGTGTTGCAGCTCACGGATGTTCCCAGGCCAGTTGTACTGCTGCATTTTTTTGATCAGGGCACTGCTGATGTCCGTGACTGGACGGTTGTATTTTTTACGGAATTGTTTCAGGTAAAAATCTGCGAGCGGTGCAATATCTTCGGAGCGCTCGCGCAAGGGAGGCAGATCGAGTTCAATGGTGTTGATCCTGTAAAACAAATCCTGACGGAAAGATTTATCGGTAACCATGCCCTCAATATTCATGTTGGTAGCGCAGATCAGACGAACATCCAGTGGAATGGGCTTGTTGGAGCCAACGCGGGTTACCTTCCTTTCCTGCAAAACGGTCAATAATTTAGCTTGCAGCGAAAGGGTCAAATTCCCGATTTCATCGAGAAAAATGGTTCCGCCTTTTGCTTCTTCAAAACGCCCGGCACGATCTTCCTTGGCATCGGTAAAAGCGCCTTTTACGTGACCAAAAAGTTCACTTTCGAAAAGAGAGTCACTTAACGCACCCAGATCCACAACGACAAATGGTTTTTCAGAACGCTGGGAATGCTGGTGCAGGTAACGTGCCAATTGTGTTTTTCCGGTACCGTTTTCTCCCAGAATCAAGACATTGGCATCCGTTGCCGCTACCCGTTCAGATGTTTTTAAAACATGCTGCATACCTTCACTCTGGCCAATAATGGCGTCGGAAGATACTTTTTCTTTTTTACTATCTGTTTTTTCTTCTGCTCCGGAAGCTAATTTATCACCTTTCTTTTCCTTTAAAACGTCCTCGATGGTAGCAACGAGTTTATCATTTTCCCAGGGTTTTAACACAAAATCAGTGGCTCCGGATTTGATCGCCCGGATCGCCATTTCAATATCACCATAGGCAGTGATCATGATCACTTTGATGTTGGGATTGATATCCAGAATCCTGTCGAGCCAGTGAAAACCTTCTCTTCCGCTGTTCACATCACGTGTGAAATTCATGTCGAGCAGAATCAGATCGTAAGTCCCGTTGGTTACCAGAAAGGGTAATTTTTGAGGATTCTTTTCGATATCTACAAGCTTGGCGTGACGTTTGAGCAAAAGTTTGGCTGCACTTAATACGTCAACGTCATCGTCAATGATAAGAATTTTGGCTTCGGAGAGGAGCATATTCGGGGTTTTGGCTAATATTTTGGTGATAATTTTGGAGTTGCGGCGCAATGATAATTAAATCATTGAGCAATATTGGCTATTTTTTGTGTAATTTTTAACTTAATAAAGCACTTATGAGCAAAAGTATTGCTGCTAACTTACTTTTGAATCATCGTGGGGCATAGAGCAAGGCCGATTAGCGTATGTTTTTAGCTTGTCCGAAGCCGAACAAAAGTGTCCGATAACGAACATGTTGGCTCGTATTTGATTATTTGTTTTTATTGATTTTCAAATAGTTATGATCTTTCTTCTCTTCTGGCATAGTGATTGGATGTAAATAGGGAAGAAGATTTAAATGAAATTAAATAGCCTGACAATATAATGGAAGTTAAAACACCAGTTTCCGGGAGCAACGGATCCAATTTGACCGGAGGTTCGACAATGGACAGAGTAAAGCCAAAAAAATTCTGGAATAGCCGACGTATAGGAATTATAGCCGGAAGTGTTTTATTGGTTAGTTTCTTGGTTTACCAGTTCTTCTTTGTTGATAAAAGAAGCAAACTGAATGTAGAGCAGGATAAACTGACGATTTCAACGGTAAAACAAGGTGAATTTGATGAGTTTATCGTCGTGACCGGTGTTGTACAGCCATTGAAAACCATTCAGCTGGATGCGATTGAGGGGGGATATGTTACCCAGAAACTGATTGAGGGCGGTAATATGGTGAAGCAGGGTGATGTACTTCTGAAACTCGAAAATCAGAGTTTGAAATTAAGCTTTTTGCAATCGGAAACGGAGGCCAGCCGTCTGGTGAATGACCTTCAAAATACCCGTCAGCGTTTGCGGGTTGAGCGTTTTACGTTACAGAAAAGTTTAAGTGAACTTGATTTCCAGATTGATCAGGCGAGAGATGCCCATGAACGTAATATCAAGTTATATAAAGATAAAGTGATTCCGGATGCGGATTTCCTGAAAACAAAACGGGAGCTGGAACGGCTGACAAAACAGCGTGAAATTGAGATTGAATCGCAAAAGTATCAGGAGGAAAATGCCAAAATGCAGATCACGCAGTTGGAAGGAACGCTTACCAACACGAAAAAGAATGTCGATTTGTGGAGACAAACGCTTGATAACCTCGTTGTAAAAGCACCCGTGTCCGGTATGCTTTCGTCGATGAACGTGGAAGTTGGTTCGAACATCAATCAGGGACAAAACATTGGTCAGATTGATGATTTGAACGGATTTAAAATGCGGGTAAGTGTTGATGAACATTATATCTCACGGATTTTTGCGGGTTTGCAGGGCAGCATGGATTTCAACGGAAAGGCCTATAATCTGAAAATTATTAAAATTTACCCGGAAGTTTTAAGCGGTAGATTTGAAGTGGATATGGAGTTCCCGAAAGGCGGGGCGCCGGCCTTGATCAAACGCGGACAATCCGCGCCGATCCGTTTGCAACTGGGACAGCCGTCAAAAGCAACTTTATTGCCGGTGGGTGGTTTCTTCTCTGAAACAGGTGGAAATTGGGTGTTTGTCTTAGGTGCTGATGGAAAACGTGCCGCGAAACGTAAGATCACATTGGGACGTAAAAATCCGGAATATTTCGAAGTACTTGAAGGACTTCAACCGGGTGAAAAAGTAATTACAAGTTCATATGAGAACTTTGGGGATAATGAGGTGTTGGAATTTTAGTTTGGCTGTTAGCTTTTAGCGGTTGGCTTTTAGGTTAGATAATTGGAACTCATTTGTTGGGAAAAATGATTTTTAACAGCCAACAGCCAACAGCCAACAGCCAACAGCCAACAGCCAACAGCCAACAGCCAACAGCCAACAGCTATTTCGAATTAAGTTTTTTGATGAAAGCATTCAACATCTTTCGAATTTCTGTCAGGTTTTGATTTAGTTGCTCGTAAACTTGAGAATCAATGTAAAGTAGATCTTTTGAAAGCATTAATTGATAATCAAGTTCAGAGGCGGAGCCACTCGCGATAACAAGAAAGTGAGCGAGTTCTTTATCTGACAACCGGCCACATCCTTCTGAAATATTGGATGGAACCGATATTGAACAACGTCGCATTTGACTTGTCAGACCATAAATTTCTTCCCTTGGGAAGGTTCTGGTAATCTGATAAATCGCCAATGCGAAAAAGTGGCTCTTTTGCCAAACAAGTAAATCTTTGTAATCTTTCATTCTTTGAAGTTTATAATTGTTGTATTGAGAACAAAGAATTACCGAATAGTAACGAAATAATTGTAATAAGCCAACACGTAAGAAATACCCATAACCAAGCTAAAAGCCAAAAGCTAGCAGCCAACAGCTAAGAAATATGATCAAAATTGACAACTTACAGAAAATCTTTTCTACCGAGGAGGTAGAGACCACCGCCCTCAATGGCATTGATCTGGAAATCAAAGACGGAGAATTTGTTGCCATTATGGGGCCATCCGGTTGTGGTAAATCTACGCTGTTGAACATTCTTGGCTTGCTGGATAATCCAAGTGATGGTTCGTATGCGTTTTATGGTACCGAAGTTGGTAAAATGTCAGAACGGCAGCGGGCGCAAATTCGCAAAGGCAACATCGGTTTTGTATTTCAAAGCTTCAACCTGATCGACGAACTAACCGTTTATGAGAACGTGGAACTGCCATTGTTATACCTTAAAACGCCGCCAGCGGAGCGTAAAGAAAAAGTAGAAGCGGCGCTTACCCGTATGAACATGATGCACCGCCGTAATCACTTTCCGCAACAGCTCTCAGGGGGGCAGCAGCAGCGTACAGCCATAGCCCGTGCGGTTGTTGCAACACCAAAGACAATCCTTGCGGATGAGCCGACCGGTAACCTTGACTCGAAAAACGGGGAAGAAGTAATGGCTTTGCTGAGCCAGTTAAATGCTGCCGGTACGACAATCATCATGGTTACCCACTCCCCGTATGATGCAGGTTTCGCTCACCGTATTGTCAATTTGTTTGATGGTAAGGTAGTTACAGAAAAAATTCACGTGTAGATAATTTTCGGAACGTTCCGGACTCTCCGATACCTACTGGGTGTGTTTAGTATTTCAAAAGCTTTTTGGAATACTAAACCTCATCTTTCCGCTATTAGCCAGACAAGATCGTGACAGAGAAAAACTATTTCTGAGTCAGGGTTAAAGTCATCTCTTAAAATCTTGAACAATGTTCAGACACAATCTTCTCGTTATCTACCGTAACTTCAAACGGTTCAAAAGTACCTTTTTTATCAATTTGACAGGTCTTTCCGCCGGATTGGCCTGTTCGTTGCTGATATACCTTTGGGTTAATGATGAACTAAACGTTGATAAATTTCACGAAAAGGACGGTCAGCTTTTTCAGGTAATGGAAAACAGGATACAGGCCCAGGGGATCCTCACGGCACAGTCGACATCTGGATCTTTGGCTGAAACGCTGAAAAGTGAGATGCCGGAAGTCGAGTACGCAATTTCGTCAAAGCTGTTTGCGGCGACTTTATCCGTTGGAAATAACGATTTCAGAAGTAAGGGACGGTATGCGGGAAAGGATATTTTTAATATGTTTTCTTATGGACTCGAACAAGGTGATGCAAAACAGGTTTTAAACGATAAAAACTCCGTAGTCATTTCAGAAAAGCTGGCTCAGAATCTTTTTCATACTACACAAAATATCATCGGGAAATCAATCGAATTTGAGCATGAAAAGCAATTTGTAGTTTCCGGGATTTTTAAAGGAACGCCGCCAAATTCTTCTGAACAGTTCGATTTTGTTGTTTCTTTTGAACAGTTTATAGATAAGTATCCAAACAGTGTTAAATGGGGAAATTCAGGTCCTGATGCATTTGTATTGCTGAAAACCGGGACTGATGTTGATCAGTTTAATAAGAAGATTGCTAATCTGGTTAAGGTGAAAAGTAATGGTGACGTCACGCACCGAACGCCATTTGTTCGCCCTTATTCAAGCGGATATTTACATGGAAAATATGAAAACGGCTTACCGGTTGGTGGAAGAATAGAATACGTCCGGTTATTTTCAATCATTGCTGTGTTCATATTGATGATCGCGTGTATCAATTTTATGAATTTGTCTACTGCCAAAGCTTCGGGCAGATTGAAGGAAGTTGGTGTAAAAAAAGCTATTGGTGCATACAGGGAAACGCTGATTTATCAATATCTGGGAGAATCCATGCTGGTGACTTTCCTTTCGCTTTTTCTGTCTGTGTTAATCGTGTTATTGTTTTTACCTCAATTTAATGAAATAACAGGCAAGAATCTGACACTTCATTATGATCCTAAACTGGTTTTCTCGCTTCTTGGCGTTGTTATTGTTACGGGTTTAATTTCAGGCAGTTACCCTGCTTTGTATCTTTCCGGTTTTAATCCGGTCTCCGTATTAAAAGGAAAGTTACATGTCTCTGTTGGCGAAGTTTGGGCAAGAAAAGGTCTCGTAGTTTTTCAGTTTACGATTTCTGTTATCCTGATTGTTTCGGTGATTGTTGTTTACAAACAGGTTGGATTTGTCCAGTCGGAAAATCTGGGATATAATAAAGACAACCTTGTCTATTTTGCCAGGGAAGGAAAAATGGAGGATGATGCGAAAATGGAGACTTTCCTTTCTGAACTAAAAAATACACCTGGCATCGTAAATGCTTCGAGTATTGGTCACGACATGACGGGGCATGATTCGGGGACTTTCGGGATCTGGTGGGAAGGTAAGGCAGAGGATAATAAAACTGAGTTTGAGAATGTCGGTGTAAATTATGAAATGATGCAGACACTGGGAATTCAAATGAAAGAAGGTCGTTTATTTTCCAAGGATTTCAGTGCGGACAGTTCCAAAATAATCTTTAACGAAGCGGCTGTCAAATTCATGGGGTTAAAAGATCCTATTGGAAAAACGATCAAACTTTGGGGGGATGACATGCAGATTGTGGGTGTTGCCAAAGACTTCCATTTTGAATCGCTTCATAAAAAGGTAAAACCGTTATTTTTCCGCTTATCGCAAGGTGACACCTATATTATCATGGTTAAAATTGCAGCTGGAAAGGAAAAGCCTGTTTTAGCGTCGATGGGAGAACTTTATAAAAAATACAATCCAGGATTTTCTCTTGATTATAAATTTCTTGACCAGGAATATCAGGCGCAATATGCGGCAGAACAACGCGTAGCCTCACTTTCAAAATATTTTGCAGGTTTGGCAATTCTCATTTCTTGTTTGGGATTATTTGGCCTTGCTGCATTTACGGCAGAAAGAAGATTGAAAGAAATCGGCATTCGTAAAGTGTTAGGATCCAGTGTTTTTAGTATTGTTTATCTGCTCTCCAGTGATTTTACAAAACTGGTCATTGCAGCTATCACTATCGCATTGCCCGTTAGTTACCTGATCACCGGATACTGGCTGCAAAGCTTTGCATTACACATTAGTCTGGAAATCTGGTATTTTCTGGGAGCAGGTGCTGCTGCGTTATGTATAGCCTGGCTGACGGTAGGTATGCAGGCGGTAAAAGCGGCTAATGTTAACCCCTTGGAATGCTTAAAAAGCGAATGAGAGCGGTTCGTTATTGGTAGTTAGCTCTTAATCGAATATTTTATGTCTGATACGCCCGAAATTTCGGAAAGCTAATCCTGATCGTCAAAAGCCAAAACCTGAAAAATGATAAAGAACTACCTGAAAATAGCCTGGAGAAACCTTTGGAAACACAAGGTGTATTCTCTCCTGAATATTCTTGGCCTTTCCACTGGGATAACGGCCTGTATCGTCATCATGCTGTTCGTTTTTTATGAAAAAAGCTTTGATGGGATTCACAGCAAAAATATTTATCGTCTGGATGAGGTTCAGAAGTTCGAAGGGATGGTTGCGCCGCAGAACGTGGCTTTGTCCATGTACCCGATGGGACCTACACTCAAAAAAGATTATCCCGAAATTTTAAACTATACCCGGATTAGCCCGATGGCGAAAGTCAAGGTTTGGCATAATCAAAAGAGGTTCGTTTTAAATTCAGGTTTTTATGTAGACTCGACTTTTTTGCAATTGTTTGATTTTCCGTTATTGAAAGGAAACAGGAACCTCGTTTTACAAAAGCCGAACAGTGTTGTTCTCACAGAAGAAAATGCTGAGAAAATATTTGGAAAGGAAGATGCGATCGGTAAAAGCATCAAAATTTACGGTGGGGACACGACTAGTTTTATTGTGACAGGCGTTCTGGCTAATATCTCCAAGGCTTCACACTTGCAATTTGACGGGCTCTTTTCACTCAGTACTTTTGCGAAACCCGATCTGATGGATAACTGGGGAGGTAACTGGATGGTGACCTATCTTGAATTGGAAAAAAATGCCAATGTTGCTTCTCTGGAAAAACAGTTTCCTGCTTTTTTGAAAAGAAATATGAAAGAAGGTAACTGGAAATTTTATGAACTTTTCCTTCAACCACTTAAAGAGGTCCATGCAAACTCGATGAGTATCACGCATGATTATCAGAATTATCAGAAATTTGACAAGACTTATACCTACGTTTTTTCAGTGATCGCACTGATCGTGTTGCTGATTGCCTGTATCAACTTTATGAATCTTTCCACAGCGCGGTCGGCTGGCAGAGCGAAGGAGATCGGGATACGGAAAGCAAGTGGTTCCGGGCGGTTTCAGTTGGGTTTACAGTTTCTTGGAGAATCTGTGATGTTGTGTTTTTTTGCTCTTTTGCTCGCTATTCCTTTTGTCTTACTCCTGCTTCCCTATGTTAATACACTCAGTCAAAGAGAACTGACTTTTTCGATTTTCACAAATCCGCTTCTTTTGCTTTCGCTGATTGCCGGGGCGGTTGTGGTCGGCATTATTTCAGGACTTTATCCGGCGGCCTATCTTTCCTCTTTCAATGCCGCAACGGTTTTGAAAGGGACGATGCAAACGGCAAAGAAAAAAATGTCATTCCGGAATGTATTGGTGGTCGGTCAGTTTGCAGGCGCTATATTCCTGATGATTGCTACCGTGTTAACGGTTCGTCAGCTCAATTACATGCAGCAGGCTAAGGTTGGTTTTGATAAAGAAGCGGTCATTACGATTCCATTAAGTCCAGAATTGCATAAAAGTTATCAGGCACTGAAAGACGAATTATTAACCAGCAAGCATGTTACCGCAGTTACAGGGTCCAGACAAAAACTGGGTAATAACCTGCATCAAACAGGTGTGCGGTTTCACGGAGACGGCCCGGTAAGAGAAATGGCTACTTCTCAGGTTGTGGTTGATCCTGATTATCTGACTTTGTACAAAATTCCCGTGATCGTCGGGCGTAATTTTGCAAAAGAAGGCGATGCCGACAACGGCAAGGCTTACATTGTGAATGAAACATTGGCCAAAGAACTCTTAAAGGATACTCCGGGAAAACCACTGGATTTTCTGATCGGTAAGAAATTTGGTTTCGGCGGGATGGATTCGGCTGGTGTTTTAATTGGCGTGGCAAAAGATTTTAATTTCAATTCGCTACATCATAAAATCGAAACACTCTGCATTTTGAACAATATGGACTGGGGTTTTAGTGAAATGTCGGTCAGAATAAATGGTAGAAATGCCAACGAAGCAATCTCCGAAATTGAGTCAACCTGGAAAAAAAATGCACCTAATGAGGATTTTGAATACGAGTTTCTGGATGAGCATTTTGCAGAATTGTATCGTGCAGATAATACCGTAAGCGAGATCGTCGGGATTTTGGCTGGACTTGCCATCCTGATTTCCTGTCTTGGACTATTCGGACTGGCCTCCTTCTCGGTAGAGCAGCGCGTGAAGGAAATCGGTGTGCGGAAAGTGCTCGGTGCGAGCGTTGCGCAAATCGTTAATCTGATATCGCAGGATTTTATCAAACTCGTGCTGATTGCCTTCGTCATCGCCTCTCCGCTTGCGTGGTATGCTATGAACAAGTGGCTGGCAGACTACGCTTACCGCATCGATATCCCCTGGTGGGTTTTTGTGTTGGCAGGAATTCTGGCCATTGCCATCGCATTGCTGACGGTAAGTTTCCAATCGATTAAGGCCGCTTTGAAAAATCCGGTGAAGTCGCTTAGGAGCGAATAGCGGTTAGCTTTTAGCTTTGGGTCCGGTAGTTTGAAGGTTCGTTTCCCGGAATATGGTAGATATTAAAGTAAATATTTTATGCTGGAATAAGTCACTACTTGTCAGTAATTTTTAATCCCAAATAAAGCTGTCGGCTGCGGCTAACAGCTAATCACTAAAAGCTAAAAGCCAACGGCTATGCTAACCAACTATTTCAAAATCGCAATCCGGAACCTGACCAGGAATAAGGTATTTTCGGTTATCAATATCGCAGGGTTATCGCTGGGGCTGACCTGCTGCATGCTGATCGTTCTTTAT
Organism: Dyadobacter sp. LHD-138; assembly: GCF_030929615.1. Classification (GTDB taxonomy): domain Bacteria; phylum Bacteroidota; class Bacteroidia; order Cytophagales; family Spirosomataceae; genus Dyadobacter. The sequence goes on along the minus strand of NZ_JAVFVU010000008.1, from coordinate 61,057 downwards.
ACAAAGGATGAAATCAGTTTTGACCGTTTTCAGGAAAATAAGGATCAACTGTACCGGATAAAAGTGACGATGTCCGATGACAAGGAAACCCGGACGATTGGCAGCACCAATGCCATTCACGGCCAGTCTTTCAAGGAAGAAATCCCTGAAATTAAAGAAGTAGTCCGGACGCAGGGAAGCTCTTTCGTTACCAAAAAAGGCAACGACCTGTTGAATGAAGAAATACTTTTCGCAGACGATAATTTTTTTCAGGTATTTTCCTTACCGCTTTTGTCCGGAGATCCCCAAACGGTTTTATCTGACGTTCATTCGATCGTGATATCCGAAGATGTTGCCAGAAAATATTTCAACACGACTGATGCTGTTGGAAAAACCCTGGATCTGAAAATAGGGGATAAGTTTGAAACGTTTAACGTTTCGGGTGTGGCCAAAAAATGCCCTCAAAATTCATCGATTCAGTTTGAATCGGTGCTGCCTTTTAAATTTCAGGAATCAAGAGGCTGGACGGATCAGGAATGGCTGGGTTTTTACATGAATACTTTTGTATTGCTGAACGACAAAGCGGATTATCATACTGTTGTTCCGAAGTTAAATCAGGTTTTTAAAACCAAGTCGGCGGAAGAAATCAGTAAGATCAAGGATTTTAGTCAAAAGATCAGTTTCGGCCTTCAGCCATTTCTGACGATACATCTGGATAATGAATCAGGCGATTTGGCAAACGGCCTGAACCATGCCAGCAGCCCGATCTACTCCTACATTCTTTCCGGTATCGCAATTTTTATTTTGCTTATCGCCTGCATTAATTTTGTCAATCTCACGGTTGCCAGATCTTTAAAAAGGGCAAAAGAAATCGGTATCAGGAAGGTTGTGGGAAGTCAGCGAAAACAGCTGATGTTCCAATTTTTGGGCGAATCTTTTTTGCTGTCCTTTGTCGCTTTTTCCCTTGCTGTTTTGCTGACCCAGCTTGTACTGCCAACTTTTAATGACCTTGCCAACAAACAATTGGCGCTCTCTTATTTGCTTGATGTGAAACTTATTTCAGGTTATCTGGCTCTTTTCCTTATCACGGGGTTGACGGCTGGCATTTATCCCGCCTTGGTGCTATCCGGGTTTAGCCCTGCTCAGACGCTGTATAACCGTACCAAACTTGTGCAGAAAAATTACCTCACCAAAGGTTTGGTTGTCTTCCAGTTTGCCTTGTCCATTTGCCTGGTTATCGGTACGATTGTTATTTATGCTCAGTTTAAGTATCTGACAAATAAAGATTTAGGATACAATGACAAAAACCTGATGCGGTTTAGTTTGGGACGCGGAGGCCCGGGTGTGGAAGTTATGAAAAGTGTGAAACAAGAGTTGGAAAATACGGCGGGTGTTGAAACCGTGGCCGCTTTTAATGGCAGTTACAATGGAACCGGTGCAAAAACGGAACATGGGAAAATTGACTTCGGGTACATCGGTGTGGACGATAATTTCCTGCCTGCGCTGCAAATTCCTGTGGTTAAGGGACGCAATTTTGCCAGGCGTTTCGGGTCTGATCCTGTGGAATCGGTGATTGTCAATGAAGCATTTGTAAAAGAAACCGGCTGGAAGGACCCGATTGGAAAAGAAGTGGATTTTGAATGGAAAAATCAAAAATACAAAGTGATTGGCGTTGTGAAGGACTATCATTTCGCATCGTTAAAGGAAAAGATTAAACCGCTGCTGCTGACTCAGGATCCGAATTACAGACTGGGTACTGTTTATCTTAAACTGGATTCCCGGAACATTCCTGAAACCATCAAAACGGTGGAGAAGATATTTCGTCAACATGTTCCGTTTATGCCTTTTGAATATAAATTTGAGGATGTTACGAATTTGAAACGGTATGAAAAAGAAGCCAAATGGAAACAAATGATTACCCTGGCGGCCGTTTTGTCCATTTTCGTATCCTGTATAGGCTTATTTGGATTGGCGACATTTAATGCGGAATCACGTGTCAAAGAAATTGGCATCCGTAAAGTTTTGGGTGCTTCCGTTGCCAGTATTACGGCTTTGTTATCGACGGATTTTGTAAAATTGGTAGGCGTTGCCATCCTTTTTTCTTTGCCGATATCCTATTATGCGATCAACATCTGGTTGCAGGATTTTCCGTACCGGATTGAGATTTCATGGTGGTATTTCGCGATTTCTGCAATCCTAGCAATTTCAATCGCGGTATTGACTGTAGGCTTTCAAAGTATACGAACAGCGATGGTCGATCCGGTGAAAAGTCTGCGGTCGGAATAAGTTATGAAGTATCTGATTTACATGGTATTAAGAGGTTAGAAGAAGATTCACTTCAATAAAAGTACGCTAATGAACAAGGTGTCCGATTTCGGACACCTTGTTTCGTTTGTTTTTGAATTAATATTCTGTAAATCAGTTTATTGTATTCTGTTGATTTCCTTGGTATAATAATTTAATGTTTAACTAAGGCGAAGTCCCTGTTTGGGAAGTCATCCGCTATGTCGTGGCTAAAAGTTGCTAAATGCGCTATAAACATGTTTAAAAACTACATCAACATTGCTTTTCGCTCGCTTTGGAAGAATCGCCTTTTTACGGGCATTAATCTTCTGGGGCTTTCGCTTGGCCTGGCAAGTGCGGTCGTTTTGATTTTGTTCATTCAGCGTGGTTTAACTTTTGATACATTTCACAAAGACAGCGACCAGATTTATTTTGTTCAAACGGCTGATAAGGAGAGTCGTTATAACCAGACGGTTTATCCCATTTTGGATCAGTTGCTCAAAACTTATCCGGAGATAGAAAAGGGAACGCATATCCAGGGCTGGGGCAACGTCTGGATTAATTACAATGGCAAGGATATTCAGGGAAATACAAAGTACGTAGACAGTACTTTTTTTGATATTTTTTCTTTTCAGCTAAAATATGGGAATTCGTCAAGTGCGCTAAAAGACCGGCAGTCGATTCTTATCAACGGTGATATCGCTGCTGCTTTATTTGGAGATAAAAATCCTGTTGGAGAGATTGTTATTGTCAATGATACTTTGAATTTTACAGTGACTGGTGTGCTGGCTCCTGTTCCTGCGAATTCGTCCATTCAGTTTGAGGTGCTCGTGCCGATAGCTAATCTGGAAGCGGATAAGAATTTCAGGAATAATGCCGACTGGTATAACACCTTTGCTGCGGTTTATCTTAAAATAAAAAAGGGAACGGATACCGGAAAGCTGGAATCGCAGTTTCCCAAATTTGTCAAGACCCACTTTGCGGAAGGGGCGAAAGACCGGACAATTCATATAGCACCAATAAAGGATTTTATACATTTTCAGAATCCTTTTTTCAAAAGTATGATTTACGGGGCGATGACTATCGCGGGATTTATTTTGTTGATTATCAGTATAAATCTTATCAATTTAAATACAGCGGTTTCATTCACCAGAGCTAAGGAGGTTGCTGTAAGAAAAGTCACCGGATCGACGCTTCGTCAGATCTTAACCCAGTTTTGGCTGGAATCCGGGATTGTGCTGGTGGCGGCACTAATGCTTTCGGTCGTTTTTGCGGTAAGCTATCTGATACCGCAGTTCAATGAATTCAGACAGGGGCGGATGCAGCTTTTGCTAAACTGGCAACAGGATTATGTCACGATACTTGTGCTGTTAGGTATCATCTGCATCATTGCTTTTACAGCGGGAACCTATCCGGCGATGTATCTTAACAAGCTGGATATCAGAAATACGATCAAAGGAACATTAACGAATAAGCCGCAGTCAAAGGGCTGGACGAAAAACAGTCTTATCGTTGTGCAGTTTGTACTGACTATTGTGCTCATTCTAGGGGCGTTGAGCGTACGCATGCAGACCGGATTTATGAGAAATGCCGACGTTGGTTTTGATAAGGAAAACGTGGTGATCGTCCAGTCGGATATGCAATACAAGAATGTGGATGCTGCAATGGGGCAGTTCAAGGGTATTCTGGATGCGCTGAAACAAAATCCATATGTGAAAAGTGTGGCTACCTCAGGGGTTGTTCCGACAAAATACTGGAGTAATTACAACCTGTATCTTTCCGAGTCGGAACCTGATAAAGAAATACGGCTGAGACAGGGGGGCACCAGTTCGGCTTATGCGCAAACTTATAACATCAGTATGATCGAAGGACGGGATTTTTCTGATGAACTGGATAAAAACGGAGAGAATAATCCGGTCGTGATCAATGAATCCGCGATGAAGGCCCTTGGCTGGAAATCGGCGGTAGGAAAGCGTCTGCGTCCGAAAAATAATGATAAGGTTTACACCGTCATTGGCGTGATGAAGGATTTTCATTACCAGGAATTAAAGGAAAAAATCGAACCTTTAATTCACTGGTACGAAGGGGAAACTGCTTTAAATAGTTATCTGACCATTAAGTTTACGGACGATAAACACGTAGCAGGAGTACTGGCCGGGCTGGAAAAAAAGATGAAAATGATGCCGGCGAAAAAGCCCTTTAAGTTTTTCTATTTGTCGGAAGAACTCAGTCGCCAGTACAATGACCTGGACGGAATCTGGAAGATGGTCAACTTTGTTACGGTGCTCTCGATCATCATTGCCCTTGCAGGAATTTTCGGACTGATAACCCTTGCTGCCAATCAACGGACCAAGGAAGTGGGTATTCGAAAAGTGCTGGGAGCGAGTGTGCGGGGAATTGCAATATTGCTGTCAAAGGATTTTGTAATGTTTGTGTTGATTTCCATACTAATCGCGATTCCGCTTGCTTATACTTTCGTAAAAAGTTATCTGCAAAAATATGAGTATCACATCACCATGCAGTGGTACACATTCGCAATGGTTGGCGCTGCTGCGCTGCTGCTTACGATACTGACGGTTGGATTTCAAAGTGTCAGAGCGGCAATGATGGATCCGGTAAAATCTTTAAAATCTGAATAACCAATTTAACCCATGAAAAAATATATCATTCTTCTATTATCGGTGACCAATACCATGGCTTTTGCCCAGTCACGCATCGTTTGCAAGAGCGTGCAGGATGATAATAATGCGTTGTCGGTGCATATCAGCGGGACGGTCGATGGCCAGAATATTGACATCAACCATAAGTTTGATCTGTCTATGATTGACAGATCCCTGCGTTTTGCATTTAAGGAAAAGATTATCGACTCCCTTGATATTTACATTCCCGATGGTCTTGAACAACCAGAGCAGCCTGCTAAACCAAAGGCTCCGAAAGCAGTTAAGCCACGTAAACCTTTGACAACCAAACCGGATATTGATCCAATTGAAAATGTTGATACCGTCGGAGAAGATAGCGATGTGGTTTCTTCATCAAATGACTATAAAACACAGCCGACTTATGGAAAACAGCCATTTAACAAGGAAATAAGATACAGTTCTGACTGCGGTGAGCTGTTCATGCGCTACAAGTATGTGAAAGACGGCGAGGAATATGAATACGAACGTACTGTCAATGCGAAAGGCAAATCGGAAAAAGAGCGCTTGCGTATTATCGAAGAGACTGAAAGAGAACTAGGTCTGTCATTGATCCAATAACAATTGTCTTATATGATCCGTAATTATCTGAAAATTGCGTTCCGGAATATCTGGAAGAGCAAGGGTTATGCCTTTATTAATATTATAGGGTTATCTGTTGCGTTTTGCATCAGCGTTTTCCTGTTTATGACAGCATATTTTCAAATGTCCTTTGATAATTTTCATCAGGATGGAGACCGTATTTTTCAGACTTATTTATTTTCCAATGATCCCGACAAGGCGGGTCGGTCCGGGTCTATGCCCATGCCGCTTACACCTGCGTTAAAAGCGGAATATCCCGAGGTGGAAGCTGCAACTCGGCTGATGAACGGCAGTAGCCTGGTGGAATACAAAGGCAAATATTTTGACAAGCAGGTGATGCTTGTCGATGCTGATTTTTTACGGGTTTTCTCGTTTTCGATGCTGGAAGGGAACCGGCAATCCGCTCTGAACGGGTTGAGTGATATTGTTATTAGCCTGCCTATGGCCAAAGCCGTTTTTGGTAGTGAGGATCCCGTTGGGAAACAAATTCAGCTAGGGGCGGATGGCGGGAGCAAAAAGACCTATCTGGTTACCGGGGTGCTGAATGATTTTCCTGATAACTCTTCGATTAAATCGGATGCTTTTATACGGGTTGAAAATCATGGAGGATATCATCGTGAAAAGGATCAGTGGGATGCAATGTCGCATAAGGCGTTTGTAAAACTGAAACCTAACGTGAATCAGCTCACATTTGAAAACCGGTTGAAGTCTTTTTCTGCCAAATATTTTTCAGACAACATTACCAAGTTGAAAAAGAACGGTGCCAAGCCGGACGAACGTGGTGACTTATTTGCTGTAAGATTGCAAAAACTGGCAAATCTGCATTTCGACAGGGAGATCTCCGGTGGAAACGGCTCGTCGATGGCTGTGGTTTATTCAATATTGGGAATCGCATTTTTCATCTTGTTAATAGCCTGTATCAATTTTATCAATCTTACCGTTGCCCGCTCGTTCACAAGAGCGCGGGAAGTTGGCGTTCGCAAGTCTCTGGGTGCGCTTAAAAATCAGCTTTTTGTGCAGATCTGGGGTGAAGCTGCGATGATCTGTTTTGGTGGTTTTGTCGTCGGATTGCTTTTGGCTTATGTTTTACTGCCGCAGTTCAATGCGACGTTCCAGGGAAAACTTACGCTGGATTATATCTTTCAACCCGACAGAGTGGGCATTATTCTGGGCCTGTTTTTATTGGTAACCTTAATCGCCGGCGGTTATCCTGCCTGGCAAATGTCGAAGTTTAATGCGGTGGAGGTTTTAAAAGGAAAAATTACGCTTTCTCGTCCCGGTATTTTACGTAATTCACTCATCGTAACGCAATTTACGTTGTCCAGCTTGTTGATTTGCTGTACCGTTATTGCCATTCAGCAGATTAAACATTTACGGACGCAGCCGCTGGGTTTTACCAAAGAAGAGGTGATAAGTATTCCTGTCGGGAATAAAGTGAACGGGCAACAGGTTTTGCAGCGGATGCGGAATTTGCTGCATGACGACCCGAATATCATTTCCCTTTCCGGCAGTGCGGTGAACCTGGGTATGGGTAAAGACAGGAGTTCGTCGCGAAGCGTGATCGGGTTTGTGTATAAAGACCGGGAAATATCGACGGACTGGCTGCATATCGACTATGATTATTTAAAAACCTTGGGAATAAAATTGCTGGACGGCCGTGAGTTTGATTCCGCCTATCCGACAGATTCACTCAATCGGGTGGTGATCACCGAAAGTATGGCCAAAATGATCGGCGAAAAAGAGCCTGTGGGTAAGTTTTTCGAAACGGATACAGCGGGAGCAAAATATCAGATCATCGGTTTGGTACCGGATTTTAACCTTTATTCCTCTAAAACGGACAAGAAACCGGTGACGATGTTTATTGCTCCATCAAGCCCGATCAGTTATATTTTTGTCCGGGTTACGCCTCAGAGGCTCGCTGGTGCTATGGATAAAATTACGAATGTCTGGAAAGAAGTGGCCCCGCAGGCTGAGTTTACGGGGACATTTCTTGACGAAAATACAGACGGCTGGTACAGGGATGAAGAAAAGCTTTCACAGATGTTTAGTCTGGCATCCGGAATAGCCGTCTTACTTTCCTGTTTAGGCTTATTTGCGGTTGCGCTGATGGTTATTGAGCAACGAACAAAAGAAATAGGCGTCCGTAAAGTTTTGGGTGCCAGTGTGGGAGGTATTGTGTTTACACTTTCGCAGGATTTTGTCAAAATGGTTATTTTATCCATCATTATTGCCACGCCATTAGCCTGGTTTGCTATGCAAAAATGGCTTGATAATTACTCTTACCGCATCGAAATCAGTGTTTGGGTATTTATTCTGGTAGGTCTGTCAGCGATCCTGATTGCCCTGGCAACCGTCAGTTTTCAGAGTATCAAAGCCGCTTTGATGAACCCCGTAAAATCGCTTCGTTCCGAGTAATCTAACCTTCCAGTCATGTTTAAAAACTATCTCAGAATTGCTTTAAGGAATCTTTGGAAGCACAAGAATTATTCCTTCATCAACATTGCTGGTCTGGCAATGGGAATGGCCGTTTCCATGCTGATCCTCATGTTTGTGGTTCACGAGTATAGTTATGACAAGTTCCACGAGAAAGGGAACCGGATTTACCGTTTGCTCACGAAGGTCAAAATGGATGGGCATGACATGCAGTCCATAAGTTTCAGTGCCAAGCTGGCTCCGCTTCTTAAAGAATCCACGCCTCATGTAGAAGATTTCGTGCGGGTAAAAGCTGCCTATAATAAGGTGGTTATTAAAAATCCGGAAAGGCCTGCAAGCCAGTTTTTTGAGAAGGACTTTTTGTTTGCCGATGGATCGTTTTTTAATGTTTTTTCTTTTAAAGTAAAAAGCGGGGACCGCAGCAATTTTTTGGCAAAACCCTATACGATGGTGATTTCCGAAAGGGCGGCGGCGAAATATTTTGGCGATCAGGATCCGGTTGGGAAAACCCTTTTGTACGAGGGAAAACACTTGTTTGAAATTACAGGAGTAGCCGAAAACCCACCTTCCAACTCTACTTTTAATTTTGACTTTGTCGCTTCGGTTAACACGATACCGCAGCTGGATGAAAGCAATAAGTCGATGTGGGAGCATGCCGGTGCTTTCAATAATTATTATTTACTGGACTCTGAGAAATCCGTTGCCCTTGTTCAAAAGAACATTCTTAGCGCGGGAAAGAAAACAGGTGCTTTTGATGAGCACTCCACCTATATCCTGGAAAAGTTTTCCTCGATACACCTGGAAAATAGTTTTGCCAGCTCGGGAAATGTCAGACTGATCAAGATTTTTGCCGGCGTGGCGTCACTGATATTGTTCCTGGCTCTTTTTAATTATATGAATCTCACCACGGCCCGTTCCACTTTGCGCGCCAAAGAAGTAGGGGTGCGGAAAGTTGCCGGTGCCGGCAGAGGAGGATTGATTAAACAGTTTTACACAGAATCCGTATTGGTTTGCTGCCTGGCATTTTTGCTGTCGTTCGTGCTGGTTGAGGCGATGCGACGGCCTTTTTACAATCTGTTGGATCTCAGGATCGATTCATCATTTCTGTTGTCGCCTGCTTTTATCGGAATTTTGGTCAGTGTGTTGCTGCTCAGTGCCTTTGTCGCGGGAAGTTATCCGGCTTTGATTTTATCCGGTTTTGCTCCGATTGAAGTGTTAAAGGGCAGGTTTACCAGTCAACAAAAGGGCGTTTCGTTGCGCAGGATCTTCATGGTATTTCAGTTTTCAGTTTCCATAGCGCTTATTGTTTGCAGCGTCATTGTGCAGCAGCAGTTAAGTTACATGCAGAACAAGAATCTCGGATTTAACAAAGATCAGATGCTGGCCATTTCGTTAAGCGGATCGGTGGGCAAAAACTATTTTTCGCTGAAAAACGAGATTGCTTCTTTAACTGGTGTTGAAGATGTAGCCATATCAAGTACGGGTTTATTTAAAGGATATAGCATGTCTTTTTCGCAAAATCCGGATACAAAGAAATTTATAAGTCTTACTTATTCCGAAGTTGACGCAAATTTTCCGGGTGCTTTTGGGTTAGCATGGAAGATAAAACCGGATGGTAGTTCGTGGAAAAAAGGCGACGGGGTTTTGTTGAATGAAGTTGCCGTGAAGGAGCTTGGATTAAAGGGAAATCCCATCGGACAGCAGGTTTTCAACCGACGGATTGCCGGGGTTTTGAAAAATTTTCAGTTTACGTCGGTTCAGCATGAAGTGAAGGCTATGGGGCTTTTTGTGCTCAGTGATACCACCAATTTGCTTAAAGATGAACAAGGCTCAGCCGTTCTTTTTGCGCGGATGGACCCCAAAATTGATATCAAAGATAAGATCGCTTCCATCGAAAAAATTTATAAAAAGTATTCTGCGGATAAGCCATTCGAGTACTATTTCCTTGATGACGCATTTAACGAAACTTTTAAAACCGAGATCCGTATGTCGCGTATGTTCACGGTGTTTACGGCTTTTGCTATTTTTATTGCCTGTATGGGGCTTTTTGGACTGGTAACGTTCACAGCCGAAACCCGCACCAAGGAAATTGGTATCAGAAAGGTGTTGGGTGCGAGTGTTTCCAGTGTCGTAACGCTTCTCTCGAAAGACTTCTTTAAACTTGTTTTTATTGCAATCATCATGGCTACACCAGTGGCCTGGTATGCCATGGACAAATGGTTGCAGGATTTTGCCTATAAGATTGAGATCGCCTGGTGGGTGTTCGCCGCCGCCGGTCTAGTCACGATGGTGATTACCTTCCTGACCGTAGGATTTCAAAGTTTTAAAGCCGCCCTTATGGACCCCGTTAAATCGCTTAAAACAGACTAGAAATAATTTAAACAACCAATTATATGAGCCATATAGCTATACCGATCCCAACAATTCCAGGAAGACATGAGATCGAAATCGAAGTAACGGTTAATGGATTGAAGGAACAACTTCATTATCGCGTAGAGCTGTTTTATTGGGATAATTGTTCCAATCCGGCAGGGCATCGTGCCGACTGTATCAGCGAAATGCTGGCACATCAGGATCCGGAATGGGCAGTTTATTACATTGGTGCACCCAATGACGAATATGTCCCGATCACGTTTGTTAAAAAGGAAAGCAGACGATTCCTGCAACACAACAGAGCATTGGCTTAATGTAAAAAGACACATATCGGTTTAGCGACTTCAATGTCCATAGATACCCTGTTTCGGCAGGGTATTTTTTTGCCGGTAATTTTATTTTGCATCAATGTTGCATTTACGAATGTGTTATCTATATTTGCATCATTGTTGCATTTAAATGAAAACTGATGAAAAGTAATCTATTTAAAACGTTATTAGCCATTTCCATTGCGTCAGCCTTTTTTTCCTGTGAAAAGGATGACGAAGAAGTCGTGACTCCGGTGGAAGAGACGGAGTATAAGTTTGTTCGTATCCTGGTTAACGACGAGCTGACCAACCAGCTTTCCCTGGTGGATCCCGTAAAACTTTCGGTAGAATCTTTTACAGCACAATATCCAAAATCGGCACTTTATCCTACGCAGGCAGGCCGTTTTGGCGTATTGGTGAATAGTGCTAACAATCTGCTTCAATTGTTTGACACTGGTTTTGAAGGCCATGGTGATCACGTGGATGTGAAAGGCACACCAAAGTTTGGGGCCTTAATCGGAGACGGCAACAAGCCGACGCATTTCAAAAGTAAGTCGGATGAAATTATAACGTTTAATGACGGTGACGGAACGTTAAGCATTGCCAATGCAGCCGATTTCCATGTCAGCGGGGCCAAAATGAAAACGATTAATGCCGGAAACATCGCCCATCATGGCGCTATGACCAAGTTTGATAACGGAACCTATGCGATCACCGAAAAAGATGGTTCTGTCTCCGGTGTTTTGCCCGAACGGGTGAAGATTATTGATGTTTCGGGTAAAACACTTTTTGCCTCGACGGTTCAAACCAAGGGGATTCATGGGAATGCAAGCGATGGCAAAGTTTCGCTTTTTGGTTCATCCAGCGGGGTTTTGGTTGTTGAACCAACGGGCAAGCAACATCTGATCGCCCATCCGGCCAGTTTTGGAACGGCCTGGTTCGGGTCAATTCTTGAGGCCAGGGGAGCAGGCAAGTTTATTGGTTATACTGCTGCGGTGGGTGCTTATCTGATCGATCCAATTACGGATAAGATTACACCAATTATTGAAAGTGCTGATCTGATTCAGGTTAAGGTGGATTATGCCGGAAACAAGCTGATCGCGCTTTTACACAGCGGCGAGGTGAAAATTTATGATTTGAAAACCAATAGTCTTGTCAAAAGCGGCGCTGTAATCGGGGCTACGGCCAAGGATGAAAAGCAAAAACCGCAGATCGAAGCGACATCAAGATTTTTGTATATAACCCAGCCGAAAAGTGGCGAATTGTTAAAAGTTGAAGTGGTCGATTTTAGCAAAATCAATAAAATAAAGGTCTCGGCAACGCCTTACCGTCTAACTGTTTTAGGTGTTGAATCGAGCGAAAGCCACTAACAGATGATCTGTTTTTGGAAATAAATGCCCTGGTTGTCATCGATTGATAACCAGGGTTATTTTTAAAACCACCACTGCTCATAACCTGCAACCGGTTTCCATTTGCTTTTGGGCTCAAAGTGGTTCCAGATAATTTCAGAAACCGTCCGAATGAGTTTGGATCCTTCATTTTCTCGTTCCCAGCGCTGATCCTGCTGATTTTTTGTCGTAATGCAAAAGACATAGTCTCCGTGCGGCGCATGTACCATAACGATCTCTGATTTTGCCTGATCAACGGCTCCGCCCTTTGAACTAGCCTTAATGTTCGATGGAATTTGTGAAAGGGCCCCGCCGTCCCAGAACTGCATGCCCAGATAACGGTACATCCTGTCGCTGGCGGCCGGACTGATGACTTTTCCCTGCCGGATCATAGCCATTAATTCCGCCATTTCTTTCGGTGTGGTTTGTCCCCAGCCATAGGCCGCCTGCCCTTGTTTGCGTCCGGGCGTCCGGGAATTTACCCTGGTGCTGACGAAACCATTTTCCTCCAGCCATTGGTTAATAGAAATTCCTCCTCCTGCCAACGCCTGAAGCCACAAACTACCCGTGTTATCGCTTTCAGAAATCATCAGATGAATCACTTTGGGTAGCGGTATTTTCGTGCTGTCGCGGAATGAACCTACCACACCGTCGTCATATTTCAATGAATCCCGATAGGTTAGCAACTGATCGAATTTCAGTTCGCCTTTATCCAGCTTATTAAAAACCCCGATCATGATCGGCACTTTTACCATGCTTGCCGTGGGGAATATCGTGTCGGCATTAACCATGGAAACCTTATTTGTCTTCAAATTTCTCACATAAACGCCGGCTGATCCATGGAATCCGAGCAACGCTTTTTCCAGTTTTGCCGTTAATTTTTTATCAATGTAAGAAGCCTTATTTTCAAATGGCTGTGTCAGACCCTGGATTGAAATCAGCAGAAAAGTTAAGATTGAGAGCACGTTTTTCATGAATGAGGTTATTTTTTGTTGAAAATTAAAGTTTGCCGGGAACAACCCGTCGGTGATACGGCTCAAAGTGATGTCTAAGTGATTTTGAATTTATACCAATTTCATCGAAAAAGGTAACACGTAGTTTCAAAATGACGCTTGTGGCTGACATATTGTTCAAATTTTAAGCTGATTTTTCAATATTTTTCTTCCCAGGTTCTGCATTTACTACGTAGTAGGGCAATTTTTCCATTGATTTAGATGGAAAAAGTAAAAAAATATTTAACGCCAACGGTTACAGGCAATTCTACATTTTGATATTTCAGGAAAAATGGAGCTGTCTAATGAGTTCTACACCTAAATAACGGGTTTAAAAGGCCTGTTAAGGAAGAAATGAATATTGGAATCATCTCTTATTTCTTGAAGTAGTTAAATTTTTTATAACGGGCTACTACTGAAAAGTGGGTAGTGAAGGCTCGATGTTTGACTAACGAAATTGTCAACAAGATTTTAACGAATTAAAATTTGTATACGTAAAATTACGCAGTCTTCGGATTTTTGCATCGAAATGGCTACCGCGGCGTATATAACTAAGCGTTTTAAATCCATAATACAGTTCATAGGGTTGTAGCGGTTCACATGAATTTATGTCTAGTGTAGCACAACGAGTGAAATATCGTGTTTTACAGTACTATTCCGGGATTGTCATATTTTGGATTTTAGCAATGGGATTCCCACTTTTCGACATAGCTCGTGTGAATTAAAGAAATGCCTGCTCCCAGAAAATTCGTCATTTCACGAAAACTTTCCTTAAAACATCTTTCGAAAGACAACTAATTTTTTTGATATTGGAAAAGTTATATTTTAAAAAACCGAGTTAGGAAGAACAGACAGTTCTACGTAAAGTAGATTGTTGTATACTAAATGGACTCAATACGGTGAATTTTATCTTATTTTGATGTTAGATATAGTTAATTTTTGTTATAGAAGTATTTCGAAAAATGGAATAGATTTAGTTTTTATTTTCAATTAATATAAAATTAATCATAAAATATGTTAGATGAATAACTAGAAAAGTTTTTACATTTGCACATCTAATCGTCTCATTTTCATCATTAAAACGGATTTGATGGAAGTTGCTAAAACGTTTCTCAGTTAAGTTGTCGTAAGTTGTGCCAGGTCGGTTAATGATAATTTACCACCATATTTCACGGTCATTTTAGAAACAGGTTAGCACCTTTTTATTGCACTCTTTTGATGTGAGCTGAACGATCTAGTTTACATACCCCGTAAATCCAAAATTTTTTAAATTTTCTCTATTGCTTAAACTATACAACCTAATGAAAACTTTCTATTCACTCGTTCTTGTGTGCGTATTGCTATGCACAGCAGGTAGCAAGCTTAATGCGTCTGGTCTTAGGGCTAAGGCAAAGACCGAAAAATTAAATAAGGTGACGGTGCCGGCCAGATCTGCGGCCGTTTTAACAGGTGATTTATGTAACTGTGGTGATAATGTCCTGAAAAATCCCAGCTTTGAAAATAACGATGAGTTTGAAGGATGGACAAAGTCAGGATCCTGGAGTTCCAATACCGACTACGATGTTTGCGGAGATAAAGCGGTTGTTTTAAAAAATGACGGGAATCTCTACCAGGATGTTCCGGTTGTGCCGGGAACGAAAGTCGATTTTTCCATATTCGGAGGATATCATGCTAAAAAAGGACAAACATTCAAATTGACTTTCTATACGGCTGCCAAAGTTGCAATACCCGATGGGGCCCAGTCAATTGCGGTTGATTGGGATGTGGATAATGTCCCCAATGGCACGCCTATTTTAAAGAAATACGTATTTAACACGGCCACCGCGCCAGCCAATGCCGCTTATGTCCGCGCTGAGGCAACTTCATTGACGGGCGACTGGTTTAAAGTTGACGCCGCCTGTATGAAATTAACCATTGCCTGTGACAACTGTGCCGGTAATCTTTTACTTAATCCGAGCTTTGAAGAATTCAATACAGTCAATAATGTGAAAATTCCTAAGAACTGGAGCTCTTCCAATGATGCGGCTAAAATTTTCACCGTTGATGATTCTTATGAAGTTTGCGGGACTAAAAATGGTTTGTTGGGGACAGCTGGTGGCAGTTTCTGGCAGGACGTCAATACCATTGCCGGAAGTAATGTAACACTTACTATTTGGGGAGGGTATCATTCAAAAGCAAATCAAAAATTCCAGCTTATTTTTTATAGTCCAACCAACGTAGTATTGGATACAAAATCAGTGGATCTTAATAAAACCGTTGAAGAGTATCCAAGGTCAAGTCCCAAAGGACTGACGCAATATTCACTATCGGGAATTGCACCCGTGGGAACGAAATATGTACGGGTACTTGGATCTTCTACCGGTAATTATCTGAAAGTAGATGCTGCCTGTCTTAAAATTACACCTCCAACTTGTGAGACTTGTACCAACAATGTTTTGGCGAATCCTAGTTTTGAAAACGGGACTGCTTCATGGACTACGGTTGTAGGAACTTTCGCGGAATCTAACGACTATGTCGTGTGTGGTGTAAAGTCGGGTAAGTTGACCGGGAAATCTACCATTGCACAGGAAAAAGAGGTGGCACCCGGTAGCAGCGTAACTTTCTCTTGCTATGCCGGATTTAACACGGCAAGTTCCCAGTTAATTAAGCTTAGATTCCTGAACGCTGCCCGAACAGAATTGTCGACGAAGGAAACAGCCATTAACAAGGTGTATACGACCAGTCCGTTTGGTTTACAGAAATTTACAGTCTCTGATAAAGCACCGTTAAATACGAAATATGTCTCCATTGAAATTGTTTCTTCAGGTAATGAAATGATCGTGGACCTGAGTTGTGTAACCGTAGAAGCCGGCACGCCGCTCCCTGTAACGCTGACAGATTTCAAGGTGAAGAAAGAAGGAACTGCTGCGATTCTGGTTTGGAATACCACATCGGAAACAAACGCGAAAGAATTTGAAGTACAGCACAGTCTGAACGGCAAGCAATGGGAAATACTTGGCGTAGTTGGTGCCGAAGGTGAAAGCAGTATTATCAAGTCGTACACTTATACACACGCTAAACCTGCCAAGGGAAGCAACCTGTATCGGTTGAGAATGGTTGACCAGGATGCGACATTCGCTTTCAGCCGGATTGTAAGCGAGCGCTTTGTTACCGAAGAATCGGTCATGCTTTATCCGAATCCAAGTTCAAACTTCATGAAGCTGCAATCGGGTAATGAAAAAGTGGCAAGTATCCAGATTTATGATGTAAGAGGCGTTAAAGTAAGAGACTTTGTTCCGCAGGAGGGCAATGATATTGATGTCAGCAGCCTTGCGCAGGGAACCTATATCGTAACCTTTAAACAAAGCAGCGGACTATTGAATAAGCAAAGAATCCAAATCGTGAGATAATTAAATAGCGTTATTAGTTTAAAATTCCTTCATCTGTTTTGTACGGGTGAAGGATTTTTTGCGGAAAGGGATTGTGTTAAGAAATTGTTGCGAAGCGAAAAAGACAGTTTCTGATTTTCAATAATTTGCATTGAAGTCAGTGAGATAGGACGTTCCAATATTAAGTTTTCTCTATCATGATGAAATTGTTACCTTTTTGGAAATTATTCCGTTTAGTTTTGCGTTGCTAACTTCCTGTACTCAATGTAATTAGTGTAAGTTTTGAAAGATTTTAATTTTGACCCTACCGAAACACTTCCCGTTCCATCTTTCATGTCGGACGCTCCCGGTATCGAAAAGCTTTCCGCCAAAGACTTTGGGAAGGATTTCAGGTGGGGAACGGCAACAGCGGCATTCCAGGTTGAAGGTACGGTTACAGATGACGGCCGTGGTCCGTCCATTTGGGATACTTTTACCAGGAAAAAAGGCAAGATCAAAAATAACCATCATGCGGAAATTGCCTGCGATTTTTATAACCGCTATGATGAAGATCTAAATCTGGTAGCGGCGCTGGGTTTTAAGGAATTCAGGTTTTCATTGTCCTGGTCGAGGATTTTACCTGAGGGAACAGGCCATGTCAATCAAAAAGGAATTGATTTCTATAACCGGATTATTGATAAATGTCTTGCGCTGGGCATTGAACCGTGGATTACTTTATACCATTGGGATCTGCCGCAGGCGCTTGAAGATCGGGGAGGATGGAAAAACCGGGATATCGTCAACTGGTTTTCTGAATATGTTATGCGTTGCGCTAGGGAATTCGGAGCAAAGGTGAAAAACTGGATTGTGTTAAACGAGCCCATGGCCGTGGCAGGATTGGGTTATACGACCGGCTTGCACGCACCCGGGAAAAAAGGCATATTTAACTTTCTGCCTGTCGTGCATCATCTTGCGCTGTGCCAGGCCGAGGGCGGAAGAATTCTTCGTGAAAATGTTGATAAGGCCTATATCGGAACGGCGCTTTCCTGCTCCCATGTACAGCCGTTTTCTTCCAAACCCAAAGATGTGAGGGCTGCACAAAGAGCGGATGCAATTATGAACAGGCTCTTCATAGAACCAACGTTGGGGTTGGGGTATCCTTCGGATGTGTTCCCTTTTCTGAAAGGGATCAATAAATTCATGAAGCCGGGCGATGAGGAAAAGCTTGTTTTCGATTTTGATTTTATAGGCTTACAGAATTATTTTCGGGTCATTGTAAAGCATTCTTATTTTGCACCGGTCATGTGGCTTGAAGAGGTTCCGGCAAAAAAAAGGAATGTTCCGTTGACGGCCATGGGCTGGGAAGTGGCGCCGGATGGGATTTATGAAATCCTCAAACAGTTTGGTCATTATAGGGGAATAAAGGAAATCATCATTTCAGAAAACGGAGCTGCTTTTGAGGATGTTTTTCAAAATGATGAAGTAAAGGATGTAAGGCGAATCCAGTTTTTCGAGGATTATCTGACCCACGTGCTCAGGGCCAAAAAAGAAGGTGTTAAGGTAGGCGGCTATCTTGCCTGGTCCTTATTGGATAATTTTGAATGGGCCGAGGGTTATCATCCGCGGTTTGGTCTGGTTTATGTAAACTACGATACCCAGCAAAGAACCATTAAAGATTCCGGAAAATGGTTCGCACAGTTCCTTAAAAGTTAGACTGCGTCAGCGCATTAGTCTGAAAGCGGGCAACTGATATTTTATCAGTTCCTTCCAACCTTTTTTGCGCAGAATGAATCTTTGTTAAAAATTTCATTCTGTCACATGAAAAAAATATTGATTTGTTTTTTCTTTCTGGCGCTTGGAAGCTGTCAGAATAATGACGCCCCGGAATCCGATTGTATCGGTAAGGCGACGCACAATCCCTGCTATTTACTGTATGACCCCGTTTGCGGCTGTGATGGAAAAACCTATGGCAACAGCTGTGAGGCGCAATCGGAAGGTGTCAAAAGATATACGAAAGGAGCTTGCAATAACTAAATCTATCCCTAAACGATACATCAGTGCCATGAAAATCGGAATCATATTATTTGGACTGCTGGCCTGGATCAGCTGTAATGAGGAAAAAATCGCAAAAAGAGATGTAGAGACCATTGAAAGCGAGGGCGAATGGGTGAACATGCTGGCGACCGATGGGTGCTCCTGGCATTTCGAAATCCCTGCCGAGGATAAAACAATGACGTATTATTTGCCGGACGATAATTCGCGCAAAGAAATTGAAAAAGTACTCGGCAAAAAGGAAGACAGTTATTCATTTACCAAGGTACGCATCCGTTACAGCCTGACCGGAAGAAAGAGGGACGTGCA
Source organism: Dyadobacter sp. LHD-138 (assembly GCF_030929615.1). Lineage (GTDB taxonomy): Bacteria > Bacteroidota > Bacteroidia > Cytophagales > Spirosomataceae > Dyadobacter. The sequence goes on along the minus strand of NZ_JAVFVU010000008.1, from coordinate 42,315 downwards.
ATGCGGATGGGGCGCGACCAACAGCTATGACGAAATAGCGGTGTACGAGATAACGAAAAAATAAAAGCAAGGGTTATAAATAGTGCATAAAAAAGTGTCCGGTATTGGACACTTTTTTGTTTTTATAAATATGTAAATATTTGAAATATAGATCGTTGGTGGCATGGAATGGTTTTGGTTGAATGTTTATTGAGGTGTTAATGAAAAAAAGATTTGCAGCTGACGCAACCTCCGTTTTTAAATTAACATCATATACCAAACGAAACTTATTAGATCATGAAAAGAACACAATTACTACCCCTTGTATTTGCCTTGCTTGTTGCCATTACTTCCTGCGCGCAGCATGCTGATGAAAAGCCATATATTACTAAAAATTTTACGGGTGCTTCGCTATCCAACCTGATCGTAGAAACTTCCGGTGGTTCCATCGCGGTAGCTGGCGATCAGGCCAGTGGTGTTAAGGTAGAAATGTATGTTCGTCCGAATAACTGGAATGGGAAAGTTAATTTAAGCAAGGAAGAAATTGAAGACCGTCTGGAAGATTTTGACATTTTTATTGGTACCGAAGGAAATAAAGTGAAAGCGACTGCCAACCGGAAAAATAAAAACGGATGGGATAAAAACAGCGTATCCATTTCTTTCAAAGTGTACACACCGCGCAATATGGCTACCAATTTGAGAACCAGCGGGGGAAGTATCCGTATTTCTTCATTACGTGGGGAACAAAATTTCAGAACCAGCGGCGGCAGCCTGAAAGTGTCTGATCTGGACGGTGTTATCAATGGACAAACTTCCGGCGGAAGCATTGAAGTCGAAAAGTGCAGGCAGGATGTTACGCTGCAAACCAGTGGAGGAAGTATCACAGCGAGAGAGCTGAACGGAAAAATTAATTTACAGACTTCCGGAGGCAGCATTACATTAAATGCGCTTGATGGCGACGTGACAGCCCATACCAGCGGAGGAAGCATTAAAGGCGATGGTATCAAAGGCGCGCTGGATGCTGGCACCTCGGGCGGTTCTGTTCGTTTGGCGGGTGTTGCCGGAAGTGTGAAGGCACATACGAGTGGCGGAAGCATGGAAGTTGAAATTTCTCAGCTGGGTAAATTCGTAGACTTGTCAACATCAGCGGGAAGCGTGCGTGTGACGATGCCGATGGACAAAGGGATGGATTTAAACCTGAAAGGGAATAAGGTGAGTGTCAGCCTGAAAAATTTTGATGGACAGATAGAAAAAGATCGCGTTCAGGGAAAACTGAATGGCGGTGGGATTCCTGTTAATTTATCTGCCAATGGTGGATCGGTAAGCATCAACCAGTAATAAAATATAAGTCGTAAACGCTTGCTCAACAGGGCGTTCGCCCCTGAACAAAAGTGTCCGTTATCGGACACTTTTGTTGTTTTAAGGCAGTGTAACTTATTGATTGATAGTTGTATATTGTTTTGGCATAATTTTACTTCATATACTTCGAAGTAAAGCAACCTGCGGTTCTTTCCAGATAGGATCCGTCCTCTCATCAATAATCTGTTAGCCATGTTAAAAAACTACATCAAAATTGCCTGGCGGAACCTGAGACGTAACAGCCTGTATGCCTTGTTGAATGTGGCAGGTTTGTCAATCGGGTTAGCCTGCGCGCTGATTGTTTTCTGGTTTATCCGTTTTCAAACGACCCACGATCATTTTCATTCGAAAATTGACAGGATTTACCAGATTACCACAGAATTTCATTTTGACGGTGTAGGGTATTCCCGCGGTGTACCAACGCCGATGTGGAAAGGCATGCGGACGGAGCTGCCCGAAAATATTTCAAGCATGTGCATCGAACAGTATGGTGTTTTTCTGGCAGCCCTGGATAATAGCGGAAAGGCTGTCAAAAAATTCAAAGAGGAAGGGCCGATGCTGGTATTTGTTCACCCCGAATATTTTTCAATTTTTGATTCACACTGGCAGGTTGGTAACGCTCAAAGCACATTATCGAAACCGAATACCGTGGTGCTGAGCGAAGACATGGCGAGGAAATATTTCGGAAAGGAAAACCCAATCGGAAAAATAATCCGTCTTGAAAATATGCTTAATCTGGAAGTTACCGGTATTGTGGACAATGCACCGGATAACACCGATCTGCCTTATGCGTTTTTTGTATCGTTCGAAACACTTAAGGCAAACCCGCAGTACCGCCGGTACGGTGGAAGCGGGTTGGATCATTGGGCAGGGGTAAATTCCAATACCTACTGCTTTACGCTGTTGCCCGAAAACGGCAATGTGAAGAGGATGGAGAAGCAAATGATCGCATTGAACAAGAAGTATCATGGAGACGACTATAAGTCCTATGTGCACCCGGTGCTGCCTTACAAAGAAATGCACCACTCAGAAACTTACTACGGGATGATGCCGATGAAGTGGATATGGTTCATGAGTGTGATAGGGATATTCCTGATCGTTACGGCCTGTTTCAACTTTATCAATATGGCAACCGCACAGGCATTGAGACGCTCGAAGGAAGTGGGTGTACGCAAGGCCGTTGGGGGTACGAGAAGTCAGGTTTTTATTCAGTTTATGACAGAAACCGCCCTGATTACGCTTGCTTCGCTGGTTGTTGGATTAGTCATTGCTGCGTTGATAATGCCGCAAATAAATCAGTGGCTGGATCAGCCGGGTGCATGGCCAAAGGCGATCAACTGGGCTGACAGCCTGTTATGGCTATTTCTAGCCGCTCTTTTCTGTGTCGTTATTCTTTTGGCGGGATCTTATCCGGGGGGTATTCTTGCTGGTTTCAAACCGGTGCTGGCATTGAAGGGAAGCGTTTCAACCAGGCATATTGGTGGTATTTCGTTGCGCAGAGGGTTGATCGTTTTTCAATTTGTACTGATTCAGCTGCTGGTTATCTGCACGTTGGTAGTAAATAATCAGGTCGATTTTATGTTGTCACATTCGGTTGGTTATGAAACGAAGGGCATAGCAGAAATACAAATTCCGACTCCGGGTAAAATTAATCAGGCGACTTTTCGTCAAAGACTGATGCAGATACCAGGGATTTCGGATGCCTCTTTTTGTCATTTTTTACCAACAACAACGTCCAACAATACGACCAACCTCCGATTCGATACCCGTCAGAAAGATGAGGTTTGGCAGATCAATACTAAAACTGCCGACAATTATTACGTGCAGACTTTCGGACTTGAATTTGTTGCCGGTAAAAATATTCCGTTGAGTGATACTACCCGGGGATATCTGATCAATGAAAAAGTGGCAGAACGTCTTGGACTGAAAAATCCGAATGATGCCATTGGCAAGAATTTGAAAATAGAGGGGGGCACGGCGCCGATTTACGGGGTGCTAAAAAACTGGAACAATAACTCACTGAAAGGTGGTATCGACCCGGTTGCCATTTTTACAAGAAACAGCAGCAATTATAGCTGTGCATTGAAATTGAGCTCGACCAATTTGCATCAGACAATGAAAAGCGTGGAGAAATTATGGAATGAATATTTTCCGGATTATCTCTATGAACAATCATTTCTGGACGAGAACATCTCCAAAAGTTATGGGTTGGAAAACATCATGCTGAAACTCGTCAGAGGCTTTTCGATGATTGCGATATTTATTGGATGCCTCGGGTTATATGGTCTTGTTAAATTTATGGCGTCCCAAAAGACGAAAGAAATAGGTGTTCGCAAAGTGTTGGGAGCCAGTATTGTCAGCATACTTAGTCTTTTCGGGAAAGAAATTATGCTTTTAATTGGCCTTGCTTTTCTCATCGCAGCCCCACTTGGCTGGTATCTCATGCGTGGCTGGTTGCAGGATTACGAATACAAGATTCCGATCGGTGCTGAAATCATGATACTGGCTATCGCGATTACGTTTATTGTTGCCATTCTTACGGCTGGTTACGAATCTGTGAAAGCGGCACTCGTCAATCCGGTAAAATCGCTTAAAACAGAGTAATTTTTAAAGCTTTAAACTCGGCAGCCCGTCCGACGGCTTTTTCTGCCGTCGGACGGGTGAAAAAAGGAAGGAAAGTTTCAAAATTTATCAGCCTGAAAATTTTTAATACGATGTTCCAAAATTATTTGAAACTTGCCTGGCGGCACCTTGTAAAGCAGAAAATGTACTCCTTTGTAAAAATAGGAGGTTTTGCCATCGGTATTGCGGCTTGCTTGCTGATTGCTTTGTTTATTAAGGATGAGTTGAGTTATGATCAGGATATTCCTTTCAAAAACAGGACGTACCGGGTTGTTAATGAAGAGCTGTATCAGGGAAAGAAAGAATTTTATATCTGGCAGCAGGCCGCGGTAGCCAAAGTAATCAAGGAAGATTACCCGGAAGTTGAAAAAGTCGGCAGATTCTTAAACAGCGAATTATTTGGAGCAGGCCCGAATCAGATCCGACGGTCGGATAAGCTGCAAAATGTTTATGAGGAGCGTTTTGTTTATATGGACCAGGATTTGATCGATATCTGGGGTTTGAAAATGCTGGAAGGCGATCAGCTGCATGCCTTGGATGAACCCAACAGCCTGGTCATTACAAAATCAAAAGCTGATAAGTTCTTTCCGGGCGAAAGCGCCATCGGCAAGATCATGATTATTAACAACGATGCTTCCAAGCCGAGAAAAGTTACCGGTGTCATCGAAGATTTTCCAAAGAATTTTCACGTCGGTTTTGATTTTCTGATGACGATAGCCGGTGTGGTTTTCTATGAAGGGGAACAAACAAACTGGCTGGCAACCAACTATCATACGTACGTCAGACTGAAAGAAGGAACGGATGTGCGCAAGTTTGAATCGAAACTTTCGGCGATTACCCGGAAATATTACATCCCACAAATAATCGCCAGCGGACAACGGGTTAATACCGGGCAAATTGAGGCTGATAAAAAATATTTGTTGCAACCTGTCTCTGAGGTTTATTTAAGAAACGGTGTCGTTCTAGATGGTTTGAATCATGGAGATATCCGGTTTATCTGGCTTTTTGGCGCTATTGCAGGGTTTATACTTTTACTGGCCTGTATCAATTTTGTTAATCTTGCCACGGCGAAATCGGCGAACAGAGCCATAGAAGTCGGGTTGAGAAAAACCGTAGGATCGGAGCGAAGTGGTTTGATCAGCCAGTTTCTTACGGAATCGTTGTTGATCAGTTTTGTTTCGATCTCGCTCGGTTTTGTTTTGGCTTATATTCTGCTGCCTTTTTTCAATACACTTTCTTCCAAGTCGCTGGTTTTTCCATTCACTGAGTGGTGGCCTGTTCCGGTGTTAATTGTCAGTTCTTTGATTATTGGTATGCTCGCCGGACTTTATCCTGCGTTTTATCTATCGGGTTTTAAGCCGATCAATGTATTAAAAGGACAGCTCGTTAAAGGTTCCAAAGGTTCCGATCTGCGGAGTACGCTCGTGGTTTTTCAGTTTACAACCTCCATTATTTTGATCATCGGTACGTTTGTAATTTATCGTCAGGTCAATTTCATACTGAACGCGAAAGTGGGTTATGAGCGGGATCAGGTGCTGCTGGTACACGGGACCAATACGCTGGGGGATCAGGTGGCCGTTTTTAAAGAAGAAATTAAAAAGCTGCCACAGGTAAAAAATGCGACCGTTAGTGATTATCTGCCAATAAAAGACACCAAGCGAAATGGAAACCCGTTTTGGCTGCATGGAAAAACGAAGGAAACGGCTTCTGCCAGCGGACAGTTCTGGCTAACGGACTATGATTATATTGAAACGCTTGGCATGAAACTGGCACAGGGCAGGAATTTTTCAAAGGACCGGAAAACGGATGAAAAAGCCGTTATTATTAATCAAAAGCTTGCAAAGGAACTTGGGTTGAAAAATCCAGTCGGGCAGCATCTTACCAACCAGACGAATAGTGGTAATGACCTGGAAGTGATTGGCGTCGTCGAAAATTTTCATTTCGAGTCCATGAAAGAAGATATTGGCGGTCTTTGCATGAGCCTGGGTGCGAGTCCTTCAATTGTTTCAGTTAAAATAAGTGCTTCGGATACGAAACAGACGATCGAGTCGATATCCAAAGTATGGAATTCACTCGCACCGAACCAGCCGATCCGTTATACATTTATGGACGCAAATTTTTCTAAAATGTATGAGGATATCAACCGGATGGGGATGATCTTTACCAGTTTCGCAATACTGGCCGTTATCGTCGCCTCACTGGGTTTGTTTGCGCTTTCAGCGTTTATGGTCGAACAGCGGAGAAAGGAGATCGGGATACGAAAAGTTTTGGGCGCTTCGATTCAAAGCATTCTTGGTCTTTTAACCCGGAATTTCCTGATCCTTGTATTGATCTCGGCCGTGATCGCTTCGCCAATTGCCTGGTACATCATGCAAAAATGGTTGCAGGATTATGAATACAGAATTGACATTACCTGGGATATTTATGCGTTTGCCGGAATGCTGGCCGCTGCTATCGCCGTGCTGACAGTCAGCTACCAGGCAGTCAAAGCCGCTTTAATTGATCCCGCCAAGACGTTGAAGAGTCAGTAAAAGCCCGTCCGACGGCTTTTTCGCCGTCGGACGGGTAAAAAAAGGAAATAGTTCAAAAGAAAATAGCCTAAAAATCATAACGACATGTTTAAAAATTATCTCAAAATCGCCTGGCGGAACTTGCTATCCAGTAAGCTTTTCTCCTTCATTAACGTGTTCGGACTGTCGGTTGGCATGACTTGCTGCATGCTGCTTTTGCTTTATATTTTGAGCGAAACGTCCTTCGATAAACACCAGGAACATGTGGATGATCTGTATCTTTTACGGAGTGAGAATGTGCAGTCCAACGGGGAAAAAATGGATAATCCCAGAGCCCCGGCTCCTTATGCACAGGCCGTGAAAGCCGAGTTCCCGGAGGTTGTTCAGGTGACCCGGTTATGGATGAATTTTTTGGAAGATAAAACCTTACTGAAAACGGGACAACCAGGCAAACAGGAAAAGGCGTTTTACGAAACAAAAGGTGTCCATGTGGATTCTACATTTTTTGATGTATTCACTTATCAATTTGTCGAAGGCGATGCCAAAACTTCGCTGAATGATCCCCATTCCGTGGTTTTGTCGGAAGAGGTTGCGCAAAAGTTGTTTGGAAAAGAATCTGCTTTAAACCAGACCATACGGATCGGCGGCAGATCCGGTAATAATGAAGATTTTAAGGTGACCGGCGTATTCAAAAGTGAAGGTGCCCGCTCTCATATTGATGCGCGTTATTTCGTATCAATCCATTCAGGCTGGGTGGGAGATTATTTACGTCAGCCAAATCTGAATTTTACGAACAATAACATGTTTTACACCTATCTGCGCTTAAAACCAAGAACAAGCGCTGAAAAGTTTGGTGCCAAATTGCCTTCATTTATAGAAAAGTATGCGAGAAAGGATTTGAGAATTGCCGGTTTCGATAAAAAACTCCATCTGCTGCCTGTCCGGGATATACACCTTTTCAGCCTGATCGATAAGATCGTAACGCCGACCACAAGCACGACCTATCTTTACGTTCTTGCCTCCATAGCATTATTCACGCTGCTGATCGCCTGCATCAATTTTATGAATCTGGCCACGGCCCGTTCAGCCAAACGTGCTGCCGAAGTTGGTATTCGTAAGGTCATGGGCGCTGGTAAAAGCGGACTGGTTGGACAGTTTCTTGGAGAATCTATGGTGCTTACTTTCCTGGCACTTGTACTTGCCATTGTTTCGGTGATCGTATTTTTACCGTTCTTCAATCAGCTTGCGGATAAAACTTTAGATATTTCCGAACTATTCAAACCCGAAATAGCACTGGCTTTTATCGTGCTGGCATTGGTGACAGGGCTGTTGGCTGGAAGTTATCCAGCATTTTATTTGTCGGTCTTTAATCCGCTGGATGTCATCAAAGGGAAGTTTGTAAACTCCGTTTCGGCCACCACTTTGCGCAGAGGCCTGGTTGTTTTCCAGTTCGTGATCTCCATCGGGCTTGTCGTTGCGACGATGGTTATTCAGCAGCAAATCAAGTTTATGCGGGACCAGCCGCTTGGTTTTACAAAAGATCAGCAGATTGTGATTCCTTTCCGCAGTCAGGAGGCAAGAAGAGCTTATACGGCTTTGAGAAATGAGATGCTTCAGAATAATCAGATCACTGATGCCGCCGGAACTTCTTACTATCCCGGCATTCTGAATCCGAGCGATATGTCGGTTTTTCTTCCGGGACAAAGTGTCAATGACGACGGATTGGTCAAAACCAACGGGGTGTCGGCAGATTTTATGAAAACGATGGATTTTAAAATGGCAGCCGGACGAATGTTTTCCGTAGAATTCCCGGCAGATACAAATTACAAAATCGTAGTTAACGAAGCGACGCTGCGCAAATTTGCAATTCCTCTGGACAAAGCGGTCGGTCAGAAACTCAATTTCAATATGGGTGAAGAGGGCATAGGATCGCTGGAAATCGTCGGGGTCGTTAAAGATTTCCATTTTGAAAGCCTGCACAAAGTCATCGAACCGTACGCATTTTTTCTGAACAACCGTAATTTTAATTACATCGTCACCCATGTCAATACAAAGGATGTGAGCAAGGTTTTACCGTTTATGGAAGCAAAATGGAAGGCATTAGTGCCTGATGAGCCATTTTCCTACACCTTTCTTAACGAGGATTTTCAAAGCAGTTATTCGGCAGATGCCCGAACGGCGCGCATCGTCAATGCCTTTACAATTATTTCAATCCTTATTTCCTGCCTGGGTTTATTTGGTCTGGCGGCATTTGCAGCGCAGCAGCGGATTAAAGAAATTGGGGTGAGAAAAGTTTTAGGTGCTTCGGTTGGCAGCATTGTAACGTTGCTTTCCGGCGACTTCATGAAACTGGTGTTGGTCTCATTGGTTATCGCCACGCCGTTAACCTGGTATGTGATGTCTAAATGGTTGCAGGACTTTGCTTATAGTATTTCCGTCGAATGGTGGATGTTTGTCCTGGCCGGTATTCTGGCTGTGGTTATTGCGTTGATAACGGTGAGTTCGCAGGCTATCAGAGCGGCCTTGACCAATCCCGTGAAATCGTTGAAGTCGGAGTGAGACGTTTTTTCATAACCTATACTAATCATGATCAGGAATTATTTGAAAATCGCTTTCCGGAATTTGCTCCGAAATAAAGTTTACAGCTTTATTAATATAGCCGGCCTTGCCATGGGCATTGCTGCGTTTCTTCTGATTCTGGAATATGTAAGTTTTGAAAAAAGTGTCAACCAGTTTCATAAGGATTTACCACAAATGTTCAGGCTTATCAATCTGGATTCCAAAGGAAATACCTGGGCGCAGGTTGAACCTGGCTGGGCGGAAGGCGCAAAACAGAATTTCAGCGAGATAAAAGCCTATTGTCGTTTTACCGATTATGTTACAAATGGAATCGTGAAAAAGGAGGGGAAGAATCCGGGTCTTTTTCGCGAAAATAACATCGGTTATGCGGATGGGAATTTCTTCGACTTTTTTACGTTTCCAGTCATCAAGGGGAATAAGACGGCACTGAATCAGCCAAAAGTAGTTTTTATTACTTCAAAAATGGCTGGTAAATATTTTGGGAAAGAAGATCCGATCGGTAAAATTTTAACACTTTCCAATCAGTTTGGCACTTTGTCTTATTCGGTGGAAGGGGTTTATCAATTACGGGAAAACTCAGATATCAATCTGGATATGATATTTTCCTTGAAATCTCTGCCTGATGCCAATAATCTTGAATCGCTTCATACCAATACATTTTTTCTGTTAAATAAGGGCGTTGATTATAAATCTCTGGAAAATAAACTATCAGCATTTCGGGATAGCCAGCAACAGGATAAAGATGGTGTGAAGTTTCGTTTGCAGGCATTTGCCAATTTGCATTTATCGGATAAGCTACATGATACTTACCCGACAACCGGAAATGTAAAATACGTTTACACGCTCGGTGTGATTGCGTTTTTAATCCTGCTCATCGCCTGGTTCAATTATGTGAATTTGTCTACGGCCAGTTCGCTGAAACGCGCCGGTGAAGTCGGTGTAAGAAAAGTCATCGGGGCAACGCCGGGAAATCTGATCCTGCAATTTTTAGGAGAATCCGGATTGGTGAATTTGTTGAGTTTTTTGCTGGCTATTCTCTTGGTTTACATTCTTCAGCCACTTTTTAATGAACTTATTGGCAAGGAACTATCCTTGACAACGCTGGGCTCTTCTTCAATATGGGCCATTGGATTGGGTGTTTTTATACTGGGATCGGTCATTTCGGGTATTTACACGGCCTATGCGTTATCCAATTTCAATCCTGTCAAAATCCTTAAAGGTAAGCTGACGAAGACTTCACAGGGCGCTTTTCTCAGAAAATCGCTTGTGGTGTCCCAGTTTAGTATTTCGGTTGCCCTGATGCTCGTGACGATCATCATTTACAGCCAGCTCCGGTTTATGCAAAACGAGAACCTCGGCGTAAAAACCAGTCAGTTGCTGGTGGTACGCGGACCGGAAGTAGGTGAGGACAGCACTTATAAAATTCGCAAAGCTGCTTTTTGGAATGATATCGGGAGTCAGAGCTATGTTAAAGATTATTGCCTTTCGGGAAGCGTTCCAGGAAACTGGTATAACTTCTCAACCTCCGGTTTTACCCAACCAAAATCCAAACCGGGTGATGCTTTGAAATCTTATTCTTTTGCCATCATTGGCGACCGGTATCTGAATGTATATGATCTGAAACTGAAAGCCGGAAGGAATTTTACCCCCGAAGAAACCAAGGTTGACTGGAACGCCAACAGCAAGGTTTTACTGAATGAAACGGCGATGAAACAGTTGGGATTTGAATCGGCGGATGAGGCGGTCAGTACGAGAATAAAATGGGACGAAAGGTATCTTGACGTCATTGGTGTTGTGAAAGATTATCATCATACCGGGTTGCAAAAGGCCATTGATCCAATTATTTTTTACCCGCAAAACAGCAGTCAGTACATCACCATAAACCTCACGGCTGATAACATGCAGGACAAAATTGCTGAGCTGGAAGGGATTTACAAAAACTATTTCACCGATAATCCGTTTGAGTATTTCTTTGTGGATGAAAATTTCAACAAGCAATACGTTTCTGAAAAACAGTATGGCCAGATTTTTACCACGGCTTCCATCTGGGCGATTATTATTGCCTGTTTAGGACTTTTCGGGCTGGCGACTTTCACGGTCGAAAACAGAAATAAAGAAATTGGTATCAGAAAGGTACTGGGTGCTTCCGTGGTTAGTATCATTGGGTTGCTGTCGAAGGATTTTCTGTTGCTGGTTTGCATCGCTATTCTCATTGCGAGCCCGATAACGTATTATTTTATGAAAATCTGGCTTAGCGATTTTGCTTACCGGATTGATATTTCGTGGTGGATTTTCGCGGTCGTCGGAGGTATCGCCGTGATGATCGCTTTGTGTACGATTATGTTTCAGGGCGTTAAGGCAGCGCTTGTAAATCCTGTCAAATCTTTAAAATCAGAGTAAAACCGATTATGGAAAAAGCATTGTTTATGAAAAAAATATTCGTTCTGGCGGTTCTTGTTCACGCTGGATTGGTTTCTTATGCTCAGAAAACGATTGAGCCGGATTTGTCAGAACTTTTCAAATCGGGGAAAATAAAGACATTCAACCGGACTGCCAGCCTACTGGCCTTAGCTGATGGAAAGCGTGTTGTCCATCTGGATGAGAAAGAAGATTTGGGAATTGCCTGGCTTACTGACCTTCAATTTTCAGAAGGTACGGTTGAATTTGATGTCAAGGGAAGAAACGTGCCGCAGAAAAGTTTTGTCGGCATTGCTTTTCATGGTACCAATAACAGTACTTATGACGCCATCTACTTCCGGCCATTCAATTTCAAATCGCCCGAAACGGAGCGGAAAAACCATTCGGTTCAATACATTTCGCTGCCAGCCAATGACTGGCCTAAATTGCGTAAAGAACACCCTGACCAATATGAAAAACCCATAAATCCAGCCCCTGAACCGGAAGAATGGATACATGCCAGAATAACAGTTCAGAATCATGAAGTGAAAGTTTTCGTAAACAACAACAGCGAGCCAAGTTTGGTGGTGAAGCAGTTAAGCAACCAGCAAACGGGGCAAATTGGTTTTTGGGTAGGGGCAGGGTCCGAGGGTGATTTTAGAAATTTGAAAATCACAACCCATTGACAGCAGGCTAAAAGTTTAGATGCTACCATTTTATTAATCTGATCACCGCGCTGTCAGGGCAACGGGTAAAAAAAATGGGGTACGAAAGGTATTTTTGAAAATGTCCGTTATTTATTCATCTTATTTGGCGCATCGGTAGTAATAGGTGTGTTTTCAAAGTAGAGCTGATGAATCCGGTCAAGTCATTATCATCTTAGGCGATCGGCCGTCAGCGATCGGCTTTCGAAATTTGACCTACGATTACGTATTTATTACGCAGATTTGAGTGCTGATCGCTGATTGCCGAAGTTTCTTCTCCGCCCCGAAATCGAACACTAAATGTTCAGTATCGCACAATTTTCAATAATTGTTTATTTTAAAAACCTGAAAATCAATTAGTTGAATTCTGGCACTGGTTTTTTATCTTTAGAAGTCCATTAGATTTCATTTATGAATCATACTGGATAGGTTGCTAGGTAATTCAATAGTGGTCCGGATAATTATCGGGACCACTATTACAAACCACAAACAGTAACCTGATATCTATTAGCCATGAAAATAAAATACCTCAATAGGCCGCGGTTAGAAGAAATTTGTAAACCGTCTTAAATCAAAACCAGCGCAGGCTGAAACTGAAAAAGGCAGAAGTGGAAGTGAAATTCCTGCTTCTGCCTTTTTGTTTAATCCTAAGAAGGAAATTAGTTCGCCGGGTCAGCGGGTGTGCTGGTATTGTTTTGGCGTTCGTTGGTTGGATAGGGGTACCAGTCTCTGTTGCGTTCCGCTGCCGGACGTCCGAAACGACGGTTGTCATCCAGTTTTAAACCCGACATAAAAAGTTCGATGCAACGGTTACGATAGATTTCTGTTAACACACCCGTCGCATCTACTGCGCCGCTATAAGCAGGTAAGCCTGCGCCAATTCCCCAGACGTCCGTCGTTTTTGTACGTACCTTATCAAGTTCTGTGATTGCAGCGTCAAGCGTACCTTTTCTTGCCAAGACCTCTGCTTTGATCAGCGTAATTTCTCCTGGCAGATAAACGGGTATCTGTGCCGTGTTTGACGTGAAAAAACCTGTTCCGAGGTTTTTAGCCGGTACCGCGGTCTGTGTGTAGAAATTGACACGTTTGTCACCAGTTTCCGGTTTAAGTGCGTCAGGTAAGCCCAAGGCTGTGCTGATGGGTTCTGTCACATTACGGTTCCCGAATGAGCTGAAAAAGACAGGGTTCTGGCTTACGTCGTCAAAGTTAAATGCCGATTTTTTCGTTAAATCCACTTTGTTGGCTGCGGCCAGGGCTTTGTCGTAATCGCCCAGCATCAGGCTGTAACGGGCAATTAAGGCTTGGATCGTATTAGGCATATCAACACTGTTCACGACGCGGGAGGTGAAATCAGTGGATGGCGCTGTGGCGGCAATGGAGATTGCAGCAGCCTCCAGTGTTTTCACAGCTTCTTTCAAAACCTCTTCGCGTGTATTGAAAGCGATATTCGTTGCCGTGCCGATAGGAGCCTGCTGCCAGAACTCACCAAGTGCACCTAAAGAAAGTGCGCGGAAAATGGAGGCGTAAGCCAGGAGTCCGCTTTTTAGCGCAGGATCTGCTGCTACATCAATATTTTTCAGAATAAGGTCGGCACTGGACTTTGTCAGGTGGCTTTGTGCCCAAATATTGGAGAGTACAGCATTATTTCCCTGAACGTTTCCTGAGCCTTTTCCCAATAAATCAAGATCCGTGTTTCCTGCATTCAAAACAAGCAGTTCCTTTGTCGTAAGTCCGTTTGCAGAAATCATCGAGTATACCACGCCGGCACCACCCACGGAATAGCGGTATTGCAATCCATTGGCGAGCGAAATCAGTCCGTAAACGTCCGTTATGATCTGGGTTTCGCTGGCTGAGCTTGGATTAAGATATTCCTTTTGTTCGCAGGAAGATACTGATAACACCGTGGCTGCCAGAATCGAATATATGAGTGTTTTTTTCATGTCAATTAAATGAATAGAGTGGGCGGATTAGAAACTGGCCGATATTTTTACCTGATAAGTACGTGGAATAGGTACGTTACCAAAATCCACGCCACGCAGCAAATCGCTGTTACCACCTGCATTTGTTTCAGGATCGAAGCCGTCATAATTATCCCAGGAGAACAGATTGCGCCCCGAAAGTGCAATGTTAATGTTTCTCACATTTTTAATTACATTAGGCAGCTGATAAGATAAGCTGATTTCGCGAAGTTTCACGAAGGACGCATCATCAATCCGCCATTCTTCGGTGTTGTAAATTGAGTAAACATAACCGCGCTGCAATTCACCTTTCAACTCTCTTTCGGCATAATCACCGATACCAACGCCCTGACGGGTACGGCGGTCTGCATTAAAGACATCCATTCCCTGAACTGCGTCAAGCAGGAATCGGAAACCAAAACGTTTGTAAGTAAGATTACTCACGAAAGAGCCGGTCCATTTTGGATTAGGATTTCCAATAACTTTTCTAACATTTGTATTGGTAGAGAACTGCCCGTCGGCACCTTTTGGAGAAGGTGTGTAAGCAAGGGGATCAGTTGTAGATTGCACGCCTTTTTGCGACTGTGGCAAGCCTTGCAGGGTTTTGAATAATTCTCCTTGTTCATCACGGGCGAAGAAAGTTCCATAAAAAACGCTGGCGGGCTGTCCCTGAACCAAAAACGAAGGAGCGCCTGTAACCGAGTTCAGCGCCACCAGCGGACTTCCGAGCTGTGTAATTTTGTTGCGGTTCTGGCTGTAAATGACGCTCACATCCCATGTTAAATCCTTGGTTTGGATAGGTGTGTAACCCAGGCTGACCTCATAACCCTTGTTTTGCATTTCTCCAACGTTGTTGATAATGCTTGTTCCGCCCGATGAAGGAGCTAAAACACGGTTAACAACAAGATCCGTAATTTTTTGCGTATAAGCCGTAATGCCTAATGTCAGTTTATTTTTTAGGAAGCTCAGGTCGATACCGCCCTCGTTTTCTGTCATGAATTCCGGTCTCACACGCTCGTTTGCCAGCGTTGAACTTGGCAGGATTGTGTTTTGTCCAAGGAAAGGAACCGAGTTGAATTGCCAGAAACGGTCATAAGTACCGATCCCGGTCATGTTTCCCGATTTACCCCATGAATAGCGCAATTTGGCAGTATTCACAACTTTTCCAATGCCATCTTTATCCCAGAAACCCAGGTCAGAAGGAATAAAGCTGGCGCTGAATTTAGGATAAACCTGATTGGCTTCCGAGGAAGAGAATTTGGACGAACGGTCGCTTCTAACAGCTCCGGTGATGAATGCGAGATTTTCATATCCGAAAGTAGCTTGTCCGAAAATACCAAACAAATCCCATTGATCAAGCGTGTAGGTTGCCTTTACCGTTGTACTTGCCGCGCCGTTTACCGTTTCGAAAGACGGCGCCAGGTTTTGACCATTTGATGCGGAAATGTCCGTTTTGCTGTTCTGGTAACTCGTTCCCGCCACCACATTCAGTTTGAAATCCGGCGTCAGATC
This sequence comes from Dyadobacter sp. LHD-138, assembly GCF_030929615.1. Lineage (GTDB taxonomy): Bacteria > Bacteroidota > Bacteroidia > Cytophagales > Spirosomataceae > Dyadobacter. The sequence continues at coordinate 26,694 of NZ_JAVFVU010000008.1, read as the reverse complement.
ACGTTCGTAGGAAATGTTAATGTCGTTGTTATACAAAAAGGTCGTTGCATTGACGTTTGCCGCAAAACCTTTCGGATAACGCTCAGCAGGTAGTCCTGACGATGTGCCGTATGGATACGGAGGAATCAGGTTTTTTCCCAATTGAGAAAAAGCATCAATCCCAAATACCCAGTCAATATTCAATCCTTTTAATGGTGTCAGGTTGAGCTGAAGGTCATTTACAGTCCTGTTAACGGATTGCGTAAACTTCATTTCTTCCACCGTCGTCAATGGGTTGACACGTGTAGGTTCTACGCCCAGCAGGTTACCCTGTGCATCGCGTTTGGTAATATCGTAAATGTTGTTGGTAATGTTAATCGAGTTGATCGGGCTGTAAAAAACGTTTCCATTGGGTTTTTCATTGGAGAAACTGTTGTTGTAGGTAATCCCGGCAGAGATTTTTGCCCAGCTCGCCAGCCGCTGTTCCAGACGAACGCGGAGACCATAACGTTGAAAATCGGTTCCCTCAACAATTCCCTGGTTTTTCATGTAGGAAAGAGAAGCGTAGTATTGCGTCTTTTCATTACCGCCACTAATAGACAAAGCATTGTCTGTACCATAACCGGTCCTGAAAATTTCATCCTGGTAATCGTAACGGTTTACATCAACGAGGTTGGTTGCCAGATTGGCAGTCACACCGTCGCGTGTCACCGGTGTTGTCGTTACACCAGGATTCGCTGCAATTTGAGCAGCCGTTAAGCCGGTAATGGTGCCAAGACGTAAACTTGCATAGCCAAATTGCTTTCCATACGTGCTGATTTTTAATTTTTTACGAAGTTCGTTGACATTAACACTGGTAGAAAAATTGATCTGCGGCGCTCCGCTTTTACCGCGTTTGGTCGTAATCAAAACAACACCGTTGGAAGCCCGTGATCCGTACTGTGCAGCGGCAGCCGCACCATTAATAATATTCATCGACTCAATATCAGCCGGGTTGATGTCGGACATACGGTTGCTTCCCACCACAGCCGAACCAACCTGATCAGACAATGCATATTGAGAAACGTTTATTGAAGCATTGCTCAGAATTACCCCGTCGATCACATATAAAGGATCGGAATTGCCTTGCAGGGATTTGATACCACGAAGACGAATCGTCATACCACCGGAAGGATCTCCTGAATTCTGCGTAATCTGGGCGCCCGGGACCTTTCCCTGAAGCGCAGAAAATAAATTCGCTGACCCGGAATTGGCCAATTCTTTCGAGCTGATCGAGTTGATAGCGTTTCCCAGCTGCCTACGCGTGGTTTTAATCGTCGAACCGGTTACGACTACCTCATCGAGCTGGGCAATTGATTCTTTAATGCTGATATTCACCACGATGGAGGTCTGATTTCCCAGTGTTACATCCTGACTCGCCGGAGCATATCCAATCGAAGAAAAATCCAGTGTGTAATTTCCCGGTTTTAAATCAGCGTTAAGCGAGTAAGAGCCCTCATGATCGGTGACCGTTCCAACCATGGTTCCTTTGATAAGGACCGATACGCCGGGGACGCCTTGTCCGTTTCCGTCGGATACCTTTCCTTTGATGGAATACGATTGGGCCATAGCTTCGACTGTCAGAAGCATTACCACTAACAGTGCGGCAACAGACCGCAGGAAGTGTATTGATAAATAAACCTGTCTGCTCATAAATAATTTTTTAGAGGATGACTTTAAAAGCTCATAAAAACGCAATGACTTCGACAAATATCTGCATATGGATTTCAAATGTCAATAGGTAGATAAATGTTTTAATAATAATATTCCAATAAAATGCCGTAGATAATTTCTGTAAATTACTTTTGTGTAAAATATAAAATTGCTATTTACAATTATTGTAGAATTTATTCTAAATACTAATATGGTTCACTCTTCGACATCAATCATGAAGAAAGAGCGGCAAATGCTCATTATGAAGCAGATAAATCTGCATAATCGCGCATTGTCTTCTGATTTAAGTGTATCACTACATGTGTCTGAAGATACAATCCGCAGAGACCTTAATGAGCTGGCAGAAGCAGGCAAACTGGTAAAGGTGCATGGGGGAGCTTTGTCAAAATCTTATCAGTTTAGTTATTCAACGGTTAATGCCTATGCGTCTTCTGCTAAGCAGGTTATCGCACAAAAAGCGGCTTCACTGATCAAAAAAGACATGTTTGTTGTCATTGGCGGCGGTACTACGGTAAGCGAGTTGATTAGGAATATTCCAATGGATATCTCTGCCACCTTCTTCACAGTCAGTTTGCTGACGGCGTTGCAGCTCTGTGACCATTCTCATGCGACGGTTATTTTTGTCGGTGGAACGATTGCGAAGACATCCCAGATCAGCGCAGGCGGTGAGGTAATTAGCCGGCTTGCCGATATTCATGCGGATTTATGCATTTTAGGGGCCAATGGAATAAGTTTTAATGAGGGTGTTACGGAATCGGATATGGAGACGGTTCAGGTGAAACGTGCGATGATGAAAGCCTCAAAACAAACGGCGATTCTGACGATTTCGGAGAAGCTGGATTCAGTGCAGCGCGTGAGGGTTTGTGATTTGGATGAAATAAATTATCTGGTAACCGAGTTGGAACCCGATAGTGGCGAACTGAAGGCGTACAAGCGGGATAGGCTGGTGATTATGTAATCGTTCGAGCGGAGATTTCCTGGTGATTTGAAAGATTTTAATCGGCCACCCCGTCGGGGTTCTGATCCGGCAGACGACATTGATTTTCTACAATAATTCCATCCCTTCGGGATTTTGATTGGTGTTCTAAGGGTTGCTTGGGGATTCCGATTAACGGAGGTCTAAACATAAGATCATTCTGTCTTGAAATTGCTAACAGGCAACGAACAATCCCGAAGGGATGAAAGTATTATAGTAAATACACGCAAACATCCGGGTCTTAACCCTGAAAGGGTGACATATTCATTTCGTCAATCAAATTTGCAGCGCGGCTAAAATATTACGGCAATGCAAATGCCACATAACTATCCCCCTTTTTGGTACCTAATTTTGTTCCGCCACAGGCTACGACCACATATTGTTTGCCGTTAACTTCGTACGTGCTCGGTGTTGCAAATCCGGCTGCAGGCAATTCCGTTTGCCATAAAAGCTTACCGGTTTTCTTGTCAAAAGCACGGAACATTCCATCCTTGGTCGCTGCGATGAATAAGATTCCGCCTGCGGTAATCACGGGACCTCCGTAGTTTTCTGTGCCTGTTGGGGCAATTCCTTTGGCAGTTAATTCCTTAAACTCGCCTAACGTATTTTGCCAAAGATGTTTTCCGGTATTCAGGTCAATAGCGGTCAGCGTTCCCCAGGGTGGACTGATGGCAGGATAGCCTTTGCTGTCAAGGAATTTGTTGTATCCGTTGAATTTATAAGGCATCACTGGCGCTTTTTTTCCTTTACTGTTCGTCGCTACTTCCACCTTTTCGTCACCAAAAAGAAAGCTGACGAGCGCCTGTTTTTCTTCTCCGGTGATACTTGTGAAGCCGGGCATCATCCCTTTTCCACTGGTGATAAGTTTGGAGACAAATTCCCGGTCTTTCCGCTGACCAATATCGAGGAGGGAAGGATAACCACTTTTCGGGTTTCCTTTTCGTTCTGGTCCATGGCAAACGAGGCAATTCAAGGTGTAAACACGCTGGCCTGGGCTTAAATGAGAGAGTTCATCTTCTTTAGGCGTGGGGCTCAGGCTGGCAATCCAGGGCATTTCATTGGCATTGACGTACATGATTCCATCGGGATCCACAGCGGCGCCACCCCATTCCGCACCACCGTCAAAGCCCGGAAGTAAAAGTGTCGGGATTTCACCAAAGGGCTGGTAGAGACCCTTTTTTACTTTTCGGTAAATGGCCAGTAATGAATCGCGGTTTTCTGAGTGCGGGTTGATATCGGCTTCGGTGACTGTTTGTCTTGCATAAGGCAGGGGTAAAGTAGGGACCGGTTGGGTAGGCCAGGATTTTTCTCCGGCGACATTACTTTTTGGAACAGGTACTTCTTTGATCGGGAAAATAGGCGCACCAGTTACCCGGTCAAAAACGTAAACATAACCCAGCTTAGTCACCTGCGCAACGACGTCAATAATTTTATTATCCTTTTTAATGGTAACCAGATTTGGCGGTGCGGGAATGTCGCGGTCCCAAAGATCGTGATGGACGAACTGGAAGTGCCAAATCCGTTTTCCCGTTTTTGCATTGAGTGCAACCAGACTGTTGGCAAAGAGGTTTTGTCCGGCCCGGTTACCACCATAAAAGTCAAAGCCGGCAGAACCCGTTGGCACGTAAAGAATGCCACGTTTTTTGTCTACTGCCATACCGGCCCAGTTGTTGGCGGCACCAACTTCTGTATTTTTATAAACTTCTTTTGGCCAGGTATTATATCCAAATTCTCCCGGATGCGGGATGGTATGAAACGCCCAGGCCAGTTCTCCGGTGCGTACGTTGAAAGCCTGAATATTTCCGGGCGCCGCATCTGGCCCTTCGGAAAGCCTTAATGGCATGTAAATTAAATCACCATAAAGTGTGCCGGGCGTGTTTGATATCACAAATTTGTCCTGCGCAGCGGCACCTAGACCTTTTTTTAAGCTCACGCGTCCATCAGCACCAAATGATTTGATGGGCTGTCCGGAAACTGCATCCAGCGCGTAAAGCCAGGATTCATAAGCGTACATAATCCTGGACTCGTTGCCACTGCTCCAATAGGTTACACCGCGATTGGTATTAAGTCCGCCGCCTTTACCTGCTTTGAATTTCCATTTTTCCTTACCGGTTGCTGCGTCCAGCGCGAAAACCTGGTTGGTGGCCGTTACGCCATAAAGGGTTCCATTGACAATGATCGGATTGCACTGCACTTGCCCGGAATCCAGCGAGTGATATTCCCAGGCCTTGGTTAGCTTGGTAACGTTTGTTGTGTTTATCTGTGTTAAGATAGAATAGTGGTTTCGGTCGGAACCGCCGAGGTATTCGGGCCAATCAACGTCGGCGTTTTTTTTCTTGTCGCTTGATGTGAGTTTTGCAGAAATCAGTGAGACTGTCAATAAAAATAAGCCCGGAATCAGTATTTTTTTCATCAATGGGTTCAGGTGATTTGTTGAAAGTGAAGTTAGGAGATTTACAGGAATTATGGTAAAATTTGAATAAATAATTGGGGAGTACGCAGCTGTCTATCGAAGCACTTTTTATGATTTAATAAGTCTGCTCGTTAAAATTTAACAAAAAGACCTCATCGGAATAATCATCAGTTAATATCTGAAACTGTATTTTGTCAGTTAGAGAAAACCGAAAAATCCGGTTTGTAACAGACAAGATCATTGAAATGAAAAGAAGAGATTTTTTTAGAAATTCCTCCCTGACGGTTGTAGCAGGCTCATTGATATCACCTTTCGGCGTATTCGCAGGAAACACAGAGCCACGGGTTTTAAAACGCGGAACCACAGCCAAAAATATTATTTTTCTGGTAAGTGACGGAATGAGCACCGGCACGCTCAACATGGCAAGTTTACTGTTGCAGCGTAGAGAAGGGCGTCAAAGTCACTGGATGCAACTTTATCTGGACAACAAGGCCAAACGTGCTTTGATGGATACGGCTTCCGCAAATTCTTTTGTGACCGATTCTGCGGCTTCCAGCTCTGCCTGGGGTGGGGGCGTCAGGGTTAATAACGGTTCGTTGAATGCCAATCCGGATGGGAGTTACAACAAACCCATTTTGCAAAAATTTAAGGAAGCTGGTAAATCGGTAGGCTGCGTTACCTCTGTGCCGATTACACACGCGACGCCAGCGGGTTTTTGTATTAATAATAAGTCGAGAGGCGACCAGAATGATATTGCACTTCAATACCTGCCTTTGAAATTTGACGTGATGATGGGTGGAGGTCAGGATTATTTTGACCCTGCCAAGAGAAAGGATAAGGATGATGTGTATAAAAAGTTTGACGAAGCGGGTTATGTGACCGTTAAAACAAAGAAGGAACTGCTCAATCTTTCGGCTTCTGAAACAAAACCGCTACTGGGTGTATTTGCCAACAACGCGTTGCCTTTCACGGTAGACCACCAGAGCGATGCTACATTACGAGAACAAGTGCCAACGCTGGCTGAGATGACAAAAGCGGCGATTGCTAAACTCAAGAAAAATAAAAAAGGGTTTGTGATGCAGGTTGAAGGTGGAAAAGTCGATTGGGCTGCACATTCCAACGATTCCGCTGGCTTGCTGTATGATCAGATCGCTTTTGATGACGCGATAAAAGTAGCGATAGATTTTGCTGAACAAGATAAGGAAACGCTGGTGATCATTACAACGGATCATGGGAATGCGAATCCAGGCTTATTCTCCGGCTCCATGACGGAAAAGAATTTTGAGTACATGCATCACTTCAAACACAGTAACGACTGGGTTTTGAATGGTATCAACAGAAATTCTACGGTTTCGCAAGTCATCGAACGACTGGAAGAAGCGCAGGGATATGCGATCAAAAAAGCGGAGGCTGAAAGTATCTTAAAACATTACACGACTTTGAATGAAGAAGGATTGTACAATCCGAAAAAACTTCCGTTCAAGGAACTGGGGCAAATTCAAACGGCTTATACTTCCATTGGCTGGGCGGGGATGGACCATTCCGGCGATTATGTGGAGCTGGCGATGTTTGGTCCGGGTAGCGAAACGCTGAAACCTTTCGTGAGAAATACAGATTTGCACAATTTTATGCTGGATGTAACTGCGGTGCGCAGCCGCAGCTAAAAGAAAGATATATAAAATTTGTCACCGTCCGAAATCGTACAAAAGTGTACGGTTTCGGACGGTTTTATTTTAATGGTATCGTGTAAGTTGCTGATTTACAATGACAAAAATTTCTGGCAAGCCTTTTTCAAAACTAAATAAACAAAAGAGAATTTAGAAACACGGGCAAATGTCTTTTCTTGTGGATCGAATCTCAAATCCTAATTAATAATGATCAAATTAGAAAAAATATCTAAGCACTATCCGGCTGGTTTTGGCAAGACTTATGTACTCCGCCACATTGATTTGAATATTAAAGAAGGAGAGTTTGTCTCCATCATGGGGCCCTCAGGATCCGGAAAGTCTACTCTGCTTCACATTCTGGGATTACTGGAAGAACCGTCCGAAGGGGAATACTTGTTTTTGGATGACCCGGTTCAGAAATTAACTGAGAAAAAACGTACGGAATTACACCGTCATCATATTGGTTTTGTGTTTCAGGCTTATCACCTGATCGACGAACTTACGGTTTATGAAAACATTGAGACGCCACTTTTGTATAAAGGTGTTTCGGGTTCAGAGCGGAAAAGCCGCGTCGCTGAATTGCTTGACCGGTTTAACATGGTTGCTAAAAAAGATCTTTTCCCGCATCAGCTTTCGGGCGGGCAGCAGCAGCTGGTGGGTGTAGCCCGTGCCATTGTTCATAGTCCCAAGGTGATTTTTGCAGATGAACCTACGGGAAACCTGCACTCTGAACAAGCTGTGGAAATTATGGAATTATTTCAAAAACTTAATCAGGAGGATAAAGTAACCATTGTGCAGGTAACGCATTCGGAGGCCAATGCTACCTACGGAAATCGTGTAGTAAGGTTGAAAGATGGCTGGCTGGCTTAAAATTGCATATTCTCTATCATTTGTCTATTAGTCATGAAACGATTATTATTACTCCTTTGTCTGCTTCCCTGTGTAACCCAGGCACAAAAAAAACTGGGCTTTGCAGACTGTGTGGAGCTGCTTAGCAAGAATAACCTGACCTATCAGGCCGGGAACCTCCAGGCTGAGGCGGCGCAGGCGCAGCTCAGGCAGACAAAATCCCAGATACTTCCGCAAATTTCTATCGGAGCCAATCACAGTTTAAATCTGGGGCGGAGTATTGATCAGTATACCAATACGTATATTGATCAGCTTTATAATTATAATTCCATCGGCGCAGGGTTTCAGATGCCAATTTTTCAGGGTTTCAAAATCCAGAACCAGATTCGACAGAACCAGTTTTTGAAAGAATCAGCGATGGAAAACCGGGTAGCTGTTTTAAATGCCCAAACGATTCTGCTGATGCAGGGCTACGTAAATGTGCTGGCAACAAAATCCTTATACGAATCTTATGTGCAACAGGTTGAATCGTCAAAGCAGCAGGTTGATCGTGTTGAAAAACAGTTAAATGCGGGCGTTGCGGCGCAAAGCACGTTGTATGAAATCAAAGCACAGCTGGCCAATGACAAATTTGATATGGTGACGGCGCTGAATAGTTACAGAACTGCGCGTCTGGCTCTCTTTCAGAGAATGAATATTGAGCCGGATGATGCCGTTGAATTTGAGCCACTTTCAGAATTTATTTTGCCGGAGGATTCAAAGGATGCGGCCGCGGTTTATGAAGATGCCCTGAAACAGTTTCCTGAAATTAAGAGTGCAGAACTGAGCCGAAAAAGTTATACTTATCTCGTCAAATCGATCAAAGCCAATAACTTTCCATCGCTCACGTTACGGGCCAATATTGATGCCTTTTACGCTTCAACCAACAGTAATCTTGATTATTTTAATCAACTGAATGCCACCAGAAATGGTTCTTTAAGCCTCGGGCTAAATATCCCGATTATGGGAAGATGGGTGACCCGTCCACGGGTGGAGGTTGCAAAAGTGCAGGAGCGTCAGGCGCAGAACCAGTTTGATATTGCCAAGCAATTGTTGCGTCAGTCTGTGGAAATAGCCGTTTTGGAAGTAAACAGTACTGCGGACCGTTATGCCGCGGCGGAGGGCCAATCCGAATCGCTGACGGCCAGTTTTGCAGTTGTGGAAAGTAAACTTAATGCCGGGACGGCCAATATTTTTGAATATGCGCTGGCAAAAGCCAATCTTGGAAAAGCACAAGCCAATGCGATCCAGGCAAAGTATGAATACCTGATGAAACAAAGGTTGCTGCAATATTATCGTCAGGGTAACTGGACAGGAATTTATTAATTGCAGAAGGAAAACCGTGAAATTAAAGTCAAAGCCGGCTTGCGGGCTAGCGACTTGGTAAAATAGTTAGGTGAATTTTGGTACAGGTAATATTTAGAGGCGACCAGCAGTCGCCTCTTTTTGTTATATTTTTTGTTAAAAAAACAAAATAGTTACACCGGTTACATAAACTTGATTATCTTGTCCGGTAAACCAACTCATCCTGTCATGAAAAAAACACTTCTTATTTTAATTGCGAGCTTCCTTTGGCTTGCGGTTCCTGTCAAAGCCCAGCTGGAAAAGGATACGAAGTATCTGGGCAGTACGGTCAGTTTTGGCGGGAATCATAATAAACAGTCGAATGGCGAAGAAGCCAAAGGGAGCCAGATTTCAATTCAACCTTCTTTTCAAATTGGCAAAATGACTAAGGCTAATCGAATGATTGGTTTGGAAGCCGCGGCCTCGTGGAATTTTGTACGGTTTAAATATGATAACACCGGAATCAAAGTTAAAGACGGGCACAACCGAACCAGTTACAGGCTCTCGCCCTTTGTTAGACAATACAAATCGATTAATGCAAAGTGGGCCATTTTTTTACACGCTTCTCTGGATTTGTCTTACCTGAAAATTAAATCATTGGCTAGCGATGGAGACGATGTGGAGGAGGGTTACGATGTCGGATTGAAAATAGCACCTGGCGTATCTTACTGGATCACACCGCGTTTTGCGCTGGAATCGGATATTAATCTGTTTTCTCTGGGCGTAGGTTATCAGGATTTTTTGAACACAAAATCGGTCAATTTTAATTCCGCCCTGACAACGAGTATTCCCAGTTATTTTTCGGTCAGAGCATCTTGGTATTTTCAAAAAAAATAAGCACAGCTATGAAAAACATATTCTTTTTATTTACCATGTTATTACTGGGCGGCTCTGAAATGGCGCATGCGCAGTTGGAAGGCAAGCGATTTATTTCAGGATCAGCCGGGATAAATTTTAGCAATCAAAATCCCTCTCAGGTAGCAGCATCGAATAATTACGGTTACAACTTTAATATCAATTTAGGGAAGTTTAAGACTGATACACGCGTGTCAGGTTGGAGTCTCAGCAATTCGCTTGGAGGGAAAAAAGCGAACTATTATACGAGTAACAATGGCGAGAGTAAAATAATTGACAAATCCGGTATAAATAATGTCGGTTTCGGCCTGGGTAAATTCTGGCATTTCTACAAGCATTTTAATGATAAGCTCGGTATTTTCGGTGGTCCGGATATCAGCCTGGGTTACTTGAATGCAAAGGAATTTTCGACGCTCTCCAATAGTCACGAACTATTGGAGACGCAAACGAGCAAAATTTCACTATCCTTTGGTTTAAATGCCGGGCTTTATTATAAGCTATCGGAAAAATGGTGGGTATCTGGCAGCCTGGCTTTTTCCAATCCATTTAATGTTGGATATGCTTTTACCAAGAGTGAAATTGGAGATCAGTCCTACGGCGGAAAAACCAAGCAACTGACCTATGCATTCTCTCCCAGTTTTACCTTCCCAAGTGTAGGCTTCGGGTTACGTTATTTTTATGGCAGATAACGTTGCCAGAGGTCGTAAATAATTCAGTTAGATACATTAAAAACGCAGTGGATATGCCTTCTTCGGTATATCCACTTTTTATTTAAGATGAAAAAATATTTTATTGTACTCGGTCTCTTTGCCATTGTTTCATGTCAGAAACCGAATTATAATTCCATTGATCCCCCCTGGGAGCCGGATTATGCGGTTGACAGATCCGAAAGTGCCATTGTTGCTTTTGAGAAAAAGGATGCTGAAAAAATGCCGACAGCGGGCGGTATCGTTTTAGCCGGAAGTTCCACGTTTACGAAATGGACAAACGCTGATAAAGATTTAGCGCCTATGCCGATCATAAACCGTGGTTTTGGCGGATCAACATTACCGGAAGTAATTCATTATGCCGATCGCACCATTTTTAAGTATCATCCCAAAACCATTGTCATTTACTGTGAAAATGACATGTTTGGCGAAAAGAAAAAAACGCCTGAGCAGGTCAGGGATGCCTATGTGACATTAACGAAGTTAATTCATGAAAAAGAACCCGCTGCACGGATTTTCGGTGTCTCGTTAAAGCCTTCGCCTTCGCGCTGGGCTAAAAAGGCAGATGTTGAAAAGGCCAACAAGCTCATCAGCGATTTTATCAAAAGTGACCGCCGCCATCAATATATCGATATGTGGCCTGTGATGATGAAAAACGGACGTCCCGACGGCAGCATATTCCTGAAAGACAGCCTGCACATGAACGAGGAAGGTTACAGACGCTGGGTGACCGTTTTAAAGCCAATTCTGGAAAAATCCGAGTAGGGGATCAGGAAGCCTGGTTTAATGATATTCGGTGAATAAGTAAGATTTTTAAAAGTCAGACTAAGGGTATAGCTTTTAAAGTAAAGTCACTATATTAACCGAAAAATAGATTTCCGTATATTAAAAGTGATAGCGCATACAAAATAATGAAAGTAACGGCGGTTTTTGATATTGGCAGAACCAATAAGAAGTATGTACTTTTTGATGAAAAGTATCAGATCATAGAAGAAGTTACCGAGTCGCTTCCTGAGACAACGGATGAGGATGGATTTCCAACGGAAAATATTGAATTGTTAACGCAATGGGTTGAAGAGCGCTGGGCTGATTTAAAGAATAATCCAAAATATCATATTCAGGCGGTGAATGCCGCGGCTTATGGAGCGAGTCTGGTCCATCTGGATGCAGCCAATAAACCGGTTACACCGTTATATTCTTATTTAAAACCGCTTCCTGAGGCACTTTTAAACCAATTTTACAGCACCCACGGCGATCCGACACGCATTGCACTGCAGACGGGCTCACCGGCTATGGGCATGTTGAATTCGGGTATGCAGCTGTATTGGCTTAAACATACCAAACCTGATGTTTATAAGAAGATAGTTTCCTCGCTTCATTTACCACAGTATATTTTGTTCCTGTTGACTGGAAGAAAAGCCAGTGACTATACCTCCATAGGATGTCATACGGCACTTTGGAGTTTTGAAATGTGGGATTATCATGACTGGGTAAAACAGGAAGGTATTCAGAAAAAACTTCCGCCGGTATTGGCCTCGTCGTCGTTTATTTATCGCGATGCTGAAAAAACAATACAATCAGGATTTGGTCTTCACGATAGTTCATCGGCATTGGTACCGTACAGAATGGCCGTTAAAAAGCCGTTTGTATTATTGTCCACCGGTACCTGGTGTATTAACTTCAATCCGTTTTATTCTAAACCGCTTACCTCGCACCAGCTGGATCGGGATTGCATGAATTACCTGACACCGGAAGGTAGTGGCGTCACGACGTCGCGTCTGTTTATGGGCCGTGAGCACGATTTTCAGGTAAAACGAATTGCGGAATATTTCAAAGTTGAGAAAGACTTTTATAAGAAGGTAGCCTATAACGAAGAGATTTTAAAAGCCGATACGCCTCCGTTTTATGCGGCCTGTATGGCTGGAAACGGGCCATTTCCGGAAGTAAATACGAAGGAATGGCAGATCAGTGCCTTTGCATCACCGGAGGCTGCTTACCATCATTTGATCAAGGGACTGACGGAAATGCTTAAAGTTTCACTGAATTTGATCGGTGTCAAGGATGTGCATTCCATTTATATTGATGGCGGATTTGCTAAAAATGAGATATTTACCCGCTTGATCGCAGGTTATTTTCCTGATCATAAAGTGTATGCGACGGATTTGCCTTATGCGACATCCCTGGGTGCAGCGCTGCACGTGACAAGACCTCAATCTTTTGAATTTAAAAGTGAGATCAGGGAAGTGGTTGCCTGATAAGATTATATTGTTTTATGAAAGCCCCGGAAGTTTGTTATACTTCTGGGGCTTTTTTGTTTTGGGGGTGTTTGGATGGATTCGAGAATCGTATCCGAACGCTTGTGTGTTGCAAACAGGATTACTTTTTAGTTTTCTGACGTCTCAAATTGTGTCGGAGGAAGCTTTATTGGTTGTCCATTTGCGGTTATGATAGAAAGTATTCAGCATAAAGGAATTAAACTTTTGTTTGAAAATGATAATGCCTCAAAGCTTACGGGTCATTTGGTGGATAAAGTGCGGGAAATTGTATCTTTGTTAGACACTGCGAACGATGTGGAGCAGTTAAATATTCCTGGTTATCGGTTGCATAAGTTGAGTGGAGAGCTAAAGGATTTTTATTCAATAAAAGTAAACGCGAACTATCGGATCATTTTTCGTTTTATGGATGGCAGTGCTTACGATGTTGACTTTGTAGATTATCATTAAAAGGAAATTGTTATGTTGAAGAGAGGAATGCGTCCGGCCCATCCAGGGGCAATCTTAAATGGCATGATTGAGGGATTGAGAGAGGAAACTAATGAAACCTTTACTATAACGGAAATTGCCGAAGGTTTGGGTGTAAATCGCAAAACCTTGTCACAAATCCTCCATATGAAATCGGGTATTAGTCCGGAAATGGCTATAAAGCTGTCGGAAGCTTTTGGTACAAGCGCGGAGTTGTGGATGAATTTGCAGAAAAAATATGATTTATGGCATGCGGAAAAAAAGGTTAGCCGTGAAACTATCAGGCATTTTATCAATGCCGATGTAAAAGGGTTGCAGTCAGCGTAATTTTTTAACTAATCCGGCTCCAGTTCGTCTCTTCCTTCCGCATGTTATTGATATGATTCCGGATCGGCGCGTTTTCGGGCTGCACCAGATCAGGATCAGTATTTAAAATTGCTTCTGCCGAAATTCTCGCTGCTTTTAAAATTTCCCCGTCCTGCGCCAGATTGGCAATTAACAGATCCATAAGTCCGCTTTGCTGGGTGCCTGAGATGTCACCGGGGCCACGCAGTTGCAAATCTACCTCGGCAATTTCAAAACCGTCATTGGTCCTGCACATGGTTTCCAGCCGTAGCTTGGTTTCCTTACTGATTTTATAATCGGTGATCAGAATACAATAAGATTGTTCCGCTCCGCGACCAACCCGTCCGCGCAGCTGATGAAGCTGGGATAAACCAAAGCGTTCGGCATTTTCAACAACCATCACAGAGGCATTTGGGACATTAACCCCAACCTCAATTACCGTGGTCGCTACCATTATTTTGGTCTCTGCCCTGACAAAACGTGCCATTTCGAAATCCTTGTCTTTGGGCTTCATTTTTCCGTGAAGGATACTTAACGGTACATCGGGAAATGCCCGGGCAATGCTCTCGTAACCGTCCATCAAGTCTTTTAAATCCAGTTTTTCCGATTCTTCAATCAAGGGATAAACCATGTAGATCTGTCTCCCTTTTGCGATTTCGTCCCGCAGAAAACCAAAAACGGAAAGCCGGTGCGCGTCATAACGATGCACGGTTTTAATAGGTTTTCTTCCCGCCGGTAGTTCATTGATCGCCGATATGTCCAGGTCTCCGTAGAGTGTCATGGCCAGCGTCCTGGGAATAGGCGTCGCCGTCATGACCAGCATATGGGGATTGGTGAACTGGTTTTTGGCCCACAACTTACTGCGCTGGGCAACGCCAAACCGGTGTTGTTCATCAATAACACACAGTCCCAGATTCTTAAACTGCACGATATCTTCGATCAGTGCATGTGTGCCGACGATAATCTGCATGGAGCCGTCCAGCAGTTGCGCGTGTATAAGCTCCCGCTCTTTTTTCTTTGTTGAACCCGTCAGTTTACCAATATTGATGCCTAGCAAATCAGCAAATATTTTAAGCCCCTGATAATGCTGATCCGTCAGGATTTCTGTGGGCGCCATCAGACAGGCTTGTGCATCGTTGTCCAATGCCAAAAGCATCGTAATAAAAGCAACGATCGTTTTGCCGGAACCTACATCACCCTGTAAGAGCCGGTTCATCTGTTTTCCGGTTTTCAGATCTTCACGGATTTCATGGAGTACACGTACCTGGGCGCCGGTCAGCTCAAAAGGCAGGTGATTTTCGTAAAATTCACGCAGCAGCGTGGTTCTGTGAAAGACCAGTCCCGGGAATTCGGTTTTATGTAAAAGCTTGTTTTTAATTAACCTGAACTGGTTGTAAAAAAGCTCTTCAAATTTCAATCTTCGTTGTGACTGATGAAGCCAGGCCTGGCTTTGCGGATTATGCAGGTTCCAGAGTGCATCCGTTTTGGTTACCATCCGGTATTTTTGAACCAGATTTTCCGGTAACGTTTCACGGATATGCGGCCTGGCAATTTCCAGTAGACCCCGTATCATTTTACCGATCGCTTTGCTGTCAACAAATTTCCTGCGGAGTTTTTCGGTCAGCGGATAAACGGGCTGCCAATAACCGCCTTTTTCATTTTCCTGGGTTAATAATTCAATTTCCGGGTGTGTGATGCTCCACTTTGACCCAAAGGTTACGGGCTTTCCATAAACAATATATTCCGCATTGGGGCGCAGGTATTTTTCGAAATAATTTATACTTTGAAACCATACGAGATCGATCGTGCCGGTACCGTCCGTAAACTGGCCGACGAGACGTTTTTTTCCTCCCTCACCAACAATCGTCCATTCTCTTAACCGGCCTTTGATTTGGGCAGCTGGTAATAATTCGGTTAACTGGCTTATCCTGTGAAAGATAGTCCTGTCTTCATGCCTGAATGGATAATGCTGTAACAGGTCACCATAATTGAATATACCCAATTCCTGATTAAGCAGTGCGGCCCGCTGTGGACCGACGCCTTTAAGGAATTCGATTTTGGTGTCGAAAAAATTGTTGCGTACTTGTGTTTGCTCTCCGGAAGTCATTTTTCAAAAGTACGAAATTTGAACTAAATGACTTGGTTCACAACTTTTGAATTACGTATTTCGTTACTGATTCAATAACCACCATTACTAAACAAATTTATGAAAAAAACTCTTTTCTCTTTATTATTGACATTTGTTGCATTTAGCTGGTCATGTGCACAAAGCCCGAGAGTTACTGCTGACGGCAAAAATGTAAGCGTGGCCTATGGTCAGCCATCGAAAAAAGGACGTGTACTTTTTGGTAAAGAAGGAAGCGAAAGTCTTGAAAAATATGGTAAAATCTGGCGCACCGGTGCCAATGCTTCTACTGAAATTACATTTAAAAAAGATGGTCAGTTTGGAGGCAAGGCTGTTAAGGCAGGTACTTACAGTTTGTTTACCATACCTGGTGAAAAAGAATGGAGCGTTATTTTGAACAGCGTTGTGGGCCAGTCTGGTGCTTATGATTATGAAAAAAATAAGGCAAAGGATGTGTTGAAAATTACAGTTCCTGCGAAAACGTATGCAGCTTCTGAGGAAAAACTGACATTCACAGCTAAAGACACTGAGCTACAATTCCAGTGGGATAAATCGGGTTTCGCTGTTCCTTTGAAATTCTAAATAGTACGATTGTTAAAATAAAAGCGCAGGGCACGAAATTTCATGCCCTGCGCTTTTATTTTAACTGCTATCCGGTTTACATATTTTGTCGGATCATATTTTCCAAAACCTGAAGGTGGTCGGTGAAGGCTTTTTGTCCGGCTTCCGTCGCCTTGTAAGTAGTATTGGGTTTTCGTCCGACAAATTGTTTTTGAACCAGGATATATGCCGTTTCCTCCAACGCCTTCAGATGTGACGCGAGATTCCCGTCCGTAAGTTGCAGGAGCTCTTTCAGTTCATTAAAACTTACGGCATCATTCACCACCAGAACGGACATCAATCCGAGGCGAATTTTACTTTCAAATACTTTATTAAATTTTTCTAACCATTCCATTGTGCCCGCAAGTTATGAAGTCATTGAGAACTATTTGTTGACTTCCATAAAAAGTAGCGCATCCCGGTTGCGAAGCCATACCGCCTGATCGCGCTGATTATTGGCCTGTGCCGTAATGATTGTCGATGCGAGTCCGGTGCCGAGGGATACCCAAAAGAATTTTTTCAGTGCATCCCGGTTGCCTGTTACCAGTGAAAAAATGGAGCCGGCAGAACCGGCAATGGAGATAACCAGGGCGAGATTCCGCTTGCGCCTCGAACCGAGATATAACTGCATACCGCCTTCAGAAATCATAAATTCCTTTCTGATCGCTTTTTGTCCGGTATACACAACATTGTTTTTTATATAACTATTAGCGCCCTGAAGATAGATTGTTTCCTTATCGTACCATTTTCTGGCGGTGGTGTCTGTGGGTAAAGCAGATGGTATTTGTGCCTGACAAAAAGCCGAGGAAAGCAAGATAAGCAGTAAAGCCGAAAGTCCGCCCTTTGGCGTTTTAAAAGAACTACCGCCTTCACGATCGTATTTGTGATACATCGCAAACCCATACACAATGTGTAACACGCCGAACCCCAGCGCCCAGAAGAAAAGCGAAAACCCGGTGAAAAATAGCGCCATAGCGCCAATAATAATTTCAAGAATGCCCATGTAGGAAACCTCCGGCCAGGTATAACGGCTTGCGTTAAACAAAGCTAATCCGTAAAAAATCAAAGTGGCCGGCAATACGAGCCAGATGTAACCATAAGAAAGCATAGCCAGACAAAATATCCCGCCGGTTGCAAGGGGAATGATCATACCCAGAAGTAGCCTGCGCGAGTTTTTATTCCAAACCTGAAACCCCTTTTTGTGTGCTTTTCTAACCGTCAGTAAAATGCCAATGGCTAAGGAAAAGAACAGCACCAGTGTCCCGTCCAGAAGCAGAAAGTTTATGGCCTCTTTTTGGGTAATGGCGCCGGAGGTATCATACGATGAAAAACTTTCGGTGAACCAGTCTGTTTTTAAACGGACATAAGCCACAGCTGCACCGATCAATGCGAAAATACCTGCAAAAACACCGCTTAATCCGCTCAGTGAAAGGAACTTGTTTGACCGTTCCATCAGGTCGCGGATTTCGTTTAAGGTGTGTAGTGAGTCTTGGTTTGCGGACATATATAATCAGATTCGGAGATAAGAGTTTAGTTCAGGCATTCCCAGATTTTTGGGAAAAAGATAAATCCGGCTACAACAACGGCAGAAATTGCAAGGATCAAAACACCGGCTGCGGCCACGTCCTTTACGATCTTAATCGACGGATGGTAGTCTGTGGTTACCGTATCGGCCAGTTTTTCAATCGCCGTGTTAAAAGCTTCTGCGGACCATACCAGCGCAATCTGAATCGTGATAATGCACCATTCTGTTGCTGAAAGTTTAAAGCTGATTCCGGCTATTACGATCAGGCCGGCAGCCAGTAAATGGATTTTTGCGTTGTTTTCCTGCCGGAATAAATCGTAAATGCCGACACCGGCATAACGGAAACTTTTAAGCGCTTTACGAATATTTATGGGTTGAGTCATTTCTTTTCATTTCTGCGAAAATATGGAATGCAAAGTACAACAACATCAGCACGAACGAAAACGTGAAGGTGTGTTTTATGGCAAAAGGGTCACGCATGCTGTGTAAAATGCCCCGCGCCAGTGACATCGGCTGTGCAATAATATCCCAGCTGTTCCAGCGTCCATATCTGCCCAAAAAGACACCAAATCCGCTCAGGAACATCGAACCGGCGATGGCCAGCCAGGCAATTGACTCATTCCAGCGATGCGTCAGCAGGCGATGGACGATTCTGATAGAATAAAGTCCTGTCAGAAAGCCGGAAACCGCAAACGTGAAAATCATGAGCGCGTCAAACCAGATCATGTCCGCTGAGGTTGCTCTCAAATGAAGCAGATCGGTGATGATGTAAGGCGCATTCGGAAAGAAAAGCAGCCAGACGGATAAATGTATCAGCAGCAGCCAGAACGGGATAGCGCCCGAGAGCTCTTTTTGCCAAACCCATTTAATGTAAAAAAGGGGCACCCAGGCAAGGAATAAATTCCATGGAAGAAAGATAAAGCCGAGATTTTGTGTGATAAGAATTCTGAAAAATAAAAGCGATAAAGAAGAAGCAGAAACCAGCGCTAGCAAGGCCACTTTGTGATTTCCCTTTAAATAGCGGAGCAGTGTATTTAGTGTCATGGTTTTTATTTAAAGTACTTTGTTTTACAAAGTAAATAGATAAAACTTTATTTACTCAATTCTGGCCAGATTATTTTAGCAGGCGAATCGTTATTGTTCTGTAATAGAAACTTTTATGGATAAAACCGGGTCGCTCAAATCTTACTTCCCGGCAGAAAATTCCTTCATCATCTGCCATTCTCGTCCGGCAGTTTTTGCTTTGAAAGTTTCAAGGCAGCCACGGTCCTGAAGGGTAATGTAACAGGTCTTGCCATTTTTTCCGCCAAAACAGATGTTGGAAACTTTCTTACCGATGGTGGGTATGGTGTGGATCACTTTACCGGCTGGTGAAAGTACCGCCACTTCACCTTTGCCGTGACGGGCGATGTATAAGTTTCCATGGATATCGCAGCGCATGCCATCCATGCCGCCGTCGGCGAAGGTATGGATGAGGCGTTTGTTGGACAATGTTCCGTCCGAAGCAAGGTCAAATGCCCAGACATTGCGTTGAACGCTCTCGTTGACGTATAAAGTTTTTTCATCCGGACTGATATCGATACCATTGGTTGTACCCATTTTTTCAGCGACCAGCCGGGTTTTTCCCGCCGGTGAAACATGCCATATCTGTCCGGTTCCTTCTTTCCAGTTAGGATCTGAGCAAAAAATATGGCCGCTTTTGGTGATTGCCAGATCGTTAGGCTGGTTCATTCTGGGCTCGTTGGCGAAAACAGTCACATTTTTCGTGATCATATCGACTTTCAGCACATTATGTCCCGTAAAATCGGCTACGTAAAAAGTGTTTTTATCCGCGAAACGGATGCCATTTCCAGTACTTCCTTTTGGGAGCGTTACAAAGAAACCTGATTTTCCACGGCGGTTCATTTGGGCAATGGTGCCGTCTCTGGCAAAATTCACTGCATAGATATTTCCCTCCGAATCCACAGCGGGACCTTCACAATTGGCCGTAAATTCACCCTCGGCCGAGAATTTTTTGGATTGACCGAAACTACTAAAGTTATTTGAAATCAATAATGCAACAAACAGGGCAAATGCTGAAGTCTTCATGAGTGAAATAAAAGATAAGAGGGAACGATATTAAAAGGGTCTGGAATTAATTTCTCCACTTAATGGCGCATCCAATCGGCTTGGTCGACATCGTGACCACGGGCTTACCGCCAATTAAGTTGCCGACGGCTTCTTCCACATAAAATTTAGTGGCTCCGGCAGGATCCTGTGGATTGTCGTCGATCATGCCAATATATTGAACAACAAAGCGGCCATTGCTTCTTGAAACAACATACACCTGGGGTGTGCGGGCAGCGCCGAATGCCCTGGCCACAGTTTGCATTTCATCGACCAGATAGGGATAGTTATACCCTTTTGAGGATGCGCGCTCTTTCATTTTTTCAAATGAGTCGTCCATATGTGTGCCCGGATCGCTCGGATTGATAGCAATCACCGGAAATCCCTGGGAAGCATATTTGTTGTTTAAAGCAATAACCCGGTCCTCATACGCTTTTGCAAAAGGGCAGTGGTTGCTCGTAAATACTACGATAACCCCTCTAGAAGAAGAAAAATCGGCAAGCGAGATGATTCTTCCGTCAATATTTTTCAGTTTAAAATTGGCAACCCCATCGCCAACCTGATATCCGCTGGACTGCAAAACCTCCGTTGTATTTTTTGTAATGTCATTATAGTCGTTTTTAGCCGCAGAGGCTACGCCAGAGAGGGCAATAAGTGAAATCCACAGAAAGAGTTTCATCTTGTTTAATTTAGTATTCATTCAATGCTCATGACGTTAGTTTATATAAAAGTAACCGAATGAAATGTTAACCTTTGTTAATACTGGTAAAAGGGCGTCGGATTGCATACTTACCCGTTTTCGCTTTGTATACTGGTATATCTAAAACGTACGAAATTAGCTATTTATTCGGGTTTCCAATACGCAGGTATCCGAAATGCGTGATGAAGGTGAATTGTTTTTAATGACCCCGCAGTATTTTTTACGATAAACCGTTGTGATTCTGTTGATATCTGTTTATCTTTGCACCTCGTTTTTGAATATCAGTTTATCATAAATTATTATCATGTACGCAATCGTAGAAATCGCAGGTCAGCAATTTAAAGTTGAAAAGGGTCGCGAAATCTTCACGCATAGGCTTGAAGGTGACGTGAACGCTGCTCTTGTGTTTGACAAAGTCCTACTCGTTGATAACGGAGGCACAGTACAAGTAGGTGTTCCTACAGTAGCAGGCGCTTCTGTAAAAGTTACGGTGCTTGAACACCTTAAAGGTGAAAAAGTGATCGTCTTCAAAAAGAAGAGACGTAAGGGTTACAAAGTTAAGAATGGTCACCGTCAGTATTTGACGAAGATCAGCATTGACGAAATCGTAGCTTAATTAAAGGCGGTATTCCGCTGCGGCTGTGGTTTTAACTAATCCCGGCTTATTCACAATCATCGAAAAAACAAAAAGTAAGATATCATGGCACATAAGAAAGGTGTAGGTAGCTCAAGGAACGGACGTGAATCAGAAAGCAAGCGTCTTGGTGTAAAATTGTTCGGCGGTCAGCACGCGAAAGCAGGAAATATTCTTGTTCGTCAGCGCGGAACGAAACACAACCCAGGCAATAACGTAGGTATTGGTCGTGACCATACTTTGTTTGCTTTGGTTGAAGGACACGTTGTTTTCCGTAAAACACGTCTTAACAAATCTTTCGTTCACATCGAACCTATCGCTGCTGCAGTTGAAGTTACTGCTGAAGCATAGTCCAAAGATTTTCGGTTAATCCGTAAGATTTTAGAAACCCGCTGGATTTATTCAGCGGGTTTCTGTTTTTATTTGGATTGGTTTAAACCAAAATAGCAAAACACGTGTTCTAAACAAGGATCGTAAGAATTGTCCTATACCAGATATTATTGAATACCATGTTAAAACGTCCCGTATTTGTATATACAGAATTAAGTCCGAACCCGAATTCGATGAAATTCGTCCTGAATTTCGAATTGGTACCTGAGGGACTTTCATTTGATTATCCTTCTCTGGAATCGACTTTGGAAGAAGGAAGCGGCTCTCCTTTGGCGGGAGATTTGTTTCAGTTTCCTCATGTAAAAAGGGTTTTTATTGCCAGCAACTTCATAACGATTTCAAAAGGCGATGATATTGCCTGGGAAGAGGTTTTGCGTGATACCAAACAGTTTATTAAAATTTATTTCGAAGAAAATCAACCGGTATTTTTTGAAAAAACAATCGAGAAAAATACACTGATTGTCGATTCAAGAGATTCAGATACGGTTCAGAAAATAAAAGCAGCACTTGACCAGTACGTGCGCCCGGCCGTAGAATCTGATGGTGGTGCCATTAACTTCCACTCTTTTAACGAAGATACGGGAACAGTTAAAGTATTGCTTCAGGGCTCATGCAGCGGATGCCCGTCGTCTACGCTGACCTTGAAAGCCGGGATCGAAAATTTATTGACCCGCATGGTGCCTGATGTAAAAGAAGTAGTTGCCGAAGGAGTATAACTTAGGCTTTCGGTCGTCAGCTATCAGCTTTCGGCTAGTATTAATAACCCAGGCCGAAAGTCGACTGCTGACGGCCGATCGCTCTAAAGAAACCCTTGCCTCAACAGGCTGGGTTTTCTTTTTTTGTGACAATTTGCTAGCTTTCCGGTTCATGAAAGACACGTTACAGCATTTCATTGCTAAAATTGAAAATATTCAGTCAAAAGGAGACCGGTATTTTCCGGAAGGAATTTTTCCGGCTTATCGGGACAATGGGCTAATTGGTTATAACCGGCCGGATACGACGATGTTCTTTTCGGCGATTATTACGTTTACTTTACAATCCATTTTTGAGCAGGCGGATTTTGTTTCGCAGCAGCAGATCAAAGGGATCACCTCACGGGTTATTCAAAATTATCCGGATTTTCAGAATAAGGATGGATTGAAAACCTATAATTTCTGGAAGACAAAACCGTCCAAGCATTTCCCGAACGGACATATTTTTAGGCATTTTGAGCATTTTCGCATTCCGGATGATGTGGATGACACTGCTTTTGCATACCTCACGACAAATCCGGAGCATGAGGAGGTTTTATGGCTTAAAGAGAAACTCACTTTACACGCCAACGGGACAAAGCAGTGGATACGGAATACATATCCGGAATATCGGAATCTTAAGGCCTATTCGACCTGGTTTGGGAAGAATATGTATATCGAATTTGATGTTTGCGTGCTTAGTAATCTGCTTTATTTTGTCTTTAAAAATGATTTACCTTTAAATAAACACGACGAGGATAGCCTGACTTATATAAGGTCTGTGATTGAAACCGGCCGCTACCTCACGGTTCCATTCCGGTGCGCACACCAATATCCCCGCACGCCGCTGATTATCTATCATGTCAGTCGGCTTATGGCTGCTTTTAGGCCTTCTCTGTTGGAGCCCATTCGGCAAAAACTTATTGACGATACAATGGCGTTATTAAAGAAAACCCGAAATCCGATGGACAAGGTTATTCTGTCTACCTCTCTGCTGCGGCTGGGTTTGCGGACGGAGCGTATTCCTGTTGAAACGTTTACCAAAAAGGATTTTGAAAATTTTCACTTCTTTATCGCGGGCTTAATGACGGCCTATGAGAATAAATTACTTTACAGGATTTCGAGCACACGGATTTTTCACATGCACTGGCTTTGTGAAGCGCATAACTGGACGCTACTGGCGGAATATGAAACTTTATGGAACAAATAACAGATGTGACAATATTGCTTCGTGTGCGACAAATTATTGTTGAAAGCCATGACACCAGAACTTTTGTTTTCGAGAAAACCGATGGCGGGAAACTGGATTACCAGGCTGGTCAGTTTCTTACTTTTTTGATTGCTATACACGGGCATGAGGTAAGGCGTTCCTATTCGATGAGTTCGGCGCCCGATGTGGATGAATATCCTGCCGTAACCGTTAAACGTGTGCCAAACGGAGAAATATCCCGCTTCTGGATCGACTTAGTTGATGAGGGAGATGTTTTTACGGTCTTGCCTGCTTCGGGGCGATTTACGCTCGAAAAATCATTGGAAGGGCCAAGGGATATTGTCCTGATCGGAGCCGGAAGTGGCATCACGCCACTGTTCTCTATTTTGAAACAGGTACTTTCCTCGGAAACTGACAGTAAAGTGACACTGCTGTATGCGAACAGAAATGAAAAGAGTACACTTTTCATGGAACAGCTCAGCGACTGGGAAACACGTTTTTCGGAAAGACTTAAGGTAATTCATATTCACAGCCAACCTACTGATCACTGGAATGGTGTACGAGGCCGGATCAATAATACAAGGCTGGAACAGATGATCAATAAGGCACTTTCTTATCGACCTGAAAACGCACGGTTTTTTATTTGCGGGCCTTTTGAGCTGATGCGGACTACCGAGATCACGCTGCATTATATGGGATTTGGGAGGGATCAGATACGCAGGGAAAACTTTGTGGTCCGTAATCCGTCACCTGTGCCAAGCGTTGCGCTGCCGCATAGCATCCGTCTGATTTTTAAGAGTAACGGTTACGACTTGTATATACCGGAAGATAAAACAATTCTTCAGGCGGCATTGGACGCCGGTATTCATTTGCCTTACAGCTGCAAGGGCGGGAGTTGCGCTACCTGTGCGGGCGTCTGTAAATCGGGGAGTGTACACATGACCATTAACGATGTGCTTACGGATGGGGATCTTGCGCAGGGATGGATACTGACCTGCACGGCTTATCCGCAGGACGATCATGTAACGATTGAAATTACATAGAATTGAGGCTTGCAAACAAAAAACGTGCAGAATTTGAATTCTGCACGCCAGGTCCAAGAGTTTAGAACTAGTAAGGACTTTTTAAGGGTTTAGGAATAATATAATGCAATTGGAATCTGCGTAACGAAAACAGCGGTTATTGCTTTAAATCAACGAATTTTCTTTTTACATTTTTATTTAATGCAAAATTACTTGTAATCTGTTACGAAGCAAGTAATTTTAAAGAAAAGTGTTCGAGCACGCACTAGTTTTTTTGTGATGTGCACGAACACATAATATTTTTATCGTTTACTGATTAGTTTTGTAAATCTAATGCACATTTTTTTAATTTCTAAGAAATATTAAATAATGTGTTGAAATTTTATTGTTTTGGTTGCCATAGAGGCCATAGAATAAGTTTTCGGGGTTGATGATAGTAATTGTACTATTTTTATACAAATGAAATCCGGGTACATTCCCGCTCGTTATTGTTGACACAGTGAAAAAGAAGATTGTACGAATTAAAGATATTGCCGAGCGCGCTGAAACGTCTAAGGGAACTGTTGACCGGGTTTTGCATAACCGCGGGAGAGTGGCGGAAGATGTGCGTGAAAAAGTATTGAAAATTATTAAGGAAATGAATTACGAGCCAAATTTTTTGGCTCAGTCTTTGAAAACGCAGAAGACTTACAGTTTTATAGCATTGGTTCCAGATCCTAAAACGGACCCGTACTGGGAATTTCCGGAACATGGTATTGCAAAGGCGGAAAAGGATCTCAGACAGTACGGAATTTCGATTACCCGATTTATTTTCGATCCGCATGATGTTAGTTCCTTTATTGAAAAAGCAAAAGACGTAACCCGCGAACATCCCGACGGACTTCTCGTAGCGCCGCTTTTTTACAAGGAAGTATTACCTTTTTTTAAGGAATGGGAAGCGCTGGAAATTCCTTACGTGTTGTTCAATACTCAGATTTCTAACATAAATCCCCTTTGCTACATCGGGCAGGATTCTTATCAAAGCGGGTTTCTGGCGGCCAAGATTTTAAGTTTCGGTTTGCCGGATGCTTGTTCGATGCTCGTCTTGCATATTGATGAAGATCTGCCCAATTCCGCGCATTTGATTACAAAAGAGGAGGGTTTTAAGGATTATTTTATCAGAAAAAACCTGACGGATAAATACAAGGTGCTGGAAGCTTCGCTGAATTTTTCGGAAGGTGAATCGTTTGACCATAATCTTGATCAGCTTTTGGCGGGCGAAAAGGAACTAAGGGCGATTTATGTGACCAACTCGAAAGCCTTTGCCATTGCCCAGTATCTTGAAAAAAATAAGCTGAACCATATCAAACTGGTCGGCTACGATTTAATTCCGCAGAATCTGCATTACCTGAATCTTGGTTTTGTTGATTTTCTGATCAATCAAAATCCGCTAGGGCAGGGGTATTGGGGGATTTATCAGCTGGCCAATCATTTGGTTTTCAAAAAAGAAATTCCGCCGATTAAATTTCTGCCGCTGGATATCATTACCCAGGAAAATCTGGAATACTATCTGGATCCGGAGCAGTAATATTGCATAAGGAGCTGTTGGCAATTAGCTATATGCGATTAGCTCAGTAACCGAATGATTAATAGCTTGTTATAAAAATCAATAATATAAACTAATTTTTCACTACTACTTATCAAAGCAAAGAGGGTGTCTCAAAACCAAAATGAGGCACCCTCTTTCATTTACGTTATTTGCCACGGCAAAACTGAGGTTTGAATTCATACAATCAAATCTCAGCGAGATTAATTTGCCAGCTGGGCTAAAATGCTCGTTTAAGCAGCCTTTTTTCTGATATTTTGTGCAATTGCCAGTAAGCCAAATTCAATTTCAACCTTTTGTTTGCCTCTGAGCATAAATTGTTTAAACCCGTGGTTGCTTTTAATACTAGCAAAAACGGGTTCAACATCAAAACATCTTTTCTTTCGTCTCTGAATTCCTTCCGGACTATTGAGCAGCTCCTGGGCTTTTTTCTTCTGT
>NZ_JAVFVU010000007.1 GCF_030929615.1 Dyadobacter sp. LHD-138 | reverse complement strand
TTAAGTCGACACAATTGTACTTTCCCGATACGCCGCACCCAATCGTAAATTAAAACTCCCCAATCCAATCCTGGAAATATGAGCCAAGGAGATCGATTGGAGAATTTTCAAGGAAGGCCTAATCCGAGGATTTAGGCAAGGCGCATTTTTTCATTTTGCACCCGGATGCGCTGGCAAAGGATACGCAGTACATTTCGTAAAATTTCATCCCGCTCTTCCATCAGCTCAAAGAAATCTTCCTGATCAACCCGGAACAACAGCACATCAGATTCAGCGACTGTAGAGGCCGATCTTGGTTCGGTATCCAGCAAGGCAAGCTCCCCGAATATCTCTCCTTTATCAAACAAAGCCAGTTGTTTAGAGCCATCATAAATGCCGATTTCACCGGAATAGATTATAAACATACTGTCGCCGGTATCCCCCTTGGCAAATATTTCCTGTCCCTCCTGATACGTCACCTCTTTCATGATTGGGGCGATTGAACTTAACACGTTTTCAGGCGTTTGTGAAAATAATTTCGTGTTTTTTAGAACGATAACACGCTCCATTTCAGAGATTTGCTGGGAAGATTCAGAAGTATGTTTCATGCGTTTTTCGTCTTGACTGGTAAATTTCTGTATGGGGAATTTTTGATAAGCAGTCCTGGCTGCTTCACGAAGCAAGCGGACCGGGTGGCCAGCAAATATTTCAAGGTTACTGATTCCGGCAGTTTCCGGCGTCCATTTTCCGATAGCCAGCGCGATCGTCCAGGTTGTGAAATATTGCTCTTTTTGTGATAAAACGTAGGAAACAAAGGGTTGCGCCGGAACGTCCTGAATATTTAAATACTGACGCAAAGCATCCAGTTTTTTCTGCAACGGAATAACTTCAAAAAGCGCCCTTAAACATGGATATAGCTCTCGCGGCAACAAACTTTCAACCATTTCCAGCGAATTGGCCCGCTTTTCCTGCGATGCATGCCGTACACCTTTCCAGGCATTTTGCAAAGTGTCCTTATCGTACAACAGCATAAACAGGTAGAACAGCCGCTGATTTACCTGTTGCAATTCATATTGAAGCGCAGCATTCCAAGTCTCGTTTCCGATCTTTTCGTCAGTCGCGTTTAAAATCTGGTATGCATGCAGCAGTTCAATATCAACATAATTCCTGACAACCAGTTTCTGGTCAGTCGTCAGCTCCTGATGTGACAATGCACGCAATGCAGCCGTATGCAAGCGTAATGTGGGAGCACCAGCATCGCCTTTTGTTGTATAGATGCGGCTCGTGAAATCAAAGAGCACGGGCTGTATTGCCGGATTGGCCTGTTTTTCCGCAGCCCTTAAAAATGTATAAATCTCCTTCTCAGAACTTGTCGATTGAACCCAATCCTGCAAAATGCTGACACCCGCATGACCGGATTTAACCAAAGCAAGACTTGCCGTTTTTGACAATTTTCCTGAAAGAAATGGTTGTACTTCCCTAATCAGATCTGCGTGCCCGTTCGTTCCAACGATTTCAATAGCCCGTTGCCTGATTCTTGTATTTTCACTTTTAAGCGAATTCCTGATCTGCGATTTATAAGTGTCAACATCAAGTCCTTCGACACAATCGAGCGCAGTAAGCTGAGATTCAATATTATCCGACGAGAATAAATCCTGTATGGTTTGGCGGACCAATGTTGCGGACTTGCCCGACTGTCTGGCGCCTAGCACAGCGCCGCGAACAATATCCAAATCCTGATGCGAAAGGTATTGACCCAGTTTTTCCTGTGTCATTACTTCCGAGGCGCTGGCAATCTGCACGGCAAGAGTCTGACAAGGTGTATTTGCTTCGTTTTCAATATATTGATAGAATGCTTGCGACGGCTGGTAATTCCCGGTCTCAATCAAGGCTTCCAGCGTTTTCAGTCGTACCAGCTCCGACGGGTTTTTCAACAAAAGCTCCACATTTTTTGAAAATGAATTGGGCTTGTTTTTGACAAGCCAGGCAATCGCGTTGATCACTTCCTCTTTTTTCTCGCTTTTAAGGTTTTCCTTGATGATCGGAAGCGCCTCGCCGGGAGAAGCCATTTCACCGCTTTTGAGAAATCTTTTACTGATCGCACTTTTCAATTCGAGCACGTACTGGCTATATGCCTTCCTGAAAATAATAAGCGCGACAAGGGAAAATAGTAGTGAAAGGTCGAAAGTTAAGCCGATATCGGACCACTGCATGGTGTAGATAATCCAGAGCAGAACCCCGGCAATGAGCATTCCCAGTGGCTCATACAAACCTTTTGCAAGCGTATGGCCTTTCAACCGGTTCTTGGTCGACAGCGGCTGGAAAAGTACAAGAAAAACGGGATCAAAAAGTGTTCTTCGGATCAGTTCGAAAAGTAGATAGGCGATGCAGTAATAAACAAGTAACGACGGTTCGTCTTTTCTGAAATAGGAAGAAACAATAAGTCCGAGTGATACGAGAACGGTCGTCAATGGCAACAGATATAACGTAATTTTTACACCAAAACGCTCAACAATTTTTCCGGAAAAAAGCAGTTTGACGAAGGTGGAAATGACATAGGTAGCCGTCAAAAGCGAACCAACAAATACAATGGTATCGTGCTGGCTGTGGAATTTATATTTTACATTGACAAAAAAATGGTATTCGATCCAGGTAGCTGCGGCGGCTATGGCAACGGTGCCGAGGCATAATGCGGTCAACAATCTGTTCCCGCCAAAATATTTCTGAACCAGTTTCGAATCAGAAAGCCCGGATTGACGCGGTCTGGCATGGTGCGGGTTGGGTACAGCGGTATGTTTAAAAGTTAATTTTTGGGTATAAAATGCCAGTGCAAAACATACCAGGGAAAGGGTCAAAAGAATCATCAGCACAGACGGCGAATGAATCAGTACCGCGAGCACGGCACCCAGGGCCTTCGCAGGCATATCACCCGAACCGATAACACTGAATAATCTTTTACTTTGGCGGACATCAAATACAACGGCCGATAGTCCCCAGAATTCCAGGTTGATCAGCAGATAAATAACCCTGAAACCGACCATAATGGCGATGGCTATGGCCATTCCATGCCCGATCCATAACAGGATCATCACGACCAGAACAAGAAAAAGAGACGAGAGCATCGTGCCAAGGCTCAGTTTTTCAAGTGCAAGGTGGTGTTCGTAATGTTCGTATAGCTGACCGGCAGCCATAACAGCCAGCGCAGCGATTATGTAGGCAAGGGGTAGGGATGATTCAGGGTGATTTTCAAGTAATAATATATTGGCAGACACGTAAACCAGCGTTGTGCCAACATTGATAAAGAAGTTATGGAAAAAGAATAAAAGCGTCTGTGGGTTAATTGTACGATAAAATCTACTTTTTGTAATGGCTGATATCATATTGATCGAAAAGCTAGCGTCACTTACGTAAAATAAACACTAATTCTTCCTTTTAAAAACAGAAACTGTTCATGTTATCATGAAATTTGCAGAAATTTGAGATTACAGACCGGAGAATTCTAAAAGTTACAGTTTTTAGGAGCGGTTCGGAGCAGACATTATTTTTAATTGCCCAGATATGAAGATTGATTTTAAGCGGATTGACCACGTGATGCTTTGTTTTCCGGAAGGAAGGGAAAAAGAAGCGCGGAGATTTTATGAAGAAGTTTTAGGTTTGGAGGAAATCATTGATCCCGAAAGACCGCATTTGAGAGGTGCGATATGGTATCAGATGGGAAATATTCAGTTGCATTTAATGACAGATCAGGGGAGTAACGCCTCGGAACGTCATCCGGCATTTGAAGTTGCAAATCTGGAAGAATGCCGTCAGCTTCTGGAAAGTAATGGTATTCCTGTTAAAAACCTGACGCCGATTCCGGGACGTAACCGGTTTTCGTTCCGTGACCCATTTGAAAACAGAATCGAGTTCCTTCAATATGATTAGATTGTAACAGATATTTTTGCAGTTTTAATTAAGGAAAATGCCGCCTGATCACGTCGGGCGGCATTTTTCGTTCCTATGAATTAACTCCACAAACGGTCATGTGAGCGTTTGTCGTTCCATTGGTCGGTTGGCGCAAAATAACTTTTGTCTTTTGGCGTCAGATGTTTTTTGACCTCTTCATCCACCAGCTCAATGCCCAGCCCCGGGGCTTCCAAAGGAACATTGGCATATCCTTTTTCAATGAGTTTGCGGCCGTCGGTTGTTTTAACGATACTTTCCCACCAGGACACATCCACTGAATGGTGTTCCAGCGCCAGGAAGTTCTGCGTGGCGGCTGCACAATGTACGTTGGCCATAAAACTTACCGGTGATCCTGCAAAGTGCATAGCCATCGCGATACCATGGTCTTCGGCGTAGTCGCCGATGCGTTTGGTTTCCAGTAATCCTCCCGACGATGCGAGGTCCGGATGGATAATGTCAACCGCGCGACCTTCGATCAAATCTTTAAAACCTTCTTTCAGGTATATGTCTTCACCCGTGAGTGTAGGTGTTTCCAAAGCGGCTGAAATTTGTTTCCATTGATCGGTGTACTCCCAGGGCACCATATCTTCCAGCCACGCGAGTCTGTATTTATCCAGTGCCTTACCCAAACGGATCGCGTTGTTTAAATCAAAGTGGCCATAGTGATCCGAAGAAATAGGAATCTCATAGCCTACAATGCCCCGTACATCTTCCACGACTTTCGCCATTTCTTCAAGTCCCTGCGGTGTAATTTGTATGGCTGTAAAAGGGTGTTTGGTATTGGCATAAGATGAATAATCTCCCGCCCATTGCGAGAATCCGCCGCCCCAGACTTTATTATTTACCACGCCGCCCGGTTTGTTTTTCAACATGCCAATGGAGATGTCCATTTTCAACCAGGTGTAACCTTGGGTTTCGGTCCGGAATTTGATTTTTTCTTTGAATTCATCCAGGTTATCCGATTCCGGGGTGTCGGCGTACAATCTTACTTTGTCACGATAACGCCCTCCCAGCAGCTGCCAGCATGGAACGTTGTAAGCTTTTCCACAAAGATCCCACAAGGCCATTTCAATCCCGCAAACCCCGCCAGCCTGGCGACCGTGCATACCGAATTGTTTAATGGTTTTGAAAAGCATCTCAACATTACACGGATTTTGGCCTAAAAGCCGGCTTTTCAGCATCAGCGCATAACGCTCATCGGCACCATCACGTACTTCTCCCAAACCATAAATACCCTGGTTGGTGTCAATGCGGATGATCGGCGTACGACCCACGTTCTGGATTATGCAGTATCGAATGTCTGTGATTTTCAGGTCCGAAGGTTTTGAAGCACGGCTTACTTTGGAAGTCGCCTGAGCAACGGTATCTTCAATGGACATCGACATAAAAGTGCCCAGGGCAATACCACCAACAGCCGATTTTCTTAAAAAGTTACGACGGCTGTCCTTTGTTGCCAGGTTATTGATTTCAGTCTGAGTAGCCAGCTTTTCGGCTCTTTCGACTTCTTTATTGGATGCGATGATCTGATTTAGGATGCTCTTCATGATTTTAAAGATATTTTAGAAGATTTGGAATAGAATAAGGCCCAAAGCTGTTAGCCAGACGCCAAAAGCTGACGGCTAAGGTTAATAATTACGTTCTTTCAAATAATCGTCAAGTTCCTTTTTGCTCATAGGCAGGCGGCCGGGGTAGGCGTTAACCCATTTCAGGAAGTCTTTTGAAATGGCGTCGGTCCATTTGGTATCGATTTCTCCGGGCGTATATTTTCCTTCTTTAAGGCGCTGATGACCAAATTCATCACGAAGCGCGGTTACTTCGGAAGTGATGACAAGGTCTTCTACCAGATGCGAAGGAATGAAAATCGTTCCGTATTTCTTGGCAAGAACAACATCACCGGGCAATACGATCGCGCGACCGATTCGGATGGGGACATTGATCCCGGTTAACATCATTTGCTGGATGTAAGAAGGATCCGAGCCTTTGATCCACGCATTGTAACCCGCTATTTCACTCAGTCCTTCTACATCACGTACGGAGCCGTAAAAGATGGTCCCCCGTTTCGATTTGGCATAAATGGAATTGCCCAGGTTATCACCGATCAGGGTTCCGTCAGCGATTTTTCCATAACCGTCTGCTACGTACACGTCGCCGTTGGTGAGCACATCGATCGGCCAGGAATTGGTGCCGCCGGCCTGGCTGCGGCCTTCTTTTTTACCCGTTTCTTTGATCAGATCCTGTAAGTCGGGGCGGAGTGGCATGTATTGGGCAGTCACCACGCGGCCCGTCATGGCACTGTCCGGATGGATCAGTATCCAGTCACCTTCAAACTGGTTCTGATAACCTTTATTACGCAGCACACCCCAGGCTTCTTCAATGGAAATGTTTTTCAACCGACCTAAAATCGCGTCGGAAACTTTTGGCCGACCGTCCACCGAGCGTTCGCCTTTCCAGTTTGCAGTCAATGCTTTGATTTGCTCGACAGTCGGAGAAATCGGCTGGGCATTGGACAAAAAGGAGAGCAGCAAAAACGCGGGCAGCAGTTTTGTTTTTTTGAACATAAGCAAAGTGGTTTAGATAAAAATTGGTTGATCAGGAGTACTGCAAGCGATTGATCAGGTCGCTTGCAGTAGTATGGGCAGACGGGATAATCTAAAATTATTTATCCCAAAAAATATGCGTTCCGAGTTCATCCGGCCCCTGGCGGGCGACAGCAGCGTTATAGTTAGCGGTATTCACCGATTTTTCAAGAACCGGATATACCAACCGGCGGATGAAATCTTTTACCGATGGATCAGCGCCCGGATACGGATTTTTTGTCAGGGCAGGGAAGCCGCTTCTGCGGAAATTTGCCCAGGCTTCGGCTCCGTTTAGGAATGAGGCAATCCAGTATTGCGTGTTGATCTGGTTGAGCGCGGTGGCCGCAGCGAAAGGATTTGCAGTAAGATAAGCATCCTGACTGGCCGTTGGAATAGCCGCTGAAACATCATACTGAGCCATCTGATTCATATGCGCCCGCACGCCGGCTTCGTAATAAGTTTTGGCGTCACCGGTAATGTATCCTCTTTGCGCGGCTTCTGCTAGCAAAAGCTGTGTTTGCGCATAGGTGATGAAAAATTCGGGGGCGTCAATCTTGCCCAAAGTGCGGCGGTTGATTTGCGAATATTTGAAAGCAGCCCCGCTTTTTCCAGGGAAATCAGGTTCGGTGCTGATCGTGGATTCGTTATAACCATACGGAGCGCCCTGCTGGTTAGCCGGGTCGGTATCTTCCTTTCCCGCCGTTGCAATAGGATTGGCAGGAAATTCATATTTTACGGCAATGACTCTGGTGCGCGGGTCGCCGGTTGATTTCAGATAATCGATAAATGGTTTTCCCAAATAGCCGTTACCTCTTTCAGTTCCCTGAAAAAAGCCGGCGTTGGGGTGGTTAAATGTGCTGTTAAAGGCGATTAACGCATTGTCGGTGTTGGCAGACATCACGCCTCCGTTGGCGGGATCGATCGCTTTGGCTACATACGTTTTCGCTCTGGCTTCGTCTATTTTCGTATAACGCATGGCAGCCCTTAACAAAAGCGAATTACCCAGTTTTTTCCATTGTCCGATATTTCCTTTGTAAAACAAATCACCGCTTTCAATGTTCTTGGTTGCATCAAGCGCTTTGGTGGCTTCATCGAGCTCTTTCAAAATATCGTCGTAGATCAGTTTCTGGTCGTCGTACTTTGGCAGGTTGATTCCGTCAGAATAGCCCTTGGCGGCATCAAAATAGGGCACATCACCATAAGTATCGACCAAAAACATAAATACGTAGGCTTTCCAGATCCGTGACATTTGATAAATGTTGGCCCGTAAAGGATTGTCTTTGGTAGCCCTGAGCACGGAGCTCAGCAGATTCACCGGGCCGCTTCCGTACATCGCGTTGAAATTCGCACTGGTGTTCGGGTCAAAAACAATGTTGTGATTTCCGCCTTCAAGCACGCCCGTATAAGGTGTATTGATCTGCTGGACAATTTCGCTCTGGTAATTCAAAGTGGCAATGGCCGAGCTGAACTGTGCATTGGAGAACAGGTAGGCCGGGTCGATGGTCGTTGCCAGTACCGGGTTTTTGTTCACATCCTCAAAGCCGCTGTCACAGGAAGCCGCTCCCAGGAAAAGGCCTATAACTGTCAGGTATATATGTATCTTTTTCATCTCTATTTTTTGGTGAAAAATTATAGCTTAATGTTCAGGTTGATTCCATAGCTTCTTGTCGTTGGAAGCGTGTGGGTTTCGATGCCCTGAAGGTTATCGGATGAAGATACCTGCGCTTCCGGATCCAGGTTATCGATATGTTTCTTGATGAGCCACACGTTGTTCACCATGGCCGATATATTTAAACCTTTGATGAATGATTTTTTTACAAAACGCGACAGATCATAGCCAACCGACAAGGTTCTCCAACGAATAAAACTGCCGTTGTAGATGAATGGCGTAGCAATGTTGGTGCTTCGGTAAGCGGTATAAAATTGTTCTGCTTCCACTTTTTTGTCGTTTGGACTTCCGTCTGCGTTTACTGCTTCCAGCAGTACACCTCCGTCACGGCCAACCAGCGATGGTTTTGACAACCCTTCACGTAGAAAGTTAAGGTTGGAATTGGACATGATTTTGTAACCCGCCTTGAAATCAACCTGGGTAGAAATCCGGAAACCTTTGACATGAATCGTATTCATCCAGGCACCCACCCATTTAGGGATAGCGCTGCCGAAAGTGGTGAGGTTGCCCTGCTGCGGCAGACCGCCTGCGGTAAGAATTCGTCCCTGAGCATCCCGTTTGTAATCGAAGCCCCGAAGCGAAGCCAGCGGTTTGCCAACCTCGTGGGATACGATTCCGAAAAATTCACCCTGTCCAACGTTAAAACGCGGTTGTTCCTGCGCAAGCTCAATAACCTTGCTGATGTTGTAGCTCGCGTTAAAGCTGGTTTCCCAGGAAACGTTTTCGGCTCTCACAGGTACTAGGGTCAGCAAAAACTCGATACCTTTATTTTGAAGTTTACCGATATTTACCTTTGTTCCCGTAAAACCCGAAGTATTCGAAACGCTCACATCCAGGATTTCGTCCACGGTATTTTTGCGGTAGACCGACATGTCAAGGTTCAGTCTGCTATCGAACATTTTAAATTCGAGTCCTACTTCAATCTCCTTTACCTTTAATGGCCGAAGATTTGCGTTAGGACTGACCGTGCCTGAGATATTTCCCAGCGCCACGCCGTTGAAAGGGTTGGCGTTAATGGCGTAATAAAGATTATTGGAATAGGGATCGGTATCACCGCCAACCTCCGCATAGGCAGCACGGAGCTTACCATAATTCAGCCAGTTTGGAAGCTGGGCAAACGCCTGACTGAATACAAAACTACCGCTCACCGAAGGATATAAATAGCTGTTTGATTCCGGGTTAAGTGTTGAGAACCAGTCATTTCTTCCTGTCACAT
Organism: Dyadobacter sp. LHD-138; assembly: GCF_030929615.1. Classification (GTDB taxonomy): domain Bacteria; phylum Bacteroidota; class Bacteroidia; order Cytophagales; family Spirosomataceae; genus Dyadobacter. The sequence goes on along the minus strand of NZ_JAVFVU010000007.1, from coordinate 252,317 downwards.
TAAGATAGAGAAAGTTTTTGTAGGAGAGCTCTGCCGAACCGTAGATCGAGTTCACCTTCTTTTTGCTGTAATTATAGTTCGGGCTTTTAATCTGACCGTTTCCGATCGTGTACAAATCACGAACATAAAAATTTGTAACGGCCGTAGAAACATTGTCGCTCACCTGAAGCAACTGGTTGCCTCCCAGGGTTATATCGATTCCGAAATCGCCGAAAGTTTTGTTGGCTCCGATCAAAATGTCCATGTTTCTTTCACGGAATGTAGAAATATCCTGATAATAGTATCCGTTAAAACCGTTTGTTACCGCGCCGATCGAGCGGGTTCCGGTTGGACGGTTATAATTGTAAGGCCGCGTGTAATAATCCTGCCCGATACGTCCCTGCACGTAAAGCCCTTTTGTGAACTCATAACGAACGGACGTATTTCCGAAGATACGGTCGCGTCTTACATTTTCGAAACGGTCGTAAGCAACCCAGTAGGGGTTATTTCGGTTCGTAAAACGGGCCAAAGGCATTTCATTGCCGTTGACGTCTTTGCGGTTTTTGAGCCAGTTTGCGTCAATACTGGTGGCCATCGTATAGATCGTCGTATTGGCATTCATATCCTGAATCCCGATCTGCGGCGGATTTTTGTTGTATTCGTTGGAATAATTGGCGTTAACCTGAACGGAAAGCTTGGGCGTAAATTTGTAATTCAAACCCAGATTGAAAATCTTTTTATGGTAGTCAGAATTTGGCACGATTGCATTGGCATCGGTATTGGCAAAAGACAAACGGAAATTGCCCTTGTCGTTTCCTCCCGAAAGTGCTACGGAATTGGTAAAACTCGTTCCGGTACGATAAAAGTCTTTGATACGGTTTTTGTTCGGTGAATAAGGCTGCATCGAGCCGTCAAATTGGGGTGTTAACTTGCCATCCATTTTTTCACCAAAAGCGAAAACACCTGAGCTTTGCGCTTCGGCCACAGTCGTGGGTCTTTTGCCAAATTCTCCCTGACCGTATTCATATTGAAAATCTGTATAATCCAGCGCCTGCTGTGCCTGGAAATTCGAGTTCAGCTCAACGCCGATGCCAGCGCTTTTGTTTCCTGTTTTTGTTGTGATGATGATGGCACCATCTTTGGCCCGGAAACCGTATAGGGCAGCGGCTGCGGCACCTTTCAAAACGGTCATGGATTCAATATCGTCCTGGTTGATACTCTGTAAACCGTCGCCCGCGTCAGAGGAACCACCGGTTGGGTTTCCCGTTCCATTGCCATTAGACCCTCCGGCCGAAACACTGGAATTGTTGATAGGAACGCCGTTTACGATGATAAGCGGGGAGTTGTTCCCACCAAAAGAAGACTGGCCGCGAATACGGATTTTAGTCGATCCGCCGGGTCCGCTGGCCGGGGGAGAAACATTCATACCGGCTACTTTGCCCTGCAGACTATTCCCAAGGTTGGTGGTCCGGTTGTTTGTAATTTCTTCCGTATTAACAGTTGCCGTGGAGTAGCCCAGTTTTTTCGCATCACGTTTGATACCCAGCGCCGTTACCACGATCACTTCCAGGTTTCTTATGTCAGGTTTAAGCGAAAGGTCAATGGTGGAACGGCTGCCAACGGTAACTTCCTCAGGCGTATAACCTACATAGGAAAAGATCAGAATCGTTTTGTCGTTCGGAATGCTCAGCTGATAGTTCCCTTCGGTATTGGTAGCCGTACCTGATTTCGAACCCTTCAAAACCACACTCACGCCGGGCAAGGGGTCGCCCTTTTCGTCGGTTACTTTTCCTGTGATGTTACGGTCTATGGACGAAGTTTCGGGTAATGATTCGCCCTTAAAACTGCTGGGGATATGGGTGCCCTTCATTAGAATTACCTGCTTGCCTTCCAGTTTGTAGCCCAGGTTCATCGGTCTCAAAAGCTCATCCAGGACATCTGAAAGCGGCTTTTCAACGGCTTTGATCGTTACTTTTTTTTGGGTATTGATAAGGGCTGAACTGTATGTAAACCGTACCTGAGTTAGTTTATTCAGTTTGGTCAGGACCGTTTTCATATCCTGGTTATTTACCTCTATCGTTACCTTCTGATTTAGTATTTCCTGGGCATCGACAACCGTTGCGGAAGCGATGCTTGAAAAGGTATAGACCAGTATTAGTTGGTAGAATGATATTTTCATAAGTCTACACATGAGCCGAAGCAAGTGTCGGTTTTTTTTCATAGTTTTGGTTGCTTTGTTCAGTATTCGTAAAAAAATAGGACAAAAAAGTCCCCTTACATCTTTTTTAGATGATGCCGGATAGCGTTGGGGACGCGTGGGGCCGGTGGTGGCGCAATCACCACTGGTTCCTGAATTTTAAGTTTGGTCAAAGTCTAAATCATAGGCGGTTGCGTAGATGGGGTTGGTTGGGATACTGGGTTTGCGTTGATTGTTGTTTGTCAATTTGATTATTTTAGACAACCTTTACTGTTGATAATAATCTGTCCATCAATGACTTCGTAAGTGGCTGCGATAGCCTGGCAGATGACGCTGATTCGTTGTTTTAGATTTTCTTCTTTAAATATGGTGCTGATCGCGCAGCCTTTCAGGCTTTCTTTGTCAAAAATAATTTCTATTCCGTACATCTTTTCCAGCGCGTGTAACACGTCAGGAACGGGCTGATCATCAAAAACAAGTTCCTGGTTCGCCGCTGATTCAGAAAGCATATCCGGGTTTTCCACGATGCCTTTATCAAGACGGTTTTCTTTGCGGTTGAAAACAACCTGCTGGTTGGGCCGAAGTATCACGCCAACCACTTCGCGACCGTCTTTATCCGATAATGTCTCGTAGTCTTTTTCAGGATAAACCGAAACTTTACCCGTTTTTACGACGACCATGACGGTGTTGTCGCCATCCACTGCCTTCACGCGAAAGCTTGTTCCCAGTACCTTGGTAACGGTTTCATTGGCGAAAACCAAAAAAGGTCTCGTTGGATTTTTGACTACATCAAAAAAAGCTTCGCCCAGAAGAAATACCTTGCGGACATCCCCCGCAAATTTCTTTGGAAATTTCAGACTACCTCCTTTTGATAAGGTCGCCACACTGCCATCGCTTAGCAAAATGGTCATTTGCTTATCGGAAGTGTTTGTTTTGGTGATCATAACCGACGCAGCTGATGCTTGTTCTGCCGTATTTTTAACTGAGAAATGGCTGTTGTAGTAAAACCAGCTCAGTCCTGAAGTAATCGTAAACACAGCTGCGGCGCGCCATAGTGGACTTCTGAAAACTGAGAAACGGTTTTTATTCTTCGTTGCTTCGGCCAGTGCTACCAGGTTGCTGATCTCTTTGGCGATGGTATCGTCACTCAAATCATCTTTGTACTTTTCATTGACGGTTAAGAGCAGTTCCGTCGCCTGATTCACTGTACCTCGTTTATCAGGGTTTTCCAAAAGCCAGTTATCCCAGAATAAGACCGTTTCATCAGAAGGGTCAAGAATCCATTGGCGAAATTTTTCGTCGGTGGCGAACTCTTCAATGGTGTAGTTACGGTAGTTAATCATAAAAGTTTTAGCAATGGATATTTGTCAGGTTTAGGATTGTTTTTGTGTAAATAGTTCAATTGAAAATTTACATTTCACCATTCTTATGGCTCTTTGTATAGGTATGTCTGATTTTTAGTCATGGATAACCAAAAAAAATCAAAATATTTTTTGAAATAGTACTATGAAGTTTTCTGGACGTTGAAAATCAGGAGAATACGATCAGGATTAGCGCCCAGAAAAATTCTGCTGGCATCCATATTTCTTTCATTTCTTTGATGGTGCGGTACAATAGATTGGCAACGCTTTGGCGTCCGAGGTTCATTACATGAGCGATATCTTCGTTTTCCAGGTTCTGGTAAAAACGAAGGTAGATGATTTCCTGCTGCCTTTTGGAGAGGTGTGAAACGATCTGGTTTAATCGTTTGATCTGGTGTTTCAGATGTTCGTTTTCGATGATAATAGACTCCACCGATAAGTCAGCTTCCTCGGCATCGAACGACAATTCTTTGGGTTCTTTGAAGCGTTTCAGACGAACACTTTCTTTGATCAGCCTATGACGTAAGGCTTTGAGCAGATAGGATTTGACAAAAGCCGTTTCGGATAAAAATGAGCGGCGTTCCCACAAATCAAGAAAAAGTTCCTGTATACAATCCCGGATAAATTCAGAATCAGACGAAAATTTTGTAGCATAGTTGTATAAGGCGCGGTAATGAACCTGGGACAGTTCCCCAAATGCTGTCGCATCTCCAGACTTAAATTTAAGCCATAGCGTCGCGTTCGTTTCCGCGGAATTGGGGTTTGTGCCTACTGCATTATTCAAATTACAAACAGTGTATATTGTTTAAATAAATCAGTAAATTATCATATTAAAGTAAGGGTGTTTCTTAATCTCCTTTGTTTTGAGGGCTTTTTAAAAATATATATTGGAATAAAGGGGAGAGCAAAAAACTCCCCGCCTGTTTTGGATGAGCGGGGAGTTTTTCTATTTACTTAATAACCTTTAATTTACCCTGCATTAAGGTATAATGTCCCGGGAAAGTGCACAGATACTGATAAGTACCCGGTGTTTTTGGCGCAATGAAATAGATGGATTCTGATTTTTCCGGCTCCACGATGTTGGTATGGAAAAGAACATTGTCGGTCTTGGGTACGTAGTGAAGCTCTGTTCCTTTCAGCCCCAGATTTAACCCGGCTTCTCCCACGGCGTTTGCAGTTCCCGGTTTGGTAATGACCAGATTATGAAGCATATCATCGTTGTTGTTTAGGTTAATCCGGATACGGCTTCCGGCTTTTACCTGAATTTCGGAGATGTCAAATTTCAATCCCGGTACCGTTCCGATGTTGATCACCTGGTCAGGTCCTGATGTCCATGATGCAGGCATCTCGGTCACACGTTTCGCGGAATTGCTTGGTGTTGCTTTCACATCCGAAGCCGTCATGGTATGGGCGCTATGGTCCATGGCTGGTTTGGCACTCGCCGTGAATTGAGACGCCGTCAGCGAAGCACCGCCAGCAATTTCGTTCAGGGTGTAATAACCCGTGTTATGCAAAAGCGACAAGCCGTCTTTTGATTGAACGCCTTCTGCTTTCACCTCATGAATGTACCCTTTTCTCAACGTAGCCGGATCCAGGACGATGCGCGCACGAAGGCCGTCTTCTGAAAGCGCGATACCTTTGATCGACAACTCATTTGCGTTGATAATCGGGCTACCGTAAATGTGGTGATACTTGTACGTGAAGCTGTTCATTTTATAGGAATCAGCCTTCAAAGCAGTTTCCTTATCAACCGGACTCGTGAAAGTGATCTCAAAACCGTCCGGCATCGAACGGATATTTTTCATTTCGAAAGGAGTCTGACCCGTCCACACCAGGCGCTGAATACCAAAATCTTCTTTCCCCGTTGCAGACCAGCCACGACTTGTCTGTCCTACAAACAAAGAACCGTCGAGTCCCCAAACCATACGGATAATACCGGATTCAAAACCTTCGCGGAACGGAAAACAAGCACCCTGATAAACACCATTTACTTTTTCCATATCCACACGCATGATCTTGCTATGGCCCTGATCACCCACGAAAAGCTGTCCCTGGAAAGGTCCGAAGGCTCCTGCCGTGGTATCTTCTTTAAAGTCGGATGTTGAAATTCCCATCAAGGTATGCGGAAACCAAACAGCCGGCGGCTTGATGCCCGGCACGCGTTTGGCTACATCATAAAGTGGTTCGCCGGTATCAGGAATATCGCTTGGTTTCAGTTTAACAGGTGAATCAGGCTCACTGCTCCATCTCAGACCTGCAATGTTTCCTGCAAAATCGCCTTTTTCCAGGTGTGTCATACGACCTGAGGCAACCCAGTCGCCCTGGTTTTCAGTATAGAAAATATCACCTTTGTAGGAGCCAAAACCAGCCGGAGAACGAAGCCCGGTTGCGTAGGGCGTTAAGGAACCATCTTCGCCCAGTTTCAGCATCCAGCCTCTCCATTTCGACTGGCTTGCACCACGTCCAACCCAGTCAAGATTAAGCGTTACAATCATTTCGCCGTTAGGCAACGGAACAGGACCGTAAGAATACTGGTGATAATTTCCGGACAACGACCAGCGTGCAAAGGAATCATATACATCCGCAACGCCGTCATTATTGGTGTCGACAAGTCTTGTTACCTCGCCGCGCTGCGAAAGCAGGATATCTTTTCCACGGTAAAACAATCCCAAAGGTTCGTGCAGACCGGAAGCAAACCGATGGAAAGTAGGTTGTCCGTCGCCTTTCATGTACGGATTTCCGATCATCCATACTTCTCCGCGGCGTGTGGAAGTTGCCAGACGTCCGTCGGGTAATACCGCCATGCCGCCGATTTCCATCTCGATGTTCTGAGGGATCGGCATGGTGATGATGCGGTAATAATCATCTTCGGTTTTTGCTTTGCTTTGCGCCTGGGCGGCCAGACAGCCAAGAGAAAGCAAGGTGGTTACTACTATATTTTTCATTTACTTATCAGTATAAATTTTTGGACAAAAGATAAAATGCACACTACCAGAACATGGAATAACTTGCTGAACCGGAAACCGGCAACAGCAGCTCCTGATTGTCACCGGAGGTTCTTAACACTGCTTTTGTCTTTTTGTCAATCTGGATATAATAACGGTCGTCGACCTGATAAAGGCCTTTTTCGATCAATTGAATCTGTTTTCCCGAAGCAAGCAAAGAATACAGCGCCCCCGACGGCGTTCCTTTTACGTCAATATGGCGGGTGATGGCATCGGCTGTTGATGTGATATGATCCGATACCGTGGCAGAACCAACGGCATAACGAATGGCTGGAAAACCCTGCGCATCCAGTGTATAACCCAGGTAGTTTACATTGGCTGAATCCGGCCAGACGGCTTTGTCACTGTCCAGCACAGCGATGCTGCTTTTACCGGAAACAGGAACAGTAAGACCTGCTGGTTCAAGTAATTGAGGTTCGCCGCGTTCGTACCACATTTCGGTAACATTGGCAAACTGTCCGCGCCATGCCTGCAAAAGAGCGCCGCGGTTTAAGTCCATGGTATAACTCCATCCCGTTGGGCTGCCAACAGAAAGACAATGGGTACGTTTGTATTTCTCGCCGCTTAAAAGAATAAACGAACGAACCATTTCAGGCCGTAAATCAGGTGTTACACCGATATAAGGTTTTGGCTCAGGTTCTGGTAACGACGACAGAATATGCAGATCATACTGACGAATGCCTGCCTTTTGAACACGAAGCCCCAAAGCGGGCTGACGCCATGGGAAACGTGAATAATGAATTTTGAAACGGTGTGTTCCTTTTGAAAGATTTACCGAACCGGTGTGTGATTCCTGAGAAGTACTTTCCCCGCTCGTTACAACGGGTTTTCCATCGATATCCAGGGTCATGATTGGTCCGGAATAAATAGTAGTGAAAACATAGTCACCCTCTTCCTCGGCCGTCATTTCACCTTCATAAACCAGGTGGAATTGACGCATACCGTTCGTAACTTCCTGGGTCAGGCTTGGTGTTTTGGCTTCTTTTTCTAATTTGGAATATGTTGTTGCGTCCCAGCTATCCGAATATAATTTGTAAGTCAGGTTGTTCAGTGACAATGGCTTGCGGTCATTCAAAAGCTGGTAGCCAATGTTGCGGAAAGCGATTGTGCCTTTGGTCACTTCGAAAGAAATTGGCTGCGGGTCTGCTACGGATTTGGATAATGGCAGATAAACGCTTTCTAGAATGGTTACGCCATTCAGTTTCAACGAATTCAAACGGCCCGAGTTTTTTACGGTTGAAACAGACGCGTCGTAAGCAAGCTCAATGGTCTGCCAAAGTCCAGGTGCTTTGGCGGCATTCTGGCTTGGAAATTGTCCGATAAATCCGGTTGTCAAAGCACCCGGCTCTTTTTGTTTGTTATCTGCCAGACGTAAGCGCTGGCCACCCGGAAGCACGATGTTTCCCTCCGCACCCGGCGAAAGCATGAATTCTGTGTAAAGGCGAAGGTCTTTTGCTTTAAATTTGGTGCTGATCGCCGCGCCGACATTACCGACCAGTGTGCCTTCTCCACTTTGCGTTTTGGCAGGTTCTGTTTTAGCAGGATGTATGGCAATACTTCCTTTCACGGACCAGTTTGAGCCGCTATTCTCGAAAGAAGAAAGGTCTTTCAGGGCAACAGGGGAATAATTTTCTTTTCCTGTTTGCGCTGAAACCACAAGTGGAAAAGCCAGGCAAAGAAGACTGAGTTTTTGAATGATTGAACGCATTTTAAATATTAAGTGTAATGTTCACATTTAAAAAGCGAAGTACGGGTTTTTTTCTACTATTGTGTTAGTATTTATTAATAATTTTTTTTGATATAGGACTTTGTCGTGAATACTTGAATTTTTTTAAAGTTTTTCCGTGTCGGTTATACTTTTTAAATGACAGGTAAAACAGGAAGCCGCAGGCACAATCGTGCCAGCGGCTTCCTGTTTTATTAGCCAACGTTTATTTAATAACTGGTTGAATGTTCAATTTCCTGAAGATAACCTGACCGCCTTCGGAGAACAGCTCGATGTTTCCTTCATGTTTTGTTGGGAAGACAACGTCCGTCATTACCTGCTCGCCGCCGTTTGCGAAGATTTCAACAATCGATTTGTCGACGAGTAACTGCAATTTAATTTTACCGTTTTGCGGTTTTACGACAATCGATTCAACACTCGGGAAACGGTCGCTAAAACCAACGTTCCCCGATTTGGTACGGTCGAAGGATAACGTATGGGTAGAAATGGTATAGGTCAGAACACTTTCTTCATCTCCGCTTTTGAACAGCCTGATCCCAAATTTCCCGGCTTTGCCAATTTCTATTTCGGTCGTTAACTGATAGGATTCACCTTTAAAAGTTAGGGGTAAATTGCCGTTCACTTTAACATTCGATAAAACGGTTCCTTTTTCGAGTAAACCGGTGATTGAAACTGGCGATTGAACCAGGCGATAACCAGCGTCCGTTTTTTTCAGGGATAACTCGCGGGGTACAGACATAGCGCCCTTGAATTTTTCTGTCGGGACTTTATTTGCGTATTCCCAGTCATTGATCCAGCCAATCATCACCGGTTTTTGATGTTTTCCTGGGAGATTGTTAAAGGGAATTCCCGCGTAGAAATCTTTTCCTTCATCCATGTACAACACTTCGTTTTGTTTCTGAGCGGTAAAGTTTTTTCCGTCAAAATCACCAACGAAATATTGCATAGCCAGATAGTCCTTCTGACGATGGCCGCTTGACAACGTCAGCACCCATTTTTTATCGGTACTGCCTTCAACCGGAACCTGGAATAACGCGCTGCATTCCCAAATTTTCGACACGTCGCCCTGCTTACCAAATTCGCTCAGCAGTTTCCAGTCTTTCAGGTTTGGCGATTCGTAAAACTGCACGTTGTATTCCAGTGCCTTAACCACCGACATAATCCATTTTTTTTCGGGTGCGTACCAGAACACATACGGATCGCGGAAATCGGTGAGGCCGATGTCCAGAACCGGGTTTTTGTTATAATGTTTCCAGGTCCGACCTTTGTCAGCACTGTAAGCAAGGTTTTGGTATTGTGCCAGGCCTTTCAGGTTGGCATGTTTGTGGGCCGTGTAAATTGCCACCATTCCGTCCTTTTTTCCTTTTTCAAAAAAACCGGATGTATTGGCACTATCAACAACTGCGCTACCCGAAAAAATCATGGTCTGGGTTGAATCATCGCCGTTTTTAAATTCTTCCAATGCGACAGGCAAATGCTGCCAGTCCAGCAGATCTTTGCTCACGGCATGTCCCCAGCTTAGATGTCCGGAAACATTTCCATAAGGGTTATGCTGATAAAAAATATGGTATTCACCGTCCAGATACACAAGGCCGTTAGGATCATTGAGCCAGTTTTGTGGTGCCGAAAAGTGATAGGCCGGCCGATATTCTTCTTTTGCGGGCGTTTGAGCATAAAGTGTGCACGAAGCAACCAGTGCAATGGCTGTAATCCCGATGGATCTGATCATGATTTAGATTTAAGTTTATAGGTTGGTGAGCGTAGGGCAGGACTGCACCTGTTTCCGGATGCAGTCCCGCTTTTAGTTTAGAATCCCGGATTCTGTTTGTAAAGTCCTTTTGTGAAACTGATCTCCCGTTGTGGAATGGGAAGGTATTCATCCCTTCCGGCAGTGAATTTCGCCGTGGCTAAAAACGGTCTTCGCGTCTTTTCCTTGTCGATGTAGGCATTCAGTGTCTTTTCTGCTATGCCCCAGCGGACCAGGTCAAAGAATCTTGGGCTCTCGGTCGCAAATTCCAGTCGTCTTTCCCATTGCAGCGCTTTTCTCGCGAAATCCTGGGTCCAACCGGCTGCATATTCTTTGATGTTGTATTTGGAAGGTAGTGTTCCGTCCAGTTTTTTCAATCTTCCTGTGCTTGCGGCCGCTCTTCTTCTGATCTGATTGATCAAGGGTAGCGCAAGTTCCTGCTGCCCCAGCTCAATGTATGCTTCTGCCTGAATCAGTAAAACGTCGTCGTAACGGATGATATCTATGTTTTTTGACGAACCAATAAACGGACCTTCTTTGTGATACGATGCACTTGTAGCCAGCTGCTGTTCTTTCATGGTATGGAAAAATCCATAAACGCCCGGGTCACGGATCCAGCTGTTGCTGAATGGCTTGGTTGCGTCATACTTATACGGATGGCCGTCGATTCCGATGGTATGGTCTACACGCGGATCAACGGTTTCGGTATTGAAATCAACATTTTTTTCGTTAAATGTGTCAAACAATGGCAAACCATTTGCATCGGTTTTATAAGCATTGGCCAAATTCTGACTAGGCTGGTGGAACCCGCAGCATCCGTATTGCGGAGCTCCGTGCGGATAATTTAACCCGGTTACGTAACTTAATCTGCCTGCGGCTGTACCATCGTTGATCGAGTACTGGATGGCGAAAATCGATTCAGGGCCATTTTCCGTTTCAGCAATAAAGTTTTCAGCGAAATCGGGTTGCAGGCTGTATTGTCTGGAGGCGATAACCTGCTGTGTCAGGGTCACAACTTCCTGCAATCTTGTTTTATTGATATTCGTCACCTTGTGATTATCGTCCTGCTCATAAGCCTGGAATAACCTTAATTTTGCAAGATATGCAGCGGCCGATAATTTATTTGCACGACCAACCTGGCTTTGTTTCTGAGGCAGGTTATCAATGGCAAACTGGAAATCCTCTCCGATTTTGTTCCATAACTCATCGTTTTTGTACCGAACGTTTGACTCTTTTAAAATATCCTCACTGGTCAGAGTTTCCGTGATGTAAGGAATATTTTTGAACAGCATTTTCAACATAAAATGAGAATGGCCCCGCAGAAAACGCATTTCAGCCTGACGCGTCTTTTTTAATGGAAATTCCGCCTCATTCAAAACATCCAGACTGGTCAATGCGGCATTTGCTCTGGAAATGGCTTTGTAGAAATTTTCCCAGGTGTACGGGTGCATAAACGTCAGGTCCGGTCTTGTCAGATTGTAGTGCTCATAAAAATCCACTTCTGCAACATCGGAAACACCGCCTCCGCCCTTGTAAGCATCATCTGAACGAACACTTCCGTACACCCACATGCTGGTCATTGGGCCGATCATTTCATCATTGCCAATACCGGCATAAGCGGCAGTAACCAGTGATTCAGCGGCGGACGCAGATTTTACGTTGTCGGAAGACAACAATCCCTGTGGTTCGTATTCAAGATAATCCTTGCAGGAGGTGGCTATCATCAAACTGCCAGCGAGTACTAACGGATATATAAGTTTATTTTTCATTGTTCAGAAAGGATTAGAATGAAACATTTAGTCCAACGGTAAGCGTGCGCGGAATCGGGATCGCGTTGATGTCCATGCGTTCAGGATCTGGTCCCAGGAAGCTTTTCGACTTGATCAGGAAAAGGTTCTCTGCCATCAGATAAACCCGGATGCGCTGCAACTTTATTTTTTGTACAAACTCAGAATTGATTGCATAACCCAGCTGGATGTTTCTCAGCTTGAAGTAAGATGTGTTCACATTGAAATAATCCGACGTACGGGTTTCATTATTAGCATCGGACAACGACAGGGCAGGAATTTTTGAGCCCGTATTGGTTGTCGACCAGGCATCAAATACGCCAGGACCAACGTTGTCACGTCCTCTTATGAAATTGTTGTAAAACGTGTAAGAATCAAATCCTTTTCTGCCGGCGATACCTGAACCAAAAACCGACAGGTCAAAGTTTCTGTAAAACACTTCAATTTTCAGGTTGTATTCAAATGCAGGTAATGTTGTTCCAAAAAATACGCGGTCAAGGTCATCGATTCTTCCGTCTCCGTTGGTATCCACATAGCGGATTCTTCCCGGTCCTGCGCCAACCTGCGTCGGAGCCGCGTCTACTTCCTGCTGGTTCTGGAAAAGACCGTTGGTTTTGTAGCCAAATATGTCAAACTGTGAATGGCCAAGGATTGTGTTCGTTACATTTCCTGCATACGCAGCCCTTACCTCTTCAGGCAATTCGGTGATTTTGTCTCTGAACCGACTGATACCAGCCATGACGTTGTAGGTAAAATCGCCTTTTGGTTTTGCATAATAACCCAGCGACAGTTCAAAACCGCGGTTTGACTTGGCGGCACCATTAACAACCTTCAATTGCCCTTCTCCCACGGCTGAGGCAATAGGAGGGGTGATCAGAATGTCGCTGGTTTTGCGGGTGAAATAATCGAAGGAACCCTGGATACTTCCGTCAAGGAAGCCAAAATCAACACCGACGTTTGCTTCGTTTGTACTTTCCCATTTCAGGTTTGGGTTGGCTCCCTGAATCGAGACGATGCCGGACGGAAGGTTACCCGTGTTTGCACCATTAAGGTCATAAGCCGTTCCGATGTTGTAATATTGGTCAAAAAAGCTGTTATGGCCATTAGAAAATTGCGATTGTCTTGTTCCATAACGCGTGTCGTACAAGCCGAAACGGGCAAGATCTCCGATTTCCTGGTTTCCAACACGGCCAACGCCTGCTCTTAGTTTCAGGTTACTTATGCTCTTCACATTTTTGAAGAAATTCTCTTTGTCAATTCTCCATCCAACCGAAGCTGCCGGGAAAATACCGTATGCGTTTTCGCTACCAAAACGAGAGGAGCCATCGCGACGGATCGTTACTGCGGCCAGGTATCTGTCGGAAAAACCATAATCAACTCGGGCGAATTGCGATAGTAAGCGACTTCCGGATCCTGTGCCGGTAACATTCGTATTGCCGGTACCTGCATTCAGCACAAAGTAATCTTTCGTTTGTACGGCAAAACCTTCTTTTCGGGCAATCTGATAATCTGAATTGTTTTTAATCGCTTCGGTACCTACCAGGAATTTCAGGTGATGGTCGCCAAGATCCAGGTTATATCTGGCAGTATTTGACCAGGTTAAGCTTAAATAGCGGTTTTCATCAAGCGTTAAACTGTTGCTGGTACGTCCGAAAGATCCTTCTTCGAAAGCTTGTTCGATATTTTTGAAACGGTAACTTGCGTTATCAGCACCCAGACTTGTTTTCAGGAAAAAGTTTTTCAAAGGCTGGATTTCAACAAAGACATTGCCAAAAAGCGTCAGCCGGTGGGTGTTGTCCCATTTGTTAATATCCTGCATATGAAGCGGGTTGTTTCGGTCGGAATACCCTGACCCGATCGCGCCGCCCCAGGAACCGTCTTTGGCGTACACCGGAATTGTCGGGGCAAGTGTTACGGCCAGACCTGGTGTAAGCGCGCCGCCAATATCCGTAGACGCAAGCGTTTCATTGGAAGTAGCGAGCTGCACGTTTGCACCGATTTTCAGTTTTCCGTCAAAAGCGCTTGTCAGGGCATTGATACGGCCGCTGATTTTTTCATAATCTGTAAACCGTAACATGCCCGTGTTTTTGAAGTAACCCAGGTTAACCTGTAAGGATGAGTTTTTTGTTCCGCCCGAAATGGTCAGTTCATTGTTGGTAACAATGCCGGTTTTGTATACTTCTTTCTGCCAATCTGTATCACCAGCAGGCATGTTTTGATTGCCTCCAACAAACGGCTGAACTTTTACGCTGTTCAATACCGGATTTTTGAAGTCCTTGTTCCAGTCAAATGCATACAATGCGCCGTAACCATCTTCCGGATTTACCCCGTCGTTAACGGATGCACGCCATAAGGCACGTCCTCTGTCCACTGAATTAAGCATTTTAAACCGTGCATATTTTTCAGACTGGGCAGAAATGCTGCTGTTGAAATCGATATTGATCTTTCCGTTGGAATTTGCGCCATTTTTTGTCGTCACAATAATAACCCCGTTGGATGCTCTCGATCCGTAAATCGATGAGGCGGAGGCGTCTTTCAAAACCTGAATCGATTCGATGGAATTAGGATTTAATCCCTGGAAAACTTCCGGTCTTTTCGTTGGTACACCGTCAATGATGTAAAGCGGGTCGGTGTTTCCCAGCGTGTTGGCACCACGTATCAGGATTCTGGAATTGGTCCCGTTTGGTGAGCCGGTCTTTTCAATATACAATCCGGGTACGCGTCCCTGTAATGCCTGCATCGGGTTTCCTGAACTGATATTTTTAAGCGGGGCCATATCAACGACCGCGATCGCTCCGGTTAAATCTTCTTTTTTGGAAGAAGTATAACCCACCACCACCACCTCACCAAGATTCTTGGAATCGTATTCCAGCGTCACATCCAGTTTGGAATTATTACCTACCGGAAGTTCCTGCGCAATCATTCCCACGTAGGAGAATACCAGCGTTGCCGTTCCGGAAACAGAAATCGAGTATTTTCCATCCACATCCGTGATGGCGCCGTTTGTTGTACCTTTTTCAAGGATGCTGACACCCGGCAATGTTAGCCCGTCGGAAGCTTTGACTGTACCCGTGACGGTACCTTTGGTTTGTGCCCAGACTATCTGCATGGAGCACAGGATGGACAGTACCACCAGTTGTAGTTGTTTTTTCATAGATGTATAAGTTGATCGATTAGTTACTCAGGAATTTCTCAAGTTCGTATTCTGAAATCGAAGGGGTAGCGCCCTGGTAGGTTGCTACGAGCGCGCCCACTGCACAGGCATTTTTCAGGGCTGTGACAACGGACGAGCCAGCCAGGATGTGTTTGAGGAACATGGCCAGAAATGAGTCGCCGCTGCCGATGGTATCCTGCACTTCTACTTCATAACCACCCTGACTTGTAAAGCCGTCTGCATCCAAAACCATTGCTCCGGCAGCACCAAGTGTAAGACAGATCATCCGGAGGTCGAACTTATCAGCCAGAAATTTCATCTGCGTTTGGGTATCCGGAAGTATGCCGTACCAACCCGCTACAATGCTAAGTTCATGTTCATTTACTTTAACGATATCCGCTTTACCCATCAGGTATTCGATGGTCGCACGGTCATAGTGCGGCGGTCGCAGGTTTACATCAAAAACTTTAAGCCGGGCTTTTTCCAGTAAACTGTAAAGCGTTTCTTTCGTTTGCTGATTGCGCACAGCCAGACTTCCGTACAGGAAAACCTCTGAGTTTTCGACCAGCTCCGTCATTTTTTGATCTGGCTGGATGTAATCCCAGGCAACAGGCTGCACAATTTTGTAGGCTACTTCGGTCTTATCGGTCAGGTTAACCTTTACAATGCCGGTCAGGTGCGTTTCGCCGATCTGCACATATTCAGTCGATAAGCCTTTACGGTTCAGATAATCGGTGAGTTCCACACCCAGGTCATCTGTGCCCACACGGCTGATGAAGGCTGGGTTTAATCCGAAGTTTTTTAAATGGATGGCTACGTTCATGGGCGCACCGCCGGGCTGTTTGCCTGAGGGGAGCATGTCCCATAACATTTCACCGAAAATTACGATTGCAGGTGTCATATGTTTTGTGGGTTGGATTAGTGTAAAACCATTGTTTTTTCAAGTCGCTCCAAGGACGTGCCTTTTGTTTCCGGCATAACCCGCCAGGCAAAAACCAGTTGGAGTACCATCATGACAGCGAAAAAGGAAAACGTGATGCCGCCGCCGAGATATTCTGCAATAATGGGGAAGGAGAAAGCGACCAGTGCAGCCATAAACCAGTGGGTGAAACTTCCGAGCGCCTGGCCGTTAGCTCTGACTTCATTGGGGAAAATTTCGGAAATGAATACCCAGATCACAGCGCCCTGTGAGAAAGCGAAAAACGCGATATAAACAAAAAGGAAAACCGGAACGCCTGTGAAATCCTGAATGAAGAAGGCTCTGGCAACAAGACTGAGCGTTATGATCAAACCAACGGAACCGATGAGCATTAAGGTTCTTCTGCCAAAACGGTCGATAAAATTGATGGCGAGCAGCGTAAAGGCAAAATTCACAAATCCGATGCCGGCAGAGGATAAAAACGCTGATTTGGTACCGAGGCCGGTCATTTCAAAAATGCGGGGACTGTAATAGATGATAGCGTTGATACCGGAAACCTGATTGAAAATCGCGAACATGATCGCCAGGCCGACCGGTGATTTGTATTTTGCTGAAAAGAGTTTTGCCTTTGGCTGACTCTGCGTACTTTTTGTGGTGGCAAGAATATCGGAAAGTGTTTCCTCGCTGATTTCTGCGTCTATTAATTCCAGTATCTCGCGGGCTTCATCCACTTTTCCTTTTTTCATGATAAGCCAGCGCGGACTTTCAGGGACATACAAAATGGCCAGCAGGAAAATGATGGAAGGAAGCGCCTGTATTCCCAGCATCCAGCGCCAGGCATTGTCACCCATATCCTGCATGAAATAGTTGGAGAAATAGGCGATCAGAATCCCGAACACTACATTGAACTGAAACAGCCCAACCATTTTACCGCGGGAACGTGCCGGGGAGATTTCGGAGATGTACATCGGTGCCGCTACGGATGAAGCGCCGACGCCCAGGCCGCCCATAAAACGGAACAAAAGGAATAAGTACCAGTCGTGGGCAAGTGCGGAACCGAGTGAAGATACCAGATACAATACCGCGATCCAGAACAATGTTTGTTTACGGCCAAGTCTGTCGGCCGGAATACCGCCTAACATCGCGCCAAGGACAGTACCTATAAGTGCTATGGAAACTGTGAATCCGTGCTCAACCGCGCTGAGCTGCCATAGGATCTGGATTGCTTTTTCCGCTCCCGAGATCACCGCCGTGTCAAATCCAAAGAGGAAACCTCCCAATGCCACAACGATTGACCAAACTAATACTTTGCTGTTTTTCATTCGTAGTTCTGATTTTTTTGTCAAAACTACGGCCACGGACTACTTTGAATAACTAAATAATATATCAAAAAAGTTAAAGTTTGATACAGTGTAACCTTTTCGCGGTATTTTAATGAAAATGAGTGTTTTAGAACAAATTCAAGGAAAAATTGTTAACACGTTATTTCAATTTTGATACACGAAGTTTAAAAATTGATACATACGGTGGGCGCCGGTTTTAAAAAATAGTACAATGCAAAGAATGGATGAAACAAAATTGAAAGGATCAGCTGTTCTTGTATTCCAGCGGTGTTTGATTGTATTTGGCTTTGAAGGCCGTGGAGAAATAAGTGGGGGACGAAAATCCGACGCTGTAAGCGATGTCGGCAACGGTGAGGTCGTTGCGTCGCAGTAAAAAACGGGCCTTGTTCAGGCGTACTTGCTGGATGTATTCGTTGACGCTGAAACCCAGCAAGGCCTTGACTTTTCGATACAGCTGCACCCTGGACATCCCCAGGTCGCGACCGATTTCTTCAACATTCAGATCCGAGTTTCCGTAATGCTGTTCGATGTAGGCTGTAAATTCCGTTACAAATTTTTTGTCGAGCTTATTGGGATTGTTGACCTGCGTGGTTTCCAAAGGAAGTTCGCTGGTATAATGCTCGCGTAAAAGCGAACGGTTTTTTAGCAACGTTTTAATAACTTCTTCGACGTATTGCAGGTTGAACGGTTTGGTGATATAGGCGTCCACACCGGTCTGAATTCCTTCAATTTGTTGTTCCGTCGTGTTTTTGGCGGTCAGTAGGATGATCGGAATGTGTGATGTCCGGAAATCAGATTTCAATACAGAAGCTACGCTAAGTCCGTCTTTTCCCGGAAGCATGATATCACAAACGATGAGGTCGGGAATTTGATCAAAGGCAAGCTTCAAGCCCTCTTCGCCATCGGCGGCTTTGACAACGAAATAGCTGCTTTGCAATTTCTGTTCTACCAGACGTATCAAATCCTCATTGTCTTCGATCAATAATACCGTTTGTTCGTGATGCGTACCGGCGTCAAGTTCTGAGGACTCAGGGGTCGGCTCTTCGGCGGGCTCCATATTTCTGACAAGAGAAATTTCCTCCGTTGGTTCATTCCATAACTCACTTTCCTGAAAATGGCCGCTGCCCAACGGAAGCACTATGGTAAAACGGGTTTCCTTGCCGCGCTCGCTTTGAACGGAAATTTCACCGTGATGCAAATTGATCAGCTCTTTTGAAAGTGCAAGTCCCAGACCGGTTCCGAGGGTTTTATAACTTCCTTCACCCTGGTAAAAAATTTCAAAGGCATGCTGTACTTCCGAGGCCGTCATCCCGACGCCGTTGTCTTCCACGATGATCTGCGCTTGCGATGGGGAAGATGCCTTTACGTGAATATATATACGTCCTTTGTCGGTTGTAAACTTGAAAGCATTGGAAAGCAGGTTGAAAATAACTTTATCGAGCATGTTGGCGTCAAACCAGGCCATGATCTGCGGATCGGGGGTAATCAGGCGGAAATCAATTTTTCGCTTTGACGCTATTTTTTCAAAAGAAGTCATGATATCCTGAATAAAGGCAACCAGATTTTGCTCGCTTGCCCGGATCATCATTTTTTGACCTTCAATTTTACGGAAGTCCATGAGCTGATTGACGAGCCTTAACAACCGCAGCGTATTTTTCCGGATTAAAGTTAATTCCTGTTTGATCAGCGAATCTTTGATTTTATCATTGCCGAGTAAATCCTCGATCGGGGCCAGGATCAAGGTCAGCGGTGTGCGGAATTCATGCGAGATGTTGGTGAAAAACTTCAATTTGGCTTCATGTTCAACCCTTGATTTATCGGCCAGTTGGGTGATCTGATCCCGTTGGTCCGATATTTCATGATTCTGTTTTTCAAGCCGTTTATTGATTTTTCTATTTTCCCGTAAGGAATAAAACGATAGCGCACCAAAAAGCAGCGCGAGGGCCAGCGTAAAGGAAATGGCGTAAATAATTACCGACTGATTCTCAGAAATCGCCCTTTGTTCTTCAATCTTATGCTGTCTTCTTTCAATATCTTCCTGTTGTGCGATTACCTTCTCGTTCTGAAGTTTCATAATCCTGACATTGGACGAATCAATCAGCGTGCTTTGCAAACGGTTTTCGCGTTTGAAAGGTTGTTTTTGCAGGATCGCGATTGCAGTCCGGATGGATTCTTCGCCACCGGTCGGATAAATGATCGTTGCGTTCAGAATATCGCGATCAACGAGATCAATGCCTTCATTTTTTCCATTTAATCCATCGACACCGATAATCTTAATTCTTTTTTCAAGACCGAGCTTTTTACAGATTTTAAAGGCGCTGATGGCCCTTCGGTCGTTCTGACAAAAGATAAAGTCGATGGTTGGATCCTTTTTTAATATGCCGGTCAACTCGTCTTCAAAAGAATACTTATCCCAATCACCATCCAGTTTGGCAACCAGATGAATACCGGGAAATCGGTTAATCGTTTCAATGAAACCTTTGTGCCGGTCAATGTCTGCGGATGAACCAGGAAGTTCGCTGATTTCAACGACATTTCCTTTGCCGTTCAGGATCGTATTGGCATAAATCCCGGCCGTATGTCCAACCTCCACATTTTCCGCTCCGACATAAGCGGTATACTGATCTGACGTCGTTCTCCGGTCGACAATAATCACCGGAATACCACTTTCATAGGCTTTCTCGACGGCGGGCGTAATGCGTTTGGCCTCGTTTGGCGACACAATCAGCAGGTCTACTTTTTGATCAACCAGTTCTTTTATCTGTTCGATCTGTCGGGTACTTTGGCCGCCGGCATCTTTCATGACAAAGTTAATTTCGGGATGAAAGGACAATTCCCGATACATATTTCCCTGCATTGTTTTGCGCCAGTTATCGGCACCGGTGCACTGAGAAAACCCGATGGTGAACTGTTTTGGTTGTTCCTGCGAACAGCCAAATATTAAAAGTAGAACAAGTAATATCGACGCAGCAGATTTCAATTTTTTATTGTATTAATTCTGTGACTTGGGGTAGTCAAAAGTATTACAATTTATCGATTGAATCAAATGATGTGCCCGGTGCCGAATGTTCTGCTTGGTCTTAGGTGTTAAATCATTCACTGGAACAACTGCAATAGAAAATTCCCATGTCAGCCTTGAGTGCATAAGATTTTTTTGTGAGAAAATTCAATTTTCTATTTCAAAACAACCAATCAGAATGACTACTGAAATTAACCACAACCACAATAACATGCCATCACCGGTTTGCCGATTTTCATCGTGAAGGATTTTGGGACGTTATCAACTGCATAGTTGAGCGTTAATGTCTGCGCGTCTGCCGATAAATTTCCAGTGATCGTAATGGGTAGCTCTTTTGATTTTCCTTCTCTCGATGCAAAATATTTACCTCTGGCTGAAAAGGAAGCCCCGTTTTTTAGCGCAAAGAACGGCATTTCAACGCGTTCGCAGCACATACCGGAAATTGCATAACCACCTGCAACCTTGCCAAAAGATGCACATCCGGCCGACCATATCTCAATTCTTGCCGACGCAGGGGAAACTTCCTTTTTGGATCCGCAGGAAGTGAGGAAAGTCGCCAGAATGAAAAGTGATAAGAGTTTTTTCATAGTATTTTTTCAAAATCCGTTTGTGTTGTAACTTATTTTGTATTTTGAAGGACAACTTTCCAACGCGAAAGGTTGTAAGACACAAACGCTACTTTTGAAGTAAAATAACGTCACTGCGTATGGAAACCACCGTCAATCTCGCCTCCCACATATCGCATCTTGAATGCGCGATCAGTAAGGAAAAATTCGATCATAGGCAGGTTCAGACCTTTTGTGAGAACGATAAAGAGGGCTGGAAGGCACCTCTTTATGCAAAATATGATTTCTCGGAAAAAGTAGATAAAAATGTTTTGAAAGGCCGGGAATCTTCTCTTTGGCGGTATTTTGAATTTCTTCCCGTGCTCGATCCCGCGAATGTGGTTACGCTGGGCGAGGGGATGACGCCTCTCTTATCACTTGAAAACCTGGCGAAAGCTAGCGGACCGCATAAGCTGCTCTTAAAAGACGAATCTCTGAACCCGACCGGTTCTTTTAAGGCACGCGGACAGGCCGTGGCCGTTTCGAAGATGAAGGAATTGGGCATCACGAAATGTATTGTACCAACCGCTGGCAACGCAGGCGGGGCATTGGCTGCCTATTGCGCCAAAACCAATATTGAAGTGACCGTGGTCATGCCGCGGCACACGCCTGAAATTTTCAAGCAGGAATGCCGGTATTTCGGGGCGGAATTAATTCTCGTTGACGGACTGATAAATGATTGCGGAAAACTGGTTACGCAGATCAAGGCTGAGAAGGGATATTTTGACGTATCCACCATGAAGGAACCTTACCGTCTGGAAGGAAAAAAAACGATGGGTTTTGAAATCGCGGAGCAAATGAACTGGCAGTTGCCGGACGTTATTTTGTATCCAACCGGAGGCGGAACCGGGCTGATCGGCTTATGGAAAGCGTTTCATGAAATGAAAGCGGCTGGCTGGATCACCGGTAAATTTCCAAAACTGATCGCCGTTCAAACCGAAAATTGTCAGCCCATGGTTTGGTCGTTTGAAGGTAAACATCAAAACGCATCGGCCTATCAGGCCAAACCTTCTGTGGCCAACGGTCTTGTAGTGCCTTCTCCTTTCGCAGAAAGACAGATTATGGAAGTGTTAACAGCGTCGAAAGGATTTGCAGTTTCGGTTACGGAAGATGAGCTACGCGAAGGTGTGAAGATACTTGCTAAAAAAGAGGGCCTGTTTGCAGCGCCGGAAGGCGGCGCGCTCGTACCCGCCATGCGCAAAGCCATGGCTAACAAATGGATCAGCCCGGACGAAACGGTATTGCTGTTAAACACCGGAAGTGGCTATAAATATGCAGAAAAATTGATTTAGCAAGTGGCATACGTTTAAAGCATAACGGTAGGTATATCGATTTTGAAGTAAACCTTCGTATTGTACCGTCGGATTCCTTATTTGTTGAATTTGGCAATATTATTTTGTTAACATCATTTGATGATGTTATTATAAACTTGAGTTTACTATTCAGAGACTCGTTTGATAGCTGTATCGATTGTAATCGGTTGCAATATAGTATTTTATAAAATTTTAAATTTTTCTTGTTCTTTACTTTTTTTTAGATGAAGTTTACATATACTTAACATTATCTCACTATTGGGGTAATGTTGGTTTGCTAGTTTTGCGTTTAACAATAAACCATAAACTCTATATGATCCATTCTTCTACTCATCCCAGGGCCGTATTAATGTTAATGCTGCTCTTCTGCTCTTTTCAGGTATTTGGGCAGGTCAAAGTATCCGGAAAAGTTTCCGATAAAAGTACAGGCGAGCCGGTTCCCGGTGCCAGTGTTATTGTAAAGGGTACCAAGGAAGGTACCGGTACCAATGCGCAGGGAGTTTACGAATTAACTGTTGCCGACGGAAATGCTGTTTTAATTTTTTCTTTTGTTGGGTTTGCAACCGAAGAAGTTGCGCTTAACTCCCGTACCAAACTGGATGTGGTCCTTGGTGTTGATTCCAAGCAACTTAGTGAAGTGGTTGTAACGGCATTGGGTATCAAAAAGGACGTCCGGCGTATTGGTGTCGCGATTCAGTCGGTTGACGGTGCTTCGACCATAAAGGCCCGTGAGCCGAACGCCATCAATGCTTTGGCTGGGAAAGTGGCCGGTTTGACCATCGGTGCACAGCCGGAACTGCTGAGAAAGCCGAATATTAACCTTCGTGGTAACACCGACATACTCTTTGTAGTAGATGGTGTGCCGGTTAATTCGGATACCTGGAATGTCAGTCCGGATGATATCGAAACCTATTCGGTATTGAAAGGTGCCAGCGCGTCGGCACTTTACGGATTCAGAGGTAAAAACGGCGCCATTTTGATCACGACCAAGAGAGGGACAAAAGACAAACGTGGCTTTTTCGTGGATTTTAATTCATCGACGATGATGGACAAAGGCTTTTACTCGATTCCAAAAGTACAGGACGAGTATGGCCCGGGTGATCATGGCCGCTATGCCTTTGGCGATGGAAAAGGTGGTGGTTTGAATGACGGAGATTATGACGGTGGCTGGGGCCCAAAATTTGAAGGACAGCTGATCCCACAGTATGACAGTCCGGTGGATCCTGTAACAAAAGTACGCTCGGCAACACCCTGGATTAACCGCGGAAAGGATAATCTCAGACGTTTTCTGGAACCAGGGATTTTATCGACCAATAACGTGTCGGTTGCTGCATCTGGTGAAAAACACAATATCCGTTTTTCTGTTTCGAATATCTACCAGAAAGGGATTGTTCCCAATACGAAGCTGAATATTACAAACTTCAATATTACAGCGGATTATAAATTCTCGGACCGCTGGAAATTTGAATCTGGCCTGCAATACAACCGCCAGTATTCACCCAATATTCCCGACGTAAATTACGGGCCTAACTCCATTATCTACAACATGATTTTCTGGGCCGGTGCGGACTGGAACGTGGACGATATGCGGAACTACTGGCAGCCGGGTAAAGAGGGTATTCAGCAAATTTATGCGGAATATCAGCGTTACAACAATCCGTATTTTATGAGTTATGAATGGCTGCGCGGTCATCAGAAAACGGATATCATTGGTCAGGCTGCGATGACGTTTAAAATAAACAGCTTCCTGGAAGCCACCTTGCGTACGCAGGTCACCACATGGAATTTGTTCAGGAATGAAAAAATGCCTTACTCCGCTACTTCATACGGAAGGGAAGAAGCCAAGGGTGACTACCGCGAAGACCGCCGGGATTTGTTTGAAAATAATACCGATCTACTGGTTAAATTTGACAAAGATCTTTTTAAAGGTTTCAATGCCAAGATATGGGCTGGTGGTAACCTGCGTACTTTTTCATACAATTCCCAATATGGCTCGACTGATTATTTGAATGTGCCTGGTCTTTACAATTTTAACAACTCTTTAAGGCCGGTTAAAACATCGAATTTTATGTCGGATATGCGTGTGAATTCTGCCTATTATTCGGCTGATTTTAGCTATAAGGATTATTTCACGATTTCAACAACCGGACGTTTGGATAAGCTTTCAACACTGCCAGCGGGAAACAATACCTTCTTTTATCCCTCGGTTGCCGCGTCCACTGTTTTGTCGGATTACCTCCCGGTACCGGAAGTGATTTCTTTCCTGAAACTTCGCGGGTCTTATGCCAATGTGAAAGACGGTCTGACCACCGCAGACATTGGTACTACGCCGGCATTAGGGGGCGGAAATCCGATCGGTTACGGAGATCAGTATTACTCACCTTACGGAGGGCCGAGTTACCAGAATGCCGCGGTGTATTCCACCCCGTTTACCTATAACAATACGCCTGCTGCTTATTTTACAAATACACTAAACAACCCGGGGATTGTACCAAGTACCACTTCGCAAACCGAAATGGGAATTGACATCAGGGTTTTGAAGAACAGGATCGGGCTGGATATGACCTACTTTATTTCCAATGAAGGGCCGCGGATTTATCCTTTGCCGATTTCCTCGACAACCGGTTATAATTCTTACCTGGTTAATGGTGTGAATACCCAAAAAACTGGATTGGAAATTGCATTGACCGGATCAGTGTTAAAAAGCGCTGGCGGACTAAACTGGGATGTTGTGGCCAATTATTCTACCTATAAGGAGGTTTTGAAAAATATTTATCCAGGGGTTAACGAATTAAATACCTTTTTCAAAGAGGGCGACAGGCTGGATAAATTTTACGGTCGCGCCTTTGCTCATACACCCGACGGACAAATTATCAATGATGCATCCGGAAGACCTGTTTATTCGCCTGTGAGTCAGTTCCTGGGTTATATAAACCCCAAGTTTGTGTTTGGTATCAATAACAAGTTTGCTTACAAAAATATCAGTTTCAGCTTTCAGTTCGACGGACGTATCGGTGGGGTTATTTCCAATCATGTGCAGAAACAGACGTTCCGTGGAGGGCGCAATGCACAATTGGGTGAGGGCGCTTTAGGAGAAGCCCGTTTAAAGGATTGGGAAGGATTCAAAGCGGGTTCGAAAGATAGTAAAAACTACCTGGGCGAAGGCGTGCAGATCAGCAATGGCAAAGCACTTAATTTCGATACGGACGGCAAAATTACCAACATGTCGGAGTTGACCTTTGCACCGAATGCAACAAAACAATACGTACAGGATTGGGTGAGCCGCTATTACAATTCGGATGAAGGAAATCTTATGAGCCGTTCTTTTGCCATGCTTAGAGAGGTCGTGATCGGGTATTCGGTTCCAGCAAGCTGGCTGGCGAAATCCAAAATCGTCCGTAACGCTTCAGTTTCTCTGGTAGGTAGAAACCTGCTTTACTTCGCGGAGAAGAAGGATATTGATTTGAACCAGTATATATCTGGCGGAGAATCAAGTCCGCAGACGCCGTCCATGCGCCGTTATGGAATCAATGTTAATCTTACTTTTTAAGTGAATCAGGATACAGATTTAAAAACTTTAACACGACGATCATGCGTTTTCAAAAGATAATATTCCCACTTTTTACGTTCACAGCCTTGTTGCTGACAGGTTGTGAAAAGAGCTTCGAGGAGCTGGAAATTGACCCTAATCGTGCTACTTCTGCACCGGCTTCCCTTATTTTACAGGGGATTGAATTTGATATGTATAATAATACGGGGAGACCTTTCAGTTCGGAAATGCGCTGGAACCAGTTTTATGCCATTAATTATAATTATTATGGCAACAACGAATATCAGTGGTCGGCATTTACGAACCATTATTCCACATTAAAAAACGTGGTGCAGATGGAACTGGAACACAAGAAAACGGGTGCTGCCGATATCAACGGCTATGCAGCTTTGGGTAAATTTTTCAGGGCGTTTTTTATGGACCAGATGTCCGTTCGTACCGGTGATCTGCCGATGAATGAAGCCCTGTTGGGTCGTGAAAATCTTGAACCCAAGTATGATTCACAAAAGGATATTTACATCCAGATACTGAAATGGCTGGATGAGTCTAATAGTGAGATTACGTCTTTGATCGCCAAAGGGGAAACGGATGTTACGGGGGACTTTTATTTTGCGGGCAAATTGGCAAAATGGCAAAAAGTAATCAATGCATTCCGGTTAAGAATGTTGATACGGTTAAGCAAGAAGGAAGCCGAGGCGGGCATGAACGTGAAAGCACAGTTTGCTGAAATGTTAAACAATCCAACGAAATATCCATTACCGGAGGGACTTGCAGATAACCTCGAATTTGTGTCAAACAATTTTAATAAATATCCTTCGAATCCCGATAACTTCGGATTTGACGCAACCCGGCAGAACATGGCCGCTACTTATGTTGGGCTCTTGTCTGAAAGGAAAGATCCACGCGTAATGGTTACTACGGAGCCTGCGGGTGCCCAATTGAAAGCCGGAAAACTTCCATCTGATTTCACCGCGTTCGTCGGAGCGAGTTCAGGAGAGGATTTGGCGGATATGTCGGCCAAGGCGGGTATTGATAATGGGACAGGGTTTGCGCCAGGCGCCTATTCCTTCCAGAGCCGTTCGCGTTATTATACCAATTATATCGGAGAAAGTGCGTATATCATTGGATACCCTGAAATGTGCTTCAACATTGCCGAAGGGATCAATCGGGGATGGGCAACCGGAAGTGCCGAAGAATGGTATCAAAAAGGAATTAAAGCGTCTCTTGGCTTTTACGGGATCAAGGATGGGGCAAATCCCATGCGATATACCAGGACAGGAGGACGGGACGCAGCTGATTTTGTCAGTTATAATGTTAATTTCAACTTTGATGCCTACTATGGCCAGCCCTTGATTAAATATGGCGGCAACAATGTTACCGGACTGGAACAGATTCTGACGCAGAAATACCTGGCTTTCTTTATGAACTCGGGCATGGAGGCTTATTTTAATTTCAGACGAACCGGTTTTCCTAAATTTATGACGGGTGTCGGTACAGGGAATTCGGGACGAATCGCTTCGCGGTGGCAGTATCCTACCTCTGAACGTACTTTCAATCCTGAGAATTACAAAGCAGCAATTGACAGACAATTCGCGGGTAAAGATGATATCAACGATGCGGTGTGGCTGGCTAAATAAACGAAAGAGAAGAAACAGTAATGGGATAGTGACTAGTCCTGAAATAGTGATACAGATTTGAAATAAGCTTAAGTTAGATTAATCGAACCGTTGCATAGTTATTCTTGCAACGGTTCTCTTTTATATGAAAAGTTATCCTAAATTCACGAGAAGTAAACCAATCCATCTAAATTATGAAAAATTTTTACATGGCGATAGCCGTGCTCTTTTGTGTTATCCTTAGTGAAGAAGTACAAGCCCAAGGTAGGCTTTTCCTTAAAGCCACCAAATCGAACGGAAACGTCATCACCACCGGTGCCAGCCCTAATGAGGCTCCCGGGGTGGTCGACGTCGGTGTAGGAGGCAATCCTATTTTGGCTAACTATGCTACGCTTTCAAGTGCGGGATTTGACACAGAGAAGGCCCTCAATATCGGCAGTCCAAGTGCTGGTGCTGGTGCTATCGTTTTTGCACCGCTCACAATTGCCAAGAAAGGCGACCTTTCTTCAGCCAGATTCTTTCTAGCCCAATGCCAGGGGGATTTGATGGACATAGAGATCGTAACCATAGCCTTGGATGGTAGCCCAAAAAGAAATGTGGCCCATAAAATAATTCTAAGAAATGCGGCTGTAAAAGCTTTTTCGACAGACCTTGTAGAGGATTGCAGCTGCCAGGTGGAAGCCATTAGTTTCGAATACGGTAGTTTGGAAATATATCCCTATACTATAAGTAACGCCGGTAAGTTTAGTGCTGGTCAGGCTACGGGATGGAATAGAATCACCAATAAGGTAATAAATCCATGATCCTACTTCAAAAAAGCGCGGGATTATGGGTAACAATACTGGTATTGACTTTGATTTCTACATTCGCAATGTCACAACATTTGCCAAGAGCGGCTGGGCAAATCAAAAACCGAATAACCGGTAGATCTGTTTCAACGGCAAGGCAACCTGGGAATCGATTGGTAGGCAGAAATGAAGCGGGCAATGATAGAATACGTGCCCTAACTGCGCGCAGGAGAAACGTTTTGATCAATGGGCGTGCCAGTGCTACCCAGGATTGTGGTTCTTCCTGTTTACTGGCGTCACCGTTGCCTGTAAAGCTGATTGAATTCAATGGAGTACGCTTGGATCAGTCGCAGGTTTTGCTTAGCTGGACCACCACTGAGGAAGTTAATAATGATCATTTTGACGTTGAGCGAACCTTAAACCCAGCCAATGGTTTTCAGGTTGTTGGTTCTGTGAAAGGCAAAAATTACTCATCCCAAAATGTTTCTTATAAACTAACAGATCCCAATGTGGAGGCAGACTACACTTATTATCGCCTGAAGCAGGTGGATGGGGATGGAAGTAGTTCATACAGCCGCATCATTGGTGTAAAGGGATTCAGTGAAGTGCTTGCTGTGATACCGTTTCCTAACCCTGCACGGGCCAGAGACCTAAAATTCCTTGTCTCAGGTCACACGAAGGGGGAAAGTTTAAGCGTGCAGGTTTGTGATGTGACAGGGAATATCATCTATCAAAATAATGCGTATACCCTTGCGGATGACAAGCAAATTTCCTTGCCTGGCATCAGGAACCAGGCAGGTTCCTTTGTGATTAAAATAAAAAATGCTCAGCAGCAGGCCAGTTCATCATTCGTTATGATGAACTGATTGCCCAGAACCAAGCAAATTCATTATTCATCCGGTATTTAGAAATTGATCGAAACATCAATCTAAATACCGGATGAATGATTTGTAGCATGTATTTACTACAAGATATTAAGTCTTTGGCACATCAATGCGCTTCAAGCCAGTTGGCCCCAACGCCGATTCCTGTTTCCATTTTAACGGCTAACGGAATAGCCGTACGCATCAGCTCGTCCACTTTTTCTTTGATCAGTTCGATTTCATCGCGATGAACATCGAACACCAATTCATCATGCACCTGCAAAATCATGCGCGAACGAAGTTTTTCCTGTTTGATAAAGTTGTGGACGTTAATCATCGCCACTTTGATCATATCGGCCGCGGAACCCTGAATGGGCGCATTGATCGCATTTCGCTCCGCAAAGCCACGGTTGGTCTGATTGCGTGAATTGATGTCGGGCAGATACCTGCGGCGTCCCAAAATCGTCTGGACATAATGATTTTCGCGCGCGTCGATAACCACCTGATCCATATAGCTTTTTACCGCAGGGAATTCTTCGAAGTACGACTTGATAATCTCGGAAGCTTCACCTCGCGGGATGGCAAGGCGCTGTCCCAAACCAAAGGCCGAAATACCATAAATAATACCAAAGTTGACCATCTTGGCCTTCCGCCGCATATCAGAAGTTACATCGGGAAGATCTACTTTAAACACTTTACTTGCCGTTGTCGCGTGAATATCGCGTCCCTGGTTAAAGGCCTCGATCATACTGGCATCTTCGCTGAACGCTGCCATGATACGTAGCTCAATCTGCGAATAATCGGCAGAAAGAATCTGGAAGTCTTCATTATCCGGTACAAAGGCTTTCCTGATTTCTCTTCCGCGCGGCGTGCGGATCGGAATGTTCTGAAGGTTTGGATTGGTCGAACTAAGTCGCCCCGTCGCCGCGACTGCCTGGTTATAGGAAGTGTGGATACGCCCCGTGCGCGGACTAACCAGCGTGGGTAGTGCATCGACGTAGGTTGATTTCAACTTCTGCAACTCACGGTAATCCAGGATTTTTCTTGCAATTTCAAACTGGCCTTCCAGTTCCGAGAGAATTTCCTCGCCCGTCGCATATTGCCCGGTCTTGGTTTTTTTAGGCTTATCGATCAGTTTCATTTTATCGAAAAGCACTTCTCCCAATTGTTTGGGAGAACCGATATTGAAGGATTGTCCTGCTATTTCAAATATCTCGGATTCTGTTTTACGCAAATCGCCTTCCAACACCTGCGACATTTCAGCTAAAGCATTGGTATCGAGTCTTACACCAGTGTTTTCCATCGATGCGAGCACCTGAACCAAAGGCATTTCTACCGTTTCGAACAATTTTTGTGCGTTATACTTTGGCAGCTCTTTGGCAAAAATAGTATTCAACTGTAAGGTAATGTCGGCATCCTCCCCGGCATATTGCGTCGCTTCGGGAATGGAAACGTCACGCATGTTGCCTTGTTTTACGCCCTTTTTGCCGATCAGTGTTGTGATCGAAACGGGTTCATAATTCAGGTAAGTTTCCGCCAGAATATCCATGCCGTGGCGTTTGTCGGGTTCCAGCAGATAATGTGCCAGCATGGTATCCTGCAACTTGCCCTTTACCTCGATGTTATAGTTTTTCAGAACAAGAATGTCATATTTTACATTTTGTCCGATTTTTTCAATGGATTCATTTTCAAATACTTCTCTGAAATATTCGACAATTTCCTGTGCTTTCTCCTTATTTGCGGGAACTGGCACGTAAAAAGCCTCACCGGGAATATAGGCAAAAGACAAGCCTACCAGATCGGCATCGATCGTTTCCAGAGATGTTGTTTCGGTGTCGAAACAAAAAGCCGTCTGAAGGCTCAGGTAGTGCGCCAGGCTTTTCATTGTTTCCGGCGTATCAACCGTGTGATAACGATGGAAGGTATTGTCAATGGTTTTTCTCGGGGCAGTAATCGTAGATTCTTCCTGTTCTTCTCCAGAAGCCTCAAAATTGGAAATATCTTTGTCCTGCTGGGTTGGCGTTGCCATTTCGGCAGCAGCCGGGTTTCCAAACAAATCGTACTGGCCTTTTTTATCCACCACCTTAACCTGCGGCGCTGGGGTACTAGAGGTCGGTGCATCACTTCCGAGAATCCGCTGACGTAGCGTTTTGAATTCAAGTTCGTCAAAGAGTGCATTTACTTTGTCACGGTTCGCACCGCATATCGTCAGGTCTTCCGCATCGAAAGGAACCGGGACCGTGATGTCAATGGTCGCTAGCTTCTTGCTCAGAAGTGCCTGATCCGCATGTTCACGGACTTTTTCACCCAGTTTACCCTTTATTTCATGGCCATGAGCGATCAGATTTTCAATGGTATCGTATTCTGCAATGAGTTTTTGGGCGGTTTTCTCACCAACACCGGGGATCCCGGGAATGTTATCAACGGCATCACCCATCAGCCCCAACATATCAATCACCTGATCGATGCGTTTGATCTGCCAGCGTTCCAGGACTTCATTGACACCCAGCTTTTCGGCTCCTTTACCCATGAAAGCCGGCTTGTAAATATGCACATGCTCTTCCACCAGCTGTCCAAAGTCCTTGTCAGGCGTCATCATGAAAACCTCAAAGTTTTCCTTGGAAGCCTCCTTGGCAATGGTTCCGATAATGTCATCGGCCTCAAAACCGTCCAGAACAAGAATCGGTATGCACATGGCTTCCAACAATTTCTTGACATAGGGAATCGCGACGCTAATATCTTCCGGTTGTGCTTCACGCTGCGCTTTGTAAGCCGGATACTCAATATGCCTGAATGTGGGAGCAGAAGTATCAAAAGCTACACCAATGTGCGTCGGTTTTTCCTTTTGTAAAACTTCCAGCAACGTATTGGTGAAGCCAAATACGGCGCTGGTATTCATTCCCTTGGACGTGATTCTGGGAGCTTTTATAAAAGCAAAATGTGCACGGTAAATCAACGCCATGGCGTCGAGTAAAAATAGCTTTTGGGTGGGTTTCTCCATAAGATTTTTGATAAACGAAAACCAAAGATAATGTAACCCGGACTATTTTGTGACTACCGCGATCCTAAATCCGGCTCATTTTTTGCTTATGACCGGCCAAATCAGCATCTTCGCCTTAATTTTTAGCAGAAAACCATCCGAATAAGAGAAAATGAGAGCAATGAAAAAACAATTTACGTTAGCAATTTTAATAATAGGCTTGGTGTTTGTACAGGCTTGTAAGGGCCCGGAAGGACCACAGGGGCCAGCAGGCGTTAGCACGCCAGGAAAGGATGGAGCCGCAGGACCGGCAGGACCGGCAGGGAGTGCCAATGTTTTTTATTCAAGCTGGGCTAAGGCCGGGACATGGAGCAAAATGGATTTCAACAGCATCGTTCGTTCCTATATTGACGTGACGGCGCCCCGCATCACGCAGGACATTCTGGACAAAGGTGTTGTGCTTGTTTATGCAAAGGTTAACCTGGGCGACAATAACGTTCGTCAGCTTCCATTGAGTATTAAGTCTAAGTTTACAGAAGAATACATCGATTTTTCTTTGAATGTCGAAAAACTAAGAATCTGGTCGACGCCGATTGAGGCGACTGTTGAGCCATCGACAACCTACGAATTCCGTTATGTTGTGATACCTGGAGGACAGGCGGTGCGGATGAATTATGAAAAACTTAGTTATGAGGAAGCAAAGGTTTTGTTCAATATTAAGGACTAAGATTTCGCCTAGCTTTTTTTGAAAATTATTTGTAGGCAGAAAACTGCCGGTTCCGGATATGGAGCCGGCAGTTTTCTTTTTGAGATAACATGCCAAAAAATAGGTGAATGCGAATTTTTTTTGTGATTTTCGCAGTTATCGTTTTTTGATGTAACCCTATTTAAAGTGAAACAAACATATAATTGGCCAAATATAACCCCTCCCGTTGCTGATCAGAAACCCTACGATACGGGTATGCAT
Source organism: Dyadobacter sp. LHD-138 (assembly GCF_030929615.1). Lineage (GTDB taxonomy): Bacteria > Bacteroidota > Bacteroidia > Cytophagales > Spirosomataceae > Dyadobacter. The sequence goes on along the minus strand of NZ_JAVFVU010000007.1, from coordinate 219,398 downwards.
GGTGATGTACGCATCGATGAATACTACTGGATGGCCGACTTTTTTAGCGAAGGTCCTGATCGTGATCAGGTTGTCGGGTATCTTAGTGAGGAGAATGCGTATAAAGATGCCATGATGGCCGGCACCAAACAATTTCAGGAAGATTTGTTTGCTGAAATGAAGGGGCGAATCAAGGAAAAAGATGAGTCGGTTCCGGTTTTCAAAAATGGCTATTTTTATTATACCAGAAGCGAAGAAGGGGAACAGTATTATAAATATTGCCGGAAAAAGGGCAGCATGGATGCGCCTGAGGAAATACTGCTGGATGTGGATGCTATGGCGAAGGATCATGCCTACTATTCTGCCACAGGATTCAATATCAGTCCGGATAACAAGTTGCTTGCCTATGGCGTAGACACGGTTTCGAGGCGCCAGTATACCATTTTTATCAAGAATCTTGAAACGGGAGAAATCTACAAAGATTCGATATTTCCTGCGAGCGGCGGTTCTGTATGGGGAAATGATAACCGTACATTGTTTTACACGGCGACCAACCCCAAAACGCTGCTGAGTGAAGAAATAAAAAGACATACCCTGGAGCAGGATTCGGAGGAAGATGTGGTGGTGTATAAGGAAAAAGACAACAGTAACTATATCGGCGTTGGGAAAACCAAATCCGGGAAATATATTATTATTGGCTCCTCTGCAACGGTTTCTTCCGAATATTATTTATTGGATGCAGACCAACCGGAGGGAGAATTTACTGTTTTTCAGGAGAGGATCAAAGATGTTCTTTACGATATTGACCACCAGAATGATCGGTTTCTGATCGTGACGAATCAGGATGCGTTGAATTTTAAACTGATGGAAACCCCGCTGGATAAAACCGGCGTAGCGCATTGGAAAGAAGTAATTCCGACCAGCGATGCTGTTTTGATTGAAGGCATTGAGGTTTTTGAAAAATATCTTGTCGTTACTGAACGGGAAAATGGCTTGCTGCAACTCCGGGTCAGAAATATCGAAGCAAATAGCGAATATTATGTTGATTTTGGTGAACCTGCCTATGCAGCCTACATCGGTTCGAACCCTGAGTACACCAGTGAAATGCTCAGGTATTATTACACGTCATTGACCACACCTGGTTCAACCTATGATTATGGGATGGGTTCGAAAGAAAAGGAATTGCTCAAACGGCAGGAAGTAGTCGGTGATTATGATCCTGAATTGTATTTAACGGAAAGATTGTATGCGACTTCACATGACGGGTTGAGAATACCAATTTCTCTTGTCTATAAAAATGGCACTGTGCTGGATGGAAACGCACCTTTATTACTTTATGCATATGGCTCTTACGGAAACAGTATGGATGCCGGTTTTAGCACGAACCGGTTGAGCTTGTTAAACCGCGGATTTATTTTTGCCATCGCACACATACGCGGCGGGCAGGAAATGGGGAGACAATGGTACGAAGACGGTAAATTGTTCAAAAAGAAGAACACGTTCCGCGATTTTATCAGTTGCGCGGAATATCTGGTGGAAAAACAATACACTTCGCCTGCACATTTGTTTGCCGAAGGTGGTAGTGCCGGAGGTTTGTTAATGGGTGCGATTGCCAATCTGCGCCCGGATTTGTGGCGTGGTGTTTTGGCTGATGTCCCTTTCGTTGATGTAGTAACCACGATGCTTGATGAGAGTATTCCATTAACTACCAATGAGTTTGATGAATGGGGGAATCCTAAAAACAAGGATTCTTATGATTATATGAAATCCTATTCTCCGTATGACAATGTTGAGAAAAAAGACTACCCGAATATGCTGGTGACAACGGGGTTGCACGATAGTCAGGTACAATATTTTGAACCTGCCAAATGGGTGGCACGGTTAAGGACGCATAAAACGGATAAAAATGTGCTTCTGCTGCAAACGAATATGGAAGCCGGACACGGTGGCGCTTCGGGAAGGTTTGAATACCTGAAAGAAATTGCGCTGCAATATGCCTTTATGTTTAGTCTGGAAGGTATTCGAGAATAGATTAGTACATGATAAAAAGATTGCCCGGTCGGGTAGTCTTTTTATCACTTTTTCGATATCTGGATTTATTTTAGTTTCAGATTGATTAACGCAAACAGATTTTCCAGAACAAGAGCAAGTGACTGATTCAAAGATCGGTCTATCACTTCTCCATCCGTACCGAGTTTGTGTTTGATGTTCGGGATGGATAAGGAAGATTTTTCATTTTTTACCGTTCCCAGCGCCGTCAGTGTGAGCAGGAGCGAGGCAAGCGCCTTATCTCCTCCACCATTAAGGGGTGATGCACTGATTGCGGCAACCGGTTTATCATTAAGTTCTCCGGTGGAGACGATCCAGTCCAGGGCATTTTTTAAAACGCCGGGAACGCCAAAAGCATATTCGGGCGTGCAGATAATCACACCATCAGCGTTTTGTATTTTTTGACGAAAATCGGCAACATGGACATTGTCTTCATCGAATCCTGGATTAAAATGAGGGAATTTTTCCAGGCCTTCAAAAATCTCAAAGTCGATGCCTTCTCCTGTGATTTTTCCAATATTTTTTAAAATATTTGTATTGGCAGCGTTGCTTCTTAAACTGCCTGAAATGGCAAGAATTTTAATTTTTTTCATGCTTCATTGAATTTAAGGAAGATATTAAACTCTGCATATCCTGGCTGACCGACCGGATTGTGGATTGCAGTTGATTTAGCATCGTGGCCCGGGTGTGAAGGTTATCAGCGTCATAAATCCCTCCGTTTTTGAACAACAACTGCACGGTGGCATCGTCCATATCTTTATCCAGTTCAAATTTATCCCACCTTGACTTAATGGTTTGTACCAGTGGTTCCTGCTGATTATTACTGAAACGTTTTTCTTTGAGCATGTACCACATAAAAGGCGAGTAAATCCGCGATTGTTCCGGCGCGAACCATATATCTTCCAGGACATTTTTAAAACCGAATCTGTATTTTGATAGGGCAAATAAGAAGCATCGTACCGGTAAGGAATCGTTGGTGCGCAGTACTGGCTGGATACGTTCAATTTTAAATGGCTGACCTGTCGCGAATTTTGACACGACGTAATGAAGAAAATCGAGGTTGCAGAGCAAAGAAGTCCTTTCAATAATTTATTCATAAGTGTCAGAATCAAAATCAGCCAGACCTCAATATATTTATTATGGTAAAACTACAACGATTTTAGCTTTTTCATAAACACGCCAAACGTCGGCATCAGCTCTTCAAACAATGGATTGTTACGGTTTTTGATCATGATTTCACTGAACATTTTCAATCCGATCGCGAATTCCACTGCCTGATCTTTATTCTCAAATGGATCTTTTTCTTTCAGAATTTCGATGATCGCGAGTATGTTGTCATGATTTTCGAATTCGATTTGCACGGGATCTGTCTGCTGTTTTTCTCCGTTGTTAGCAGTAAGATAATCGAGTTGCAGACGATATTTATGACTACGTTTTTCCATGGTGAAATCAGTTTGATGGTCCTATAAAAAAGTAACCTGACACAGTTTCTGTTGAACGGCATCAGGTTACTTTCGCGATTGTTTTTCTTAATAGCCGATCACTTTCCCCTTACATTGTAAAAATTATAATCTGTCATAGGCGCGTCGGTAATGCCCAAAATTCGTCCCATCGTTACCACCTGACCGCGATGGTAAGTGCTGTGGTTCATACATTGTACAATATATTCAAAATTAGGATAATTACATTCAAACCATGGATTCACGACCAGATTGTTTTCCTGAACGTTTTCGCTGGTCATTTCTTGAATGTATTGGACCATTTCTTCAGACTGCGCAACGAGTATCTGAAAAACCTCCTCCACCGGGCCGTCGGGCGACTGACTTACGAAGTCAGTGTCCTTTTTAATTACGGAAAACCAGTAACGCTGGGTCTGATAAATATGGATCAGCGTTTGCTTAATCGTTGGGAAACTCGATGTCACATCCTGTGTCATCAATTCAGTCGGCTTTGTTCTTAGCCAGGCTACAAGGGTTTTATTTGCCCAGTGGTTGTATGATGCGTAATTCGTCATCAAATAAGTCAGACTATTTTCCATGGTTTCTATAGTTGTTTTGTGTAACAGATTGCTGTCATTTTTTTGCACATTACAAAGTAAATGCCGAGGCGTGACAAGGGTATGTCAGCAGGTACTGGAAATTTATAGATTATCCAAAATAGTACTCAGACGTTTTTTAAGTTTATCTTTAAGTACCGGGGGTTGTATGATCTGGGCAAAGTCCGCATACATGACAAACCATCTTGAAAATGCTTCGAGCGAAGCACATAGAAAGCTGACTTCAAATTCGTCCCCGGTTTTTTTTTCGGAAACAAACCCATGGAAGTACTTGTCGTTCTGGATGTAAGGCATGATGTGTTTTTTTGCGCGTATCACCACCAGTTCCAGGTTTTCCAGTTTTGGCAAGCTATCCAGATGCTCCTTAAGCGAAGCGTGCTGTTTGCTGAATATCGTTTCTGTTAATTCAATATTTGAAATTCGGTCAGTTCTGAAATTACGATAGCTTTTTCTTAGCAAGCAATATGCGACAACGTACCAGTAATTATTTTCGTGATAGATACCAATGGGCTCTATCTGTCGTTCCGTAGCTTCGTCGGTATTAAAAGCAGCATAGCGCATACGAACGACCTTTTTGTCCGCGACGCTTTTGAGTAGAATTTCCAGCGTATTGTTTAGCGTCGGGTTAAAGGGCTTGTACTTTTGCCGGACTTCAATGTGCTGCTCCATGTCTTCCAGTAAATTCTTTTCGGTACTTTTTAATACTGATTTTACCTTAAACATGGCCGACTGATAGTGCGATTTTGTCGATAAATCGGTAAACTTTTCCATCAGTTTTTCGGCCGTTATGAAAGTTCTTGCCTCTTCTTTCGTAAACATAACGGGTGGGAGCCGGTAACCGTCCATGATGGAATACCCCACACCGGCTTCGCCAATAATGGGCACTCCCGCTTCTGCGAGGGTATTCATGTCCCGGTAAACCGTGCGCAAACTGATCTCAAACCGGTCGGCCAGGTCTTGTGCCTTAACTATTTTCCTGGATTGCAGCTGTATAAGTATTGCTGTGATGCGGTCGAAACGATTCATGTAAACGAAGTTGGTTATTTCAATGGGCTAATTTATCGAAGTTAAAAACTTTCGCTACCAATTCAATAAGAATGTAATCAGATTGGTTTCCCTATTAAAATATCGTTCACGGTGAAACGTTATCTTTCGAACCTGGCAATAGCATTGAGGCTTGTATTTTGGAGAGAAGATTAAAACAAAATGGTTCTTTGTTGATGAATTCGTTTGTAATTTGAATGTCAGTATGTTATGTTTTGAAAATCAATAAGTTAATGACTTGGTAATGTCGGCGTTACTGCCAGTTCTGATTGCCAAGGTATAATGCAAAAATGCCAAACAGCAAACCCGGAATTGCCATGAGCGATACAACCACTTTTGCCCACATAAGTTCGTTGTTGGATTTGAGGATATAGCCAAGACCCATGATCACGGCCGGAATCAGTAGCAGCACAAGCCACAGTCCGATGTTGGAACCCGAAATGGTATTGTCTGCGAGGCCCTCGCCGAAAAAATACAGCACGGTAAGCGCGATAGCGGCGTCGATGCACCAGAATATCCAGAAGAAGATCATTCGTTAACAGGTTTAGTTTTGATATCTGATCGGAGCGCCGTAAGGTTCTGATTCACAGATAATTTTATGAGAATTTATCACCGTATTTTTTCTAAACCTACATGAATTGAGTTAACGGCAAACCACTTGATGATTACCGTATGTTACTTTAAACGAATTGGAATTTCTTCGGATTTATTGGTGATTTCAAAAACAGCTTCATTGAAATTCGCAGCGCGCGTAGCGGGCAGTACGTTATTCGAAAACCCATATTGTTCTTTTGGAATGCCAAGAAAATTTGTATCCATTTCATTGTTTTCGTTTTCGTCCAGATACACGGAAATTGCATATTTACCGGATGGAATATTGTCAAAAACGACGGAAACCTGGGACTGCCTGTCGATAGCAACTTTCTTTTTGAAGATTGGATTTTTCTTTTCATTATAACTGGTTTCATTGTTGTATAAGCCAATCATCAATTGCCCCTTTTTGCTTTTAATATTGCTTACAACAATGGTCTGTTTGCTGTTTTGCGCCAAACAACCGGCAAATGCCGTCGTTGAGAGTACGATCAATAAAAATAATTTTGTGTGTAGCATAAGTAGTTAATCGATAGAAGTTTAATTTTTAACTGCAAAAAACCATACCCAAAAAATAAGTAATAGCTGCATGGGGATACGAAACCACAGATAACCAGGTCCCTGTCCGTCAAAAGTTCCTTTTTGGTAGTCAATGTGATGGATGGCTGCGAAGACATTGGCGGGCAGGACCAGGATAAAAAAGAGTATCAGTAACAATCCTGCGGTCTGGCGCAACGCCGGAAATAGTAAGGCAATACCCGCCAGTATTTCTAAAATGCCGGTGATCAAAACAAATTCTTTTCTGAGCGGAACAAATTTAGGGATCATTTGCTGCATACCTGTTAAAAATTTAAAATGCCCGGCTGCCGTAAAGCAAAGCATCAGGAACATTGCGATGTTGCCGCTGAGGATGTATTGATAATCACCGGAGACAAATTTGTTAATTCCTGCACTTGCCGCAAAAGTGGCAATAAGAATAATAAGTACGATCATGGTTGCAATGTTTGGTTCATGCAAATCTGAGCAAACTAATATTGAGCCGGAATAACATATGTTAGTTTCGTGCAAATTGTTTCCGGATCCTGCTCAAACTCTCCGGCTGAATGCCCAAATAGGAAGAAAGGTGTTTGATGGAAATGCCTTGGATCAGCGTCGGATTGCGTTCCATTAACTTGGCATAACGCTCCTCGGCCGTTAGTGACAACAATTCCATTTCTCTTTGTAGCCTTTTGAGGTATTGCGCTTCGGCAATCAGCCTGCCTATTTTCTCTCCGGTTTTGAATTTGTCATAAAAATCATAGAGAAATTTGCGCGGAATTAAAAATGCGCTTGCATCCGCTATAAGTTCAATTGAAACCGGAGAAGGCTCACGGGTTAGGAAAGAATAATAAGCCGTAATGAACTCATTTTCAAAATGAAAGCCGACCGTGAATTCCTTTCCATCTCGTAGAAAATAATTCCGTGTCGCACCGGTCAAAAGAAAGTAGACGTATTGTTCAACCTGCCCCTCACGGCAAAAAAAATCGCCTTTTTTAAATGACTTGGTTTCCAGGTTCGTACTGAAATACTGAAACTCATCAGTCGAGATTTCGGTAATTCGAGACAATGCCTCTTTCAGTTGATCAACAGGAGTTATTTGCATTTAGGGAAAGTTATTCGTAGATTTTCCGTGTTTACTTGAAGGGATGCAGAGTCATTGTGGAAATGTGAAAAGTTATATTTAGCTAACAGACATTGCTTGCTATTAGCGATATCTGTTACTTTATTCTCCTCATACTAATGATTTTGACGGGCGTTTTTAGCGATTGTATTTTATCTCCTTGTCCTGTTTTTTCTTGCTGAATTTTTAGCACAACATCCATGCCCGAAATTACTTTTCCGAATGCCGCAAATCCTTGTTTGTCAGGGTTTCTTTTTCCGTTGTAATCAAGTTCGGGCTGGTCGTTGATACAGATAAAGAATTCTGAAGTAGCACTTCCTGGGATTGTTCGTGCCATAGACAATGTGCCGTTTACATGTTTAATCCCCGTCATGTTGGTTGACTCGTGAGCAATCGGCGGAAAATTTCCTATGGTGTCGTTTTGAAGGCCGCCTTGGATAACCTCAATTTTTACTTTGTTGGTCGGCTGGTTGTTCAAGCGTACAGCCCGGTAGAAGACTGCGCCGTTGTATTTGTTTTCGTTAACATATTTCAGAAAATTTTTGCAGGTAAGTGGCGCCTTTTCGGGATACAGTTCCAGCTGAATATTTCCTCTGTCCGTGCTGACCATAATTTTCTGGGCAAATGAAATTGAGAAGAAAGCGAGAAAACTGATTAAAAGAATGCCGGAAAATTTGCTGGTTGGTTTCATTTTTAATGGTTAAAGCAATGGATCGGGAATAGTTGCAATTTGAATATTTTTCAGATAACATGCAGCTGATTTTTGGTCTGTTTATTCAGAAAAAAGTCTTTGGTAATAAATGAGTATGTATTGAAATGACTCACTACATTTACAACCGGATTATCACATGTTAAAATTTTGTCATGAATTACCCCCTGATTGCCCAACAAACCAGTATTTCTGAAAAACAGGTACGCAATACCATACAATTATTTGACGAGGGCGCCACGCTTCCTTTTATTTCCCGTTACCGTAAAGAAGCAACCGGAGGGCTCGATGAAGTACAGATCGGCGCCATCAGAGATGCTTATGTGAAACAGCAGGAAGTTGAAAAACGCCGGGAGGCTATTTTGAAAAATATTGAAGAACAGGGAAAGTTAACTCCGGAGTTAAAAAAGCAAATTTCCGGGGTTTTCTCCATGGTTGAATTGGAGGATCTTTATTTACCCTATAAACAAAAAAGAAAAACGCGCGCCTCGATGGCTGTGGAAAAAGGGCTTGAACCTTTGGCTCAGCTTATCTTTGCAGGAAAAGAAGCCGATCCTGAGCGCAAAGCAATGAGTTATCTGAATGATCAGGTTGAAAATGCTGACGCTGCATTGCAGGGAGCGCGGGATATTATTGCCGAATGGATCAGTGAAAATCAGGATGCGCGGAGCCGTGTGCGTTCGGTGTTTCAGCGTAATGCTGTGATTACTTCAAAAGTGAAAAAGAAGAAAGAAGAAGAGGGAGCCAAGTACCGGGATTACTTCGAATTTTCTGAACCACTTTCCAGAATTCCGTCTCACAGGCTTTTGGCTTTAAGACGGGGAGAAGAAGAAGGGTTTTTGAGTGTAGATATTTCACCTGATGAAGATCAGGCAATCGAAAATCTTGACCGGATTTTTTTGAAAGGAACACCCGGAAGCAAAGATCAGTTGGAGTTGGCCATTAGCGATAGTTATAAAAGATTGCTAAAACCCAGTATAGAAACCGAATTTTCGAACCTTTCGAAAGAAAAGGCGGACCAGTATTCAATTCAGATTTTTACCGAAAATTTGCGTCAGCTTTTACTTGCTTCCCCCTTAGGACAAAAAAATGTACTGGCTATTGATCCCGGTTACCGAACCGGGTGTAAGGTCGTGGTTTTGGACAGCCAGGGAAATTTATTGGCAGACAAAGTAATTTATCCGTTTGATAAATCAACAGAGGCAAATTATACCATAGCGGAACTGATTCAAAAATATAAGATTGAGGCGATCGCTGTGGGTAACGGGACTGCCGGAAGAGAAACCGAAGATTTTGTTAAGAAGCTTCTGTCGTCGGCCGGGAAAGAAAATGAAATTGGTTTGTTTATGGTGAGTGAGCAAGGTGCTTCCATTTACTCGGCATCCGATGTGGCTCGGGAAGAATTTCCGGATAAAGATGTAACCGTTCGTGGATCTGTTTCAATTGGCCGCAGATTAATGGACCCTTTGGCGGAACTTGTAAAAATTGACCCAAAGTCAATCGGTGTCGGTCAGTACCAGCACGACGTAGACCAAAATGCATTGAAGAATGCTTTGGATGTAGTCGTAGAAAGCTGCGTAAATTCCGTAGGCGTAAATCTCAACACGTCCAGTAAGCATTTATTGCGCTATGTATCGGGCCTGGGACCCGCTCTGGCGCAAAATATCGTGGATTTTAGGGCAAAAAATGGAAATTTTAAATCGAGGCAGCAACTGTTAAAAGTGCCGAGGCTCGGGGCAAAAGCGTTTGAACAGGCAGCCGGTTTTTTGCGGATTGAAAATGGTATTAACCCGTTGGATAACAGTGCTGTACATCCGGAAAGTTACCCGATCGTTGAGCGTATGGCTAATGATGTCGGTGCAACCGTGAAAGATCTCGTTCAAAAACCGGAATTGCGTAAGCAAATTAACCCGGCGAAGTATGTAACTGATACTGTGGGGCTTCCTACTTTAAAGGACATTTTGCAGGAGCTTGAAAAACCATCGCGCGATCCACGGGCGCCAGTGAAAAAATTTGAATTTGATAGTGCTGTGCGCAAACCTGAGGACTTACGCGTTGGGATGGTGCTTCCCGGAATTGTTACGAACATTACTGCGTTCGGGGCGTTTGTTGATGTTGGGGTTAAGCAGGACGGGCTCGTTCATCTTTCACAGCTGGCTGACCGCTATGTGAAAGATCCGAACGAAGTGGTGAAGTTGCAGCAGGTCGTGACGGTTAAGGTTACGGAGGTTGACTTGGGGCGAAAGAGAATTGCATTAAGTATGAAAGGTGTTTAGCAGCAACTTGCTGAAAAGAGACTCTTTGAGGCCCAAGCGTGAACTCAAACCAAACTTCATTTTCAATGCAGGAATTATATTTTACGCAGCAATTGCCAATTTCATTGGATGAAGCATGGGCGTTCTTTTCGAATCCGGCAAATCTCAAAGAGATCACGCCGGTGCATATGGGATTTGTGGTTACATCTAATCATCATAGAGAAAAAATGTATGCGGGGCAGATAATCCGCTATATCGTAAAACCAATTTTGGGAATTCCTCTCAATTGGTGCACGGAGATCACTCAGGTGGTCGATAAGAAGTATTTTATCGATGAGCAACGTTTCGGCCCTTATGCTTTTTGGCATCATCAGCACCATTTTACAGAAGTTAACGGAGGTGTGTTGATGGAAGATATTCTGAACTATAAACTTCCTCTCGGATTTTTAGGTAAAATCGTTGATGCTGTTTTTGTGAACAATGAAGTAAAAGAAATTTTTGCTTACCGGAAGAAAATCCTGCTGGAACGGTTTGGCGCCTGAAAAATGTCAAACCGGTTTAAACCACAAATGGCTGTAAGCTCATAAATGCTTGCGGCCATTTGTGATTTGCTTGTAACTTTAAAAATTATATTGTACCCGACAGGTAAAAACGTCATCCGGTGCATCGCTGGTAAAACCGGGTAATCCCGATTTTTCATTCTTTACATTTTCGTAATAGAACATAAATTTAAGGGATTCATTGGGACGGTAAACATAACCAACACCCAAGGTATTGTAACGCAAATCACCTTTACTGAACCCATTTGCCGTGCTTATTTCTTTGCCGGAAACTTTTTTATTAGGATCATACCAATCATATTTTAATACGAACTGGTGGTCGACACTGTTGAGATTTTGCAGAAAATAAAAATAAGCGCCGTCGAAGTTTCGTACATAAAGTGGATCCTTGAGGCCATTGCTGACGGGATATATTCCTGGTGTTTCACTGCTAAGTGCCGTTGCCGTTTGTGTTCCTTTGATGTATTCTGCCCTGAATTCTGTTTGACCTCGTTTGTTTGGAATGATAAGCTGGGCGTCGGCCCCGGCATAATTCCGCGGTGTTGCTTTTCCAAGATTCCGTTGCGAAGAATCCCGCATCATCATATAATTTTCATTTTTCTTTTCCACCTTGTATATAACTTCGGACTGGCTGGTGATTCCGCCCGCATATCCGGAAATGGCTGCCGAGAATAGCACAGGTGAAAAATTACTGATCCTTTTTGGTTTCATGCTAACCTTGGCGATAATATCTTTATGACTGTCGTAGTCGTTTGGTCCCGACATCCCTTGCCCGTTAAACACACCAATATCCAATTTGAAATCCGAAGTTTTTCCGTCTTTTCTTCGTTTGTTCAGCGTTAACATCGCTCCAATATCACGTTCGGTTTTCATCAGAATTTGTGACATCCGGCCTCGCTCGGGCGTCTCGCGATTGGCGGAAGAAAGGTTAACTTCGTAGCCGAAAGGACGGGCAAACATACCGGTTGTCAGGGCAAACAGTTTGAACTTGTTTTCATAAAACCTTCCCCAAAAATCCCGGATCGCTACGCCTCTTTCGGTCCCGTCAAACTGGAAAACGAAGTAGGAGGTAGGCTCGCCTTTGTCATTTAAGTGGGCATAGTCGACACGGAGTCGTCCCCGGCGCAGCATAAAACGGTTGTTGGACATGTCGGAGAAATTCCCTCCGTTATAAGTGTCAGCTCCTTTTTCTGTGATGTATTGAAACTGCGGCTGGATGTATCCGCTGATCCGGACACGGTTGTAACGTTCATATATAGATAACATTCCCTTGCCCATCTGGTTGGTTGTATCGACCAGATCCATCAGAAAACGTTGTGCAAAAGTATTATCGGGCTTGCATAATATGAGTAGAAATAGGATTACGGGGATCCATTTTTTCATTGAAAAATAAAATTAACTTAATGGTGGTGTCAGTTATAATTAGGATATGTTCTTGCTAATTATCTGATATTTAGCGAATTAGTTTAAATTGACGTATTGAAAGAAATATACTTTAAATATGTTTTATAAGCATATAAAGTATTTAGCTTTTGATACTTATTTATGTTAATTTAAATACTAAAAGTATAATACTTATTAAATGATATATTCATATAAAATGTATATTATTTATGGTGTCCGTATTAAAAGGTGCAAAGAACTGTATTTAATATTAATAGTATGTTAACTCAGTGTTAAATAATAAATTTCTTTACGAGCATTTTCAATGACGTTTGTTGCCTTTTTACGATGCTTAGTGGAAGTACTACCGCGGATTTTCAGTTGGCAGGTCGCCGAGAAATTTTGATGTACGTGGTTTTCTTAGAAGGCTATAAGTTTTGCTTTTTTGCCGTTTTGGGCGATGCTCTCTTTTTGAAAATCAGGCGCGCTTTCGGAGCTTTCGTTAAGCCAAATGCAGAATCCTTCGTCTGATATGATCAGACTTGCAGACAAAGGAACGGCTTGCTATTAAAAAGGTGAAATAATGTTAAAGCCAGTGCGCTCCAAGTAGGATTTTGGCACCGGCTTTACATTTAATGCGCTTTCAGTTCAAGGATTTTTTTTACTTTTATCAATGTCGCCATCCAGTTTTCTTCTGCTTTGATCACTTTGTCTTCGTCTTCTAAGTTATCCTGAGTGACCGTCAGGGTGGTTTCATCATCGTAGGGAGAAACGTGGTAGGTGATAATCGCGTAATTGTCCTCGAAATCTTCTGTTCCAGATAATGAGCTCCAGTAACTGTAACTTAAAACTCTTTCCGGAATAATATTGACGATCTCGCCCTTATCTACATAAGAAACGCCTTCCCATTCTCCCGTAAAAGTGATCGGGTCGTGCAGTTTCCAGGTCGTGTCTGTTTCGGTTCCGTACATATATTGTTTGATGATCTCGGGGTCTATCAGGGCTTTCCATACTTCGGAAGGGCTTACAAAAATAGAAATTGAGGTCGACGCCATCAGTTTTCGGTTCATGATTTCCTGTTTTTAGTTTATAATGTCTTACAAAATACGAAGAAAAATCATGCGATGGAACGGATTAATCCAGTTAATGCATGGTTGTTTGTGCGAGGTAGTCGTTGAGACTGATGTGATCTGATTTTTTAAAACTGGTACTGGTAGGATATAATTTAATGATACGGGATGCCCGGAAATCCCGGTATTCATTCCGGATCCAGCACCAGGCAATTACATGCCAGTTCATCGCGTAAAATAGTAATCCGATTGGCTCCACTTCGCGTACACTGAGCTCGCTGTTGTAGTTTTGATAGTCCAGGCGGAGTATCGTTTTGTTGGAAATAGCACTTTGTATTTCAGATAAATAGGCAAAATCATTTTGCAGAACGTCCGGTTTGAAGGTTTTTATCTGCTGCGCGAAGTCATGGAGGGAATCTTTCTGTGACGTTTTAAGGACAGAAGTTACCTTTTGCAGTGCTGTTTCGTAATGTTTCTGGATCGAATTGTCCGTAAAACGATGGGCGATTGCACCCATCAGCGCAAGTGCGTTGGCTTCTTCCGTCGTGAAAGTGACGGGCGGTAAAAAGTACCCCTGAACAATGTTGTAGCCCTTGCTGGGTTCAAAAGTAATAGGGACACCGATTTCGTCGAGTGCGCGAATATCGCGGTAAACGGTACGCGTACTTATCTCAAAGCGTGTGGCCAGATACTCGGCTGTTACAAACTTCTTTGACTGTAAAATAGTCAGTATGCCCAATAATCGATCGACTCGGTTCAAAGAGAAAAAATTTAGGTCTTCGGAATTAATTTCCAAAGACCTAAATTACTTAAACACTTACTTTTTTCTAAATTCCTTCGTTTTCTATATTTACCCGATTCGGATAGAAGTCATTGTCAGAGAGCCCATTACTGCTTTGTCATTAAAAATACTGACTGAATCTTTTTTATTTTGGAGGCCCAGCGAATAGAGCAAAGGGTAGTAATGATCTGGTGTAGGGATGGCATATTGTGCTGCGATGCCAAGCTTTTCATAATGGATAAGCGGGTCGTGGTTTCCGTCGAGAATCAGTTCTTTAAATTTTGAATTCAGTTCGATGGCCCAGTCATAACCAAATTCCGGCTCCTGAACTTTATCCCACGCAACCATCCGGAGGTTATGCACCATGTTTCCACTGCCGATTATCAGGACTCCCTTTTTCCTCAGTTCGGAGAGCTCCTGGGCCAGTGCATAATGATAACCCGCAGGCTTTCCATAGTCAATACTCAGCTGCAGTACGGGAATGTCGGCGTCCGGATACATTTGCTTGACGACAGACCAGGTCCCGTGATCCAGTCCCCATTCATGATCCAGGCCTACATGGGTGGTTTTTATAAGACCGGCTGTCTCTTTTGCCAATTCAGGATTGCCGGGTGCGGGATATTCTACGTCAAATAATGCCTGTGGAAATCCGCCAAAATCGTGAATTGTTTTCGGAGAAACCATCGCGGTAACCTTGGTTCCTTTCGTTAACCAATGCGCAGAAATACACAACACCGCCGTTGGTTTCACGATTTCCTGGCCCAGTTTTTTCCAGTAATCCGTGAACTCGTTTTCTTCAATACCATTCATCGGCGAGCCATGTCCTGTGAATAAAACAGGCATCAGATCGCTGCTTTTGAACTCTTCCGTGATATTTTTCAGATCGTTTAATTTCATAGATTGCAATGTAAAAGGTAATAGCGAAACCGTCTTGATAAAATGCGCCCTGTCCATGCCCCGAATCTGTAATGCCGTTTAGTACGCCGCAGTAAAACGTTTTTTAATGTATTTTGGTTGTTCCGTTTCATCCACAATAGCAACAGCCAGATCCTCGACAGAAAGTATACTGCGGCCGTTTTCGTCAAAAACAGGGTTGTTCAAGGCTGTGCGATACGTTCCTCTGCGGACACCTGCTGTTCCCTGGTGCATCTCGATGGCGGGGCTCAGGAATGTCCAGTCAAGTTCCGTTTCGTTTTTCAGGATGTTAAGATATTCCCTCGCAGCGGTTGCGCCTGGTTTGTATGCTTCGGGAAATTCCGGTGTGTCAACAAGTTGCAGGCCCGGAGCGATTTCCAAACTTCCTGCGCCACCCACCGTTAAATACCTTTTTACACCTGATTTTTTGGTAGCTTCCTGGATGGATGCTGACCCTTTCAGGAAGTCGGCATAAATATTTGGATTGGTCCAGCCTGGATTGTAAGCGCTTATGACGATGTCGTTTCCTTTAAAAATAGCTGCAAGTTCCTCTGTATTAAATACATCGCCTTGTTTTACGGTGAGCAACGGACTGCTCAGGGTTACTTTGGACGGGTCACGGACGATGGCTGTAACTTCGTGGCCGCGGTTTGTTAATTCGGTTAAAACATGTGAGCCTACAAATCCTGTTGCTCCGATTAGTGCTACTTTCATTTTGGTCTATTTTTTTTAGTTATAATTTACTACTGAAATGAAAATTGTTACAGTTTTAGGTAAAAAATTAATTGAATTTTTGACAGAATTCAGCCAATGTCATTTTACCTAAACTGGCGAGTAATACCCTTTCGGATTCTCTATAAAGGCCTTCAAGATGCTGATTGATTTGCTGTCCAACAGGGCAGTTGGGATTGGGTTCATTGACACTTTTTCCCAAAAAATGATTGGGACGAACAGCCTCATAAATGTCGGACATGGCAATGGAAGCTGCCGGTTTTGCCAAAGCACTGCCGCCGGATTTACCCTCTTTGCTCAAAACCAATCCATGGTTTCTGAGGTTAATTAATTCTTTACGTACCAGAACGGGGTTGATATTTATGCTGCCAGCCAGATATTCTGATGGACACCATTCGCCGGATTCTCCGGCAAGCAGTGTCAAAATATGTACCGATATTGCAAACCTTCCGTTACTCATACTGTAATTTTAATTATTACAGAACAAAGGTAAAACAACTTTTTATTAAAACAAAAAATGGATGAAAAAAAGATTTAAACCTAGTGGATGTAGCTGAATGTTTTTATTTTTTTTGTCGTAACTTTCTATTAATTAGTGAATTGTATATTTTTAAGTATAGGATGTTTAGTATTTATTATACTATTTATAAATATTAATATAATGAATTTATTAATAATCTAAATTGTATGATAAATATCAAACTAATAATATGTTAAATAAGTATATAAAGTATTGTTAGTTTGATATGTTTTTAATGGTATTTAAATATTAAAAATACTATTAGGTTGTCGATTTGATTCTTGACAAGAACAAATCGACGGCGAAAAAATTGTATTCCTTTTCGAAGATCAGCAGGACAGAAAAGAACGCTACATGAATGAGTTGAGAGCCCAGGGATCCCCATTCTTCGATCATGGTTGTGCCGAAAATAAGCGCGATCATCACAAGTGCTCCTGCAATGAGTGACTGCCTTGTAAACAAGCCGATCAATAAAAATACGCCTACCAGAAATTCGGTAATGGGAAGGATATAACTGAACGGGATTACGACAATGTCCGGCAGCACGGATTTTTCGAATTGGTCAACCATCCAGGCGCTGAATCCGGCCAGTTTGGGGAGCCTGACAAGACCGTGTCCGAACATGCTCATACCGATGGCAAGCCGGCCAAATAGAAAAGATAACTGTTGAGAAGAATTCATAAGGGAATAGAATTGATTTAAACAGTTACAACAGCGAAAATGTACGTGAAGGTTTCGTTGTTTGTTATTAAAAAGAATACGAAAGGAAGATCTTTTTACTTATCAAAAGTTCAATAAGTAATATATTATCTAAATTGAAATAAACATATTATACTTATTCAAAATAATGAAAAGTATAATAAACTAAATTATTATTTAATGTATTATACTTTTCATTATTTTGTATTTATAAATTACTTGTAATCAATCGATTGTGTTTTATGGTAGTGACTAAAATTTCCGCGTATGCTTGCATCTGCTATTTTAAAACAGTCAATCCTCCCTTGTAAGATTGTTGTGTATATTGGATCACATAGAAATAGTAACCCGCGGAAATGGAATCAGGACACCAGCTCTGATTTTTGTTTTTTGTGTAGTAAACCTGTTTTCCCCAGCGGTTAAAAACAGTTATATCCTTAAACTGATCGTTGCAGCTGCCGGTCGGAAGTTCGTTAAATAGCAGGCAATCGTTTTTGTTGTCGCCGTTGGGGGTGATCACATTGGGGAAATTTACCACCGTTTTTGCTGCAAAATCGCTTAGTTTTATGAGAACCGAGGTTGTGTCCCGCGCAGCCGCACAAGTCTTGTCCTGCGTAATAAAATCGACGGTAAACGTCTGGTCTGTGTCTCCGTTCATGATTGCACAATCAGGGTTCCAGGAAAATTGGGACGAGATTTGTTTAACGCCCGACTTACTGGCAAAGTGCATGCCTGTTTTTCCGAGATCAAAGCCTCGTCCCTGAGCCGAAAGCGTAATCGTATTGGTGTCCGGATCGATGGCGGTCACGTCAAAGGTTATTCCGCCGTTGGTTCCTATGGAATAACCCACCGTCGAGGCGTTTAATGATGTACTTACCGCTGGCGGGTGGTTTGGCGATTCGTCAATAATAAAAGAAATTGTTTTGGAGGTTGCCAGGGGATTGCCAGTACAGCGCAGATCTTTTGCCGTAAAATCTACTTTCAAAGTATCACCTGGGGCAGCATTGCAGGGAGGGATCCATGTGAAATTTTGTTGGACCGAAGTCTTTCCGTTGACTGGTTTGAAAACCATGGATTTGGAGGTCAGCGTAAAATTTTGCCCCGCACCCGATAAGCTAAGGCTGTCGGCATCCGCATCCTTCCCGAAAACCGTAAAAGTAACCGGGACACCGGCCGCTACACGCACATAGTCGCTTGGCAGGGAAGTGGTGACAGCCGGCGCATTATTTCCACCGCCTTCACGTCGGATGTAGATCACGAGCGTATCCATAAGCGGAACGGGACAGCTCTCGTCCTGGGCAATCAGTTCGATATGGATGGGGCGGTTGTCATAGGTCACAAAACATTCGTCGAGGCAAATCTGAAAACGCATCGTGTCGTTTACAACGGTGGTCCTGTATTGTGCAGGCAAAAGGGAAAAATAGTTTTTGGAATGATCGATCGCCTGTCCTTGTACGTGTATCAGGTCGTTCAGGGTCGGGTCGGTGACCATGACTTCGAAACAGTTCGGATCGTCTTTTTTTATTGTAAAAATCTGGTTGCTGTTGTAAAAAGTACTTTTTCCTTTTGGCTTGAAAAGTAATTTGGGTTTATCCATTTTCGGGCAGTCGACGACCCTCAGCTGAAAATCCCGTGTCAGCGTTCCAATTTTCACCCCGTTTCTGAATTCATCCACCTGTACCGAAAACACATACAGGCCGATGTTGCCCGGCGTGACCGAAAGCATTCCCGTTTTGCGATCTACGGTCAGGGGTTTTGGGCCGGGAATAATGTTTGCAGTGGTGATGCCGTCGATCCAGTTTAAAGTGGGGTAATTCGATGAACCGATTGCCTGCACATTGGGTTGGGCTTTCGTGGAATATCCCTGCCTGGGTGTAACCAGGGTGTAAGTCAGACTATCGCCATCAGCATCGGTACCGCCAAAATTGAAAAAGAACGGGGAATTGACACAGGCATAATCACCCTGAATGTCCGGGAACTTTGGAGAGGAATTATGGAAGGCTGCGTTGTTTTTGAGAATGGGTGGAAATTCGAGATAAAACAGACTTCCGGCATCACCCGGTGATTTTATATTGGTAATTGTACCATTCCGGCAGCAACGGTCCCAAACCATGTAATACCCCCCAGGATCGTCAAAACTGACCGATTCTGCCCTTACATCCAGGGCATATGTGATCATAATTGTTTCGGTGGATGTTATTCCGCAGAGCGGATTGGTGTAAGAGACAGATTTTCGTCCTATTTTTGGGACTTGAACGGTAGCCATGCGGGCATTGTCCCGCTTGCGAAAAACATAAATGTTAACAAAATCGTCCTCTGCGCCGGGATCACCATTGCGTGCATCGAAGTACATAGTAAGCCCGATGTTGTAGTTGTAATAGGCTCCTTTGTTTTCCGTGAAGAATAATTGTCCGCCAACGATGTGGGTGGCATGAGCTTCGATAAAGCATAGCAGAAGCACGAAGGATAAAATCAATCGGTTTTTCATGGCGGCCGTTACAGTAAAAATTATACGATAGTATTTGAGTTTAGCAATAAAATAGAGAAAAATGTCAAAGGGTACCAGGTATGAATACGTTGAAATTACTGATTTCGCAGCAGAAGGCAAGTGTATTTTCAAATCGGAGGATGGGGTAATTTTTATAGAGGGAAATGTTGCACCGGGGGATATTGTGGACCTGGAAGTGGTAAGGACAAAAAAGAAATTAAAGGAGGCCATTGTTACAAAAGTGCATTCCTACTCTTCTTTGCGTACGGATCCGTATTGCGAGCACTACACGGTTTGTGGGGGATGCAAGTGGCAACATATTGGTTATGAGCATCAATTGCGTTTCAAAAGACAGCAGGTTGTTGATCATTTTCAAAGAATTGGCAAGATTCAAGGCGTTGAAATAAGTCCGATTCTCGCGGGGCCAAAAACGGAATATTATCGTAACAAGCTGGAATTCACGTTCTCTAATTATCGTTGGGTGACAAAAGAACAGCTGGATACCGGGGAGAAATTTTCGAGAAATGCCCTGGGATTTCACGTCCCGAAACGTTTTGATAAGATTTTTACCGTGGATACCTGCCATTTACAGCCGGATCCGTCCAACGCGCTGAGGAACTCGTTGCACCGGTTTGGGGAAGAACAGCAGATCCTGTATTATGATGTAAAATACAATGTCGGGACTTTGAGAAACCTGGTGGTGCGTACGGCAAACACCGGTGATATCATGGTGATCGTTCAGTTTGGCGAGCAAAATGACGAGGCGATAGATAAGGTGATGAACTACATGAAGGACAACCATCCTGAAATAACGTCATTAAACTACATCGTGAACCTGAAAGGAAACGACTCTTATCAGGATCAGGAAGTGATCAATTTTGCAGGTGAGGCTACGATCAGGGAAACGATGGAAGACCTGACCTTCCTGGTTGGCCCGAAATCGTTTTACCAGACAAACTCGGAGCAGGCTTACAACCTGTTTAAGGTGACCAGGGAATATGCAGGCCTGACAGGCAATGAATCTGTTTATGATTTGTATACCGGAACGGGAACGATCGCAAACTTTGTGGCGCGCCAGGCAAAAAAGGTGGTAGGGGTTGAGTATGTTGAGGCAGCGGTAAAAGATGCTCGAATTAATTCTGCTTTAAATGGTATTACGAATACCGAGTTTTTCGCCGGTGATATGCGCAGGATCATGAATGAATCATTCCTGGCAAAACACGGAAGACCTGATGTGATCATCACAGATCCGCCGCGTGCGGGTATGGACCAACCGGTGGTGGAAACGATATTGACAGCCGCTCCGGACAGAATTGTTTATGTAAGCTGCAACACGGCTACGCAGGCGCGTGATTTGGCCCTGATGTCGGACGACTATGAGGTAACCAGAGTTCAGCCGGTTGATATGTTCCCCAATACGCACCACGTAGAAAACGTAGCGTTGCTGGTGAAAAAAGATCGCGGGTGATAGAGATCTATTAATAGTATTATTTCGATACGAATTAAGAAAAATTTCGATAAAACACTTTTTTGAATTGTATTTTACCAATAATTGAGAAAACCTCCGGGAAATATTTCCCGGAGGCTTTCTCAATTATTGGTGTTACTATATTTTTCTAATGTTGATCAGAACGGAGGCTCACTATCGGGGCCTTTGTAATCGAAATTGCTTAGATCATTGGCACGGCTTCTCAGCGTACCACCGGTAGCACTTGGCGGTTGGGCCGTGCTTCTGCTTTGGCTTTCAAAAGAAGAGATAGGATTCGGATTATTGATCGGACGGTCCGTTGTAAAGGGTACCGGCGCGAACTGAGAATCCAGATCGGCAAACTTGGTGTATTTACCAATAAACCTGAGCTGAACGGTTTCAAGAGAACCAGCCCTGTTTTTTGCGATGATTACTTCACCGATACCAGCCACGGAATTCCCGGTTTCGTCTTCTGTAATGCCGTAATATTCAGGTCGATATAGGAATATTACCATATCCGCATCCTGCTCAATCGATCCGGATTCACGTAAATCTGAAAGCTGAGGTCTTTTTTCTCCACCCCTCGTTTCCACGGCACGGCTTAACTGCGAAAGTGCAATCACCGGTACGTCCAATTCTTTTGCAAGGTTTTTTAACGAACGCGAGATCATCGCAATTTCCTGTTCACGGTTTCCGGCTCCTTTTCCACCGGTATCACCGGTCATCAGCTGGAGGTAGTCAATCACGACCATCTGGATATCGTGCTGGGCTTTCAAACGACGGCATTTGGCGCGCAATTCCAGGATGGAAAGGGCAGGGGTGTCGTCAATGTAAATCGGCGCGTTGGTAAGCCTGTGGATACGATGGTGAAGCTGTTCCCACTCATGCGGGGCAAGGCTTCCCTTCCGTATTTTTTCACTATCAATTTCAGCTTCGGCCGAGATAAGACGATTGACCAGCTGCACCGAGGACATTTCGAGCGAGAAAATAGCCACGGCCATATTGAAGTCCACCGCGGCATTTCGGAGTGAGGAAACCACAAAGGCAGTTTTTCCCATACCGGGACGTGCCGCAAGAATCGTCAATTCTGTTTTTTGCCAGCCGGATGTAATTCGGTCCAGCGCACTGAAACCGGAAGGTACACCCGTCAAACCGTCCTTGTTATTTTTCTTCTGATCCAGTTCTTCCAGCGCCTGACGCATCAGCGAACCCATATCCGAATAATTTTTCTTGATATTGGATTCCGAAATCTGGAACAGGGCCTGCTCGGTTTTGTCGAGCAACTTGAAAACATCCGTTGTGTCCTCAAAAGCTTCTTTCTGTATTTCGGAGGAAATGGTGATCAGCTCACGACGAATAGAGGCCTGGGTGATAATCCGGGCGTGAAATTCGATGTTCGCCGCCGAGTTCACCTTTGAAGTCAGTCCCACGATGTAGGAAGAACCGCCAACGAGTTCAATTTCACCTGTATTCCGCAATTTGGAAATTACGGTAAGCATATCGATCGGCTCCGAATCGGCGAATAGAGTCAGGATCGCCGCATAGATGCGCTGGTGCACATCCTTGTAAAAACTTTGTGGTCTTAATATATCTACAACGGCTGTCAGCGCGTCTTTTTCGATCATTAACGCACCAAGAACCGCCTCTTCCAGGTCAATGGCCTGAGGCGGTAATTTGCCGTAATTCTGCTCAAAACTTTGGGTACGTGCAACAGCCGGTTTCCGGTTGGGAATGCCTGATTTATTACCTGTTTTGTTGTACTGATTGGTTGACTTGTCATTTTCCATGTAACACAAAATTAATCATAACAAGACTGTGAGAAAAGAAGTATTTTTTTTAAAATTTTAAAAAGTACCTGTTTGCTTGATTATGAAACAGTTGATCAAAATATATTTATTTTACATTGTTAACTTTGCTATGGAATTTTTAATTGCTGCATCGTTATGGTTTAAATCTTGGTTATTATTACTAAATTTTAGAGTAATTACTTAAACACTAACCGGTCATTCATTTGCTAGAAAAAATAATCACGCTCGAAGACGTCTCAATGGTCGATTTTTTGGGCATTCATAATTCGAATATTAAAGAAGTGTCCGCGGCTTTTCCAAAAAGCAAAATTATTTCACGCGGAAATGAAATCAGGATTCAGGGAACAGCACCTGAAATTATGCGTATCACGGATGTCCTTGAATCCCTGGTCGCTCATTATCAGAAGTATGGAAAGGTAACCAATGAAAATGTCAGGGTTTATTTGAACGGGATTTCAAAACCTGCCGTCCAGCACGCCGAGGATGACGCGGATGTGATTATTTACGGAAATAAAGGGCTGGTGGTAAAGGCCAAGACGGCGAACCAGAAACTTTTGGTGGAAGCAGCTGCAAAATTTGACCTTGTTTTTGCCGTGGGGCCTGCCGGAACAGGAAAGACATATACAGCTGTGGCCATTGCGGTCAGGGCTTTAAAAAATAAAGAAGTACGCAAGATCATCATTACCCGGCCGGCCGTTGAGGCAGGGGAAAACCTGGGTTTTTTACCGGGAGATCTGAAAGAAAAGATCGACCCGTATCTGCGGCCGATCTATGACGCGCTGGACGACATGATCGCGCCTGAAAAGTTGAAACTTTATCTGGAAAGTCGTGTCATTGAAATCGCTCCGCTTGCTTACATGAGAGGAAGGACGCTTAACAATGCTTTTATTTTGCTGGATGAGGCACAGAATACGACGCCGATGCAGATGAAAATGTTCCTTACCCGGATGGGGCCAAGTTCCAAGGCGATTATCACCGGTGATAAATCACAGATCGATCTTCCTAAGAACCAGAAATCCGGTTTGATCGATTCACTGAGCATTTTGAAGGGCATTAAGGGCATCAGCTTTGTCGAATTGGACGGTTCGGATGTTGTACGCCATCGGCTGGTTAAGGATATTCTGGCTGCTTATGAAAAAACGGATCAATAGTTTTACGATTTTTACGGGCATGGTTCTCCTGGGGATTTCTTCTCCCGGGAGAACTTTTGCGCAAGTAACGGACTCTTTGCCGATCCGTTGCGTTACGCACGAACGCGAGGTGTTCCGGGGCAGTAGAAGCCCTGGATTATTACGCGACAGGATCAATACCGAAAATGCGATTCAGGAATATTTGCATGCCAACCGGTCGCGGCTGCGAACGGCGGCTTCGGAAGAAATAATCCGAATTCCCGTGGTGGTGCATGTGGTGCATAACGGAAGGAACGGTGTGATTGGCGGCGCTGATAATCCTAACATCACCGACGAACAGATCAGAAGCCAGATTGCCATTCTGAATGAAGATTATCGCAGAAAAGCGGGTACAAAAGGTTTTAATTCCGATCCGGTGGGAGTCGATACCGGTATTGAGTTTTATCTGGCCGAGTACGATGAAAATGGCAAAGGCACAACGGGCATTACGAGAACTTCTTATCCGTCCAAAGACAGCTTTAACCCGATCACGGACGATGCCCTGCTTTCCGATATTGTTTACTGGCCATCAGATAAGTATCTGAATATCTGGGTGTGCAGGTTAACTGGGACCTATCTTGGTATTGCACAATTTCCTTCCGTTGAAGGTTTGGACGGGCTTAATACTCAGAATGAAAATTATGATAAAACAGACGGTGCTATTATTGACTTCCGTTATTTTGGTAGAAACTCCGCTGCGAATTCCAGTAAAATTTATAATCTGGGAAGAACAACCACCCACGAAATAGGCCATTGGCTGGGACTTGTCCACATCTGGGGTGACACCTTTTGCGGGGACGATTTTTGCGACGATACACCGACGGCCGAAGGCTCAAACCAAACGAGCTTTTGTACGGATAAGTTTTCAAACTGTTCGGGATTCAGAACCCGTAATATGATTGAAAACTACATGGATTATTCGCCCGATTCCTGTATGAATATTTTTACGGCTGATCAGATGGGACGTATGAAAGCGGTTTTGGCGCTAAGTCCAAGACGAATAAAATTGATTGAATCCGCTAAAAAGGGCAGGCTGGATCCCACTGAAAATCTCACGGTCGACGTTTTCCCAAACCCGGCAAGCGAGGAAGTTAACGCCAACATTCGTTTCCGTGATTTTCAGAACTTTAACCTTTCCGTTTACGACCAGCGGGGTAATCAGTTGCAGTCACAAAGTTTTATAGACGTCTGGAGCCGGAAGGTTACCGTTGATATTAATAAATATAATACCGGATTATACATATTTAAAGTGACCACCGACAAAGAAACCGTCACAAAGAAGTTCGTAATTAAATGACAAAAAAGCATGCTCTCGCGCGTACCTTTTGTTGGATTGGTTCTGACTTTAATGACTGGGATTTTAGTTGGTGACTGGTTGCTGACCTATCATCCGGCACTTTATTTTTCTGACCCGAATATTCAGGCGGCTGTGATCATAGCGATTACAGCCGCTTCTGTTTTGTTTTACCGGAGGAAAAAATTTACTGCTTTCAGCATTACGCTTTCGTTGTTTGTGTGCGTGTCGGGGTTCAATGTGCTGTGCTGTCATGATCAGGATTTGCGGAATACTGTCAGTCAGTTATCGCAACTGAAATATGATCTGTACCAGGCGAAGGTGCAGTCTATTCCGGAAAAAAGACAAAAAACCATACGGATTGACGCAGTTGTCAGCCGTATCCGGGTTAAAGGAAAATGGGTCAAGGTGCAAATGCAGGCGTATTTGAGCATCCCTAAAGACGCGGCGCAGGTTCCAGAAGTGGGTGATGATCTCGTTGTTGCCGGAAATTTGGAGCGACCTAAGCCGCCGATGAATCCCGATGAATTTGACTACCGGAAATATTTATGGAATAAGGGTGTCGCCTGGACGGCTTATCTGCCGGATCATACCTATCGTGTTATTAAATCTGCGGATAAACCGGGTGGTATTTATGTCTGGAGTCATTCCATTTCCCAGTGGTCGGACCGGCAGTTTCGTGTTTATGTTGAAAATGAT
Source organism: Dyadobacter sp. LHD-138 (assembly GCF_030929615.1). Taxonomy (GTDB): domain Bacteria; phylum Bacteroidota; class Bacteroidia; order Cytophagales; family Spirosomataceae; genus Dyadobacter. The sequence continues at coordinate 193,469 of NZ_JAVFVU010000007.1, read as the reverse complement.
AAATCTTACGGACTGGTTAAAGCGATGCTGCTTGGCAGGCGGGATGATCTGAGATCGGATCAGATTGATGATTATACGACTTCGGGGACGGTCCATATTTTGTCGGTCTCGGGCATGCATGTGGCCGTAATATTCTTTGTGTTAAAAAGTCTTTTGGGATGGCTTAAACATCTCAGAGGAGGGAAATATATTTATCTGACCCTCATCACTGCGCTGCTTGGGTTTTATGCCCTGGTGACCGGCCTGCCTCCCTCCGTTCAACGGGCAACCCTGATGTGTGTCGTCTTTGTGATCGCCGAGGTATTCGGCCGAAAGCACCATGCCATGAACACGCTGGCGCTGTCTGCTTTCATAATCTTGCTGATTGATCCGCGGGCTTTGTTTGACGTAGGTTTCCAGCTGTCATACCTGGCCATGACCGGGATTTTTCTTTTTTACAAACCGCTGTACTCGATTTTGTCACCCGCAAACTGGCTCTTTAAGTATGGCTGGCAGGTTACCGCCATGTCTTTTGCGGCGCAGCTGGCCACCTTTCCGTTAAGTCTTTATTATTTCCACCAATTCCCGTCTTACTTCTGGCTGGTGAATCCGTTTGTCATCACTTTCACGAACTTTTTACTGCCTGCTGCGTTATTGCTCCTTTTTGCCTGCCTGGGGCCATTTTTGTGGATGCAGACGTGGGTTGGCTTATTTGTTGATTTTTGTGGTCGCCTGACAAATGTTTCGGTTTCGCTTCCAAAAATCCTGCCGGGTTATCTCCTTGACAATTTATCACTTGACAAAACTGAGGTTTTATTGCTCTATCTGACCTTGTTTTTGGCCTGGCTGGCTTATGAATTGAGGGCTTATGTCTGGCTAAAATCTAGTGCCGGTCTGGTGGCTTTGTTTGTTTTTTACGCTGTTGCAATCAGTTTGCAAAAATATGTGGTGTCAAAGGGCGTGATACATGCCGTTTCCAAACATACGGTAGTCAGTTTCAAGGAAAGGGACCGGTTGTATATTTATTGCGATGGCGGGTTTCTTGCCGATACAAATGCCTATGATTTTCATATCAAAAATTACGCGGTCAATGCGGGTGTTTTGAAAACGGTCTATCTAAATACAGAAGAAAATAATCTGCCTGAAAGTATTAAAATACAGCATGGTGGTTCGGGAGAATTACTCGCGTGGCAGGGCAAAACAATTTACAAAGGCGGCATTATTTCAGGCAAGTTGGCTACGGACTATCAAATCCTGACTTCATCGGGTTATCCGGAAATTTCGCAAGTCAGCGCAAACCCCATGACCACTTTTTTAATAAGCGGCGAAGTTAAAAAACGGGCTGCGGAACGTTGGTGGCAGATCATTGCTAAGAGTGGAAACAAAACACACGATTTGCTGCGCAATGGTGCGCTGTTATTGCCTTGAGTAAATGTCAGCAATTTCTTTCGCAATTTTTCTTTCCCATTCCGCCTGTGCGGCGTTGTTAAGGCCGTGGTTTGTCGCCCGGTCATAATTTTCCTGCTCGGTATTCATTTCCCGAAATGATTCCAGAAACTGATACTGGATTTCGCTGTCATAATCTTCAATGGTCAGTTCGCCCGATTCGAGGTTCTTTTTGAATCTTTCCACAACAAGCCTGGTGATGTCGAAATGGAGCTGCTCATGTCTTAATGTGCCGTTATTTTTAGCGTCGGATAAAGCCCAGGACATGCTTTTGACCATGAAAATTTTCAAACCAATTTCCAGTATCAAATCGTCATCTTTGGGATAGGAGTATCCTTCATAAGCAAAACTTGTGAAGACGGCGGCGGCATAACGGCTGCCCGGTCTGCTTCGCTGGCCCTGGAAATCGTCCCATACGAGTGGTCTTTTAACACTGTAAAAAACGGTATCAGCCTTATCCGACGGTACGATTTCCTTAAAAACGATTTTGAGGTTTCTAGCAAGTGCCGGATTTTTACCCATATTGGAACCCATCCATTTTTGAAAATGAATAAGCGACTGATCCAGCAATTGCCTGATTAATTTCTGGTGATCGAACTCTTTTTCAGGGCGTGTGTAAGTGGCGGAGGTCTGGTAGGTGGTCAGATCCACCGGTACCATATCCCGATACCAGCGAAATGACACGTTCAGTTTTATTTCTCCGGCAACCCGGTTAGGCCCTAAACGTCTCTCGCTAAGCTGTAAGTCCTTGACGCTGATATACAGGGGCAAAAGATCGTTATTAACTTTTGGTACGGAATAAGACCAATACGCTGTCAGCTCTTTTTCTAATGGATTGGGCATAACAGCGTTTTTTTCTTTTCCCAGAAAGATAACGTTCCCGATGCTGGCTCCCTTTATTTTTCGTTTGTCTTCTACTTCCTGAATGAAAAATTTATTCGCCCGGATAATGGATGACGCGTCCCGGCCAAGTGTGATAACTTCCGGACTGGTTTGCGCAAAAGAAAACTGGTTCAGACCAATAAATAAGCCGATCAGCATCAGTGTCCTGATCTTATTTACTAATCTATATTGAATCCAACGCATGCTTTATCTAAGTTTGCAGGTAATTTAAGTTTTACCAATCGAATGACTTTACTAACAACGAAAAACCGGCCGGAATTTGATGATATTTTCATGGATCTGGCAATAAATCTCGCCAAACGGTCACATTGCATTAAAGCACAGGTCGGTGCGGTCTTAACCAAAGATACCCGTATTATTTCAATTGGTTATAATGGTCCGCCTGCCGGAACGCACAATTGTGATGAGGAATTTCCGGAGGAAGGTTGTCCGCGGGATGCGAAAGGAAGCTGTTCGCTGGCACTGCATGCTGAGCAGAACGCCATTCTTTTTGCCGTGAAAAATGGCTCAAACATTGAAGGCGCAACGCTTTTTGTAACCCTGGCGCCATGCATTGCCTGTGCCCGTGTTATTTATACGATGAAGATCAGTAAAGTGATTTTTCTGCATTCTTATGCAGCTTACAAAGGAATTGGCAGGGAGGAAGGTGTCGAATTTCTGAGAACTTTCGGCGTGGAGGTTGCGCAGTACATTCCTTTAGTTGAAAGTTGAAAGTTGAAAGTTGAGAGTGGTCCGCCACTTTCAACTCTCAACTATTAACTCTCAACTATTAATGATGATGACCACCCTCGCCGTGTACGTGGCCGTGGCTGATTTCTTCATCTGTTGCAGCACGGATTGAAAGAATTGAGCCTTCAAAGTGCATTTCTTTGCCTGCCAACGGGTGATTGAAATTCATTACAACGATATCTTCCTTCACTTCAACGACCTGACCGTGCATGCGTTCTCCGTCTTCGTTGGTCATAGGAACGATATTTCCGATTTCAAGAAGCTCTTCCTGATCCACACCTTCCATCTGGAAAACGGCCTTGGGAAGTTCAACAATTGCCTCAGGATCAAATTCTCCGTAACCTTCTTCAGGTGCCACGACAAAGTCAAAAGTATCTCCGGCAGCAAGTCCTTCGATCTTCTCTTCAAAGCCTTCCGGAAGTCCGCTGATGCCTTGAATAAAATACATCGGCTCTTCTTCCGTTACTACTTCTACGATATCCATTTCGCCGTCATTGTCAGGGATTCTCAGGCTATATATGAGTGCTACGACATTATTCTTTTCGACTTTCATTTGCTTGTTTGGTTAAAATAATGGTTGTTGTAAAATAATTGTTCCATGGTGATTTGGTGAGAACAAACGTACGGGAATTTTGCCAAAATGTCTTTTTTTATGAATTTTTTAGCGCATTTATTGCTTTCCGGAGACGATGAGAAGGTTATTGTAGGAAATTATGTCGGAGATTTTATAAAAGGCAGATTGACGGGTGACAAAATTATCGGCTGGAGTGACCGTTTTTTGCTGGGCGTAAAACTGCACCGGCATATTGACATGTTTACAGATGGACACCCAACCGTCAGAGAAGCAAAGAGAAAGGCGGCGTTGGTGCTTGGAAAAACGGCCGGTATAGCGACAGATATTTATTTCGATTACTTTTTAGCCAAATATTTTAACCAATTTTGCAACGAATCTCTGGAAGATTACAGCGCGCGCATGTATCAGGTGATCCGTGAAAACGATCCGTTGATTCCGGTGCATATGAAGTCAATGGTGCGGACCATGATCAAGCAGGACTGGCTCAATACCTATCAAACGCTGGACGGTATTAGGCTTACATTCAGCCGTTTGTCAGGCAGAGCTGATTTTCTGGCGGTCCTTAATCTGGCTGAGGAGGATTTGGAAGCGAACGAAGCGTTTTATTACGATAAATTCAGTGTATTTTTTCCGCTGCTTCAAGCCGAAGCGTCGCGTTTTATTTCAGAGTATGGAAATTAACCGGATTTTCAGCGCTTATTATTTATTAAAATTCAGATTAAAAAATGGCTCAAACGCCTGATGCTGCCCTTAAAGAAATTAAATCTAAAAAATTCAAACCCGTGTATTTTCTGCACGGAGATGAACCGTTTTATATCGATGTTATTGCCGAGTCGCTCGAAGCACGCGTGGTTCCAGAGTCGGAACGGGGTTTTAACCAGTTTGTACTTTACGGAAAAGACACGGACGTGGCCGGTGTGCTAAGCCATGCCAGAAGATATCCGTTTATGGCAGAGCGCCAGCTGATTATCGTGAAAGATGCCAATAAACTGGGCGGAATTGAACAGAAAGAGCAGCAGGCAAGACTGGAAGATTATGCCCTGAACCCGCTGCATAGTACGGTGCTCGTCCTGTGTTTTCATGCCAATGCCGACGAGCGGAAAACTTTTGTGAAGGCTTTCAATACCCACGGTCATGTTGTGCAGTCGAAAAAGATGTATGACAACAAATTGCCGGACTGGGTTGCGTCTTATTGTCAGTCAGAAGGAGTGAAGATAAGTCCCAAGGCCGTGCAGATGATGGTTGACAACATCGGCAATGACCTGAAACGGCTGACGAATGAAATCCGTAAAATCATGGTAAACCTGCGGGTAGATCAGGGGATTGATGCCGAAGTTGTGGAGCGTTTTGTCGGTATCAGCAAAGAATACAACGTTTTTGAATTCCAGAAAGCATTGCTCATGCGGGATGTTGTTAAGGCAAACCGCATTGCAAACCACTTTTCTGCCAATTCAAAAGATAACCCGCTGGCCCCGATCCTGATCATCCTTTTTGGGTTCTTCTCAAAAGTATTGCTCGTTCATGCGAGTGCGGATAAGTCGGAAAAGGGCCTTGCGACGGCACTTGGCGTCAATCCGTTTTTTGTCAAAGATTATTCACTGGCAGCGCGGAATTATCCTTTGCCCAAGGTTGCACATATCATTCATTATCTACGCGAATCAGACAGCCGTTTAAAGGGGCTAGACGGCGTAAGCACGCCGGAGGGAGAGTTGCTGAAAGAGCTTGTGTTTAAAATCGTTCATTAAACAGATAGCGCAATTGAGGTTTTGTTTAACTCAGGGCGTCATGGAAAATGATGCCCAGGGTATATCGGTTTCCCTCATGGATTTCGCTGACACCGTGTTTCATATTTACCCGATGATATCCTTTGCTCCCTTTTACCGGGCGGAAATTGGTCGTGAACAAAAGTATATCTCCTTTTTTTGGTTTCAGTACAATGGCTTTTGACTGTGCCCGTGGCGTTTGCTGCATAAGTACAAATTCTCCGCCGGTATAATCGATTTCCGGTTCGTTTAAAAATAGCACCAGCTGCATCGGGAAAAATATTTCACCATACAGATCCTGATGCAGTGTGTTGTGACCTCCTTTGCCATATTTCAAAATCAAAACCGTTGGTTTGGTCTGATCGTTTTCGTGGCAAAGTTGCTGAAGCGCGGCAAAAGTATCGGGGAATTTCTTCGGGATATTCAGCACCTTCATCCAGTTGTTGGCGATCGGAGCCAGTTTTGGATAAATAGATTGTCTGATATTCTGGATCAGCTCCGGCAAAGGATATTGAAAGTATTTATACTCACCCAGGCCAAATCGGTATCGCTCCATGACGATGGTTTTTCGGTAAAATTGCGTTGCATTGTACTGATTAATAAGCTGATCGCAGTCTTCGGGTGCGAGCATATCTGAAAGTAATGCATAACCGGTTTTGTTCATGTTCTCAGAAACGTTTTGCCAGTCAATGGTATCCAGGTTGCGGGAGGTCGTGTTCATTTTAGCAGATTTAATGTTTGATAAACAAAACTACCGTGTCGCTTAACCAGAAAAAACCTGAATCTTGCGCAGTTGTACCGGCCCGATTCAGGTTTTCAAATATATGAGCATGTCGTGTTTTTATGCTTCCAGAACATGAACGTCTTTGCGCTCGCCGATCTGTTGCCGCCACATGGCGTAGTAAAGCCCTTTTTCTTCAAGCAGCGCGCTGTGGCTGCCCGTCTCTATAATATTTCCCTTTTCAAGTACGTAAATGCGGTCAGCGTACATAATCGTGGAAAGGCGGTGGGCGATCATCACCGTGATATGCTGGCGCTGACTTGTAATATTCCGGATGGTATTAGAAATTTCCTCTTCTGTCAGCGAATCCAGGGCGGAAGTTGCTTCATCAAAAATCATCAGGTGCGGATTGCGTAACAATGCGCGTGCGATGGACAAACGCTGGCGTTCGCCACCGGACAATTTAAGTCCGCCTTCCCCAATAACGGTGTCGATACCGTTTTCTGCCCTTTGCAGCAAATTATAACAAGCCGCTTTTTTCAATACTTCGGTGATCATTTCATCCGTGGCCGAAGGATTTACAAAAAGCAGATTTTCCTTGATCGTTCCCGAAAAAAGCTGCGTGTCCTGCGTCACAAAACCGATCTGATGGCGTAATTCATCGAAATCTATGCTGCTTTCACTGTGGTCATTGTAGTATATCCCTCCCGTGTTCGGGTGGTATAGCCCGACCAGCAATTTAACCAGCGTCGTTTTTCCTGAACCCGACGGACCGACAAAAGCAATGGTTTCTCCGCGTTTTACTTCAAATGAAATTCCATCGAGTGCAGGTCTTTTTGCGGTTTGGTGCTGGAAATGTACTTTTTCGAAACGAAGTGTTTCCACGGCATCAATTTTTTCAGGATGTTCCGGCTTGCGTTCAATAGGGCGGTTCAATAACTTTTCAAGGTTGCTTAAAGACGCTTCTGCCTCCCGGTAGGACAGGATAATATTGCCCAGTTCCTGCAAAGGCGTAAAAATGAAGAAGGAATAAAACTGCATCATCATCATTTGTCCGACCGTGATCTTATCGTGAAATACGAAAAACAGCAGGGAGAACATAATACATTGTTGTAAGAAATTCACGAAAGTACCCTGGATAAAACTGATGGAACGGATGCTTTTCACTTTCTTTAATTCCAGTTTCAGGATTTTAAACGTGGTCGTATTCAGTCGGCGGATTTCCTGCTGGGTTAACCCAAGACTTTTTACGAGCTCGATATTGCGCAGCGATTCGGTCGTAGAACCCGCAAGTGCCGTAGTTTCCTTGACGATGTTTTTCTGTACTTCCTTTATTTTTCTACTTAACAGGCTGGTAAGCAACGCAAGCACCACCGATCCGACGAGGTAGATCACGGGAAGCATCGGACTTAATTTAAAAGCGACGATGGTTACGAAGACAATCCCGACGATGGTGGCGAACAGTACATTGACAAAATTGGTGATGAATTTTTCACAATCAGCCCGTACTTTTTGTAGCACGGATAATGTCTCGCCACTACGCTGATCCTCAAAATCCTGGTAGGGAAGGCGTAGGGCATGGCGTAATCCATCGGTATATAAATCGGCCCCAAACTTCTGAATGACCACATTGACCACGTAATCCTGGAAAGCCTTGGCGATACGGGAAACCATCGCGGCACCGATGATCATCAGCAATCCCATGGTAATGCCCCGGAAAAAGTCATTGTCCAGGCCGTTATCGCGGAAATGTTTGGCTTTGTTTGCGTAAGGGTCAATCAGCACATTCCCTAAAATGTAGGGGTTGAGCAGTGAAAAAATCTGGTTGATGGAAGCGAGAAGCAGTGCGAGTAAGATAAGCCCTTTGTAACGGCTTAAGTATTGTAATAGTAATTTCATAGCACGGTGTAAGGACTTGAGTATTTGGGCTGGTAAGTATTATTAACTTAAAGTTGGTGAATTTAATTCTTTCGAACGGATGGAAATTCACAGAAAGCAGGCTGTGGTTATAAATATGTTGTTTAGCCCAAAAAAATAGTCACAAAAAACTGACCTATTGATCCGCAAAATCCAATTCCAGACCTTCGTTCAGCAGTTTCTTTCAAGATACCGCAAAGCATGATAACAGTAACATCAGGTTTATGAATATGGAAAATAACATCAACCCACTTTTATGTGATCCGGAAACCGGGTTATGCGAGCTTCCGGGCGCCAGTAATACGTTAGCCGCACATGCGCCCCAGGAGGTTGCCGATAAGGTAAAGATCATTTACTTCACTGATCCTATTTGTTCGTCCTGCTGGGGAATAGAGCCGCAACTCCGTCAACTGGAACTGGAATATGGTCATGCGATCGAGTTCGATATCCGCATGGGCGGATTGTTGCCGGACTGGAGTTATAACAGCGGCGGAATCAGCAAACCAAGCGATGTAGCGCATCATTGGGATGAGGTCAGCCAGCATTACGACATGCCGATCGACGGGGATATCTGGCTGGAAGATCCACTGGATTCTTCCTATCCACCTTCCATCGCCGTCAAGGCAGCGCAGTTTCAGGATCCGAAGAAAGCCGTGGTTTTCCTGAGAAAAATGCGGGAATTTCTGTTTTTGGAAAAGAAGAATATTACACGCTGGGAACACCTTGCAGCCGCAGCCGTGTACGCTGGTCTGGACGAGCAAAAGCTGAAATTAGATTACACAGGGCGGGCCAGGGAATCTTTTCAAAAAGATCTTCAATTGGCTGCGCAGCTTGGTGTGCGTGGATTTCCTACCATGATTTTCGTCGGTAGCAATCAGCGTCAAACCATCATTCGGGGATCGCAGCCTTACCGGGTTTATGAAGACGCTGTGATGGCGTTGGGTGTGGGAACCGTAAAAAAAGAGTACGACAGGTCCGTTGACGGGCTGTTTGCGGAATATCCAACGCAGACTGTAAGAGAATTTGCTGAGTTAAGTGGAAATACGAGAGTTGAGGCGCTTATTCTTTTGAGAACATTGGTTGAATCAGGGGAATTAGCGGAATCGCAATCAAAAAATGGTCCGCTTTATCATGTTGAATTTTGAGACCGGCGTTTTGCCAGGCGGTTCCAAAGTGCTAAATACCTTCCAGTTGCCGGAAAACAGCAATCAGTGTTTTCCCTTTCTCAGACAAATTATACGCAATATGTAAAGGTTTGAGTTTGATCACATGCTTTTCCAGCAAGCCCTCGTGCTCTAATTCCTTTAGAGCCAGGGCTATGCTTTGCTTGTTTGAATTTTCAAGGGTTTTGAGCAAGCTGCTAAAGCGCAAAGGGCCCTCGATTGCCAGTCTGAAAATCTGCGGACGCCATTTGCCTGACATGATTTTGAGTAAATCTTCGGCAGGACAAGTTGGTTGGCTGGGTTTGCAATGCGGTTCCATGGGTCTCGTTACGTTTTAATATATCCTATAAACTCCGGGCAGTTCTGGAAAAATCCTATGCACTCCACAAGTTATTGATTTGATTCCGATTTTCTTGTCCACCCATCGAACACTAAAAAGAATTAAGCAAAAAAGGCATCCATTTGGATGCCTTTTTTCGTAGCGGGGAGCAGAATCGAACTGCCGACCTTAGGGTTATGAATCCTACGCTCTAACCATCTGAGCTACCCCGCCGTACCGTTATCGTGGTGCAAAAGTATATTAAAGGAATTTAGAATGCAAGTGTTTTTGGAAAATTCATTGAAAAAAACTAAATTACAAAAAATCAGAAAATCAGGTTTCTGATTTTTATTAGTGATTTGTGCTATATTACAACTTTTAAGATCAGCAGGTTAACAATTTCGCAATGGAGAAACCCATAACCCCAGTAACAATGGAAAAATTTAAGTTTATTACTGAATTTGAATTACGATCGTCGCCAAAAGTTTTATTTCCATATATCTCCACGCCCTCAGGCCTGGAACAATGGTTTGCAGAAAAGGTAACCGTTTTACCCAATCAGCGATTCGATTTTCAATGGGATGGTGACAGCCATGTGGCCAAACAAACAGGATTAAGGATAAATAAGGCTGTCAAATTTGAATTTGAGAATACCAGTGAAGATGACCTGGATAATAATCATCTGGAAATAAAGCTGGAAGTCAGTGAATTGACACAAACAACGTTTTTACGCGTGGTCGATTATTCATCAAATAAGGATGAAGCTGAACTAATTTCGCTTTGGAATGGGTTTATGGATAATCTTAAAGAAATTGTCGGGAGTTGATGAAAAAGCTGGATAAGCTTATACTAATGTCCTTTTGGGGGCCATTTATAGTTACGATGTCGGTAGTGGTTTTCATATTTTTAATGAAAATCATGATTTTTTATATTGATGATTTTGTGTCGAAAGATCTGGGGCTGTGGGATTACGCACGGCTGTTCTTTTTCTTCAGTCTCATTACAGTCCCCACTGCGCTTCCGCTGGCCATGCTGCTGTCTTCACTGATGGCTTTCGGGAATCTTGGCGAGTTCTTTGAGCTCACGGCGATCAAAAGCGCCGGTATCTCTGTGGTGCGGGCCATGGCACCGTTGTTTATTGTGGCAGTGCTGGTCAGTATTTTTTCCTTCTATTTTAATGACCGGGTCTCGCCCTGGGCGAATTTAAAGGGTTATAGTTTACTCTATGACATCAAAACGACCAAGGCCACGCTTAAAATCAAAGAGGGGATATTCTATAATGATCTTCCGGGGTACAGCATTAAGGTCGATAAAAAAATGGCCGATGCACAGTCGATGAAGGGAATGGTTATTTACAAACACGATAACCGTTCGTACGAGCGCGGAAATACGCAGATCATTCTGGCAGATTCAGGTAAGATGTATACCATCAACGAAAACTCCAATCTGGTTATCGAATTGTATAGTGGCACGATGTATACGGAGGAAAATGACGCGGGAGGCGGAACACCGGCCTATATTTCACCGATGGCGTCGGGAGCGGCCAAGCCGGTAAGTTCGAAGTTTACAAGAAATGCGTTTGATCATTTTAAACTTGTGGAGAGTTTGTCGTCATTTGGCATGAGGCGTACGGATGAAGGGCAGTTCAAGTACCATGAGTTTATGAAAAATATTGATGATTTGAACCACACGGCTGATTCGATCAAGACTTCTTATAATGAAACAAAGAAGAATCTTTTACCGAACAGTCAGCAGTATTTCTCTTATAATTACAAACAGGGAACTGATAAAACACTCAAACCCGGGAAATGGATCGACTCCCTACTGACCCGTCCGGTGACTGACAGTTTAAAGAAAGAAATCCTGACAACTGCCAAAAGTTCGGCGGCCAGTATGCAGAGTTATGTAAAATCCAATCAGGATTACCTTCAGGCGAAATTAAAGGATGCCAGTAAATATGAACTGGAAAAACATCATAAATATACCAATGCGTTATCCTGTCTGATCATGTTTTTGATCGGTGCCCCGCTGGGCGCTATTATTAAAAAGGGAGGGTTTGGGGTGCCCGTTCTCGTGTCCGTGTTGTTTTTTATCCTGCTCTACGTCCTGATCAATCAGGGGGATAAGTGGGTGAAGGAGGGGTTGTTGAGTGTGCCCGTGGGGGCTTGGATGGCCAATACGGTTTTATTTATAGCCGGGGTTTATTTCATAGAGCGTGCCCGCAGCGACTCGCGTCTTTTTGATAAGGACGTTTATCAGATGCGTATCAAAAGAATTAAATCTTTTTTGGCAAGTAGATTTGGAAAAACGCGGCTTATCAATTCATAGTAAAATTATATTTTCGTTATATCAGGAATAATTCTTAATTTTGCGTCCTTGTTTTACAGCATAGTGCTGTAATTTATATTCATTTATTTAATCTGTTGTTACAATCATGTATTTAACTACGGAAAAGAAGAGAGAGATCTTCGAGACCAAAGGTTTTAAAAAAGAAGGCGGTGATACTGGATCTGCCGAGTCACAAATTGCTTTATTTACGTATCGTATCAATTATTTGAACGAACACTTGAAAACGCACAAAAAAGACAACGATACTCGTCTGGGTCTACTTAAAATGGTAGGTAAGCGCAGAAGATTATTGGATTATCTTTACAAAAACGACATCGCTCGTTACCGTGCGATTATCGCGGAATTGAACATTCGTAAGTAATTTACTAAATCAGGGAACTTGCCTTTACAGTAAGTTCCCTGATTTTTTGCGGAATTTAATCAGAAAATTATACAGGAAACGTTCTGGTGACGTTTTCACAGCTACCCAAACATTACATATTCTATGCTATTTAACATAGTGACCAAGACGATACCATTGCCTGATGGTAGAGAAATTACAATCGAAACAGGAAAATTAGCAAAACAGGCAGATGGATCAGTTGTGGTACGTATGGGTAATACCATGCTTTTAGCTACTGTTGTTGCCAATAAAGATATTAGAGAGGGGATCGATTTCTTGCCTCTTTCAGTGGATTATCAGGAGAAATTTGCTTCGGCAGGTAGAATTCCGGGTAGTTTTATGCGTCGTGAAGGTAAACTTTCTGACCATGAAGTATTGGTTAGCCGCTTGGTTGACCGCGTTCTTCGTCCTCTTTTCCCGGATGATTACCACGCAGAAATTCAGGTTAACCTGATGTTGATCTCAGCGGATGCGGAGGCTTTGCCAGATGCATTGGCTGCATTGGCTGCTTCGGCTGCGCTGGCTGCTTCTGATATTCCTTTCGGCGGACCTGTTTCTGAGGTTCGTGTGGCGAAAATTGACGGACAACTGGTCATTAACCCAGGCGCATCTGCGCTTGAGAATGCTACTTTGGAGCTTATGGTAGGTGCTACTTACCAGGATATCACCATGGTAGAAGGTGAAATGGACGAAGTTTCGGAAGAAGACGTGATCGAAGCCCTGAAATTTGCGCATGAAGTGATCAAACAACAGTGTCTTGCGATTCAGGAATTCGAAACGACTGTTGGGAATACGGTAAAAAGAGAATACGTAGGAGATGTACAGGATGAGGCGCTTGAAGCACGCGTTCGTACGTTCTGCTATGATAAGGTTTATGCCGTTGCCCAATTGGGTTCTAAAAACAAAAACGTTCGTAAAGAAGCTGCAAAAGCTGTTTTGGCGGAATTTTTGGAAACAATCGGTGAAGAAGAAGAAATTAATCTTGGTCTGGTAAAAAGATATTTCCACGACCTGGAATACGATGCATCACGTCGTTTGGTACTTGACGAAAGAAAACGTCTTGACGGTCGTGCACTGGATGAAGTTCGTCCTATCGCGTCAGAAATTGACTTCTTGCCAAATGCACACGGTTCTGCCTTGTTTACCCGCGGGGAAACACAGTCATTAACCACGGTGACATTGGGTACGAAAAACGATGAGCAAATCATTGATACGCCTTTGAAATATGGTTACAGCAAGTTCTTGCTTCACTATAACTTCCCGGGCTTCTCCACAGGTGAAGTAAAACCAAACCGCGGACCAGGGCGTCGTGAAGTAGGTCACGGAAACCTTGCTTTGCGTGCTTTGAAAAAAGTATTGCCTGCGGTTGAAGATAATCCATACACCATCCGCATCGTGTCTGATATCCTTGAATCAAATGGTTCGTCATCTATGGCAACGGTTTGTGCCGGTTCTTTGGCGCTTATGGACTCAGGGTTGAAAATCAAGGCGCCTGTGTCAGGAATTGCCATGGGATTGATCTCGGATGAAAAAACAGGCCAATACGCTGTGCTTTCAGATATCCTTGGGGATGAAGATCACCTGGGTGACATGGATTTCAAGGTGACTGGTACTGAAAAAGGTATCACGGCCTGCCAGATGGATATTAAAGTAAATGGTCTTTCGTTTGAAGTATTGTCAGAAGCGTTATTACAGGCAAAAGCCGGCCGTCTGCACATTCTTGGCGAAATGAACAAAACGATTACAGAATCACGTGCTGAACTGAAACCGCATACACCGCGCGCTGTCATTATCAAAATTGACCGTGAGATGATTGGTGCGGTAATCGGGCCAGGTGGTAAAGTTGTTCAGGATATTCAGAAAGAATCCGGTGCTACTGTTTCTATTGAAGAAAAAGATGGTGCAGGATTTGTAAGTATATTTTCGGCAGACAAGACTTCCATGGATAAAGCGGTTGCCAGAATTCGCGGAATCATTCTTGTTCCTGAAATAGGCGAGGTTTATTCAGGTAAGGTGAAGTCTATCATGCCGTTTGGCGCGTTCGTTGAATTCCTGCCAGGAAAAGACGGATTGCTTCATATTTCGGAGATTAAGTGGGAGCGTATTGAAAATATGGATGGTGTTCTCGAAGTGGGAGAGGAAGTTCAGGTAAAATTGGTTGAAGTTGACAAAAAAACAGGTAAATACCGGTTGTCACGCAAAGTATTACTTCCAAAACCAGAGAACAAAAACGCATAAAAATGTGTTTTCATCAACAAGGGCATTTGTAAATGTCGTTATTTATACATATTAATATTTGAATTTAGATGAGACAGCTAAAGATCAGTAAGCAAATTACCAACCGTGAAAGTCAGTCGTTAGATAAATACTTGCAGGAAATCGGGAAGGTAGATTTGTTAACGCCGGATGAGGAAGTGACGTTAGCTCAGAAAATACGGGACGGTGACCAACTTGCGTTGGAAAGGTTGACAAAGGCAAACTTGCGTTTTGTGGTTTCGGTAGCGAAACAGTATCAGAATCAAGGGCTTTCTTTGGGCGACCTAATCAATGAAGGTAATTTGGGGTTGATTAAAGCTGCGCAGCGTTTCGACGAAACGCGTGGTTTTAAGTTCATTTCTTATGCTGTATGGTGGATTCGCCAGTCTATTCTTCAGGCGCTTGCTGAGCAGTCACGTATTGTACGTCTTCCGCTAAACCGGGTAGGTTCTTTAAATAAAATATCAAAGACTTTCTCTGAACTAGAACAGCGTTTCGAGCGTGAGCCTTCTCCTGAGGAGCTTGCCGAAGTGCTTGAAATCTCTTCTTCTGAGGTTGTTGATACCATGAAAATCTCGGGACGTCACGTATCCATGGATGCGCCGTTCGTTCAGGGTGAAGAAAACAGCTTGCTTGACGTTCTTGAAAATGATTTGGAAGACAAACCAGATTCCGGTTTGGTGAACGAATCATTGCGTAAAGAGGTTCAGCGTGCACTTTGTACTTTGACGCAGAGAGAAGCAGACGTTATTGCCCTTTATTTCGGCTTAAATGGCGAGCATGCGATGACTTTGGAGGAGATTGGGGAGAAGTTCAACCTAACCCGCGAACGCGTGCGTCAGATCAAAGAAAAGGCTATTCGCAGATTGCGTCACGTGTCAAGAAGCAAGGCTTTGAAAACTTATTTAGGATAAGTTAAAGAAAGTTAAAAAGTGAATACAGGGATTTTCATCGGTTTTGAAAATCCCTTCTTATATCAGAAATTTAAAATGGCCTCTTTTTGAGGCTATTTTTGTATACGAACAAAATGGCACTATTACAGCCCTTAACAGATTTAGCCGAAATATGCTACGCCCACGGCATGCGGCATGTGGTGATATCGCCCGGATCCAGAAGTGCGGCTTTAACCCTCGCTTTTGCACGCCATGAGGGCTTTAAAAAGCACGTGGTGATGGATGAGAGGTCTGCGGGTTTTATCGCCCTTGGAATGGCTCAGCAATTGAAGGCCCCGGTGATTTTGATCTGTACTTCCGGAAGTGCTGCCTACAATTACGCACCAGCCGTGACAGAAGCTTTCTTTCAGCAAATATCTTTACTGATATTAACCGCCGATCGTCCCTTAGAATGGGTTCACCAGCTGGATGGACAGACAATTTATCAGACTGATATTTACGGAAAACATGTAAAAAAATCCTTTGCAATTCCGTCTGATTACACGCACCAGGATGCCCGTTGGATGATCAACCGGACAGTCAATGAAGCGGCTATTCTAACGCACTCGAAACCCTTCGGTCCGGTGCACATTAATGTGCCCATCCGGGAACCTTTTTATCCGTCAGAAGGTGAGAAAATTTCGGTTTCTCAGGCTATAAGAGTAGTCAGAAAAACGGAATCGGAAGCGATTTTGTCCGTTGAAACCTGGCATGATCTATTGAATGCCTGGGATGATTTTGACCGGATTTTGATCGCAGGCGGACAGCATCGAAGCGATGAAAGGCTGAATACAGCGCTGGCTAAAATCTCGGAAGAACTGGATATTCCTGTTCTTGGAGACAGTCTGGCCAACCAAAAGGGATATCCGGATTTTTTAACGTACCAGGATGTCTTTTTACCTCATGCTAACACCGATAACTTACGTCCGGATTTGCTCATTACCTACGGGTTGTCTTTCATCTCAAAAGCTTTCAAACAATTTTTACAGAAAAATCCGGCGATACAACACTGGCATATCAGCGAAGACAGCCATTTGGTTGATACTTTTCATTCGATAACACACCAGATTCCTGTTTCTGCTGAATATTTTTTCGAAAACTTATTTGAGAAGATTGATTATCAGTTGTTTGTTCAGGGTTCTGATCCGGAAAATGACTCGTCTTACAAGGCCTTATGGAAGCAAAATGATGCAAAGTCAGCGGCAGTTTTAGGTCAATATTTGAATAATCTATCAATGTTAAATGATCTAACATCTGTTAATTTACTCATTAATTCACTTCCTGACGGAGCTCAGCTCCACATTGCCAACAGCATGCCCATCCGGTATGTAAATGCTTTGGGAAATCGGGTTTCTCGGCTCGAAATTTTTGCAAACCGGGGTACAAGTGGTATTGATGGTTGCGTGAGCACTGCCATCGGCGCAGCCATGATTACCAGCAAACCGGTGTATTTACTGGTCGGCGACGTGGCGTTTTTGTATGACCGGAACGGACTGCTGATCCAGCCGTTACCAGACAATTTAAAGATCTTTGTACTGAATAATAGTGGGGGGAACATATTCCGGATGATCGATGGTCCGGCGGCTTTGCCTGAGCTCGAAAATTACTTTGAGACAAGGCACACCTTTACAGCAAAAAGGACGTCTGAAGATTCCCATATTACCTACTTTGAAGCAGGTAATATGGGATCATTTCAGGATGTGCTACCTGCCTTTTTACAGACGGATAAAATAAGTGTTCTGGAAGTGTTTACAGATCCGGTTGAGAACGCAAAAGCCTGGAAAGGACTGAAAAGTTATGTAGGTGAAAATTGGTAAATTACTTGCAGTTTTTAGCCAGCTCTTCTTTCGCGACTGAATCTTTAAGTACGACGCCTTTTTTCCAGACCTCGCAGGCTTTGGCCTTATTGTTCTGGCTGTAATAGAGACGGCCTGTAAAGCCATAGAGCAACTCCACCGGTTCGGCGAGCGCTATGGCTTTATTCATTTCAGCAAGGGCCTTCTCCGGCTCATTACTGGCCTGGTAATAAAGCCCCAGATTACGCAGTGCGTAGCCATTATCAGGCTGCGCTTCCAATGTCCTGTCTATGAGCTTTTTTGCTTCGTTTAAGGCGCCTGTTTGGATCAGGACGTAGCCTTTGTTGTTTAACGCCAAAGGATCGGCAGGATTGAAATTCAGGATCCTGTCAAAATAGAAAACCGCATCTTTCCAGTTCTTGTTGTTTGTGGCAATCAGCCCCAGGTTGTTGAGGGCTTCCGGCTGAGCGGGGTTAAGTTTAATCGCAGCTACAAAATCTTCCTTTGCCAGGGGATAGGAGTGGAGCTTGTAATAGACCGCGCCCCGGTTTACAAACGCTTCAACATTTTTTGGATCAAGCGAAATGGATTTGTCAAAATCTGCAAGTGCTTCCGATGTCCGGCTGACGGCGTCCATCAGATTGCCTCGGATCAGAAAATATTTTGATGAGTCGGCGTATTCTTTTGAAATTTTTTTCAAATCTTCTTCCGCTCCTTTAAAATCACCCAAACGGAGCAAAGATTCGGATCTGACGAGATTTGCCTGTACCAATGTTGGGTCCAGGTTGATTGCTTCTGTCAAAACCTCGCGAGCATCACTTATTTTGCCTATTTTCATTAATGCAATGGCTTTGTTTAGGTATGCATCCGGGAAATCCTGATTTTTGGCAATGGCTTCATCGTACAGACGAATGGCCTCGGTATAATTGTTTTTTTTTAAAGCTACATTCGCTTTTAAAAAAAAGTCGGCCGAATCTTTTTTATCCTGACCACTACAAGATAAAATATTTAGCACTATAAAAATTAGCAAACTATGTTTTAGCAATGAATTCATCCCAATTTTCTATTGATTACTTTTGCAAAAATTTTTTTACCTATGCGATACATTAAAGACATTCCCCATCAACAATTCAAGATTAGTATTTACCAATGGAACAATAAGTACATTATTAAGATCGAAGCCGGTATGTTCGAGCAAACTTACAAAATCGATGAATACGAGATTACAAACCTTGAAGAAATCGAAAAATGTATGGATGTGCCGTTTCTAACGAAAGTCGCGGGCAGGTTCGAGGCTATGCAAGGCGATTTTGGCGATACATTGCAGCGTAACGACGTTGTATTCTAGTCCTTAGGACACGGGAAAGAATATCATTTAACATCAATTATACGGTTTGCAAGGCCTTTACGTTAACTACCAAATAAATATCAGCAGGTAACAGCCGCATGGCTTTGTCTTTACATTATTTATGATTAAACAGATTAAATCACCTCAGAAATCCACAAAACTAACCCCTATGCTTTTAAAACATGGCACTTACGCGCTCGGTTTAGGCTTATGTGTGGGTTCGTATTCGGTTAATGCTCAGAGCACATTGAGTTATACGGAACCGGAAGCGCACTTTCGCAATGGTCTTGAATATTATGAAAAATCCAATTTCGTCGCTGCCAGACAGGAATTCGGAGAATATCTCAATACGAATGATAAACTCCTTAGTACCAGTGATTATAACAAAGTCACGGCAGAATATTACGTGGCAGTCACGGGATTATACCTTAATTATCCGGAAGCGGAAGTTCAGGTGGATCGTTTTGTAAGAAACCATACCGAACATCCCAAGGCCCAACAGATCTACGGCGACCTTGGCCGTTATTATTACGAAGCAGGGCAGTATGATAAAGCGATCACCTACCTTGAAAAGGCTGTAAAGCTTCCTGGTAATGGCGGCAAGAAGATGGAGAACACGTATCAGCTAGCCATGGCCTATTACAATACCAAACAGCCGGACGCCGCTTTACCGTTGTTTAACGAGGTAAAAAAAGACCCATCGTTTGCCAACGCAGGAGACGCGGCATACTATGCTGGGGTAATCAATTACCAGAAAAACAATTTTGAAGAAGCCTACCAGGATTTTTTACAGGTAGAAAACCATCCTTACTACAAAGAGGAAGCTCCAAACTGGATTATTTCTTCTCTCTATCAGCTAAAACAATACGATAAGTTATTAGCATATGGGGAGAAAATTCTCGCTCAGCAACGCGGCGGAACAAAGATTGCCGAAGTAGCATTGTATGTCGCAGAGGTTTACTATGAAAAAGGGGACTACGCTGCGGCCGCAAAAGCCTACGAGCGGTACAATAAAATGAAAGCCGGATCAGTTCCTCCATCTGTTGCTTTACATTACGGACACTCTTTGTTTCGTACAAACAATTATCAGGGAACAATTTCCACACTTAAGGGCGTTTCTGCTGGCAAGGACTCTGTATCGCAGTACTCTTCATATCTACTGGGAATCAGTTATTTAAAGACTAGTAATTTAAGTTATGCTTTAACAGCACTGGACAACGCAGCACGGTTAGACTTCAATCAGGTGGTGAAAGAAGAAGCCACTTATAATCATGCGAAAGTGCAATTGGATCTTGGCAACAACAATGACGCTGTTAAGGAATTCAACGCGTTCATTGCTAAATATCCTAATAGCAAACATCAGGAGGAAGCGTCGGAACTTGTGGCAGAAGGTTATTCAGGAGCAAGCAATAATCTTGGTGCCATCACCTACATCGAAGGCCTGCCAAAAAGGAATACGAAAATCAATACCACCTATCAGCGGCTTACTTTCAACCAGGGTGTTGTTGAGTTTAACCAGGAGCGCTTCGAACAGGCACTGGCCCTTTTCAATAAGTCGATCAAATTCCCGGTTGATGAAGACATTTTCCTGGCGGCCACTTTCTACAAGGCAGAAGCGAATACGGGCTTGAAAAAAATGGATGATGCGGTTTCCATTTACACGCAGCTTTCCAAGAATTCCAAAGCAGGCATTTATGCAAGGAAAAGTTTGTACGCGTTGGGTTACGTTTATTATAACCAAAAAAAATACAGCCAGGCGCTGGGCTACTACCGGGACTTTGTAAGTAATACCGAGGGGATGGAGGCGAATATTATCGAAGATGCCCACGTTCGTCTGGCCGACTGTTACCTGGCTGCCAAAAACTACAATGAGGCGATCAGTGTGTATGACAAAGTTTCGGCGAAAGGGAAGATCGATAAAGATTATGCCTTGTTCCAGAAAGCACGTGCCTATGTGTACATGAATAAGGAACAGGATGCCCGCCGTCAGTTTGAGCAGCTGATCAGCCAGTTTCCTGGCTCGCGTTATCTGGACGATACCTATTTCCAACTGGCCGATATCGATTTCAAAAACGGAAGTTATTCTGCTGCGGTTAAGGGTTTTACGCGTATGATCAACGAAAAACCGAAAAGTTATCTGATCCCGGCTGCTCTTTTACGCCGTGCGCAGTCCTACTATAACTTGCAGGTTTATGAGCAGGCGATCGTCGATTTCCGCAAGATCCTTTCTGAATATTCCGACTCTCCATCGGCGAGCAGCGCGTTGGAAGGTATCCAGGAAAGTTATACCGCAGTAGGCCGTCCGGAGGAATTCACGCAGATACTTGGTGTGGTTAGAAAAAATAATCCTGGTAACGACAAACTGGAAGAAGTTGAATTTGATAACGTGCGTAACCTTTATTATGCTGAAAAATACGAAAATGCAAAGCAGGCATTGCTTGAATTCCTGAACAGCTATCCATCCAGCAAACATCAGTATGATGCCCGTTATTTCGTGGCGGCTTCGTTTGACAAGACCGGAAATGTGGGAGAAGCTTTGAAGTATTACGGCAAGGTGGTTCAGGAAAACCGTTCACAATATGTGGCGGCCGCCGCGCAGCGTTCGGCAGAACTTGAAATTGGCCGTGGCAACTTTAACAATGCCGTTACCAATTTCAGAGTGCTTTTGCGTAATTCTGAAAACAAGAAGGAGCAGGCGCAGGCATGGATCGGGTTGATGGACACCTATTACAACTTAAAAAGCTACGATTCAACGCTTTATTATGCCAAAGAAGTGGTGAATGCAGGGAATGTCGTTCCGGGCGGATTGGGTAAAGCTCAACTTTATTTAGGTAAGGTTCCTTATGAAAAAGGGGATTTGAACAAAGCATTGGAAGAATTCAAGAAACTGGCGGGCAGCTCAAAAGATGAGTATGGAGCTGAAGCCAATTACATGGTTGCGACGATTTTATTTAAAAATAGGAAATATAAAGAGGCAGAAACGGCTATTCTGGACATGAGCAAGACCTTCGAGGGTTTTGATTTCTGGCGGGTTCGTTCATTTATATTGCTTGCGGATGTTTACATGGGCATGAAAGAAGTTGGGCAGGCAAAAGCAACGCTGACCTCCATTATTGAAAATTCAGATGATCAGGAAGCCGTGACCCTTGCAAAAGCGAAACTGGCCCAGTTTGAAAAACAAAAATGATAAAATCCTGTCGAAGCAAACAGCAAAAAATATTTCTTATGACGCATTCAAGAACAATTCGTACATCCATATTTTTATTGACACTGGGTTTTTCCGGTCCTTTGGCACTAGCCCAGAGAGGAGAAATCGAGAGTCAGACCTATGAAATCGTGAAGGAAAAGAGCATTGAGTTTGCCCCTGCAAACCGGCTTTTTGATAAAGTGCAGCCTTTTCCGGGAACGACTAAAGAGAAGAAAGTTAACTACCAGATCCTGGATCCGCAGATTAACATCGCTTCGCCGAAGCTGACGCCGACTGTGGCTACTTCATCTGATGAAAAAGAGCGTCAGGATAAGCCTGATGTTTTGAATAACTATATTAAACTAGGCGCCGGTAACTACGGCCGTTTCCTGGGCGAGGCCTTTGTAAGTGGAAAACGTGCAGAAGACCTGGTTTTCACGGGACAGGTAAAACATTTGTCGGCAGGCCACGGTCCGGTAGATGGTAAAAATTCAGCAAATGCCGCCACGAATATTAAGGTGGGAGGGAAATATATCATGAGCACCTACAAAGTGGACGGATCGCTCGAATATGACCGCAAGAATTATTACTTCTACGGGTACAAGCCGCAACCGGAATCTTATGTGGTAAAAAGAGACAGTCTGCGCCAGACGATCAACCAGTTTGGATTCAATCTGGGCTTTGAAAATACGGATCCTTCGGTTGCCGTAGATTATTCGGTAAAGACGAGTCTGAATACTTTGAAGGACCGTTATGAGGCTTCCGAGCTTGACTGGGGAACAACACTGCTAGCTTCTGTTCCAATCTCTGAGTCGTTTTACGCACAGCTTGAAGCCGGCGCGTTTATTTCGCAGCGCGTTGATGCTTTAACATACAACCGTAATTTATACCGTGTTAAACCGACCTTTAAATATACTTCTGACATATTTACCGTAACAGCGGGGGTGAATGCAGTAAACCAAACGGACAATCAGTTGAACATTAACAAAACCAGAGCCTATCCCGTATTGAACATTGATGTAAACCCGATCAGCGGAGTACATATCTTCGGGGGCTGGAATGGTGATGTGGTGCGTAATACGTTAAAGAGTATGCTGGGCGAAAATCAATGGCTGGGGCCTAACGTGTTGATTGTAAACACGGAAAAGACGGCTGATTTGTTTGCCGGGGTGAAGGGAGAGGTTGCCGGAGGGTTTAATTATGAAGGTAAAGTTTCTTATACCCATTATCGTAATTTTTACAACTTTAACAACGCTTTGGTTGATACGTCCAAGTTCTCGATCATCTACGATCCTGCGAAGACAAAGGTGTTAAACATTTCAGGACAAGCAGGTTATGCCTTTAATGATTTATTCAAGAGTTCGTTAAAGGTTAACTACTACGATTACGCGATGGGTTCTGTGGAAGAAGCATGGCACCGCCCGGACCTGACGTTAAACTGGTTTAACGCTTTGACGATTAGTAAAAAATTATTCGTTACCGCGGATTTTTATATGCTGAGAGGAATAAAAGCGAAAAATTTTCAGACCGGAGTTGTTACAAAATTGCCTGTAATTGCTGACCTGAATTTGAAGATTGATTATCTGTTAACCAGGAACTTCTCTGCCTTTGTAGCCATCAATAACCTGTTTGGAAAGGAGTACCAGCGTTACCAGTACTACCCGCAGCAGGGGTTGAACTTTGTTGGAGGATTGTCATTTTCTTTTTAACTTCGCTTTGTTCATCACAAAATACGCTTCATGATCGCTGTTGAAACTGTAATAAGAAAATTGGTAAGTGACTACGAATTTGTAATCATACCAGGCTTTGGGGCACTGCTTTCGCACCAGGCTCAGGCATTTTATAATGCCGAGACGGGTGTATTCTCTCCTCCTAACAAGAGGTTGGCATTCAACGAGTTCCTTAAACTGGATGATGGGTTACTGGCTAATTTCATTTCCCGCCATGAGCAGATCACCCACGCAGAAGCGGTGGCTTATGTAAGGAATTATACAGACAGGCTCCGTGCTTCTTTGCAGGCAACGGAACGTGCGATTATCGAAGGCATCGGTGAATTCAAAATGAATATTGAGGGTAAACTGGTTTTTGAGCCTAATACTGAAAAGTACTTTAAGGACGAATGGTACGGTTTCAGAAGCACAACAGCCAAACTGGCTGAGAAAAAGGCATCTGTTATCGCCATGCCGGTTGTGGACGTGCACGACGATCACGTTGAAGTACTGGAAGAAGAAGAAGTTAAAATGTTCAGAACAAACTGGATAGGATGGGCTTCTGCTGCCATGATCGCGGGTATCATGTGTTATTTTAGCTTGTTTTTTGTTTCATCGAATGGTGAAAACAAGAGTACGTTAAACCCTTTCACGAGTTTGTTTGAAAAAATGAGCTATGCTTCTGCGGAGAAAACGGTGAAAAAGGCCGCTCCTTTTGCTGAACGTAAAGTGGTGTATGTGGTTAAGAAAGCCGCTGTTCAGCCTGTCGTTGTGGAAGAGACGCCGGTAGTGAAGGAATCAGTGGCAATTGAAAAAACAGCACCGCCAGCCGAAGTTAAAAAAGAAACCGTGGCACCGATCGCAGCCGTTGCGCCGGTTGTTTCTGCCAGCAAACAGTATTTTCTGATCGCGGGAACTTTCAAAGGAAGCAGGCAAGCGAATGTATTGCTGGAAGATCTGAAGAAAAAAGGATTTACTGAGGCGGTGGTTATCGACGCAGATCAATACAGCAACAAGTACAAAGTTGCCGTTCAAAGTTTCGAGCTCGAGGGAGATGCCTACCGTGCTTCTTCAAAACTGAAAAAGGTGATTGGCGAAGAAGGCTGGGTTTTCAGAAAGAGACAATGAAAGTTTAAGATAGAAAATAGAAAGAAGGAGCCTCGAAAAGGCTCCTTCTTTTGTTATTATACGAAAATGACATAATTTTACGTTCAACACAAAATCACAAACGAATCAAATCAATGTTTGAATTACAAGCAGAAGATCGTCGGCGAATAGCAGTATCCTGGGCTATGTCTTTTGGTATTACCATTGCTTTGCTGGGTGTATTTTTCTTTATACGCCTGAGCAGCTCGGTACCGAAAGTTGAGCCGATGGAGCTTTTTGTTGAAGTTAATTATGGTACCAGTAAAGTGGGAAAAGGGGATATCCAGACCTACAACAAGCCGAGCAATTCCAAGGTGCGGGAGAATATGCGTGCGGAAGCGGAAGAGACGAAAGAAAGAAAATCTGTCGCTACGCCGAAACCAACGCCACCGACCCCACCGAAAATAGAGTCTGTTAAGCCGACTAAAACGGTTGCTGAAAAACCTGCGATCACATCGAAAGTGGAAAGCCCGGTAGAAGCGCCTGAAAAGACAGACGTGAAAAAATCGACAGGTAGTGTGTCTTCGTCGACACCGGTATCCAAACCGGCTCCCGAGAAGGCTGTTAACAAAGACGCCCTTTTTACGAAATCTTCCGGAAGCAAATCGGGGAGTAATGGCACCAACGGAACTAAAAGCGGGGTTGGCGGAAACAATAACGGCGACGATGCAGAAGGCCTTGGTGATAAAGGAGCCAAATCAGGCAGTTTATTTGCAAAAACATACAAAGGTGAAGGCGGTGGCGGTGGAACGGCTGTGGGGCTAAGTTTATCGGGCTGGAAGTGGTCCAGACGTCCGGTTGTGAATGATAAGTCTGATGCCACAGGATCAATCACTTTTAAAATCACCGTGGATAAGAATGGCCGGGTGAAAAATATCATCACGCAAAGCACTACGGTGACCGACTATGCGGTGGTTAACCAGTACCGGAGCGCAGTTCGTGAGCTTACTTTTATTTCCCAGTCATCCAATGTTCCGGAAGAGTCAACCGGCACGATCACTTTCAAAATCAGTTCGCAGTAATACGTAATGAATTATCAGGAAACAATCGACTATCTGTATAGTCGTTTACCAGTCTTTCAAAATATCGGGGCCCGTGCTTTCAAGCCGGGCCTTCATACTACCCTCCAACTCTGTAAACATCTGGGCGATCCGCAGGAAAAGTACAAAACGATTCATGTGGGCGGCACCAATGGCAAGGGCAGTACTTCGCATATGCTGGCCTCAGTTTTGCAGGAAGCCGGTTATAAGGTCGGTTTGTACACATCCCCTCATTTAAAGTCATTTACCGAACGTATAAAGATCAACGGGACCAGTATTGATGAAGATTTTATTTGCGAATTTACCGCTGTTAATAAATCTTACATCGAGCGTTTGAGTCCATCCTTCTTCGAGGTAACGGTGGCTATGGCTTTTGCTTATTTCGAAAAGTGCAATGTGGACATTGCGGTGATCGAAGTCGGGATGGGGGGCAGATTGGATTCGACCAACATTATCACACCGGTTTTATCGGTCATCACGAACGTCAGTTATGACCATACGCAGTTCCTGGGTGACACACTGGCCAAGATTGCTTTTGAAAAAGCGGGCATTATTAAACCGAACGTACCGGCGGTGATCAGCGAGCGGCAGGACGCAGAGATTACTGATGTCTTCGATCAGGCTTCTACGGAAAGAAGTTCCGGGATTCGTTACGGATCGGATCTGTTTGAAATGGTTCATGTGCATCATGATCAAGGGAAACTTTCACTGGATGTTCGGGACAAAGCAACTGGCAAGACCGTATATGAAAATGTGAAACTGGACCTGGCTGGGATTTACCAGCTGAAAAATATTGGTGGGGTGCTTGCTGCTATTGATTCGCTGCGCATGATAGGTCTTGAAATTTCAAAGGAAGCTGTTTACAATGGATTGTCTGCTGTGGTGGCCAATACCGGTTTGAAAGGCCGCTGGCAAAAGCTGCGCGAAAGCCCGCAGGTATTTTGTGATACTGCACACAATTACGCGGGTGTAAGTTATACGATGCAGCAGTTTAACAGCATCGCGGCCAATCAGAAGCGATTTGTGATCGGGTTTGTTGCGGATAAGGACATTTCAACCATTTTAAAGCTGTTTCCGGCGGATGGTAAATATTATTTTTGTCAGCCTTCCAACATGCGTGCATTAAATGCGTCAGATTTGCAACAGGAAGCACTTAAAGCCGGTTTGGAGGGGTCTGTTTATCCTGATGTCAATATCGCCCTGGAGGCGGCAATTTTAGAATCAAATCCGGATGATGCGATCTACGTAGGTGGGAGCACTTTTGTAGTGGCAGATCTGGATCAGTTATAGTTTGTTGAATTAATTTAAGATGTCGAGAAGAAAATTACACCATTACGAGTTCAGTGCCCAGGCAACCAATGTCATTGAAAGAGGGAAATCATTATATACTTCGGTTAAAGGGAAGTGGAATGAATTGTACTTTAATAACAGCAACCCCATAGTGCTCGAACTGGCTTGCGGAAAAGGCGAGTACACCATTGGCCTTGGCCAGGTTTTTCCGGATAAGAATTTTATTGGGATGGATATCAAGGGAGATCGTATTGCCAGAGGAAGCCAGTCCGCGAGTGAGGCGGGGTTGACCAATGTTGCTTTTTTAAGAGCCGGTATTCAGTATTCGGGGGAATTTTTCGAAGATAATGAACTCGATGAGATCTGGCTTATTCACCCGGACCCGCAGGTTCGTGACCGGGACGAAGCCAAGCGATTGACGAATCCGGACTTTCTAAGCAGTTATGCCAAATATTTGAAAAAGGACGGATTATTTTGTCTGAAAACCGACAGCACGTTTTTATACGAGTATAGTTTGGACACGATAGGGAATTCGGAGAAATATAAAATTGTTGAACATACGGATGACCTGTATCATTCTCCGCTGCTGGAAGAGCACCATGGCGTCAAGACACATTATGAAAAGATCTTCGTTGCAAAAGGTTACACGATCAAGTTCATTAAGTCGGTGATGATCGACTAGAATTTTACGGTTTTGATCGGGTCCTGTAAATTTGATGGGAAGCGTGATGACTACCGATAGGCTGTGAAGCAAAAAATCCCGGGTTGTCTTAGCGACGCCCGGGATTTTTTTAGCATTACTAAATACTAATTACTTACTCAAAAGAGTAGCAAAGTAGTTTACTGTACGAACCAATTGAGAAACGTAGGACATTTCGTTATCATACCAGCTCACCGTTCTTACCAACTGGGTATCTCCGATTTTCTGAACCTTTGTTTGTGTTGCATCGAATAGAGAACCGTAGCTGATGCCGATAATATCGCTGCTCACGATCTCATCTTCTGTATAACCGTAGCTTTCGTTCGCAGCAGCTTTCATCGCAGCATTGATCTCTTCTACGCTTGTTTCTTTACCCAGGATCACTGTTAATTCAGTAAGAGAACCTGTAAGAGTTGGTACACGCTGTGCTGATCCGTCCAATTTACCTTTCAATGAAGGCAATACAAGGCCGATCGCCTTTGCAGCACCAGTGCTGTTAGGTACGATGTTTTGTGCAGCAGCACGGGCTCTTCTCAAATCTCCTTTTGGATGTGGAGAATCCTGTGTATTCTGATCGTTTGTATAAGCATGGATTGTTGTCATCAATCCGTTAACGATACCAAATTTATCTTCTAAAACCTGTGCCATTGGAGCAAGACAGTTGGTTGTACAAGATGCTGCACTGATAATCGTCTCAGAACCGTCCAAAATGTTATGGTTAACATTAAATACGATTGTTTTAAGATCACCTGTTGCAGGAGCAGAGATAACAACTTTCTTAGCACCAGCTTTGATGTGTCCTTCTGCTGATTCTTTGCTTGTGAAGAACCCTGTACATTCAAGGACTACGTCAACATCATGAGATCCCCAAGGAATTAGGGTAGGGTCTTTCTGAGCATATATTACTACGTTTTCGCCGTTTACAACGATTGAATTCTCCGTAGAAGTTACTTCGGCATTGAATCTGCCTTGTGCTGTATCGTATTTAAGTAAGTGAGCTAATACTTTAGGGCTGGTTAGATCATTGATGGCTACGATATCAATGCCTTCCATGTTGTAGATTTGGCGATAAACAAGACGGCCAATACGTCCAAAACCATTGATTGCAACTTTAACTTTTGACATGTGCTTATAAGATTATGTTATTACAGGGCAATATTAAGAAAAATGAACGCGGTTTTAAAGAATTTACGAGAATAATTGCGGTTTCATAAGTAAAAGAAATAGAACTAAAAAATATAGCCTTAGGCATGAATTTTACGATTGAGTTTAGCAAATTACTAAGCTATCGGTTTTAGTAACTTTATTTTATTACTAATTTAGGTAGCTAGTAATTAGTTTATTTTCTGTTTACTTCTTTCTTGCATTCATTTTAATTACTGCGCCTAATCCTATATATTTGTGAGGATCGTTGGAAAGGTAGGGGTTTCTTATATGCTTAACAGTCTTCTTTTTAATAAAGTAGATCGTTAGAATAAAAGACCTAACTAAATTATAACTATCTATATTACAGTACTTTAAATACTTTTAATTAATTAACTACTTTAACATGAGCCTTAACACTCAGATTGAACAGTTCTGGTCAAACCGCGAATTATTGAAAGACCCGGCGAACATTGAGATCATTAAAAACATCATAGAAGAAGTTGACAAGGGGAGGCTTCGTGTAGCGGAACCCCAGGAAGATGGCTCCTGGTTAGTAAATGAGGCCTTGAAAAAAGCCATCATCTTGTATTTCCCAATCCAGCAAATGGAGGTTAGTGAAGTGGGCATTTTTGAATATCACGATAAAATGAAACTAAAAACGGGTTATGACAAGCTTGGTGTACGCGTGGTACCGCCAGCCGTTGCCCGTTATGGTGCATACATTTCAAAGGGTGTTGTATTGATGCCATCCTACGTAAACATCGGTGCCTATATAGACGAAGGAACCATGGTTGATACATGGGCGACTGTGGGGAGTTGTGCGCAGATCGGGAAGAATGTTCACCTGAGCGGCGGCGTTGGAATAGGCGGTGTTTTAGAGCCTGTACAGGCCGCTCCTGTAATCATTGAAGACGGTGCCTTCATTGGTTCCCGCTGTATCGTAGTAGAAGGCGCACATATTGGTAAAAGAGCCGTTCTTGGCGCTGGTGTAACCATCACGGGAAGCTCTAAAATAATCGATGTAACGGGTCCTGAACCAGTCGAATACAAAGGTTTTGTTCCAGCGGATTCTGTTGTTATTCCGGGAACGCTGCCTAAGCATTTCGCAGCTGGAACCTACCATGTTCCGTGCGCTTTGATCATTGGAAAGCGTAAAGCAAGTACAGATTTGAAGACTTCTTTAAACGAAGCGCTTCGTGAGAATAACGTTACAGTTTAGCTTTCTGTGTAGTATGTTAATTTTATAATTAACATTTCGATATTTAATTTATTAAAGTGCGATATCTGTTATGGGTATCGCACTTTTTTATGTTTACGTAAATAAACAGGAGATTAAATAGCTAAAATGTATTGAGTCAGATAGTTTACAATTGTAAATAGTGAAGTAAATTCACAATTGTGTTTTCTGTTTACATTTTTAAATTGTAAAATTTACTTTTATGTTGTTTACAAAAGTAAATTTATTTAGCTTTGTAAGTGCTGATTTACAAATGTGCAGCTGTTTAAGATTGTATACTATGGATCTGAATGAGAAAATAAAGCAAATACTGGTTGACAAAAATATATCGCCATCTCACTTCGCTGATGAGATCGGAATACAGCGATCCAGCATTTCTCACATCATCGCCGGTAGAAATAAACCAAGTTTGGACATTGTTCAGAAAATCATCCGAAGATTCCCGGATTTGGGTATTAATTGGATTTTGGAAGACGAAGATTTACCGGAATCCATTAGCGAAATAAAACCTTTTAAAGCAGATCATTATACCGTTTTTAATGGGCAGAAAAGCGGCATATCCAGCCACTCAGAATCGCGTAGAAATAATAGTAGCCAGCAGATTCCTACACATGAAAATCTCAGAGGCGAAAAAAATGCTCCCGGGGATGACAAAAAAGTCGAGCGAATTCTAATCTTTTATTCCGACGGAACATTCCAGGAATTCAAATAATTCCTGCGCTTTTCACAATAGAAAAATCGTCCGTTTTTTTCTGCTGACACTGTAAAATTGTTTTCCTCTTTTTTCGATATCCGTAATTCCCGCTTTGCAAAAGCCGCAGCAATGAAGCCTCACATTTTTGGAATGTCGGATAGCGGCATTACCATGTGGGATACGACTCCATCCAAATCTTTTAATTTTTAATGGATCCCTACGGAAATTAGAAGGGCTAGATTTAAACCACAGAATTTCCGATCCTGAATAATCATTTATGTATCAAAAAAGACAAACCCGATCTTCGTTAAGATCGGGTTTGTCTTTTTTGATACCGCTAGTATACCTAATTAGAGCTTAACCGCCTCTAACTCTCTCTTCACCTATAACCTTCGTTATAGATAATATCAAAAAATGCATATTTAATATCAAATGCAATATGTTTTAACATTGCACAATAACCTTACTTTGTTGTATTATAAATGAAAAATAGTTACATGCAACTGACAATCAATCCTTTATTATCATTATCCATCTCAGCAGCCAATATATCCTGAATACTCTGTAGATATTCCTTTGGGAGAACAATAAAATCGTCGGTTCATATCATGTACAAACTCTTAGCTGATGATTATAGATTTTACTAAAAACTTTG
Source organism: Dyadobacter sp. LHD-138 (assembly GCF_030929615.1). Classification (GTDB taxonomy): domain Bacteria; phylum Bacteroidota; class Bacteroidia; order Cytophagales; family Spirosomataceae; genus Dyadobacter. Next base: position 162,088 of record NZ_JAVFVU010000007.1, on the reverse strand, counting down.
CCAGATTTCCCGCTTTACTATTTTTTGATGCTCGTTTCCCGCGTATCAGAAAATACAGTACCGGTGAAATTTATCCTTTTGAGCTCCATACGCCAACACCTTCTGATTCTGCTCAGAGTGGTGTTTTCTCATGTACAGTGAATCATGGCTGCCTATTGAAATTCATTCTCCAAGCTTTGACAGATACCGAAATCCTTCTCTGTCGGTCACTCAACTTTTGCAATAGATCCGTCGCAGGCATGGATGCTAATAAACATCCGCTTTACTAAAACCACTGCGATGATACCCGGCAAGCATTACAAATTCCATTATATAATTATTCATTTTAACCACTAACCCAGACATATGACATAAACAGAAGCAAACAAATCTGGTGTTGATTAGCCACAATTCAGCATTAGCACCTCTCTTTTTATCTACTAAAAGAACATGGTCAAAAACAGTAAAGCATGCAAGTTTTATTATTCCATCTCTTAAAATTTCATTTTCATGAAGCTAATTCGACTAAAAATGTACTTTGTCAGGCCCTGTAATCCATTCGGATCGGCGCTGTCCAGGGCATTGCTTGGTATCTTTTTATCAGCAACCAGCCTGACCAACAGCAATGCTGCCTCAAATTCAGGGCCATTGACGCATGTGTCTGCGGAAAAAAATATCACAGGAAAAGTTACCGACGACGCAGGTCAGGGACTTCCAGGGGTAAGTATTATCATCAAAGGCACCAGCACCGGAACAGTTTCTGACAGCGAAGGCGCTTATGCCATCAACGTACCGGACCAGGGAAATGCTGTTCTCGTATTCTCATTTGTTGGTTACATTTCAAAAGAAATAACGGTTGGTAGCCGGTCCACTTTGGACATACAGCTGGCCGTGGACTCCAAGGCTTTGGAAGAAGTCGTTGTCGTAGGTTATGGTACCCAGCGTAAGCGCGATATCACTTCGGCGGTTTCGGTAATCAACATGGATGATATCGGCGAAGTCCCTAAGTCAAACGTTACCAGAATGTTACAGGGACAGGCGCCAGGAGTAATCATCAAACAAAAAAGCGGAACACCGGGTCAGCAGTTTGAAGTAAAGGTGCGGGGCATCAGCTCACTTGGTGCCGGCAGTGACCCGCTTTATGTTATTGACGGTTTCCCCGTTGGTATCTCCGTTGGACAAAACCTGAACCCCAACGACATCGAGACGATTTCCATATTGAAAGATGCTGCTTCGACGGCCATTTATGGTGCAAGAGGTTCCAATGGTGTGGTTTTAATTACAACCAAAGCTGCCAAAGAAGGAAAAACCAGCCTAAATGTCTCGATCGATTATGGTATCCAGAACATACCGGATGGCAGAAAAACCCACGTTTTAAACGGCAAAGATTTTGCACAGTTTAAAAAAGAAGTTTTTATTGGCCGCTATGTACTTGCAAATGGTAAACAACCTACCAATGAGGACATTCCGGTAGATTTTCGCAATCCGGAGAATACAAAATACTCCACCAACTGGTTCGATCTCATTCTAAAAAACAACGCTCCTTACAAAGATGTGAACGTGACTTTGTCTTCCGGAAAAGGCCCTATAAAATCCGTCGTTTCGGTGGGTTATTACAAAGAAGACGGTTCGCTGCAATACACCGGATATGACCGCGCTTCCGTACGGACCAACCTGGCTGGGGACATCAACAAGTTCATAACCATGGGTTTCAATGTTGCGGGTAGTTACTCCAAATCAAATCTTGCCAGTACCGACGGACGCAGTGCGCTGGTTGGCTTGACGCTAATCGCCGATCCTAGATATCCGGCTTATGACGAAAAAGGCGAACTGATCCCTTATTACAATGGTGTTGGCGACATTTTCGGATTTCCGAATCCGTTGTTTTTACTTAAAAACCTCAAACGGACCCGGAACATTGCAGACATCCTTTCCAATGGTTATATCGAGCTGAATCTTGCCAAAGGCTTAAAGTTCAGATCTTCGTTAAATGCAAAAATCAATTACAATACCTACAAGGAATATGTACCTTCCACCATCGGGTTGGCTGTTGCTACGGGTAGTTCAGGAGCACCGCCAAGGATTGCATCAGAGCGGGACGATTCCGAAGAACTGAGAAACTATGCTGCGGATCAGCTGCTCACCTACAATACAAACTTTGGCGTGAATCATCACTTTGACGCCATGTTAGGTTATAGCGCCCAGCAGGAAACAACCAAAGGCCTGTACGGCTCTGCCAATACATTCCCGGATGACCTTGTGCCATACCTGGGCAGCGGGACAATCCGCTCATCCAATTCTATTGAAAGAAAATGGACCATGATCGCTTATCTGGCCAGGTTAAATTATTCATTCAAAGACAAATACCTGTTCTCTGCAACGATGCGTCGCGAGGGAAGTTCAAGATTCAGTGAGGGGAATAAGTATGGCAATTTCCCTGCGGCTTCGGTTGGCTGGAGAATTTCAGAAGAATCCTTTATCCCTAAAACACCCTGGCTGACCGACCTGAAACTGAGAGCGAGCTGGGGTAAAACCGGCAATAATACTTACCGTGTAAGCAGTAATAACAATTTCGGAGTGGGGCAAAATGCCGGAGACGATGGTAACTACGCAAGTTTGGCTTTCCTTGGAATAAATAACTATTTGTTTAACAATACGTTATCATCTGGAAAAACGGTATCAGGTTTTGCAAACTCTCAGCTAACCTGGGAAAAATCAGACCAATTGGATATTGGTTTCGACCTGGCCACATTCAACAACAAATTGATTTTTACGGTTGAGTATTACAAAAAAATAACCGATGATATGTTATTAGGCTACAATATTCCGGCAGTATCCGGGTTCACTTCAACCTTGAAAAATCTAGGAAAAGTACAAAACAAAGGTATCGAAGTTGCTGTGAATTACAGGATCAAAGTCGGCCAGGTTAATCTCCGAACCAACGGTAACATCACCTTTAACAGAAATAAAGTATTGGCGATTCGCGGTCAGAACGATTTCATTTTACAAGGAAGCCAATATGGAGGTTATAACATCCAGCAGGTTGGCCGACCTATCGGGATGATCTTCGGCTACCGTAAACTGGGAATTTTCAATACCCAGGATGAAATCAATGCAGCACCCAAACAGGATGGAGCGATTCCTGGTGCCATGAAATTCGCGGATTTGCATGGTGCTGCGGACGGCGGACCTGACGGAATCGTTTCATACGACACCAAAGACATGACCGAAATCGGAAACCCAAATCCTAAATTTAACTGGGCATGGAACGTTGGCGCCGACTATAAGCGCTTCGATATTAGCGTGTTATTGATGGGTGCATATAAATTTGATGTGTACCGTAACATTGAGGCCTCAACGATGAATATGGACGGCGTTTTCAACGTATTGGAAAAAGCAAAAGACAGATGGAGATCTCCTGAAAACCCGGGCTCAAACCCGAATGGCAAAAATTCTCAGGGTGGTACAGACTACTTCAAATGGTCGCGCGAAAGCAGTGAACGTTATGTGTATGACGGCACGCACATGTGGGTGAAAAACGTAACGATCGGCTATACACTTCCCAAGATCAACGGTATTTTGTCCGATGCGCGCATTTTTGTCAATGCAGCCAACTTACTGCTTGTCACCAAATACCCTGGAAACAATCCGGATGCGGGTGTGAGAGGTGGAACAGAGTTAAACAATGACGACGAGTCATATCCTGTTCCAAGAACATTTTCTGCGGGCCTTAAAGTTAACTTCTAAAAATGATGAAAATGAAAAATACAGCCATAATCGGTATCATAGTTCTGGGTCTTTTTCAGTCTTCATGCAGCGAAGATTTTCTGAATCAGACCGATCCCACGAAAGTAGGTGTTGATGTTTTTTACAAAGACGAATCTCAGCTAAAACAGGCGCTTAGCGGCGTTTACAGCCAGGTTCAGGCACTTACAAACACGGCCTATATTTTTGGAGAATTCCAGACCGACAATACCACCATTGATCTAAACCCGTCCGACCGTGGTGGTGCCGGTGGTTGGGAAGCCTTTGAATTCTCCACCGTCAACTCTGGCAACGGCGAAATCTCCAACCTCTGGAATGCGCATTATGCGGCGCTTTACAATGCCAACCTGACGCTTGAAAAAATGGCAAAAACGACGGTTGCGGATGCCCCTAAAAAGGAAATTGAGGGACAGCTTAAGTTCCTGAGAGCTTACCTGTATTTTAACCTCGTCCAGTACTTTGGTGACGTGGTTATTGTAACCTCCACCTTGACTGTTCCGGATCCAGCATTTGATCTCGTAAGATCACCACAGGCTGACGTCTGGGCTATGGTAGAAAAGGACCTCAAAGAGGCCATCGCGCTGCTTCCTGCGAAGTACGCCTCCGATGGTGACAAAGGGAGAGCGACAAAAGGTGCTGCACTTAGTTTATTAGGAAAAACCTACCTGATCAACAAGAAATATGCAGACGCAGTAACATTGTTAAAAGAAGTAACAACGTTAGGATATAGCCTTAACGCCAGCTACGCGGACAATTTCGATCCTTCCTCGTCAAAAAAGAATGGAAAGGAATCTGTTTTCGAAATCCAGTACCAAGGCGATAATGACCTGGGTGAATGGAGTAATTTCCAATATATTTTCGCCCCAAGGGTGTCGAAAGGCGCGGTTACCGGATTCTCTTCGGGGGGCAACGGCGGCAGAAATGTCCCTACCAATGATATCATGGCCGCTTACGAAACCGGCGATTTGAGGAAGGATATTTCCCTAAAACCCAGCTTCACACTGGACGGAAAAGTTTACCCGGTTCCCTTTGTAAGCAAGTACAATTATCCGCATACGATCGTTAACCGCACGAATACCAACTGGCCGATTCTTCGCTACGCGGATGTGTTATTGATGCTGGCCGAATCGATCAATGAACAGGCAGGGCCAACCGGTGAAGCACTGGGCTATCTTAACCAGATCAGAAAACGCGCCGGACTGGCGGATCTGGCAGGATTGGACAAAACTGCTTTCAGAACCGCCGTTTTAAAGGAACGCCGCCTGGAACTTGCTTTTGAGAATCAACGCTGGATTGATCTGAAACGCACGAAAACACCTGCTGAATGGGCCGCATTTATGAATGCTCACGGTGCAATGGAAAGAGCGAAACCAACGGTGGACAGGGGAAACGTTCCTTTCAATTCGACTGACTATGTTTATACGGAAAGCGAATACCTGCTACCAATTCCTGCTCCACAGATTTTGATTAATGCGAAACTGACTCAAAATCCAGGCTATTAATCCTGATTTTCGGGCAATATTGATTTAATCAATTTTAAATCAGAGAGATATGCACCTGGTTTTGTGCATATCTCTCTTTCAAATTATAAATATTAAACGAGATATTCGTTATTGATTACAATAGGTTTTGCATGAAACTGACTTATTGATAAATAATAAGTAACTCACAAATTATTTACAACCGTGCTATTACAAACAGTAGAAACATTTTGGCTTTGGCAATTCCTGGGAAGACTCCACCCCTTAATGGTGCATTTCCCCATAAGTTTACTCTGTGTTGCCCTTGTTTTAGAAATTATTGAGTGGAAAAGAAAGTCGGATAAACTCCGGGCGGGCATTTCCATATTGATCTGGATTGGAACCATCAGTGCCGTGGTTGCCGTGGCGCTGGGCTGGCTGCTTGCCAATGAAGGTGAGTACGGCGGCGACAGCTTAGAAATACACCGCTGGGCCGGCATAACCACCATGGTACTGGCATCACTGGCTTTGCTATGCCTGCACCGTAACAAGTTGCCGCTATACCGGACACTGCTCATCATTACAGTCTTTGGTGTTTCTTTTGCTGGCCATTACGGAGCCATGTTAACGCACGGAGACGATTATCTTTCCAGTGTACTACCCTTTAATCAAACACCCCAACTTGCTGCCTCTGAAACGCCGGATTTCATGTTGGCGAGCAATGGACAGGCCTTAACGCCGCAACAAGTCGAAGACCTGAATGTCGAAGTACGGACCATTCTGGCCCACAACTGTTACAGCTGCCACGGTGAAGCCAAAAAGAAAGGGGATTTAAGGCTGGACAGCAAAGATGCGATCATGAAAGGCGGTGAAAACGGCCTGGTGATTACCCCGAATCATCCGGATAAAAGTGAGTTAATCAGAAGGATCTCACTGCCTGTCGGTCATAAGGAAGCCATGCCAACCAAGGGAAAAAGATTGACCGCGCAAGAAGTTGCCGTACTCCGTTACTGGATTGAAAAAGGTGCGCAATGGCCGGCGGGTAAAATGAAATCCATTTACCGGGTCGCCGCACTGGAACCACGGACACCGGAGATTCCGGCGGTTACAGGCGATCTTACAAAACCAGTCGACTTATTTGTCAATGCTTACTTCCAAAAAAACAAACTGGCCTGGACCAAAGTCGTGGACGACCGCATATACATGCGTCGTGTCTATCTCGACATTATCGGCTTGCTTCCGCCTCCTGAAAAAATTGATGCATTTGTTCAGGATTCACGTCCGGACAAAAGAGAAATTCTGGCGAGAGAATTACTGAACAGAAACGACGACTACGCCCAGCACTGGATGTCATTTTGGAATGATGTGCTTCGCAATGATTATTCCGGTACAGGATATATCACCGGCGGACGTTTCGACATCACGAAATGGCTGTACACCTCTTTACAGGTTAACAAACCTTACAACTGGTTTGTCAAAGAACTGATAAGTCCGGGCAAAGATTCGGAAGGGTTCATCAAAGGAATCAAATGGCGCGGCACGATCAATTCCAGTCAGCGTACGGAAATGCAGGCGGCACAAAATGTATCTCAGGTTTTTCTGGGCCTTAACTTAAAATGTGCTTCCTGCCACGATAGTTTTATCAGCGACTGGAAACTTGAACAATCCTATGCCTTCGCCAATATCTTCGCAGACTCGCTGCTGGAAATAAACCACTGCGACAAACCGACCGGTAAAATGGCCGGTAGAAAAATCCTTTTCCCTGAACTTGGTGAGATCAGTGTTGACGCCAGTACTGAAAAGAGATTGCGTCAGCTTGCTGATTTTCTCGTACAACCAAAGGACGGCCGCCTGTATCGCACGGTCGTCAACCGCATCTGGGCGCAGCTTCTGGGACGTGGCATTGTGGAGCCCGTTGACATGATGGATAATGCGCCGTGGAGCGAAGATCTGCTGGACTGGCTGGCTTCGGATTTTGCAGCAAACGGGTATGATATGAAAAAACTTATTTTCACCATCGTCACCTCAAAGACCTATCAGCTGCCATCCACTTCGGTGAAAGAAGCGGGAGATATCATGGCCAACAATTACAAGTTTACGGGTATGGTACGCCGCCGACTTTCAGCAGAACAATTCTCTGATGCGATCAGCACTTCCTTCAATCCCATGTACGCTGATTCCGCCATTGTTGTCAAATTACTGACCGACGATATCAAGAAAAAACTACCTTTCGCCCGTGCCGGGTTTGTGAAAAATGATCCGTTCCTGACGGCACTTGGTCGCCCGAATCGTGAAACGGTCAGTACCAGCCGGACTTCGCAGGCCAATTTATTACAGGCCCTTGAACTAACGAACGGAGAAAAATTCACCGCAACATTAAAAAGAGGAGCCAAAGAATGGCGTGCAGCGTATCCAACTTCTGATTTACTGGTTACTGCATTATACCGAAAAGCACTGGGACGCGCACCGGTTCCGAAAGAACTGGCCGTGGCTAAGAAGATCCTGGGCGCTAATCCAAGCGAAGAAAGTATACAGGATCTGGTTTGGGCAATAGCGCTGATCCCGGAGTTTCAATTGATTTACTGAGTGTTACAATATCTATTATTATTGAACATTTAGAAAGTATAATATTTTAAATAATTAATGTATGAATATAGCATTCAGTAATTTCAATACATAATATATATTTAATATAATAAGTATTTAGTGAAAGTATAATATTTATATAAAGTACTAAGCATTTAAATTGTTTGATATTTTAAATACTATAATTAAAAATCAATAAGCTCAGTATTAATTTAAGTAATGATAAATATTAAACTTATTTAAAGAATTAAAAGCTTTAATAGTATTATAAATATTATTAGTCTGGATAGTAGGGCACAATTAAACAATACCAAAAGTCAGATACTGACGATTCTTTTAAAAAATATTAATCCCATGAATAAGAATTGGAATAGAAGAGAATTTTTACAGCGGGCCAGCGCCGCAACAATGGCCGCACTGGCGGCCGGAGCACCGGTTTCAAATATACTTTCAAGCTGTAAAGGTGTGGGCGGTTCGAATTCAAGTGCCGACACAGTGATCCTTTTATGGATGGCCGGTGGTATGGCGCATACTGAAACTTTTGACCCAAAACTTTACACGCCTTATACAACAGGCATGGAGGGAAACCGGGTGTTAAGTACCTTCAAATCGGTACCCACCATTCTGGATGGAATTCATTTTTCTGAGGGTTTGGAATCCATTGGGAAGGTGATGGACAAGGGCACTTTGATACGATCTTACGTGGCTGCCGACATGGGTCATATCCTCCACAGCCGCCATCAATACCACTGGCATACCTGTTATGAACCGCCGCAAACGGTTGCTGCGCCACATTTTGGCTCCTGGATCGCCAAGGAACTTGGACCTAAAAACCCGGTTATTCCGGCATTCATTGATATCGGGCAGCGCTTCAGCGTGGGCGAAGCGGAAGAACTGAAAGCATTTCATACGGCAGGTTTCCTTGGCAATGAATTCGGCCCGTTTTTTATCCCGGACCCTAGCCAGGGCCTGGAAAGCGTACGCCCGCCGGTGGGCATGGATGCCAAAAGATTTGAGAGAAGAAACCAGCTTTACAATGAGCTGATTAACAACAGCCCGGTTGGAGAATTCGGCAGTGATTACCAGCGCGAATCCCTGAAACGTTCGATGGAACAGGCTTATACCTTGCTGAATTCCCCCGAATCAAAGGCCTTCGACCTGAGTACAGAACCCAAAGAAAGCTACAATATCTACAACACCGGGCGTTTTGGTCTGGGTTGCCTGTTGGCCAGAAGACTAACGGAGCAAGGTGCAAGATTTATCAGCGTAACCACTGAATATGAGCCATTTAAAGGATGGGACACCCATGAAAACGGTCATACGCGTTTGAAGGATATGAAAAAGCAGATCGATGGCCCCATAGCCCAGTTGATTAAAGATCTTGACAAATCAGGGCGTCTTGACCGGACGATGGTGGTTTTAGCGAGCGAATTCAGCCGGGATATGATGGTGGAAGGACGCCCGGATCAGAAAGTTCAGGAGCAGGTGAACCAGCCGGATATTTTAAACGACCTGAAATTTTACGGCATGCACCGCCATTTTACCGACGGTTGTTCGATGCTGATGTTCGGGGGCGGGATCAAAAAAGGGTTTGTCTATGGCAAGACCGCCGATGAACGCCCTTGTAAAACGATCGAAAATCCTATTAAAATTGATCAGGTCCACCAGACCATTTATCAGGCATTGGGCATTTCTCCCGACACACAGTATGAAGTGGAAAAGCGTCCGTTTTACACGACACCGGACGGTAAAGGAAAAGCGGTGCCGGCGCTATTAGTATAACAAGACAAAGTATAAATTTTAATATTACCAGACACAGCAGGATAGTTGGAGGAGCTTTGAATGCTACTATTGTATAAATTATCTATTTAGTATAATTATTTGAAACTAAAAGGTAGTTGAACAGAATAGTATAAAGTACAGGTGTTGTACCAGTATTCAGAAAATATTTAACCCATGAGCTCATCTGCCCTTGCTGTGTCTGAAATGCAACTCATTGAAAATTTTATTCAAGGAGACAGAAGCTCGTTTACAGCGATCTATAAGGCGTATTGGTATAAACTTTTTCTTATTGCACAGAAGCGCTTAAACGATAAAGCAACCTCGGAAGAACTTGTTCAGGAAATTTTTGTCCAGCTTTGGGAAAAGCGTGCATCTCTTCAAATTCATTCACTGGAAAACTATCTGGTTCGGGCCGTAAAATATGCGGTCATTGACTACATCCGGACACAGGTTGTCAAAAACAATTACATCCATTACTATCGTTCATACATTGAACAGGAAGAATCCCAAACCGAAAATACGGTTGCGATCAACGATTTAACATCGGTGATGGAAAAAGGATTAAAAACGCTGCCCGAAAAATCACAGGAAGTGTTCAGGTTAAGCCGTATCGAGCACTGGCCTGTTACCAAAATTGCTACACACCTTCAGCTATCCGAAAAGGGGGTTGAATATCATATTACCAAATCCATCAAAACGCTTCGGGTCTATCTGAAAGATTTTGTTGTGATCCTACTGGTACTTTTTCTGATATAACTATTCAGAGAAGGTTAAACTCATTTCACAGTAAAAATATCAATATTAAAAGAATTTTCATAAACCGTCTAGGGATACATCCCGCTAAAACGACTTAGCTATATAATTCATAATTTCTCTTCTATGACCAGGTCCGATTTTGAAAAACTACTTCAACGCTACACGCGGGGCGAATGCACAGAAGAAGAGAAAATTAGTATTCAGATCTGGTTTGACCAGATTGAAACCAACCCCTTTTTCAATTTAACGGAATTCGAAAAAGCCGTAACCGAGGAAAAGTTATTAGCAAACATTGAAAATAGAATCAATGCAAACAAAATTAAAAAAGACAAAAAACCGTTCCGGGACCACCTCAATTCTTATCTGATTTATGGGGGTGTTGCAGCCTCCCTGATACTGGCTGTTTTCATGATGAGAAGCGAATGGGAGGCCATGAAACACATGATATCGCATAAGATAAATGTCGTAGGAAACACAGAAAAGAATATCATTAACAAGCTCAACAGCACCGATAAACCACAATTAGTGATTTTGGAAGACAGCAGCACAGTTCAACTCGCACCCGGCAGCTGCATTGCATATCAAGCGCATTTCGGGCATGACAAAAGAGTGGTAACACTCACCGGCACGGGCTTTTTCAGCGTCACAAAAAATAAAAAACGCCCGTTTTATGTCCTTTGTGAAGGTACAGTTACCAGAGTGCTTGGCACGAGCTTTTGGGTTAATACGGACAAAAAAACGAAATCCATTGAAATAGGCGTGAAGACGGGTCTGGTCTCCGTGATGGTTAACAAAGACGCAAAAAACGCCGAAGTAAATGCCGGACCAAAGGAAGTGTTCCTTACACCGAATCAGCGGGTTGTATTTTTTGAAGAGAAAAAAAAGGTTGAAAAAACACTTGTTGTGGAGCCGCTGTTGCTGGAAACACCGGAAGTAGCCCGGATGAAATTTGTGTATGAGGAAATGCCCTTGTCAAAAGTAATGGAGGAACTCGGACAGAGCTACGGCGTACAAATCATGATGTCCAGTGAAAAATTAAAGTTGTGCACATTCACGGGAGATTTAACAGGAATGACGTTTGACGAGAAATTCGATCTGGTTTGCGAATCAGTCGGAACAAAATATAACATCCAGGGAACCGGCATCATGCTAACAGGGCAGGGGTGTAAATAGCTTAAATTTTTTTTCATTTAAACCAGTACATATGATATAATTAGACCCAGCACATTTTTTCACAAAAAAGGCCGAAAGTGAGCCACCACTTCCGGCCCCCGATTAACACCTCGCCACTACAACAGATCATCTGCTTCCAGATGATGGCGGGTATTTTATGTTTTATTTTTTCCATCTAATAAAACCATTCAAATTTATGAATCAACCGCGACAATTACAATTGTACGCTTCGCTGTACAAAATTATGAAAATATCTCTGGCACAAGTCCTACTCGGCCTTGTCTTCGGGACCCTATCATTTGCTCATGATATGCGGGCCCAGGAGCTGCTGAACAAAAATATTTCCCTGCAAATGCAAAACGTTGACCTTAAAAATGCTCTGAATAAAATTGAAGAGCTGGCCAATGTGAAGTTCGTTTACAGTATGGAGTCAATCAAGGCCGACAGGACGGTATCCGTATCTGCTGCAAACCAGCACCTGTCGACTACGCTTGATGCGTTGCTGTCTCCACTAAAAATTTCATACCGTGTTGTTTCGGGCCGTATTTTATTACAAAACGAAACACCTGCTAATATGAACCTACCGGCAGTTACAGCAATAGCTGACCGCGCAGTAAAAGGGAAAATCACGGACGAAAAGGGAGAAGACCTTCCTGGTGTCAGCGTGGTGCTAAAAGGAACATCCACCGGTACGGTTTCCAATGAAAATGGCGCTTATTCCATTAACATGCCTGACGCGGGTGGAATACTTATCTATTCCTTTCTCGGATATGTTTCTCAGGAAGTTGCAGTGGGTACCCGTACTACTGTGGATATTAAACTTGAAGTTGATACAAAATCCCTTTCGGAAGTTGTAGTCGTTGGTTATGGTAGCCAGTTGAAAAGGGAAGTGACCGGATCTGTTCAGACCGTAAGTTCTGCTGATATCAAGGATTTGCCGGTTACGCAGGTAACCCAAAAACTTCAGGGACGTCTTGCGGGTGTACAAATTAACCAGGCGACTGGTAAACCTGGTCAGGGGATGTCGGTTCGTATCCGGGGGCAGGTATCTGTTTCTGCGGGTAGTGATCCTTTGTACGTAATCGACGGATTTCCTATAACCGGGAATATTGGTGCGATAAACCCGGATGAAATTGATCAGATTTCTATTCTTAAAGATGCGGCGTCCACTTCTCTTTATGGATCCCGGGCGGCTAATGGGGTAGTTTTGATCACGACAAAAAAAGGTAAACCAGGTGAAACGAATGTGAGTCTGAACGCTTACTACGGCTTCCAAAAGGTCCCTCAAAGGGGACGCGTAAAGATGTTGGACGCCCAGGAATTCGCTCAATTTAAAAAGGAGTACTATGAGGACATGAACCAAACTGTTCCGAAAGAGTTTGCAAACCCCTCAGATTATGCAGGTAAAAACAACGACTGGTACGATGCACTGTTAAGAACTGCGCCTATCCAAAGCTATAACCTTACTATTAGCTCAAACAAGGAGAATCTTAAAACTTCATTGGTTGCAGGTATACTAAATCAGGATGGTGTTGTTATCAACAACAACTACAAACGGTATTCACTTCGGATGAATACGGAGTACGATGTCAACAAATACGTGAAACTTGGTTTCAACATCGCCCCTCAATATGTTTATGACAATACGCCAAGAACAGATGGGGATCGTGGAACAGGGATTCTTTTCAATGCGCTGCATACCTGGCCTGTTATGCCAATTCGTGATGCCAATGGTGAATTGACGAAGTTTAATGAATTCCCTGGCAGTACTGGTAACATTTTTAAATATCCAAACTGGGTTCGTGCTGCCAATGAACTCACCAATGAGAACAGGAATACAAAATTGCTGGGTAATACTTATTTGGTGATTACTCCAATCACAGGACTTACCCTTAAAACCACGCTTAACATTGAGTATGAAAACAATAAGTTTTTCTACTTCAACCCATCTACGGCAACGAGTCAAATTAACGTTCCCATTCCGACGACTGCATCGACAACCCGTCAGAGTTTGATAAACAGTGGATGGTTAAACGAAAACTTGGCGACCTATACAAGGAGTTTTGGAGATCATAATTTTGAATTACTAGCCGGTTTTACGCAACAACGTTACCGCCAGGAATTTGAACGAATTCAGGCAAATACTTACGCTGATGACCGGTTGCCAACCATACAAGGTGCGCTGAACATTGATCGTCCAAATACAGTGAATGGAATCAATGCGTGGTCACTCACTTCGTATCTCTCTCGTTTCTCGTATAACTTCAAAGGTAAGTACCTGTTTACCGCTTCTATGAGAGCTGACGGATCGTCCCGTTTTGGTGCGGACAACCTTTGGGGTACTTTCCCGGCGGTTTCAGCAGGCTGGGTAATTTCCGATGAACAATTCCTGCAAACCGTTCCACAAGTTTCTTTTGCAAAAGTTCGTGCCAGTTATGGACTTATTGGTAACAACAACATTGGTAACTATACGCAGTATGCATTGGTTAACAATACAACCAATGCAGTGTTTGGTTCCAATGTGGCAACCGGTGCAGCTGTAATATCGCTCGCAAACAGAAATTTGAGTTGGGAAACAACCAAGCAATTTGACATAGGGCTTGATCTCGGATTGTTTAATGACCGTATCCAATTCATTTACGACTTTTACAACAAGCGTACCACAAACCTGTTGTATGCCGTACAAATACCGCAGGAAGCCGGATTCGGAAGTTTCAATGATAATATTGGTGAACTTAAATTATGGGGACATGAATTTTCCCTTACCACACGTAATCTAGACGGACAGTTGAAGTGGAAAACCAACGCCAACATTTCCTTCAACCGCAACAAGGTGATGGAACTGGCACCGGGTATTGACCGGGTATATGGTTCGTTCCATATTACACAGGTTGGTCAGCCCTTTGGTCAGTTTTATGGTTTGGTGAAGGAAGGTTTTTACATGAACAAAGAAGACCTGGCTAAGTCGCCAGTAGCTCCGGGACAGTCTGCCATTGGAACCATTAAGTTTAAAGACGTTAACAAAGATGGTAAAATAACGTATGGTGGTGATCAGGACGATCGTACCATTATTGGTAACCCATTCCCAAAATTCACTTATGGTCTTACCAATGAATTCAGCTATAAAAACTGGGATTTGTCTATATCTGGTTCCGGCTCTCATGGCAACCAGCTTTGGGTGAGACACCTTTACAGTACGGCCAACCTGGATGGTGTATTCAACATGGTTGCCGGAGTTAAAGATCGTTTCCGTGTTAAAAATGGCCCTATTGATCCTAAAACCAACCAGAGCTATGCTGAGACGGTCATTACACCTGGTAAGGGTATGTATGGTGCAACCAACAATGGTGGTACGTATACCGGTATTGAACGTGACTGGAATAGTTCACACTTCCTGGCGGATGCATCCTTCTTTACGGTCAAAAACATTACCCTTGGCTATGAAATTGGCAAAGTGAGTAAAGTATTCAAATCTGCCAGAGTTTACGGTTCTGTTCAGAACGTGTATGTTTTCACCAAATACTGGGGCGGACCTAATCCGGAAACCAGTGGTGATGGCGCCGGTACTGGCGATGGTGGTAACCTAAGTCAGGGAGTAGATTTCTCCAACTATCCAGTACCACGTACCTGGACATTGGGTATAAACCTTAACTTTTAAGCGGCATCCGTAGTCAAATTCCATTTTAAATAAAATAAGAAATGAAAGCAAAATATATAGCGGCCTGGCTTTTGGCAATGAGTCTCACCGGTTGCAGAGAAAATTTCCTTACGGTGGTTCCAGAAACCTCTCTGAGTTCGGCTACCTTTTTTGTTACAGAGGCTGATTTTGTACAAGCTGTGAATGCGGCCTATGTGCCGCTGCGAGGCATTTACAACGGTCCGGCCTGGATTTTGAAAGAGATGCACTCGGACAACTCATATTATGCGCGTAACACGCTGTATGGCGCCGTTGATGCCACCGAAAACGTGGCCAACTTTGCAGTACCAACAGCGAACGGAGTGACAGCTAATGGTAACGTTTTGTCTCAGTATCGCCAAAATTACCTGATTATTGCGCGTACCAATCAAATACTCACCTCAATTGATGCCGTGGAGTTTGGCGCCGACTCCAAGAACAATCTGAAGGGGCAGGCTTTGTTTTTAAGAGCCTTTGCCTATTTTGATCTGGTTCGTCTTTTTGGTAAAGTACCCCTGCATTTAACGCCGGTAAAAACCAGAGAAGATGCAGCGCTACCTTTATCTACCACAGAGGAAATATATGCTCAGGTGGAGAAAGATGCATTGGAGGCAAGTAAGTTGCTCCCAAACAAGGCCAAGCAAGAAGCAGGGCGCGTTACCTCCGGAGCAGCCAAAACACTTCTTGCCAATTTGTATCTGACCCAAAAGAAATGGGCGCAGGTTCAACCTTTAATGGAAGATGTTGTTAAAAATGATGGGTATAGTTTAATGCCTGATTATGATAATGCTTTTTCATTTACGGCGACTAACAAAAATAACGCCGAGTCAGTTTTCGAGGTTCAGTACATGGAAGGCCCAGCCGGGTATCAGGGAAGTTTCATTTACGCCTTTATTCCTTCACCGATTACCATTGAGGAATTGAAACCAATTACGGGTACTACAAATACTCAAGGGACTTCTCAGGAAAGTAACAACATTCCTACCCCGGATATGATTGCAGCCTTTGAAACTGGTGATAAAAGGAAAGATGTAAACATTGGGTATGTAACACTGAGCAGTAGTTTGGCGGAAAATAAAACATATCCTTATATTAAAAAATATGCCCGTGTACATACGCAGCATGGTAACACGGGGCAAAACTGGCCAGTGTATCGCTATGCGGAAGTTTTGCTATTTTTGGCAGAATCGCTTAATGAGCAAAACAAACCGGCGGAAGCCGCAGCTTACCTGAATCAGATTCGGACACGTGCTGGCTTAGCGGCTACCACAGCAGCTTCTCAGGCTGATATGCGCGAAGCTATTTTTAAGGAAAGAAGAGTAGAATTGGCGTTTGAAAACAAACGTTGGTTCGATTTGACCCGCACCGGAAGAGTGAAGGAAATTATTGAAGCTTATGGCGCCCGTGTAAAGGCTAATCCAGCGGCCTATTATTTCCCAAAAGGTTCTGCTGCACCAAGTAATGCCTTCACGATACTGGATGACTATTATGGTTTGCCAGCAGATGAAGCTGCACTTACGCCTCATTTTTAAGTGATTAAGTAACAATAACAACAGATAAGTTCGAACCAGATAAAAAGTGTAGTAAGTATCATCTTATTACACTTTTTATTTTTTAAAAAAGAATTAAATATTTAAAATGTATCAAACTTTTAATTATTAAAATACTAATTAAAAATATTATACTTTTAATTAGGTTGTTAGAATTTGCTTAATTTCGGGCATTACCCGACACAGCAGGATGGTGAGTTCACTCATTCGTTTTAAACTTGCAAATCAGACTTTTCAAAGTTTTAATTTGCTTTATTTAAGTCTGTTTTCTATTCATCATAATCTTAAAATTTATAATTACTTAAACGCTGAGCTGTAAAATGTACACAAAAAAACAATGGTCCAGACTTCCAATCACGCTTGCAGTGCTCATGGCTGTGGGTGCTTTTTGCGGGGTTTTAATAAGCAACCGGTCGGCCAAACACCGGCCGCCAGGCTCCAAGGTCGACAAACTTAAACTAGCCGACGGTTTCGTTGCAGAACATCTTTATAGCCCTTCAGAAGAAATGAACGGCTCCTGGGTGTCCATGACTTTTGACAACAAAGGCCGGATGATCACCAGTGACCAGTATGGCGGACTGTTTCGTCTTGAACTGCCAGCCATTGGATCTAATGAAAAACCTAAGGTTGAAAAGCTATTGATTGAAGGCGATACGGCCAAAGTTGCTATGGGTTACGCCCACGGTTTGCTTTATGCGTTCAACAGTCTTTATGTAATGATCAACAACCGTGAAAGCACCCGATTCCCGAAAGGCAGTGGTCTTTACCGTTTGCAGGATACCGACAACAACGACAAGTATGACAAGATCACTTTACTTAAACCATTGGTAGGCGAAGGTGAACACGGTCCGCACAGCATCGTGCTTTCTCCGGATAAAAAATCGTTGTACGTGGTAGCGGGTAACTTCACCGATCTGCCGAAAATGGATTCTTACCGTTTGATGCCAAACTGGAAAAACGATAACCTGTTTCCATGGATCAAGGATCCGCGCGGACATGCCAACGACCGGAATGCACCAGGTGGCTGGGTAGCACATACTGACCCGGAAGGAAAAACCTGGGAATTGATGGGCGCCGGTTTCCGTAACGCATACGACATTGCCTTCAACGAAACAGGCGATCTTTTCATTTATGATTCAGATATGGAATGGGATTTCGGTACACCCTGGTATCGCCCAACCCGCGTTTGTCATGTAACAAGTGGCGCCGAATACGGATGGAGAACCGGATCTGCAAACTGGTCGCCAACATTTGCCGATAACCTTCCGCCGATCATGAACATCGGACAAGGTTCTCCGACAAACCTTATTTACCTGAAAGACGCTCGTTTTCCTGCGAAGTACAAAAATACACTTCTGGCTTTTGACTGGAGTTTTGGTATCGTGCATGGTCTTCACCTGAAACCAAACGGATCAACTTACAGTGCTGATCACGAAGAATTCCTTTCAGGTGCGCCGCTTCCATTAACGGATGGTGCCATTGGCCCGGACGGCGCTTTGTATTTCTTAACTGGCGGTCGTCGTCTTGAGTCTGATCTTTACCGCGTTTATTACAAGGATTACAAAAATATCCCGGCAGGTTCTAACGCAGCAACGGTAACGATTACACCGGAACACAAGCAGCGTACGGAAATCGAACAATACCATACGAAAAAAGACCCTAAAGCAATCGATGCTGCCTGGCCATACCTGAAAAGCCCGGACCGTTTCCTTCGTTTCGCAGCACGTCTGGCGATCGAACATCAGCCGGTTGCACAATGGCAGGCAAAAGCTTTGGCTGAAAAAGATCCACAATCGCTTATCTATGCTTCACTTGCGTTGGGGCGCCAGGGCGATGTGGCTGTGAGAAGTCAGTTGTTGAAAGCGATGATGGGTATTGATCTGAAAAAATTGACGGATGCCCAGAAACAGGATTTCCTTCGCACATTTGAAGTCGTGTTCTCCCGGATGGGCCAGCCCGACGCAGCGCAAAGAGAGCAGCTTATTGCATACATCAGCCCGAACTATCCGTCAGCCAACGCAGGCCTTAACCGTTTCTACGCAAAACTTCTCGTATTCCTTGAAGCACCGAAAACTGTGGACCGTACACTAGCGCTGTTGGAAAGCAACGAGAAGTTTGTTGACAAGGACAATGAAATGGTGACTGCCTCAGCGGATCTTATCCTGAGAAACCCGCAATATGGTCTGGATCTTGCCGGACTTTTGGAAAAAATGCCCCCTGCACAGCAAATGTTCTATGCTATTTTGTTAAGTGCCGAAAAAACAGGCTGGACACCTGCAACACGCGAGAAATACTTTGCCTGGTACAAAAAAGCATTCAGCTATCAGGGTGGACGCAGCTACATTGGCTTTATTGACAAAGCGCGTCAAATGGCATTGCAAAATGTACCAAAGGACAAGTTCGAGTATTACAATAAGTTATCCGGTGCGGATCTTCTGACTAAAAACGGGAATGATCTTGTCAATTTGTACGCTCCAAAAGGGCCGGGACGTGGCTGGAAAGTTGACAATGCAGTAGCAATGGTTCAGGACAGCTTACAACACCGTGATTTTGAGCGTGGAAAACTGATTTACTCGGCCGTATTATGTAGCCGCTGTCACATGATCCAGGGCGAAGGTGCCGATGTAGGACCTGACCTGACACAGCTTGGCTCCCGTTTTTCTCCAAAAGATATGCTTGAAGCCATTATTGAACCGAACAAAACGATCTCAGATCAGTTTGGTTCTATTGCTTACGAGCTGAAAAGCGGAGAGTCAGTTGTTGGCCGTCAGGTGAATGAAGATGCTAATTTCTATTACATCTCACAAAACCCATTTGACCCGAAAACCATTCGTAAGATTTCAAAGAAACTGGTTAAATCTTCCAAAGTGTCTACCGTATCGATGATGCTTCCAGGTTTGATCAACGGTTTGAATCCTGACGAACTGAGAGATCTGGTTGCTTACCTGATGTCGGGAGGAAATAAAAATAACCCGATATACCTTGAGTCCTCAGGTTCTCAAAAGAAGACAGGTAAATAGGTTATTTTTTGAGTAGAATAAAATAATTTAAGCTTAAGTAGTGGTGTCACAGGATCGGCGTTTGGCTTTTGAAAGAAGCAAATTTCGTCGCCCGTGACACCACTTTTTTTACGCCAATTGAATAAATTAATCATGAAACGATTGAAAGTATTACACCTGTTTTTCTGGCTGGTGATCATCGGTTTAGTCTTGACCGAAGCAAAGGCTGAAACACCTTTTGCTAAAAAGATATACAAAGTACTGATCATTGATGGTCAGAATAACCACAGAAATATGGCTGACGGTACGGTCATGATGAAGAAATTTCTGGAAGAAACAGGTCTTTTCACTGCGGATGTCATAACCACGCCAAAGAAAGGAGAAAACATGGACAGCTTTAAACCTGATTTCTCCGGGTACGATGTGGTGCTATCAAATTATAACGGAGACGCCTGGCCCGAAGCAACCAACACGGCATTTGAAAAATTCGTAAAAAACGGAGGCGGATTGGTTATTGTCCATGCGGCCGATAATGCATTCCCTAAATGGCTTGCTTACAATAAGATGATCGGTCTTGGCGGCTGGGAAGGACGAAATGAAAAATCAGGCCCTTACTTGTATTTTGATGAAGCCAAAGGGAAAATGGTCAAAGATACGGCAAAAGGTGTGGGTGGAAGTCATGGTCACCAGCATGAGTTTGTCGTCACAACCAGAGACGTAAAGCATCCGATCATGAAAGGTTTACCGACGGCATGGTTGCATCAGAAAGATGAACTATATGACCGATTGAGAGGACCGGCAGAAAATGTGAATGTTTTGGCGACCGCTTACAGCCCGGTGGAGCAAAAAGGTTCAGGACGTATCGAACCGATGTTGATGACCTTGCAATATGGTAAAGGGAGAATTTTCCATACGACACTGGGACACGAAAACTACTCGCAGAAATGCGTGGGATTCATCACCACATTGCAAAGAGGAACGGAATGGGTAGCAAGCGGAAAAGTGACACAAGCCGTGCCAGCCGACTTCCCGACGGTAACAAAAGGAAGCGCACGACCTTAAATTGAATTACCAGATTAACCATAACTTATAACCCGTTAGATGAAAAGTACATCCAACAGACGTACCGCGTTGAAAAATATTGTTGCCGGAGCGGGCGCATTGAGTTTGCCACTATCCATGACCAACGTCATGGCCGCCTCCGAAAAAGCCCTGGGTACGAAACTGAATGGCAAAATCAATCACTCGGTTTGCCGCTGGTGTTATAGCAAAATTCCATTGGAAACGCTTGCGCTGGAAGCCAAGAAAATTGGACTTACCTCCATAGAACTTTGCGGACCCGAAGAATGGCCCATATTAAAACAACATGGCCTGACCTGCGCGCTTCCCTGGGGCGAAGGCCTGACGAGAAGTTTGGATAAAGGGTTTAATGACCCTAAAAACCACGAAGAACTGATCAAAGGTTTTACCGATATCATTCCCAGAGTACAGGCTGCGGGTTATACTCAGATTATCTGTTTTTCGGGAAACCGTCGCGGTATGAGTGATGTGGATGGCATGATGAATTGTGCCGTAGCACTCCGTAAACTGATGCCGCTAGCCGAAAAACACAATGTTACGCTGGTGATGGAATTGCTGAACAGCAAGGTGAATCACAAGGATTATATGTGTGATCGCACGGAATGGGGCGCAGGACTTTGCGAGATGGTTGGATCGGATAAGTTCAAATTGCTTTATGATATTTACCACATGCAGATCATGGAAGGTGACGTGATCGCCACCATCAAAAAGTATCATAAGTACATTGCGCATTACCACACAGGCGGTGTGCCGGGTAGAAATGAAATTGATGAAACGCAGGAATTGTACTATCCTGCCATTATGAAAGCCATTGCAGAAACCGGTTACAAGGGTTTTGTTGGGCAGGAATTTGTACCAAGCCGCAAGGATGATATTGCGTCTCTGAAACAGGGAGTTACCATTTGTGATATAGCTTAAATCTAGACGCTCACCGAACATGAAAACAACTACAAACAGGCGTACCATACTGAAAAAAATGGCAGCAGGAGCGGGGCTTTCCGCTTTACCACTGACCGTTACCGATATTTTTGCAGCCTCCGATAAGGCGCTAGGCCCGGAGCTTAAAGGAAAAATCAACCATTCGGTTTGCAAATGGTGTTATTCAAAAATTCCACTGGAAACTTTTGCACAGGAATGTCAGAAGATAGGTTTAAAGTCAATCGAACTGCTCGGACCTGATGAATGGCCCATTCTAAAAAAATACGGCTTAACCTGTGCGCTGCCCAATGGTGCGGGTATGGGCATAGAAAAAGGATTTAACGATCCGGCCAATCACGATGCTTTGGTAAAAAGCTACGAAGAACTTTTCCCGAAACTTCAGGCGGCGGGTTATACCACGGTCATCTGTTTTTCAGGGAACCGTCGCGGCATGTCTGATATCGACGGCATGCGCAACTGCGCCGAAGGACTGAAACGTCTGATGCCTTCAGCAGAGAAGTATAATGTAACCCTGATCATGGAATTGCTAAACAGCAAGGTCAACCACAAAGACTATATGTGCGACCATACGGCATGGGGTGCAGGACTTTGCGAAATGATCGGTTCAGAAAAATTCAAGCTGCTTTATGATATTTACCATATGCAAATTATGGAAGGCGACGTGATCGCGACCATCAAAAAATATCATAAATACATCGGTCATTACCACACGGGCGGCGTTCCCGGAAGAAATGAAATTGATGAAACGCAGGAATTGTATTATCCGGCGATCATGAAGGCCATCGTCGATACCGGATTCAAAGGTTTTGTCGCCCAGGAGTTTATCCCAAGCCGCAAAGACGATATTGCTTCTTTAAAACAAGGGGTTACGATTTGTGATATTGCTTGATAAAGCACCTCGAGTGGTAAAAACAAAACTCCCGTTTCTTGGCTTTCGCGAGAGAAACGGGGGTTTTACTTGTCAATTTATTACGTTCATTATGAAGGAATTTATTTACTACATTAATTTATATCGCCTAAAAATTCCTATCTATAATAGCTTTAAGTACTGTTTCTGATTCCTTTTTCATCTCGTTATACAGTTTTTCAAACTCGTCACACCGTCTTTTCGCAAATGGACTATTCTTTTTAATAAATCCGGCGCGCTTTCCTAGAAATTCAAATTTATCATCATAGTCCCAAAATAATTCCCAAGAACAGCCTTCTATATTGGGTAACGCTGTCTCCAAAAATGCATAATCCTTTGTTTGAAATGTAGCTCTTCCAATAAGAAGTTTTTTCAAGTGTTTTAGTTTTAAAATAGGTACAAATGTTGGAAACTGAGTTTTATTAATTATACAGCCTAATGAAAAAACTTCCAGATTTGGAAGTCCCTCTAAAAACTCAAAATCTTCAATTGGTTGATTCCAATCCAGCGTTCCATCGATATGTAAATATCTTAGACTAGTAAGGCCTTTAAGCCCATTAAAATTTGAAACACGTCGAAGGTTTTCAAAGTGTATAGATTTTATTTTTGTTAAATTTTGTAACGGTGCTAAGTCAGAAAAGCCTGATACATACTCGAGTATAATTTCTTCCAGGTTATACAACTTACCGATAAAATCGATGTCTTTTGCACGAAAAAAAGTAACTCTCAGCCTTTTAAGCTTCGTTAATTCTTGTATTGCTTGCACTTGTTCTTTACTTGGGTTGTGTAAAGTCAGTTCTTCAATATTATGACAATCCAAAACTTGTCTCCAATTTTCATGCTCCTTACTTATTGTAAGGATTTTAACAGATTTCTTGTCTTCAATTTCATTATCAGCGAAATAGGCATATCTGTCTCTGTTTGAAACCATGGTCCAGTAATCTCCCGTCCTGTCTAGTAAATCTGCAAAGTGGTGTTTCATTATTCGTTGTCATTTTGGCCAATTCTCATATAGAAGTTCGCAGTACTTTGTATGTGCTGTACTCTTTTAAGCAGCAGACTTAAGACATCTTTAAATTCTGCCTCGGCTTTTTCCGACGTCGTCCCTGTCTCCGGAGCTTATCCCGGTCAGCTGTTTTGTAATATTAAAGATAAAGTTACCAATTTTGCGTAACCAAAATTATCTAATAATGCGCTTCCAAAAGCTTTTTTCTCTTCTAATTGATACTTCAAATCTTCCTTATGAGCTGGCAGAAATTCAAGCGCTCTGCTTTCTTCTCTTAAACTCCGATCTTCTTCCTTTATTTCCCTCCCGGCTTTAAAACGATAAAAACCGCACACGAAATCGTGGCGGTTTTTATCGTGCGTTTTATTCAGGTTATTTATTCCAAATTATCATCCTCCTTCGCCACTTTTACCTTCCTGCGTTTTTCTGCCCACAGGTAAAGGGGCGGCAATAGGATGGGAGCGAAAATTAAGGTACTGGTTAATCCTCCGATGATTACCGTCGACAAAGGTCTTTGCACATCCGAGCCAATACCCGAAGAAATAGCTGCTGGCACAAGGCCAATAATCGCCACGACCAGGATCGATAACAGCGCTCTAAGCTGTTCGGTGGAAGCTGACAGCACATTGCCTCTCAAATCATTTTCGGTGTTCGAAGCGGCCCGGTTCAGTGCGGAAACAAGTAACACGCCGGCCATGACCGAAATCCCGAAAATACTCACAAAACCCACACCAGCGGAAACGTTAAAGTAGTAGCCGCGCATGAGCAGCGCAACGATACCTCCGCCCAGTGCAAAGAGTATACAGCTCATCGTCACCAGGGTATGTGACAGATTTTTGAACAGCATAAACAGGAACAGGAATACCATCACAATGGTTAGGGGAATCGTAAAAGCGAGTTGCTTGCCTGCCCGTTCGAGATTCTCATACTGACCGCCATAGACGATACTATAACCTTTGGGGACATGGATTTTTGCATCCAGTTTTTTCTGCAATTCGGCTACAAAACCACCCTGGTCGCGTCCGTGGATATTGGTCCGGACGGTTACCATTCTTTTGCTTCCGTAACGGTAAATGTTCGTTTGCCCTTCCATAAAATGGATATCGGCCAACTGGTTCATCGGGAT
This sequence comes from Dyadobacter sp. LHD-138, assembly GCF_030929615.1. Classification (GTDB taxonomy): domain Bacteria; phylum Bacteroidota; class Bacteroidia; order Cytophagales; family Spirosomataceae; genus Dyadobacter. The sequence continues at coordinate 137,304 of NZ_JAVFVU010000007.1, read as the reverse complement.
TAACGCACCGGTCAGCGAAGGGATCTGAAGATTTTTAATCGCATCCATTGAATTTCGGTATTCCGGTAAAAAACGAACAACAATATCATAACGCTTGGTCCCATCGTACAGAGTGGAAATGGTTTTACCACCGATTGCCGCTTCGATCATATTCTGGATGTCCGCCACATTAATTCCAAAACGTGCCGCATTTTGCCGGTTGATATTGATAGCAAGCTGTTCCTGAGGGCCTTCCTGTTCAATATTCACGTTTTCTGCTCCGGCAGTTGCTTTAACAATTTTAGCAATACTGTCGGCCTTCATACGCATCATGCCCAAATCATCTCCTACGATCGATATAGCCAGATCGGCGGCGCTACCCGTCACGATTTCCATCACCTGGTCAATAATCGGTTGCCCTGATGAGAAAGCAACGGACGGCAATTGCGCTTCCAGGTCGACTTTTATTTTTTGAACCAACGCTTTCTTTGTGATTGTCTTACTCCATAGATCATAGTCTTTTAAACCAATCAGAATTTCATTCCGGTTGGCAGGAAACGGGTCAGTCCCGTCATCATTACGCCCCGACTGCGTGATCACAAACGATATCTGCGGGTACTTGGCGATGATCTTTCTAATTTTGGGCGCATAACTCGCGTTTTCCTGAATGGTGATACCGGCCGGGAAATTACCGCGTAAAAAGATCGATCCTTCATCCAGCGTAGGTAAAAATTCGGAGCCCAGCTTTGCACCAAACAGCACCAAAACCATCACGACACCAAAACCAACCAGTACCGTAGCCTTGTAATAATTCAAGAAAATCGCGGTCGTTTTTGCATATATTTTCGTCAAACCGTCCAGTACGAAATTCTTGTGCTCCTTCATTGGATTGTCCGGATTTGCCAGTTGTTTCTTGTAGGCGAAGGAAATTAACACTGGTATAAAAGTTAACGCAGCTAACATCGAGCCAATAACCGCAAAAGCAAGGGTTAAAGCCATGGGCGAGAAGAGTTTGCCTTCTACCCGTGTCATCAGTAAAATTGGCATATAAGCCAGGATGATGATGGTCACGGAGAAGAAAATCTCCCGGCCCACTTCCTGTGCAGCAAGCAAGGTGATCTTGACAATACCCTGTTGTTTTTCCCCTGCCGTCGCCGTTCTATACTTCCGGATCAGATGCTCGGCCATGACACAGGCGCCGTCCACAATGATACCAAAATCTATCGCACCAAGCGAAAGCAGGTTCGCCGGAATACCTGTCAGACGCATTAATATAAATGCAAAAAGCAAAGAGAAGGGTATGGTCAAAGCGACCACCAGCGCACTTCGGATACTTCCCAAAAAGAAAATCAAAAGAATAATGACAATCGAAATCCCTTCAAAAAGTGTATGCGCGACCGTTTCCAGGGAGTGATCGATCAGAAAACTTCTGTCATAGAGCGGCTTTAAAGTCACCCCTTCGGGTAACTCACTTCCCTGTAATTCAGTCATTTTTTCCTTCAAAACTTTCAATACCTCACTCGGATTTTCATAGCGGCGCAGCAAAATAATGCCCTCAACACCACCGCTAACATCTACACTGTCCTTGGTGATGGTATAGCCCATCACGCCACTTGGCGGCGGCGGGGTAATCTCGACAGTCGCAACATCACGAAGAAATACAGGTACACCATTTTCCGATTTCAGCACAATATTCTGAATGTCCTGTTCAGTTTTGATCGCCCCCAAACCACGTACGGCGAAACCTTGCCCGCCCCGTGAAATGATATTTCCGCCGGTATTCTGGTTATTTTTATCCACCGCATCCATTACATTTTGCAACGAAAGGCCGTATTTGACCAGTTTCTGGGGGGACGTAAGGATATGAAACTGTTTCAACGGGCCGCCAAATGTCGTAACATCTGCAACACCAGGCACTTGCAACAAGGCGGGCTTAATGACCCAATCCTGCAAATCTCTGAGTTGTGTCGGGCTGAAAGTGGGAGGGGCCTCTACCACATAACGCAGGATTTCGCCAACGGCCGTTGACAGGGGAGCCAGTTCAGGCGCTACACCGGCCGGCAGTTCCGCCGCGGCAACACGCTCCAAAACCTGTTGTCTTGCAAAATAATCATCCGTTCCGTCTTTAAAAGTAAGCTGCACAACGGACAAACCAAAAATAGTACGGCTCCTGCGGTCGAGCACATTGGGTGTATTTTGCAGGGCACGTTCGATAGGAACGGTCACCTGTTGTTCCACTTCTTCGGCGGCACGCCCGGGGTACTGGGCAATCACAATAACGTTGGTATCCGCGATATCGGGATAGGCCTCTATTTTGAGCTGGGTAAAACACCAGTAGCCAATACCCATCAATACAAAACTGATGGAAATAACCACCCATCTGTTTCGTAAACTAAAAAAAAGCAAGTTCTTAATCATCTAATTCCACTTGTCTACCTGATGTGTAATAATAAATCCGCTTTTAACTTCTTTGCGCAGTGCCGTCAAAGCTGATTTTACTTTTTCTTCTTCGTCAATGAAGGTGATCATGATGGGCGTTTCATCGAAACTGAACAAGTCAAATGGTCTGTTGATATGTTTGCTCTCATCATAGCCCAACCGGCCGATGAATACCGTAGCACCCCTGATTTGCTCTTTCATAAGCAGCTGCATCATGTATTCGTAGAGCGGCTGTTCGTGGAAAAACTGATCTTTCCCAATAAATATTTGAGCCTGTAGCATAGGTCAATTCGTTTATGTTTAAAGTAAAGTTCCTTTTAACAGGATATCTGCAATACTGAAATAAATAATCAATCCGGTTACATCAACCAATGTTGCCACAAAAGGTGCAGATGAAGCGGCAGGATCAAAACCAAACTTTTTTAAGGCGATCGGTATCATTGAGCCACTAAGTGTTCCCCACATCACAATCCCGATAAGTGAGAAAAATATCGTTGTGGCTACAAGCAAATAGTGCTCCGTGTAATTGAACCAATGTAAATTTTGCCAAAGTACAATTCTCAAAAAGCCAATCGATCCCAACAGGATACCCAGCGTAAATCCTGAAAAAAGTTCTCTCCGCATGACGTACCACCAGTCTTTGATATTCAACTCTTTCAGGGCCATTGCCCTAATAATCAACGTGGCTGCCTGCGAACCGCTATTGCCGCCACTCGAAATAATCAAAGGGATAAATAACGCCAATACAACTGCTTTGGAAATTTCGGTATCAAAGTATCCCATGGCTGTCGCTGTAAGCATTTCACCAAAGAAAAGAACGATCAACCAACCTGCCCGCTTTTTGATCAGTGAAAAAAAAGGTGTTTTGACATATGGGTAATCCAATGCTTCCAAACCTCCGAATTTTTCAATATCTTCAGTGTTTTGCTCCTCCGCCATATCCAGCACATCATCAACGGTGAGTACCCCGAGCAAAACATTATCGTCGTTTACAATGGGCAATACTTCGCGATCATATTCCTTGAATTTATGGATCGCATTTTCCTCGGTCTCATGGATATTCAAACTGACGAAAAAGCCATCCAGAATGCTTTCAATCGTCCTCAGCGGGGAGTTTAATATTAACCTCCTGATGGGTACATCATCAATAAGCCTACCGTTTTCATCGATCACATAAATCACATTGGCTGCTTCTGTATCTTTCTGATTCTGCCTTAAAAAAGCAATTGCTTCTGCAATGGTCATTTCCCTCTTGATTGTCGCAAAATCCGTATTTACCAATCGGGCGATACTTGTTTTGGGATAACCAATAAAGTCTCGTGTCTCGTTACGAACTTTATCCGAGAGGTATTCCAGAAAGGTAGATTGCTCAACAGCCGTTAACCGGGAGAAAAAGTTAAACCGGTCATCAGAAGGTAACGCATTTAGTATCCCCGCTGCCTTTTCCCTTTTTATTCCCAAAACGATTTCCTTTTGCCAGTCAAAGGATAAATAGGCAAAAGCAATGATCTGTGACTGTTCGGGAAGAGAAACAAAGGCCCTCAAGCCAGAATCCAATGGTAAAGAACTAATGAGCACGGCAACATCATTGGGGTGCACAAAATTCTTATGCGTACCCAAACCGAATAGGCCGGTGAAATCATTATTCAGAATTTTCGCTCTGATCCCTTTTATAGTCATTGCATTGGTTTTTTAATAGCCAAAAGAAAGCCCTTTCAACTGCATCACACCTTTGATCGCAACCGCGTCGCCGTTATCAAGTCCTGAAAAAACGATGATTCTGTCACCAATCTGGTCACCAATATTGACTTCCTTACGCTGGAATCCGTTTTCGCCGCTTTTCACAAAAACGTAATTTTTTCCCTGGATCGTGATCAGTGCGTCCTTATTGACACTGATATTTTTACCCTCACTTACGCCAAAACCGACCGTGCCAAACATCCCGGCTTTCAGTTTCCCGTCCGAGTTATTCATGCTGACCCTCAGTTTTACCATGCGTGTTGTCGGATCAACCATGTCCGCGACGTCATCAATCCGGCCATTGAATTTTTCGTTAGGAAAAGCCGTGAATTGCATCACACACTGACTCCCGCTTTTGATCTTACTGATATTATTCTCGGGGATATCACAGGTAACATAAGCAGTACCAACCTTTGCCCGGCGCAGCATATCAGCCTGGAAACCGCCTTCTTTAAGCTTGGTTTCGTGCTCAATAAGTGCCGCTCTTTCGTTGTTCAGATTAGTCTCCTCCATGGACATAGCAGTCTGTGCATCAAGAAGATCCTTGCCCGTAGCAGCGCCATGTTGTTGTAAATCCTGTACACGGCTCAACTCGATTTTCCTTTGTTTGATATTTACATTTTGTATCTGATTGATCATGATCAGATGCTGGATCAATTGCGTATAACTCCCGGCCAGCTCAGGATTTTGAAATAAAACGATGTTCTGTGATGCGCCTTCGTTAGACTTAATGACCGTTGCTGAAACCGTTGCCGGTGCTGCAATATCCGCCGTCAGTGTGCTGCTTCCAATTGTTTCCGTCTGAAAAAACTTAACACTTTCCGCTTTCGGGAAGTCGATTTTGACGCCGTTGTCGGTAATTTTAGGTTCAATATTCTCTACCCTGGCGGATTTCTCCTCCTTTTTCCCGCAGGAAACAAGCAGTATTCCCAAAAGCCAGCCGTACTTAAATAAATTCTTCATGGTATTATTGCGCGATTTGATTAATGATGCCGGAAGCGTATAGGAGTTTAATATAGCTCTGACGATATAATTGTAAGGTTTCGTAGTATTGCTGCTGCGTGTCAAGCCAGCTCCGTTGTGCTTCGAGGAAGTCGATAATCGTTGTACCACCACGTAGATAAGCGTATTTCACATTATTCAGAATCGTCTGAGATTGCGTGAGTAAGCCGGTAAAATTCAGCAGATTTTGTTTCTGTGTCTGATAGCTGCTGAAAGCCGTAGAAATTTCACTTTGAACCAACGATTGTGTTGCCAGCAGATCCTGTTCTGCCTGTTGCTTCAATACCTTCGACTTTCTGATCTCACCCTGATTCCTCGAAAAAATAGGAATTGCGATTGTCCCGTAAACACCCAAGTAGGGAGCGCCGTTTTGAGGATTGAAAATGGCACCCAGTTCCGGAACCGGCAAAGCCATTGATTTTTGAAGTTTGATGTTGGCGTTGGCTACATCAATGGTTGATTTCAAAGTCTGGATATCACTGCGGGACTGTAAAGCCTGTTGCAGCAGATCGTCCACGTTTGCCGGAAAAGCGAACTGAAAATTATCTGTGGTGTCTACGTTAACGTCGTCCTGAATGCCCATCAGGTATTTAAGATTTGTAATTTCGTTCTTGTAATTCTGATCCGCTGACTTCATCTGAACCTTGTACTGATTGGCCAGCAGTTCCGTTCTGGCAAGATCCGTCGTGGTAATCACCTGATTTTTCAAACGCACTTTATTGATAATCACCAGACTGTCAATATTATTTTTGGCAATATTCAAAATATCAAGCTGCTTCCGGGCTGACCACACATCCAGCCATTTACTTGCCACATCCTGAAATAAATTCCGTTCGGTTTCCTTAAATGCCTTCTGATTGAGGATCACATTCTGATTAGCAAAATCAATCTTGTTTTTCCGCAGTTGCGGCATCTCAAAAGGCTTCGTCACCTGCCACCAGACCTGGCGGTTCAGATGGTTTCCCCAACCGGTATTGTCCGGAAATTTCGATGCTTTAACCAATTGTAACGACTGATTGTTCAGGATCGGATTGGGACGTAAACTGGCTGTAACAATATCTGTTTCAGCGATATTTACGTTCAATTGTTCCTTTTTCAGCATCGGATTGTTCGTTTTAGTGGCCTGCAACGCTTGTTGCAAATTGTATTGGTTTTGGGCAGAAACCGGCTCAAAAATCCAAATCGCTGTAACGATGGCGGTGATTATTATTGCTCTGAAATGCATTGCTTTCCTATTAATTGCTAACATGATAGCAAAAGTGCATTTAGTATATAACAAGTACCGTTAGAGACCTTATAGAAAATTATTAGAAAAACATTAGAGTGCAATAAAGTGCCCTGAGCGCGTAGGGGAGTGGTTTCCTGAACTTCCGGTGTTCAACAGACTTTCACAAATGGGGGAGTGCTACCGTGAAAACAGCGCCCTTGCCAATTTCTGATTCAACGGAGATCGTGCCTCTGTGGAGAGAGATTATTTTTTGGGTAAGGGAGAGGCCAACGCCATTTCCTTCGGCAAATTTTTTATTATTTCCTCTAAAGAATGGGGTAAAAATTAATTTTAAATCTTCTTTAGATATACCAATTCCATTATCAGAAAACATTAAAATTAATTTTTCATTTTTAAAACTAATTTTAATCGTCATGGCCGGCTCCTTGGAGAACTTCCCTCCGTTCTCCAAAAGATTGGTAAATGCTACATTCAACAAGTACTCATTCCCTACCACCGATATTTCATCATCCGTATCAAATTCATTTTCGTAATGTATGTCGATCAAATAATTCGGGTGCTCCTTTTGAACTTTCTGCCGTGCGTCCAAAAGAATCTCATCGACCCTGACCTCTTTAAACCCGATCTCCGATGGGTCATAACTCGCCTTTGCAAAGTCAAGCAGACTATCCGAAAGTTTCGATAACCGGTATGCGTCAATCAAAGTATTGGATATAACTTGCTTATATTCAGCTACACTACGCTCCTTATACGTTGACAATTCAAGCTCGGCAATCAGCACGGCAAGTGGCGTCCTCACCTCGTGCGAAATGTTCGACACAAATTGTTTCTGGGCATCAAAGGAATTTTCCAGTCTGTCCAGCATCTCGTTAAATGTCGCAGCCAGCTCGGCCAACTCATCTTTTCCATCGGCATGACTTAATCTGAGATCCAGGTTCGAGGCGGTGATACTTTTTACTTTGCCAACAATTTCCGTTACCGGCAAGAGTGCTCTTTTAGAAAAAAATCTACCGGCAGCATAAATCAGGATAATGGAGCAGAAAAAGACGAGCCAGATCGTTTCACTTAAAAGTCGTAACTTACTATACCCATACTCGTCGTAAGCAGACGCAGTCAAAACATAATTCTTGCCCTGGTATGGAAACAATAACCCGACAACCTGCCAGTCTTTCTGATAAAACCGGATGTATTTTTTCGTCCAGATCCGGTTGATCATCTGTTTGGTCTCCTTCACTTCATCAATATCCGCTGCATCGTGATAGAGCAAATTGAATGACGTATCATAAATAGCCACCTGCACCTCGCTCAGTGTCTCACGATTATTTTTGTAAATTGTCTGAAGCGTATGCGCATCCACTTTGGCTTCAAAAAACAATTTCGCCTTCGTTAAGGTTTCCTGATGCAGCCGCTTGAAAAACTCACTTTCCCGGCTTTGGTATGCAGAATAATAAACCAGCCCCGCAAAAACCAAGAGTATGGCAGCGGTTAGTACCGTAAAAAGGACACTTAATTTGCTCCGGATTTTCATAGCTCAGCCGATCTTCAGTACTTTTTGCTCCCAGGTATTATCCAATTTATTCATAATAAGCAAGCCTTCCCCCGTACCCGCAAAACGCCCGGCAAGTTCTCCCGAATTTGTCCAGAAAGTGCTTTCGCCAGCTGAAAGATAATCATAGGATGGCCCACCAAAATTAGACATTAATACATTCATTGATAACTCCTTAGCATAGGATTGAAGATCACTAAGACCTTCGTCGATTCCACTTGGCGTATAAAAAATACTCGCTATGTAAAGACTGGTATCTAACGCAGAGGCTCTTGCCGGATGTATAGGATTTGTTATATCAGCACAAATAGCCAGGGAAACAATTTCATTGCCCAGACCAAATTGCAGGTCCGTATTTATACCTGGCGTAAAGTATTTTTCTTCACCGTCATGTAAAAACTGTTTGGTATAAACCATATCCGGAAATCCGGGGCGAAGTACAAACATACCAATGTGTAAATCGGTGACAAGAAGGATAGGGGCTCCCGCCAAAATAACAATGTCTTTGGCTTGTGACAGCGCTCTTAATGCAGCCAAACGTTCATCCTCAGGAACAAAGGCGAGCGATTTCGCTAACTCACGCTCGTAGCCGGTGATAGACATCTCGGGAAAAACGATAAGTTTAGCCCCATGATCCGCGGCCAGATTCGAAAGCCGGATATGGTCAGCGAGATTCGTAGGAATATTATTTCGTTTAGGAATTGTCTGGGCTGCGGCAATGGTCATGGCAATTCTTTATCTTTATTATAATGCTTCGTTTCTCAAAATAAAACCCATGCCGGACTTGGTATGAATCAGTTTCGGATCAAAATTCTTGTCAACCTTTTTTCGCAAGTAATTGATATACACATCAATAAAATTTGTTCCGGTATCGAAATGCGTGTCCCATACCTTATCCGCAATTTCCGCTCTTGACAAAACACGTTCCTTATGCTGCATCATGTATGCAAGCAGCTTAAACTCTTTGGGCGTAAGCACAATTTCTGTTCCCGAGCGTTTTACAATTTTCGTCTGGTCATTCAATTCAAGATCCGCATATTTCAGAATATAATCTTCATGTTTGGCTGTAAGGCCGCTACGTTTCGATAAGGCGCGAAGGCGTACATGTAATTCCCTGAAATCAAATGGTTTAACGAGATAATCATCGGCGCCGGCATCAAAGGCTTCAACCTTGTCGTTGGTCGTTCCCAGTGCCGTAAGCATTAAAATGGGTATATCCGGTTTCACAGCCCGGACTTCCTTACACAAATCAATTCCATTGACACCGGGTAAAATGATATCCATAATAATCAGGTCATAATCATTTTCCAGCGCAAGATATTTGCCTGTCAAACCGTCAAACGCCAGGGTAGCCGTGTAGCCATTTTCTTCCAATCCCTGCCTGACAAGGACCGCCAATCTTTCTTCGTCCTCAATGATCAGGATATTCATAAACGCAAATTTGTACCTTTTACAAACATACTACGATTTCAACTAGTAAATCGCAAATATCTGAGTTTCGGATGATCAATTTCACGCATGTTCATACTAATAAACCGACCTCACAACGATAGTTTCAATATTTCTTTGGTAAAATCCTAATATTGATTCAATATTGAAATTAAACCCGTCAGATATTGAACATTAAAACATCGACCTAAATAAATGAAACTGAATAAATTAAGCGAAAAATACCTGATTATATACCGCACGAGAATTGAACGAGTAAGTCAACCCGACCATATGACCAGTACAGACAAATCTCGTCGCATATTTTCCTGACCCATTTGTTGTATAATTTATATTATGTTAAATAAGTATTCTCACATAAAAGAAGATACCTATTTACAGGTATCTTCTTTTATTTATTGTATTCCTTTATTAACTTCTTATTCTTCTACACAAACAACTCCTTTACCAGAAAATTGTTCAAGAACGTTGTTTACGGTACCTAGGTTTTCCTTAGCATCCGCTTCGTCTTTTACCTGAATCGCTTTTTCGAAATATGGCTTAGCTTTCTTGAAACGACCACATACACGTCCTTCAACTTCTTTGCCGCGAGCCTGATAATCTGTCATGCTCATGTTATCAACTTCGCGTTTCAATTCAACAGCTTCGTTGAAGTAAAAAACACCCAGGTTATACAACGCGTCGTAGTTAGCTGCGTCAAGTTCCAAAACTTTCTTGTAAGCACCGATCGCTTCTGTGTTAGCAGTTGCCTTTTTTGCTTTCAAGTCAGCAAGTTCTTTTTCCAGTGCAGCATTGTCATTTCCTTTGGCAGCATCTTCCGCCGCTTTGATTTCAGCCTGAATTGATACCACTGCGTCAGTAGCTTCTTTTTTCTTACCCGCAGTTTCGGTTAACTGGCGTTTCAGATCAGCAGCATTTTTTGGCGCTTTCTTCAAAAGGCCTGAGATACGTTTCGTTTCACCGTCGTAGATCTCAATTTTACCTTTTTCAGCTTCCAGTTTTTTACCTAACTCAGCAGTCTTCGTTGTTCCAGATCCTAATTTACCCTGAACTTCTTTGATCTTTCCACCTAATTTGGTGTTCATGTTATCATAAAGAATACCCAGGTTAACGATGTTCTGAACATTTGTCGGGTCCGATTTCGTAAGATTCGTTAACTCTGTGATCGCCTGATCTTCTTTACCAGACGCCAACAGGATATTAACAACCTCAGATTTCAAATCCTTGTTATTTGGAGAACGCTCCAAACCTTTGTTCAAAGTAGCAACCGCTTTATCGAAGTTGTTTTCAGCACGGTACAATTGAGCAAGTCCGTAGAATACGCTTGGATCTTTCCCGCCGTTTTCCGCATATTTTTCAAATTGCGATTTTGCTTCCTCTTTCTTGTCTATTTGCTGTGCAGCGATACCACCGTACAAACTTGCCAGTGTGTCTTTCTTATTGATTTCCTGAGCTAACTGGAACATCTCCAAAGCACCACCCAGATTCTTTCCCTGGTATTTTTCGGCACCTTGTTTTACAAATGCATTGAACAAAGTAACATCTTCACCCGTTAAAAATTTCTGAGCATCTTTACCTTTTTTTGTTGGCTCAAGCTCTACTACTTTTTTATATGCTTCATAGGCAGTCTTCGCAGCACTTGAATCTATTTCAGATCCTTGAGCAGCAATGTCCGAATATGTTTTTGCACGATCCATCCAGAAACCTGCTTTTGCACTTGCTTTGGGATCAGACACCCCTTTATCGCTTTTTTCTTTATCCTTACGGAGTTGATCTACCATCGCCTTGTTAACAGCATCCTGCGAATAAGCAGAAAAGCTAAGAAGGCCAAGTGCAGAAACAAAAAACATTTTTTTCATAGATCTCAATTGGTTGTGAATGATAATTTCAAAATACAAATATTAATAATTACGCTAATTATTACAAAAATCATGCCTCTGGCGTCTCTGAATCGTCATTTTCACCATCCTCGTCATCATCATCGCTTTCAGTTGCATCTGCAATTTCATCTTCCGCCGCATCCGCATCATCGGCTTTAACGATCAGTGAGTTCGTTGTTTCATTCACGATCACATTTCCGTCTTCATCCAATTCCTCAAGTTTTTCATCCGGATCTTTAAGGATTCGGGTTACCGAAGTGATTTCGTCAGCATTATTTAAACGGATCAATTTAACGCCCTGCGTGTTACGTCCCGCCTGACGGATATCAAGAACGCTCATACGAATGGCAATACCATTGCGTGTGATAATCATCAAATCATCCTGTTCAGTTACTTCACGAATCGCTACCAGTTTACCTACTTTATCCGTTGCATTCATGGTGGAAACACCTTTACCGCCACGTTTGGTTACACGATAACTATCAATAGCTGAGCGCTTTCCAAAACCATTTTCAGAAACAACCAGCAGCTGTGCATCTTCACGGTTGATACAAACCATACCGATCACTTTATTTTCAGGATCGTTCAGATTGATACCACGAACACCGGCCGCTGTTCTTCCCATTGGCCTCACTCCTTTTTCGTTGAAGCGAACCGCGCGTCCTGCGCTTGAAGCAATCACAATATCATTGTCTCCATTCGTCAAAGCTACATCCAGCAGACGGTCGCCTTCGTTAATCGAGATGGCTATGATACCATTGGTACGCGGACGAGAATAAGCTTCGAGCAAAGTTTTCTTAATGGTACCCTGCTCAGTACACATAATGAGGTAATTATTGTTGATATAATCCTCATTTGTCAAAGTACGCACATTAATTACAGAACGGATCGAATCTCCGTTTTCAAGGCTGATCAGATTTTGGATCGGTCTGCCTTTCGAAGTTTTGCTTCCTTCCGGTACTTCGTACACTTTCATCCAGAACAACTTACCAAATTCGGTAAAGATGAGCAGATAGTTAAGCATTGTGGCCGAGAACAAGTGCTCGGTAAAGTCGGTATCCTTGGTCTTCACACCACGCGAACCTACCCCACCCCTTGTTTGTGTCCGGTACTCTGCCAACGGTGTACGTTTGATATAACCTTCATGAGAAATGGTAATAAGCATTTCTTCATCCGGAATCATATCTTCGTCACTGAATTCTTCAGCAGCGAATTCAATTTGCGTACGACGGGCATCACCGTAGCGGTCTTTAATGTCTGTAAGTTCGGTTTTGATAATTTCGAACTTACGGTATTCGTTTGCAAGAATATCCTTCAAGTCAGCGATGACAAGCATGATCTCTTCAAATTCTTTAACAATCTTGTCTCTTTCAAGACCTGTCAGTCTTTGCAGACGAAGCTCAAGAATGGCTTTGGCTTGAATTTCGCTCAAAGCGAAATTTTCCATCAAACCGTTTTTCGCAATCTCCGGATCACGCGCACTACGGATCAAAGCAATTACAGCATCAAGATTATCCAGTGCAATAATCAAACCTTGCAAGATGTGCGCTCTTTTCTCCGCTTCACGCAATTCATATTCCGTACGACGTGTAATGACGATGATACGGTGGTCGATAAAATGCTTGATAAGGTCTTTCAGGTTCAACATCACCGGACGGCCTTTTACAAGCGCCACGTTGTTTACACTGAAAGATGACTGAAGCGGCGTGTACTTATAAAGGTGATTCAGTACGATATTAGGAATCGCATCTTTTTTCAAATCGAAAACGATACGCATCCCGTCTCTATCCGATTCATCACGGATATCCGAAATTCCGTCCAGTTTCTTGTTGTTGATCAAACCGGCGATACCTTCAATCATGGCCGCCTTGTTGGTCATGTAAGGAATCTCGGTCACAATAATTTGCTCGCGACCCGTTTTTGTAACGTCAAAAGAAGCTTTTGCACGCACAACGATCCGTCCACGGCCTGTTTCCATGGCTGACCTTACACCCTGATAACCGTAGATGGTACCACCTGTCGGGAAATCCGGCGCCTTGATATGCTGCATCAACTCAGGAATCGTAATCTCATTATTGTCGATATACGCCATGACACCGTCCACCACTTCTGACAAGTTATGAGGCGCCATGTTTGTGGCCATACCAACGGCAATACCAGAAGAACCGTTTACAAGTAAATTGGGGAATTTGGCCGGAAGAACGGTTGGCTCTTGCAAAGAATCATCAAAGTTGGGCTGGAAATCAACGGTATCCTTACCCAAATCATTTAACAATTCATCGGCAAGACGTTTCAATCTTGCCTCAGTATAACGCATCGCCGCGGGTGAGTCACCATCGACAGATCCAAAGTTTCCTTGACCGTCTACCAGCATATAACGCAGCGACCATGGCTGAGCCATACGCACCATGGTGTTATACACCGAAGCATCACCATGCGGGTGATATTTACCTAAAACCTCCCCTACTATACGAGCCGATTTTTTGTGTGATTTATTGTAATTCACGCCCAAATCGGACATCCCATACAACACGCGTCTGTGCACCGGTTTCAAACCATCGCGAACGTCGGGTAAAGCGCGGGAAATAATAACTGACATCGAGTAATCGATGTATGCTCCTCGCATTTCATCCTCAATATTAATGGGGATAATGTTTTCACCTGAAGATTCTGCCATAAAGAATTAGAAAAGAATCAAAAATTTAAAATGAGAGATTGATTTTATACAAATACTCACTGGATTATTACAATACTGTAACTACCAAAAAGTCAAATTTCGCTATTTTTAGGCATTCTAACAAACTTCTTGGAGCCTTATTACGCACAGACTTCCTATCAGCGTGATACTGCGGAATTTAGATGTTGTTTTTTTCCCATACCGGTGGTATGGGTTAAGATATTTCAGCCTTTCAGGCTGTTTCCGTGCACTTGTTTTGGGCTATTGAAGTACTGATGGCCGAATAAATTTCAAAACAAATCCGGTTCTATCGTTAAATTTACCGTTCTGCATCCTTATAACCTAAAAACCTCATTTCCTAAATTTCTCTCTATGCCATTATTACTGACTTTCCTTTCCATTTTGTGTCTGATCTTACTGATTGCATGGCTTAAAATTGATACATTCATTTCCTTCCTGCTGGTTTCCATCGGACTTGGACTTGCCAGCGGCCTCGATGTCGTAACGGTAAGCAAGGCGATTCAAAAAGGTGTTGGGGGTACTTTGGGTGATTTGGTACTCATTGTCGGTTTTGGAGCAATGTTGGGAAAACTGGTCGCTGACAGTGGCGGTGCCCAGCGAATAACCGACGCGCTCATTGGTATTTTTGGACAAAAGTACATTCAGTGGGGAATGGCCCTTGCGGGATTTGTAATCGGGATTCCACTTTTTTATAACGCCGGCTTCGTCATTGTTATTCCTTTAATATTTATGATTAGTGCCACAGCACGTATACCATTGTTATACATCGGCATACCCATGCTTTCTGCACTTTCGGTTGCACACGGCTATTTACCGCCTCACCCCTCGCCTGCTGCCATCGCCAGTCAGCTAAATGCAGATCTTGGAAAAACACTATTTTACGGATTGATTGTTTCTATCCCCGCAATCGCGGTGGCCGGTCCTATATTTGGCAGCACTTTAAAAAGATTTACGCCCAAACCCGACGAAAATCTGTTCAACGTTAAACCCAGACCAACTTCCGAATTGCCTGGTTTGGGGATAAGTGTCATCACGGCTTTACTTCCTGTTTTCCTGCTGACAACTATGTCGGCCGTTAAGAATCTTTACCCTGACAATCAACTTATTGTTTTACTTGCAGAACCCTATTTTGGCATGCTGATCTCTGTACTTTTCGCGGCATATGCACTGGGTATCAAGAGAGGATTAAACATGAAAGCCGTTAGCAAATCTATGGAAGAAGCTTTCAAAGGGGTATCGGTTATCCTTTTGATTATTGCGGGTGCAGGTGTTTTTAAAGAAATTATGACCGCTAGCGGTGTCAGCACCTACATCGCTGAAAGGCTGGTTGGAATTGATATTTCACCCATTGTTTTAAGCTGGGGAATCGCCGCGATTATCCGCGTTTGTGTAGGTTCTGCAACCGTTGCCGGCCTGACGACGGTCGGCATACTTTCTCCCCTGCTGATTCATTCTCCCGTCCCGCCCGAATTAATCGTACTATCCATTGGTTCAGGAAGTTTGATGTTCTCCCACTTAAACGACGGCGGGTTCTGGCTCTTTAAAGAGTACTTCAATTTAAGCATAAAAGATACGCTGCTGACCTGGTCGGTTATGGAAACAATTGTATCAGTAATGGGTTTGTTGGGTGTTTTAGTATTAAATTTGTTCTTGTAAGAGTAACACAGAAATACTTTTGCATCTTTCAAAAACAGTATCTTTTTATCATTCTTATCTGATTATTACATGACTCCTGAATCCAATTTCCAAGCACTGGGACTTAATTTGCCACCTGCACCAAAACCGGTGGGTGTTTATAAACCATATCTTATCGTTGACAACCGCTGGGTTTATGTTTCCGGACATGGAACCGTTCAGGATGACGGAAGTCTGATCATCGGCCGGATCGGAAAAGATCTTGACGTCGAAGAAGGCAAACTTGCTGCACGTCAGGTTGGTTTGGCTATCTTGTCAACCCTGAAAACCAACCTAGGGAGCCTTAACCGCATCAAACGGGTGATCAAGGTTTTAGGTATGGTGAATGGAACAACTGATTTCGAACGCCATCCTTACGTTATCAACGGATGCAGCGAATTATTTGCCAAAGTTTGGGGGGAAGAAAATGGTATCGGTGTGAGAAGTGCCGTGGGCATGGGAACCTTACCGGACAATATCCCTGTTGAAATTGAAGCAATGTTCGAACTCGAAGAAAACTAATAAGTCTTTGTGATTGCTGGTTTGATTTGCTCCTTTTGTAAAAAAGGCGATTCAGACCAGCAATCTTCATTTTCATTAATCAAAAATCAAAAAACGATGTGGTATCTGCTCAACAAACCAGAAGAAGTCATTTCCCCTTCTCTTCTTTTTTATAAAGATAGAATCGAAAATAATATTCGTAGTATGGTTCATATGGCTGGCGATGTAAACCGGCTTGTGCCACATGTTAAAACCCATAAAACGGCTGAAATTGTAAAAATGCAGCTGGCAGTAGGCGTAAACAAATTCAAATGTGCCACCATCGCCGAAGCCGAAATGCTGGCTGACGCAGGTGCCAAGTGGGTTCTACTCGCCTATCAAATGACTGGTGCAAATGTTCCCCGATTGTTTGCACTCAGAAAAAAATACCCGGAAACAACCTTTTCTTCACTGGTTGATAACGAACAATCCGCGCAGGCGCTGCAAGATTTTTCGGTGGCCGAAGATGTGGTTTCAACCATCTTTATTGATATCAATAACGGCATGAACCGCTCGGGTCATCCAACCAACGGCTTGCTTCTTTCATTGTACCGTTTTTTTAGTGGTCTTTCCAATGTCGAGGTTTCCGGCGTTCATGTTTACGACGGACATATCAGAAACGCTGAATTTTCGGAACGGAAAGCTGAAAGTGACGCGGCCTATGAAAAAGTATATCCTTTGCTCGACCTGATACGGGAAGATATTGGCACAGAACCTGTCGTTATTGCCGGGGGCTCTCCAACTTTTACGGTGCATCTCCTCCGGCCAGATGTGCTCCTGAGCCCGGGAACCAACGTACTCTGGGATTGGGGTTATGGCGATCAGTTCGACGACCAGCCATTTCTTCACGCAGCACTGATCTTAACCCGTGTCGTATCAAAACCTTCCTGCGGAGTTATCACGATCGACCTTGGACATAAAGCGATTTCCGCCGAAAATCCTGTGGACAAAAGATTCAGGATATTAAACCTAAATGGTTATACCGTAACCGGCCAGAGTGAAGAACATGGTGTTTTACAAATTGGAGAAGATGTTTGGGAAAATATCCAGATTGGGGACGTTTATTACGCCTTGCCCTATCACATTTGCCCCTCCGTTGCCTTACACGAATACGCATCCGTTATCGAAAATGGCGAAGTTACCGACGAATGGAAAATCGTATCAAGAAACCGAAGACTTACTGTGTAAATGATAGAATTTTGAATGAGTGAATGATAGCATGATGCGCTACCGATTGCCCTATTCACTCATTCTATCATTCAAAATTCGCTCACTATTCCCCATTCCATCATTCAAAATTCACCCATTCCTAAATCTATGTTTCTTTTTGATGCTCACCTGGACCTTTCCATGAATGCCGTGGAATGGAACCGGGACTTAACCCAGGACCTTCTGGCTATTCGCGATCGTGAAAAAAAATTAACCGACAAGCCGGATCGCGGCCTTGGCGTAGTCAGTTTTCCTGAAATGCGCAAAGGTAATATCGGCATTTGCGTGGCCACGCAAATTGCCCGTTTCGTAAAACCGGACAGCAAAATTCCCGGCTGGCATTCACAGGCGCAGGCATGGGCACAAACCCAGGCGCAAATTGCCTGGTACAAAGCTATGGAAGAAGCCGGAGAAATGATTCAGATCACCGACCTGCCAGGTTTACATAAGCAACTTGCACTTTGGAAAAATAGCCAATCGACTGAAAATCTCCCGATTGGCTATATCCTTAGTCTGGAAGGTGCCGACTCGCTTATCAGCTTAAAAAATCTCGAAATCGCCTATAATTATGGCCTCCGCGCCGTTGGGCCTGCGCATTACGGTCCGGGTGTATATGCTTACGGAACCGATTCTGATCAGCCTTTATCTCAAAAAGGGAAAGATTTACTGGTTGAAATGGATCGTCTGGATATGATTCTGGACGCAACCCATTTGTGCGACAGTGCGTTCTGGGATGCCATGAAAATATATAAAGGCCCTGTTTGGGCTAGTCATAACCTGACCCGGGAAATAACACCGCATAACCGTCAGTTTTCCGATGAAATGATCACCGAACTGATTGGGCGAAAAGCTGTGATCGGCATGGCATTTGACGCCTGGATGATGATTCCGGGCTGGGTACGCGGAAAATCCACACCGCAAAAAACCGGTTTGGTAATCGAACACATTGCCGAGCATATTGATCATATTTGTCAATTGGCGGGCAATGCTTCCCATGTAGGAATCGGATCGGACCTTGACGGTGCTTTCGGAAAAGAACAGGCTCCAGGCGATATGGATTCCATCGCCGATCTGCAATCCATTACCGGCATATTAAGCAAAAGAGGTTATTCAGAACAGGATATTGAACAAATCATGTGGAAAAACTGGGTCGACTTTTTAGAAAGAGCCTGGGCTTAAAAGCCATGATCGATTTTACATGAGAATATTAGTAGTTGAAGACGATTCCCGTATCAGCAGCTTCCTCTGGAAAGGTCTGGAGGAAGCCGGGTACATTGTGCAGCTGGCCAGCGACGGCTACGAAGCAAGGGACCTGATAACGGCGGAGCAATGGGATCTGTTTATTCTGGATGTCATGCTTCCCGATATTGACGGACTACAACTGGCACAGCTCATTCGTTATAAAAAGATAGACACACCTGTCTTGATGCTCAGTGCGCTTGGGGAAGCCGAGGATAAAATAAAAGCGCTTGACATCGGCGCTGATGATTATCTGGTAAAACCCTTTCATTTTCCTGAGCTGTTATCCCGCATCAAAGCCCTGCGCCGCCGATATGCCTTGCATTATGCGCCCGATGAGACTTTACAATGTGCCGACCTGACGGTGAACATGGATACCAATTTGGTCCAAAGAAATGGTAACGAAATCCAGTTATCAGCCAAAGAGTTTAAGCTTCTGGTTTATTTGCTTGAAAATAAAAACAAGATCGTCTCCCGTACGCAGATCCTGAACACGGTTTGGAATACCAATATGGATACTTTTACCAATGTTGTGGACGTTTACATTTCGTATCTGCGAAACAAAATCGATAACAATTTTCCAGACAAACTCATTAAAACCGTCAAAGGTCGTGGTTATATGATCGCGGGTGATAAATGAAAATCCAACACAAACTAACGCTAAATTCCTCACTGGTTTTCGGTCTGGTTTTTACAATTTCCTCCGTTCTTATCTATCTGAATTTCGTAAGATCCGCGGAGCGGATTTTCTTTGAAGAACTCGCCAGGACGGCTTCCCTTACTGCCATGTTTTATCTTGAAGAAGATGAACTGACAACAAAGGAATACAGCAGGATCGAGAAAAAATTTCTGACTGCAAGCGCCAACCAGGAAATTCGCCTTTACGATAAAACGGGGCATATCCATTATGGAGAGGCCGATCCGGACACCAACATTACGGCAAAAATCCTCAAAACCATCCGCGCCAACAACCATTACAGCTTTAAGGTTGGTAACGCTTTTTATTACGCCATTTACTACCGTGACAATCAGGGCTCTTTCAGCATTATCATTAGAGCAAATAACCCAATACTGGAAACGCAGGAAAGTGAATTTGTCCGAATTTTGCTTATTGCGCTCCTCCTTGGCATTCTCGTTATAGTAACACTCAGTTACACGTTATCGAAAATAGCCTACACCCCTGTCAGACAGATCATTGAGCAGGTCAAAAATATTGACATGACCGGACAGAAACATCAGCTGACTTATCCCCGAACGAAGGACGAGCTTGAAGACTTGTTTGAGGAATTTAACTCCATTCTTGAAAAGGTTTATCAGAACATTCAAATCCAGAAAAACTTCATCAGCCACGCATCCCACGAATTAAGAAGTCCGCTCTCCTCCATTGTCGGCGACCTGGAAGTACTGCTTCAAAAAGACCGGGATATGATGGAATATAAAAATGTGAGCGAGAACGTTTTAAACGACGCCGAACGCCTCGAAAAAATACTTGAAAACTTATTGATGCTGTCCGGATTGGAGCAGAAAAACCGGCAAGAAACGCAACCGGAACGAATTGATGAAATCCTGTGGGAAGTACTGGATAAGCTTGCTGCGGAATACCCAACAACAAAGATCAACCTGCATTGGGATCTTCCCGAGGAAACGAGTGATTTACTTCAATACAACTGCGTTAAAACACAGGTATACATGGCCTTATACAATCTGATCGAAAATGCAGCAAAGTTTTCGGAACAAAAACCGGTTGATATTACCTTAAAAAAGGTCGAAAACAAACTCGTCATCGAAATTCAGGATCATGGAATCGGGATCAGTGCACAAGATATCCAGCACATTTCCGAACCCTTTTACCGGGGACAAAATACCGGAAAAATAAAGGGAAACGGTCTAGGCATGACCATAGCCTATAAGATTTTCACCAATCACAGCATCGGAATTTCCATCAAATCGGAGCAAAATAACGGAACACGCATCCGTCTTGACTTTTAAATTTCCTCTCATTTACTTTTAATGTTGCACCCATCATTTTCTAATTTACCTCAAAGAACGCTCTAATCCTGCCGTTTTAATTTTGTGCCTTCATCAACTATTGATTTTGTGAAGGCATTCATTGCATTAAGTTTCTCCCTCCTCTTAAACCATTGCTGTTTAGCGGCCGCACCTGTTTTACAGGATACGCTGGTCATTAACCAGAAAGAAGCCGAGGGTTTGTTTCTAAATAACAACCTGGACCTTATCGTTCAGAAACTGAATATTAACCAGGCCGAAGCGCAGGTTATCCAGGCTAAACTATGGCCTAATCCCGAGTTCAGTGTGGATGAAGTTAACCTTTGGGCAACAAAAAACCAGCTTTCCTCGGGCGAAAAGCTGCCACCTATCATCGGGAACTTCGGCAAAAACCAGCAGTTTTCGGCCGCACTGGAACAACGCATTGAAACCGCGGGAAAGCGAAAAAAACGGATTGCACTGGAATCGGTTTCCAGAGAAATCGCGGCAGAGTATTATTCCGAACTACTGAGAAACCTAAAAACGGAGCTCCGTAAAAACATCTTTGCACTTTCCTATAAACAAACTTTCCTGACCGTTCTGAACAATCAGAATGCGGCTTTGGCAAAACTACTTGCTGCTTTTGAAAATCAATTCAATCAGAATAACATCAGCAAGGTTGAGATTTTCCGGTTAAAGGCTTTGAAACTAGAACTCGGACAGCAAATCCTTGAAAACCGTAACGAAATGCACGGCGTTCAAAAGGAGCTGTCGGTGCTTTTGAACATTCCCTCTCAGCGTTACATACAGGCAGATATTCCGATCGCGGTAAACCTGACCGGGCTAAATTCCAGGTCACTTGACAACCTTCAATTCACAGCCGTAACAAACCGACCAGACGGAAAGATCAGTTTTTTGAAAGAAACGCTTGCCAGTAAAAAATATGATCTGGAATACGCACAAAGAAAACCGGACCTTACACTCGGTGCCAATTACGACCGTGGCGGAAATTTTCTGCTCAACTTTATCGGTTTCGGTTTCAAGATGGATCTGCCGGTTTTTAACAGAAATCAGGGAAACATTCTGGAAAGTAAAATAGGTATTGAAAAGTCAAAAGTACTTTCCGAGCAAAAAACGAAAGGTATTGAAACGGAAGTAACCCAGGTTTTCCGTACCCTTCAAAACAGTCTTCAGGCTTATCAGGCGCTGGATCTTGATTATGTGCGTGACCTCGATCAGGTGTTTCAAACCTACACCGACTATTTCATGCAGCGACGTATCAACATGATCGAATACCTGGACTTCTTCGACGCTTACCTATCCAATAAACGAACGATCCTAACCACGACGAAACAACTGAACGATAGCCTTGAAGATCTCAATTTCGTCACGGCCAGTGAAATCCATTAGTCAGAACCCAAACCAAACGCTAAAAACAGCATATCTCAAAACCAATATGTCAGCAACACCATACAATATCCTGACTACACTTATAATCGGCCTGGCGTTTTCTTCCTGTGAAACCAAGCCCGGGCAGGTGTCTCAGTCCAAAGAAAATGCAAATCCGGTATCACAGTCTGTGACCACCTATCAAACCAAACTGGAATCCGTCACGGAATCGATACGGCTAAACGGACAAATTGAACACAATCCGGATCAGGTCGTGCATTACGCCAGTTTGATCAGCGGCGTTATTACCAAAATGTATTTTTCTCTCGGCGATAAAGTAAACAAAGGGCAGGTTTTAGCCGAGCTCAAAAGCAGCGAACTAACGGATCTGACGTCTCAAAAAAGCACTCTTGAATCTCAACTGCTGGTCGCGAAAAGAAAGCTCTCTGTTGCAGAATCCATGTTTGGAGACCGGATCTCGTCAGAGAAAGATCTCGTAGAAGCCCAAAGTGAAGTAGATATTCTCAAATCAGAAATCGAAAAAATACAGTCTAACCTATCACTTTACAATGCCAGTACCGAAAAGGGAGTTTTTCAGATCAAAGCGCCTGTCAGTGGTTATGTTGTTCAAAATAACATTTCCGGTGGCACACAAATAAGCAGCGGCGCCGATCTGTTTACGATTTCGGATCTATCTGACGTCTGGGTCACAACCAATGTCTATGCAATGGATCTTCCTTTTGTACAAAAAGGCATGGCGGCTGTTATCAAATCCAAGGCTTATCCCGGTGAGACTTTTGAGGGTATTATTTCGGAAATATCCCAGGTTTTTGACCCGCAGGAGCGCGTCCTCAAAGCACGCATCCGAATGCCTAACAAAGATTTGAAACTTAAACCCGGACTGGCGATTGAGGCCGTTGTAAAGAAAAACACGAAAGACTTTGCCATCGGAGTTCCTGCCAATGCTTTGATTTTTCACAACAACGAAAACTATCTGTTGATACAAAGACCTGATGGGGCACTTACGCCAAGAAAAGTGATTGTCGATGCAAAAGATAATGATAAGGTTTTCTTTAAAAACGGACTTTCAACAGGAGAAAATATTGTAATCAACAATCAGCTGTTGCTTTTCTCTGACGTAATTAATCTGGGTAAATAATATCGATTTTCATGCAGAAATTAACACAAAGTATTGTCGCCTTCTCCTTGAAAAATACCATGCTGGTGTTTTTCATGACGGCCGTTCTGGCGATTGTGGGCGTTGTGAGTTATATAGAAACACCGATTGAAGCATTTCCGGATGTAACCAATACCCGGGCGAGGATTATCACGCAATGGCCGGGAAGAAGTGCCGAAGAAATAGAAAAATTCATTACGCTGCCCGTCATGAAGGAAATGAATACCATTCCTAAAAAAACAGAGGTGCGGTCCATTTCCCTCTTCGGCTTATCGGTCGTTACCGTTTTATTTGACGACAAAGTCGAAGATTTTTACGCGCAGCAATATGCCTCAACAAGATTAAGAAATATCGATTTGCCCCAGGGAGCCAACGCCGAGATTGAGCCGCCCTACGGAGCAACCGGTGAAATTTTTAGGTATGTTTTGAAAAGTGACCGGCCACTTAAAGAGCTCACAGCACTCCAGGAGTGGGTTATTGAGCGGGAACTGGTAGCCGTGCCCGGTGTTGCAAACGTTGCCAGCTTTGGCGGAGAAGAAAAAATCTACGAAGTACGGGTTAATCCTGCTTTGCTCGCCCAGTACGACCTCACCCCGCTTGATGTTTATGAAGCCGTCGGGAAAAGTAACATCAATGTTGGCGGAGATGTCATTCAGAAAGGAGATCAGGCCTATGTCGTCCGTGGCGTTGGTTTGCTAGAAAGCACAAAGGATATTGAGAATATCCTCATCAGTGTGAAGGGTTCAGCGCCTGTTCACGTAAAAGAAGTAGCAGAAGTGAATATTACTGCAAAACCAAGACTTGGACAAGTGGGACTTGGTGAAGACAAAGACCTCGTTGAAGGAATTGTCGTGATGCTACGAGGAGAAAATCCAAGTGAGGTGATTGTAAAACTACGTAAAACAATTGATGAGCTTAACAACCGAATTCTTCCCTCGGACGTCAAAATTGTCCCGGTGATCGACAGAACCGAGCTGGTCACCGCGACTGTCAACACCGTTACCCATAACCTGGCAGAAGGCATTGTACTTGTCTCCGTCATCGTCTTCATCTTCCTTTTCAACTGGCGCACCACCGTTACGGTCGCTTTGGTTATCCCCTTGTCCTTTCTTTTTGCCATTACCATGCTTCGGATACAGGGATTACCTGCCAACCTGATTTCCCTGGGTGCGATCGACTTTGGTTTGTTACTCGAAGGCACCATGGTTATTGTTGAAAAAATTTATGTAGATCTAGAAAAAAGCGCGCACCGGCTCGGTGTCGACCGGTTCAATAAAATGTCGAAACTCGGGTTGATAAAACGCAGTGTGAAAAACGTAGCGTCCCATATCTTTTTCGCACAGATTATCCTCATCATTGCGCTCTTGCCAATTTTCTCGTTCCAGAAAGTGGAAGGAAAAATGTTTACGCCACTCGCATTTACGCTGGGTTACGCGTTGGTAGGTTCATTGATATTAAGCCTCACTTTCGTGCCGGCCATGTGTAAGGTATTACTCCGGAAGAATATTACGGAGAAGAACAACCCGGTGGTTAACTTTTTCCGGGATAATATTTTCAAACTATACCTTTGGAGCGATCGGAACAAACGTCTCGCCATAGGGGCCTTCGTGGTATTGTTTATGGTTTGTGTCGGAAAATTTCTGACTTACGGGACCGAGTTTATTCCCAAATTAAATGAAGGTGCCATCTATGTACGGGCCACTTTACCCAACAGCATAAGTCTGGAACAGTCTGTCAAAACCGGAAATGCACTGCGCGATACGCTGAGATCTTTTCAGGAAGTGAAATTCGTCATGAGCCAGACTGGCCGACCCAATGATGGAACCGATCCCACAGGTTTTTTCAACAACGAATTCCACATTCAGCTAAAACCCGAAAATGAGTGGAAACGACATATTAAAAAGGATCAATTGTTGAAAGAAATGAAACAGACGCTTTCTTCCTTCCCGGGGATTTCGCTCGGGTTCAGCCAGCCGATCCAGGATAACGTGGAAGAATATGTGGCCGGGGTTAAAAGTGCTCTGGTAGTTAAAATATTCGGCGAGGATTTGTATGATATGGAAAAACTGGCCGATCAGGTTGCCGACAATCTGCATAAAGTAAGCGGGATCACCGATGTGCTTGTATACCGAAACATAGGCATTCCCGAACTCGCGATTCGCATGGACGAGGCGCGCATGGCACGACATGGCGTATCGATGGCCGACGCCCAGGCTGTAATCGAAATGACCATTGGCGGCAAGGCAGCATCAGTATTCTATGAGAACGACCGGATGTTTGATATCACCATCCGTTATCAGAAGGAATATCGGGACACGGAGGAAGAAATCGGAAATATCCTGATTCCTTCACTCGATAACCACCAGGTGCCCCTCAAAGAAATTGCCAGTATCGGTACCAAAACAGGCCCGGCGTTTATCTACCGGGAAGGAAGCAGCCGCTATATCGGTATCGGTTTCAGTATCGATGGCCGGGATCTGGGCAGTACCATTGCCGAGGCGCAGCAGGTTGTTCACGAGAATGTCAAATTCCCTGCAAACGGAAAGGTCGTTTGGGCGGGAGAATTTGAAAGCAAAGAGAGGGCGACCAAACAGCTGTCTCTGATTGTTCCAGCCGCATTGGTGCTGATCATTTTTCTTCTTTACATGAATTTTGGCAATACAAAAGATACATTAATTTCATTAATAACGATTCCCTTCGCATTCGTTGGCGGTTTTCTTTCGTTATGGATAACGGGAACAATTTTTGGAATTTCTGCCGGGATCGGCTTTATCATCCTATTTGGCGTCTGCACCATTGACGGCATTATTCTGGTACATGTCATGAAAGATAACCTCATCAAAAAACTTCCTTTAAAAGAAGCCATTTCCGAAGGAATCTACGGCCGAATCCGTCCTGTTATTATGATAGCGTTAATGGGATCACTCGGTTTGCTGCCCGCAGCACTGTCAAGTGGTATGGGTTCGGAGATCCAGAAGCCCCTTGCCATTATGATCGTTGGCGGGCTCCTGATTTGTATGTTCCTATCTTTCACGGTCTTGCCGCAAATATTCTATTGGGCTTACCGCAAAACGGACAAAAATTTTCATCATTAAGATTATTTAACGATTTCATCACAAAACATCACGGATAATTACTATTAAGTCTTGTATATTTGTATAAATAAATATTATTAATTCTTATTTGGATTAATTATAAATTATAATCATCTTTGAATCATGTAAGCGTTATGAGATAAAACGAACCATACAAAGCGATTAAAATTCCTGTTTATCTTTAATTATCGACCGAATAGCAATGAAACCAACATATCAAATATCTTTTCGTACCAAATTACCTGATGTCCTTTCCTTTCAACGTCTTCATGACTGTCTGAAAAAATTAAATGTAAAACACTGGGCTTACGACTTCAAAGATCTCCTGTTAAGTATGAGATCGGAGCTCGCTGATTTCCGGAGTATTCAGTCGGCATTAAGTTCTGCCGGTTTCAGATGTGATTTTATTAAAATGGAAAATCTGGAAAGTAAGGAAAATATCCTGACCGCATAAATTCAGCATCAGCCTTATATTAAAAACAGCAAGCCAGGTTATCCCTGACTTGCTGTTTTTTTATATTCCCTTATGGGCAAATGGCTATTCTTCAGGCGTAGAGATCATAAATTTCAAAAAGTGAAATACCTCCTGCTGACTTTTGATATGATTCCTGGCAGCCGAAAGATCGTCTCCGATTTTGATCGTGTACGAGGTCGCAGGCAATGCTTCAAACATGTCTTCGTCCGTTGTGTCATCTCCCATCGCCAGCACAAAATCATAGTTCCCGTTTTCCACGAACGACCGGGCTGCCGTTCCCTTGTTAAAAGCAGTTTTCTTGACTTCCACCACTTTATTCCCGTCGA
The DNA here is from genome assembly GCF_030929615.1 of Dyadobacter sp. LHD-138. GTDB lineage: Bacteria > Bacteroidota > Bacteroidia > Cytophagales > Spirosomataceae > Dyadobacter. The sequence goes on along the minus strand of NZ_JAVFVU010000007.1, from coordinate 110,233 downwards.
TAATCTGAAGGTTAAGCTCCGGCTGAACAAAATTTTTGAGTTGCCAGATTAACTCCTGCGCTCTTCGTACAGCATATTCTTTATCTTCTGCCGTCCTGTAATGCCAGGCCAGAGAAGTTTCTTTCTCCTCAACAAAAGCGCCGGGGCACCTTTTCGCATAAATATCAAGGATTGGCCGGATACTTTCCTTCCAATTTTCCTCATAACTTTCATTAAGAATCCACTCCGGACTATCCTTTGTTTTGATCAAAGCACCATGTTCGGCAATAATATGAACAGGTAAATCCTTGAAAAGTTCATGCAGAAAATACCGGTCCCGCCCGCTGATGATAATCACCGTATCTCGTTTGGCAAGATCCATGATCAGCTTTTTTGTATCCGTTGAAACAATCGCCTTGGCCGGGTCCGGAACAATCGGAGCCAGCGTACCGTCATAGTCAAAAAATAAAATACGGTTTGACGACGCGTTATATGCCTTACGGATATTGTCAATTCCCTTATTCGTCAAAAAAACCTGACGAAGTCTCTCATGTTCCTGTTCAAGCATAATCATTTGGGTAAAAAAGTCATTGGTCCAGGCGAATACATCGTACTCCCTGATCCGGGCCTGCATGGCATCCATGCGTTTCATTTGTTCCTCTTCCGGCATTTCGAATGCCCGCTTTATGGCATCGGCTATGTCCTGGTTATCCAGTGGATTAATTATTAAAGCCTCCCCAAGCTCGGCCGCGGCGCCCGCCATTTCGCTCAAAATCAGAACGCCTTTTCTATCTTTTCTGCTCGCCACATATTCCTTACAAACGAGGTTCATCCCGTCCCGCACGGGGGTAATCAGCGCAACGTCACTTGCCGTATACATGCCAAGCAACTCCTCATAGGACATGGATCGGTATTGATAAATAATCGGCTGCCAGTTGATATTCCCAAAGTTGGCGTTAATCCTGCCAACGGTCTGATCTATGTCGGATTTCATCTGTTGGTATTGTTCAATATTATCCCGCGAAGGGACCACCACCATCACAAACGAAACTTTTTCGTACCAGTCGGGATACCTTTCCAGAAACCTTTGGTATCCGTTCAGGCGATGTAAAATTCCTTTGGAGTAATCCAGACGGTCCACGGAGAAAATGATCTTCTCTTTTAGCGACTCACGAATCTGCTCACGCTCCCGGACCACTTCCGGCTCGTCATAAGCCGCATTAAATTTCTTAAAATCTATACTAATCGGAAAGGAATCGACCTTGACAATCCGGTTGCTCAAATTGATATAATGTAATTTATTTCCATAACCAGAAACCATTCGGGCTGCTTTTAAAAAATACTCTACATAATCATTGGTATGAAATCCAACAACATCTGCGCCCAAAATACCGTCAATAATTGCTTGTCGCCATTTAACCGGCAGCATGCGGAATAACTCAAAAGAGGGAAACGGTATGTGGAAAAAGAACCCGATTTTGTTCCCTGGGAATTCCTGCCGGATCATTTCGGGTAGGAGCATAAGCTGATAATCCTGGACCCAGACAACGTCATCCGGCTGGATGATCTCCTTTACTTTATCAAAAAACAACCTGTTGGCTACCTGGTAACTTTCATAGTAGGTGTCCTCAAATTTAGCCAGAGAAGGAAAGTAATGACATAAAGGCCAAATGAGGTTATTACAAAATCCCTCATAATAATGCTCGTTTACTTCGGCCGGAATAAATACCGGATGTGCCTGGAAGCTATCGTTTTCAAGAGACTGTCCTTCAAGCTCTTCCACTGTATTTTCAGAAAACCCAATCCACTGGATCTTCTCCTCCGCGTTGAACGGAGACCCCTCCTGCTCATGGACCAAAGAGAGTACTGCCGAAACAAGTCCCCCTGAGTTTTGAAACAACCGGACCTGGTCGTTCTCACTGATGATCTTAAATGGTAATCGATAGGCAACAATGATTAATCTTCCCTTTTTTTCTTTGTTTTTTAAATCTTTCATAAGTTTCAATGCATATTTTAACAGATGCATCTGGTTAAATACAGAGCGACCAACTGGGTAATCACGGCCCCTTCCTATAATTTCCCGCAATTTTTGTTCCAAAAAGTTTCATTCTGGCGTTCCGTTGCCTTATACCAAAAAAATGTCGAAATATTATGTTTCTTTTATAGCAAGATTTCTATAATTTTGTGACAGTGCCACGCAAGTGGCCTATAGTGTGTGTTGTAGTGTACAAATAATCTTGGCATATGCTGGGATTTTTTTGTTTTTAGGCATTTCAAGCTCTGAGGCTCATGCTTAGCCCTCTACCTCTTCCCCCGATTTCGACAATTTGTGTGTATTTACACCACACTTCACCAGATATGTCATGGTAAGAGCCGTGCAGATCTTTCCGAGACCTAAACCCTGTTTATAGAAATATAATTTTTTCAATACTCTTTTTTTTCAACAAGCTGTTTTTCAGCATATTTAACGACATTCCTCATTTTATTCTCTGTCTGCTAGCATGATTATTTTTATATTTTATTTATTCAAAATGGGTCATGCTCATTTTGAGGTGAGAAATATTTAGTAAAAAATCCCGGCATTTGCAGGGATTTTTTCTTTTCTATCAGCACATTTTTCAAAAATAGAATTAATACTACAACTTAAATTTATAGTGTATAATAATTACTAGAATCAAAATAATATATTCTACAAAAATCTTGCTTTTGATATCCTATTGTTCTACTTTTACAACAGTTACCTAATAATGTAGAGTGCTGGGTTAAATAATGAACAAAAGAGCCTTAGTTATACTGAGGCTTTTTTCTTGGAAAAACAGGCAAAATTGTAGACGAAAAACCCCAGGTTTTGGTAAGTATCTAAATGTAACCGATTGGGCACCAGGTGTTTTATGTCATAAAGTCATGCTTTTGGCATAAAAAAACTGACAGTGATTGTCAGGCAAAATAGTCTTCAGTAGCTGTTATTTTGACTTTTTAAGCAGTCCAAATAGCGGACGAATGTACAGTTCAATTGAAGCTGTAAAACCAGAAGTTTTAATCGGCACCACGCCGTCAGGCAGTGTGTTACTGATATTGACCCTGTAACCGCTAAATAATTCAACGCCTATTATTTTATTAATCTGCCGGTTGTACATAATCCCTGTATCCATATCAATCTTTCGGAACAGGCCATTATTTTGCTCGGCGATGTAATAACTCCTGCTAATCGCTTCGCTTTTCAGGTATAGTATATCTTTTGGCGAAAAGTTATACCTCCAGGCAATTTTCTTGGGTAAACTTATTTCTATCCCCGATTTTGGGGAGAAGTTATAATTAAAGACAAAAACAGGCAATACTGAAAGATTTCTGTTCTTACTCGCCATGATACCGTAGCCAATTTCTTTATCTGCTGATTTCTTTTTCAGGTAAACAGCCGTAAAACTATAATTCAGCGGAACATTTTTCAGTGGGATCTCCGCCATACTGCCACTTTTATTTACCTGGGAAGCTACAATCAAAAACGAGCTATCATCCAGTCTGAAAAACGATTTGATATCCACACCCATGGAGCGAAGCTTCCAGTTCGACATCTGGTGCATCGGATTTTCTCCCCTGGTATCGATTTCAAGCTGTTCAGTACGATAATGAGGCCCTAGTACAATGGCATATTTCGGCTTATGGATAACGGGTATCCATGCACGGACATACACATCTTCCTGGGTATAGCGCTGTGTTTCCGAATTTACCGAGCGGTATCTCGCGCCTGGGGCCTGGGTATGTTTTATAGTTATCCATTTAGAAGGCCCCATTCCTGAAAGTCCGGGTTGTAACTCCTGACTGAAGCAAAAGTGACCTAAAAGGGTAAGAGAGCACGCTGCGAATCCCAGATAACGATAACCCATATAGTCTTAAACGTAATTTCTTTCTTATACAAATACTTCAATATATAAAACTTCCCTGCACAATGCCGCATTTCCCGTATGACTAACATCACAAACCGACAACAGATAAACGTATTAAACGATGCATACTCCGGCGCTCAGGCTATTTCCCTCAGGCCTATTCCATATACGAATTTAACCAAAAAAGTCACCAATATTACCGGGCAACAAAGATATTATTTTATAAAGTTCCATTGAGGTAAAAAATGCCTTATGAATTACGATTCAGAGACTTGCGTAAAAGATATCTAAAATAAACCTGTCCTTTTCTCCGGCAGGTTTATTTTGGATAGCCAACCAAGAAAAAGTCCCCCGACATAGTACCTTTGGCATTTAAACATTTATCCCTACAAAATTTCAGCTTTTACATGCGCATCGAAAAGTGTACCATCAACCATCTCCCGCAGCTTACCATGTTGTTTAACGAATACCGGATACACTTCGACCAGGAATCCGATTTAGCAATTTCTTACAATTTCCTTAAAGACAGACTGGAAAATAATCAGGCCACCATTTTCGCAGCAATCAATGAGGATTCCAGGGAGCTAATGGGATTCACCCTGCTTTACCCAATGTTTTCCTCTTTGAAAGCAAAATCAACCTGGACACTCAATGATATGTTTATTTCGGAACGATATCGAAAATTCGGGGTTGCTACCCGCTTGCTGGAAGAAGTAAGAGAATTCGGAGCAAAGACTGATGCCGAATGGATCATGCTCAAGACTGGTATGGAAAACACCAGGGCTCAGGCACTTTATGAAAAATTCGGTTTCCGGAAAGATGAAGGGCATTTTTACTATTATTTGTAATAACAGTGGCATTGAAGGGGCCTGCCTGTCAACAAAAGTTCGTTAAGACACTCAAACACGAGTCTTTCTAAGCGGGAAATTTTCAGCAGACTACTTTATTTATTAATATTGTATGTAGTTGATGTATGATCTATATCAATTAAAGGTTACGATATTTTGTAAAGGACTCCGGATTCCCTGGGTTCTTTATTTTTTTATAGACTACGAAAGACAATTTCTTCGGCAAATCTCAGCAATCAATCCGCTTTATCCGTAATTTCGCCACGTGACAATTAAAGGTTTCTGAACAAACCGGGACGCTTATTTGCTGGTCATATTACTATGAAAAAAACATCCTTTCTACTCGTTGTCATAGCCGTCATATTCAGTGCCTATCGCTTTGCAAATCCATCGTCCAATATAGATTCCGGTCCAAAGATGATCTCTCTCCCAAAAGGTGACGCATCGGGCGCTTATCTGACTACCGACCAGTCAGGCAACCCTGTTTTGAGCTGGGTGCAAAAGGTAAGCGCGGATCAGTATAAATTGTACTATGCTGTTTCAAAAGATGGCGGACGCTCTTTTTCAGGATCCAAAGAAATTCCAACTTCCCGCGGTATTTATCCGCATGATGAAAACCTGTCTAAAATAATTTTCAAGAGAAACGGTGATATGCTTGCCATTTTTGCTGTCAGCAATCCAAGCAAGGAAAATAAGTATGCAGGTTTGCTGTACTACACCCAATCTTTTGATAAAGGGGCTACCTGGACGGAGCCAAAACAATTGTCACCTGCCAAATCGTACAGTAACGATGAACGTTATTTCGATATGACTTTACTGCCCGACGGAGAGATCGGGGTCGTTTGGCTTGATTCAAGAAAACCGGCGCAGGCTAGCCAGCATCATCACGAAGGACACCATGAAGGCATGAGTATGGAAGGATCTGCCCTTTATTTTTCAAAGACAGAACAAAAGGAAGGATTTGTCAATGAGACACGCGTGGCGGAGTCAACCTGCCAATGCTGCCGGACGAAATTGTATTCCGATAAAATGGGGAAGCTCCATCTTACCTACCGCGCCATCCTGAATGATAGTATTCGGGACATGGTACATGCTGTTTCCATGGACAATGGTAAAAATTTTTCGCGGCCAAAGCGTATCAGTGCAGACAATTGGGTCATTCGCGGCTGCCCGCATACTGGCCCGACAATGACTGGAAATCAGCAGGGCATGCATTTTGCCTGGTATACGATGGGAAGCGGAAAAGGTATTTATTATTGTAATTCCAGTGATGCAAATCACTTTACCGCAAGGCAAAGCGTCAGCGCTTCCGCCTCCGCCAAGCATCCGCAAATGGTGGTCAACATGCAGGGCCAGCTGGCAATCGTCTGGGACGAACTTACGGAGGAAGGTAATTTCAGGATCGGCCTTCAAACACGCACAGAAAGTGGGAACTTAATGAAGACCGGATTTATTACCGCAGCTAATATCAACGCGACACATCCTGTTGCACTTGCCTCGGGTCAGACAGGTTTACTGGTTGCCTACACAAAAAAGGAGGGCGATCGCAGCCAGGTATTTTACGATTTCAGACAATTAAGCCGGTAATTATTTTCACAAAAACATTGTTACGGCTACGATAAGTTGTCATGCACGATCGCATGGCTCTGATAGCGTAAATTCAAATGTTGAAAAAAATAATAGTTATTTTAGTGCTCCTGGGCGTATTTTCAAATAGTTATGCCCAGGAAACCTGGAAGTTTCATACCGAAAAAGAGGGTGTGCGGGTATATACCCAATCCCTGCTCACCTCCAAGATCAAGGCACTGAAAGTAGAAAGTATACTGAACGCCTCGGCCTCTCAGTTCGTGTCCGTCATCATGAACATTGACAAAAGTACGGAGTGGGTTTACAACACAAAATCCAGTGTTTTGGTAAAACAGGTATCTCCTTCTGAGTTATTTTACTATTCCGAGGTAACCCTTCCCTGGCCGGCGCAAAATCGGGATTTTATAGCGCACATCGCGGTTACGCAAAATCCTGCGACAAAAACAATTACCATAGATGCACCTTGCGTTTCGGGATTCGTTCCCGTTAAGGAGGGAATCGTTCGTATCACACAGTCGCAGGGGCGGTGGATTATTTTCCCAATATCTAAAAAACAGGTAAAAGTGGAGTATACCATCGCCGTCGATCCGGGCGGTTCCATACCCGCCTGGCTGGTAAATCTGGTGGCTTCGCAGGGCCCGCTCGAATCATTCAAGATGCTTAAACGCCAACTTCAAAAACCGGAGTATAAGTATGCATCATTGCCTTACATTGTTGATTGATTGGCGGAGGTGAATGAAGTCTTTCAATCCGCAACCAAACAAGTCAACGCGGGGCTTGCTATAAAAATTATCTCCGGGTGGTGTAAAGCAATGCGCTACTTCTAATTAATTTAATTGGTCACATCAATGACCACGAAACGTTCCTTCGGAACGAAAACCGCATCGACCTATCCATTCTACCAACGAAATGTCCCGATGGGACAAGGGCATATGGATGTTTCGATGTTTTTATTCCAATAGGAACATTTCATCGGTAACAATGATATTTTGCAATTTCAATATCCGCAATGTGGCGGTGAGAAAAGGACATAAGAATATTTCTACCTTTTTGTTCCAATAGGAACATTTCATCGGTAGCAATGATATTTTGCTATTTCAATATCCGCAATGTGGCGGTGAGAAAAGGACATAAGAATATTTCTACGTTTTTATTCCAATAAAAACATTTCATCGGTAACAATGATATTTTGCTATTTCAATATCCACAATGTGGCGGTGAGACAAGGACATAAGAATATTTCTACCTTTTTGTTCCAATAGGAACATTTCGTTGGTAGCAATGATATTTTGCAATTTCAATATCCACAATGTGGCGGTGAGAAAAGGACATAAGAATATTTCTACCTTTTTGTTCCAATAGGAACATTTCGTTGGTAGCAATGATATTTTGCAATTTCAATATCCACAATGTGGCGGTGAGAAAAGAACATAAGAATATTTCTACGTTTTTATTCCAATAGGAACATTTCGTTGGTAGCAATGACATTTTGCAATTTCAATATCCACAATGTGGCGATGAGACAAGGACATAAGAATATTTCTACGTTTTTGTTCCAATAGGAATATTTCGTTGATAACAATGATATTTTGCAATTTCAATATCCACAATGTGGCGGTGAGACAAGGACATAAGAATATTTCTACCTTTTTGTTCCAATAGGAACATTTCGTTGGTAGCAATGATATTGAAATTGCAAAATATCGTTCCTTCGGAACGACTCGTGGTGTTGCCAGCAGATGCTTTGGTGCTTCAAAATTCAGCCTTTTTAATTGCCTTGAAAATTATCTTCGGGTAGCCTAACCCTGGCAAATCAGCCCAATAAATGCTTAAATTAAATTTGCATTAAAATAAATTAAAAATTAATCCTAATTTTTAATCCAAAGGAAGTATTTGATCGTAAGTGAGTTCTGTAAAACATTCACTCACTTACTCAGATATTTCATGAAAATCACAAATTCTCTACTCAAAAAAGTAACGCTTGTCACGACCTTGGCGGTGGCACTGGGTTGGTTTTCCTGTGAAGATCACCGTCTCGCCCCGACCGCGCAAACTCTTCCTGACAGGATTTTTTATGCATTGTCTGACAACAATCAGTTGCACGAGATCAATGTTAAAAACACATCCACGCCATTGAGATCATTTTCCGTTACAGGTCTGGAAAACGGTGACGTATTGGCCGGAATCGATTTCCGCCCGGCAACAGGTCAGCTTTATGCAATCAGTGCGCAAAGCAACCTTTACCAGATTAATGTAAAAACGGGAGACCAGCAGGGAAAAGCAACCAGAATCGGTACCGCACCCATTGCGACAACTCTGACCGGCACCAGCATCGGATTTGACTTCAACCCCACCGTTGACCGGATCCGCGTCGTAACGAACACGGCGCAAAACCTGCGTTTGCATCCTGAAACAGGGGCCGTCGTGCCGGGAGATTCTCCTTTAAACGGACCTGCAAGCCCAAAAATTGGTGCCGTCGCTTATACCAACAGCCGTGCCGGTGTGACGGCAGCTCCAGGTGGAGTCGGTACAACCCTTTACGATATTGATCCGGTTGCTGATATCCTGTACATTCAAAACCCGCCGAATCCGGGAGCGCTGGTAGCCGTTGGCAGACTGGGGCTTGATATTCAGGACGTGGGTGGGTTTGATATTTCACCAGATCTGAATGCATCTGATATCTATCCAATTGCTTCGGTTAAATTTGACAACAAATGGGAACTGGATTATGTAAATTTGACTTCCGGTAAATTACAAAAACTTGGAAATCTTCCAGCAAACGTTAACATTATCGGAATCGCTATCCCTGCTTTGCCCGTTGCTTATGCACTGGATGCGGCAAACAATCTTAAAATATTCAATCCTGCAAACGGGAGCGAATATAGCACCAAGGCAATTGGTGTGCCCGGTGGCGTGACGTTATTGGGTATAGATATCCGCCCTGTTAACGGACGCTTGCACGCTTTAGGCAGCAACAGTAAAATATATGGTATCGATCTTGGCTCTGGCGCTGCAACTGAACTGGTTAGCCTGAAACTCATGAATGACACACCAGTAACGATAAGCGGCATGTATTTTGGAGTTGACTTTAACCCCGCAGCAGACAGACTCCGTGTAGTGAGTGATAACGGCCAAAATCTGAGAATCAACGTTACAGACGGTGTAACGACGGTCGACGGTCCGCTAAAAATCGGAAACATGGCTGGTCCAACGCCTTTTGCAACAGCCGTTGCTTACACCAACAGCTATCCGGGTGTGATCGCAGCCAATACCACATTGTACGACATCGACAGTCAATCCAATCTGCTTTACAAACAAAGCCCGCCAAACGACGGAATTCTAATTGATCCGAAAGTTCTCGGCGTTGATGTTGACCCTAACAGTGGCTTTGATATCGGTAATGTTTCGGGAACGGGCTTTGCTATTTTTACGGTTGGAGGCAATACCAGCTTCTACACGGTTGATCTGGCAACCGGCACAGCACTCATGAAATACAGCTTCCCGGTACCTGTAAAAGGACTTGCTTTGGGTTTTGGTCTGTAACAATATTATTCTGGATACTAAAAAGGAGATCTGAATATTTAAGATCTCCTTTTTAGTATCACAACACACTGAAATAAAGACAATTAACCAAAATAACTTTTAATACATATCATAATTTAAATAAGTATTAAAAGTATAATATGATAAATACTTATTTCACTATTTTAAATTATCATACTTTACATAAAACCAATACTTTTAAAAACAATACACCAGGAATGACACTATTCACGAAGCCTGGAAAAGTTACCTGGCTTCTTTTCGGAGCTCCGCATAACGTTTACGAAGTTTCTTCAACGCCGATTTATCAGATTTATTTTTGATAATATTGGTCGTTTCGTTGGGGTCTTTTTGGGTATTGTAAAGTTCTTCGTAGTTGTGCTCGATGTACTTCATGTATTTAAAATTCCGGGACACGACACCCTCCACTTTGGGTATGGCCGCACCACCCAGATAAGTATGTTCATAGAAAAAATCTTTTCTGGCCGTCGACTTCTTCTTCATCATTCCGATTAAATCCATGCCCTGTATCGTTGACGGAACAGGAACACCTGCCAATGCCAGAATGGTTGGCGCGATATCAATGTTAAGGGCTATCTTATCCGTCTCTTCTCTTCTCAACTTTCTCGGTAAAGGAGCACCGGAAATGATCAGCGGCACTCTGATGGATTCTTCAAAACCGTACCATTTCCCTTCCAAACCATGTTCTCCAAGGGACAAGCCGTTATCACCCATAAAAATGATGATCGTATTTTTGTCAATTTCTAATTCCTTTAACTGAGCCACCATATTACCAACCACTTCGTCGACACCGGTTATCAACCGATAATAGTTTCTGATCGTTTCCTGTCTCAACGCAGGCGTCGAAAGCAAAGGTTTCCATCTTACACGCGCAATATTTCTATCACTCCTGAAAAACTCAGGGAAGCTGTTCCAGTATTTGGGATCGGCCGTGACCGGCTCGGGAAAGCTGGCATTCTGATAATACCCTTTGTACCGTTCCTGTGCCGGAAAAGTTGGTGGATTGCTATCCAGTTCATGCGGCGCCTTGAAGCTAACCGACAAGCAAAACGGTTCCTTTCCGGCAAACTGGTTTAGAAACTGACGGATATCTTTTCCTACACTATCGGTATGATGGATCATCTTCCCGCTTTTATTGATCATCTCATACACCGGCTGTTCTTCCCGCGCACTGGCCCAATAGTCGAAAAGGGTATCGGGCTGGCGCTTCCCGTCGAGCCCGAATTTACCGATAAAACCCAGCTTGTAGCCCGCATTTTTAAGTAATGCCGGATAAGTTTTAGCCAATGCATTTTTGGAAAGACAGGTTTTGAAATCATTGATCTTATGTCTCGACTGATACTGGCCGGTTAAAAGACTGGCACGGCTCACGCAACAAATCGAAGTGGTCACGTAAGCCTTCTTGAATAAAGTTCCTCTTTTCGCCAGTGCATCAAGGTTAGGCGTTTGGATAATGCTATTACCCATGGCACCCAAAGCGTCGCTACGGTGATCGTCCGTCAAAATGAAGATAATATTGGGACGGGGTTTTTCATCCCTTGGGTTCCGGGGACTTTTCCTACCGATCGCAGCAAGCTGATGCCGGTTATTGATCAATCCGATAACAATATTCGGACTGACGGACAACCGTCCTTCATACCGCTGTCCATACCCGGAAAGGCACTGTACGATAAGAAAAACAACTAACGAAGAGGATCTTATAAAGCTGCTAACTTGCATGGTCACTAATAATATGCTCAAATTTTATACAAAAAATTTGATTTATAATTATTCATGCGCCGGAAAACCTTTTTTTAATAAAATTGCCAGTTCATTTACCGTTTTACTTTGATTATTTTCTTTGGCAAGATTCTTAAACTCTCCCGGATCTAACTGATGGTCATACAGTTCTACGCCCGCTCTTCCTTCATCCCACTCGGTATAACGAAAGCGTTCCGTCCGGACCGAACGGCCGAAAATCTTGTCGCGGCGCACCTGCGTGTAGGCTGGCTTATCCCATTTTGCAGCAGGATTTTTCAACAACGGCGTCAAGCTTTTTCCCTGTAACTTCTGGTGGGGATCAAGGCCCGTAAGCTCTGCCAGCGTGGGATAAATGTCCAGCAATTCCACCGTCCGGCCGGACGCCTTTCCTTTCAGACCTCCGGGAACCGAAATAATCAACGGCACACGAGCAGAATTTTCAAACAAACTTTGCTTCATCCATTGTCCGTGCTGTCCAACATTGTAGCCATGATCACTCCAAAACACAATAATCGTATTGTCCGATAATTTCAGACGATCCAGCGCGTCCAGCAGTTTTCCAACCTGCGCGTCCATAAAAGAAATGGTTGCGTAATAGGCCCGAAGTGCTTCTCTGCGTTCAGGTTCTGAAAGCCCCCAGTGGGCTGGCTTTGTAAATATTGCGGCCTCAGGGATGTCATCCAGATCATTTTCCACTTCTTTTGGAAGCGGAATTTGGTCAAGCGGATACTGATCAAAATATTTTTTCGGAGCTACGTAAGGTGAATGCGGCCTAAAAAAGCCGACAGCGAGAAAGAACGGATCGTTTTTCTTTTCTTCCAGTAGCTTGATCGCTTCGTTGGTTATGATACCGTCGGTATGCTCATCATCCGTTCCTTCCGTTGCGAGGTATGCAAGCGCGCTGCCCAGCGGACGCTTGGGCGTCAGGTTTTTAACGAGTGGTTCTTCCGTTTTATCCCGCCCCTTCGGATTGATTTTGTGATTCCACGACGCAGCATCATCCAGACCATCCGTACCAATTTGTCCCGGTACCCCGTAATGGAAAATCTTACCTACCCGCGCGCTGTAATAGCTATTGTTTTTAAAAAGCTGCGGCAAGGTTACAATGTCCGGGAGGTTCTGCCGGAAATGTGTTTGCAGTTCGTAAATCCCGGTCACGTCCGGTCGCTGCCCGGTGAGCAGGGAAGAACGGCTGGGACTGCACAATGGAAACTGGGTATACGCCCTGTCAAACCGGACGCCGCGCCGGGCGAGCCGGTCAATATTGGGTGTTTTTACGAAAGTATTGCCAAATGCCCCGATATCATTGTTAAGGTCATCTGCGGCTATAAACAACACGTTATATTTCTTTGGCTTGTCAGATCCCTTCTTACTCGAAGAGCCCTGTGCTCCGGCATAACCGGAAAATATCACGCCCATCACCACCAGTGTGTGAGACAATCTACTGATATACTTAACCATAACTTTTCATTTGTTACATTGTGCAATGATTCATTTTATAGCATAAGCTCCTTCAGGGCTCCCCTATACTTCCCATTTTCGTAGCGGTATCGGATCAATAATATGGAATCTGACGATTTGCAACGCCATAAAACCGCATGACTATTTATTCAAACCACCCTTTGCTGCCCGCTCAGCCCGCTTCTTGATATGGCTATCGTCAGACGGCATGCGCTGTACAAGTGCCGGGGGCGTTGCACCCATCTTTTTATTAAAAACCGCCAGTGCGCCAAGCAGTTCTTTTGCCTTGGCAGGATTTGTTTTAAGCAGGTTATTCTTTTCAGTTAAATCTGTTTTCAGGTTAAAAAGCAGCGTGTCAGTTGCCGAAACTACAACGATACCATTGATTTTGATATCGGCCTGTGGCAGGCGTATTTTCCAGTCACCTTTCCGGAATGCTTCGATTTTCCCGTTGGAATAATATGCAAATTCATCCGCCTTACGTTTGCCGGTACCAAAAAGAACCGGACTAATATCTTCACCATCCAGTGGTTTTGTCGTCTGCGTTTTCTGACTTCCCGTCAGACTCATGATCGTCGGATACAGATCCAGCTGCGTTGTAATATCCTCGTAAACGCTTCCGACTTTTATTTTCCCGGGCCAGTAAGCAACGGCCGGAACCCGCTGACCGCCTTCAAAAGTAGTACCTTTTCCCTGTCGCAAAGGTACCGCTGAGCCGCCTTCCACATCGAAGATCAGCCATGGACCGTTATCACTTGTGAAAACAACGAGCGTATTTTCTTCCAACCCATTCTTCTTTAATGCTTTGACGACCTCACCAACACTCCAGTCGATTTCCTCAATAACATCGCCGTACAAACCTCTTTTCGATTTCCCCTCAAATTCAGGTGAAGCATACAACGGAACGTGCGGCATGTTATGCGTCAGGTACAGAAAAAACGGCCGGTCTTTGTTCTTGTCAATAAATTGAACCGCTTTATCCGTATAGGTTTTCGTTGTATACTTCTGGTTAACCCGGATGCTGTCCACATCGTTACCACGCAGATAGACAACACCTTGCATGTCATTGCTATACGGAATTCCATAATATTCGTCAAAACCATTTTGCAACGGCAGAAACTGTTTATGATGTCCCAGGTGCCATTTGCCGAAAATCGCCGTTGTATAGCCGTTCCCTTTCAGTGCCTCAGCAATCGTTACCTCCTCTGCCGGAATACCTGTAAAACTTTCCGGAAAGAAAACATGATCGATCCCCAACCTCCGCGGATAACGTCCGGTGATCAGCGCTGCCCGGGTGGGCTGCAAACCGGTGACGACGAATAAAAGGAAGTCAGTTTTAAACCATTTTTAGCCAGATTATCAATGTTCGGCGTACGAATGTCAGTGGCTCCAAAAGTTCCGATATCTCCATAACCCAGGTCGTCTGCCAGAATTACGACAATGTTAGGCCTGCTGCTCTTTTTCTGCGCGATGGAAACAGTTCCAACGGCCACAAGCAAGATACTTATTACAATCTTTTTCATAGTAAGATCAGGTTGTTTGCCCTACTTCAACAATAACTACTTCTTTAATAAGCCTACCTTTTCTTCTTTATCCTCATCCTGCTCAATAACCAGACTTTTCACAACGCCGTTAAAAGCAAATGTTCCAACGTAGGACTTTGTGACCGGGGAATTCAGGTCCTTTCCGATGCTAAATCCATCCGATGAAGCCGAGCTCAGGTATCTGGTTTTATTCACATTGGTCTGCTCTGCCACTTTCTCGTTATTTAGGTAAAGATTAACTTTCTTATCCTCTGTAAATTCCACCCGAACCACATTTTTCCCCGTTGCCAGACTTTTGTTAGCTGTCAGCACAATCTGATTTATACCGTCATTCAGCAGATATTGCAGTTTATTGTTTTGAACATAGAGACTCGTTCCGCCAATTAACCCTCCATTTGAAAAAATAACGCCCGCAGGATTTTTGGCAGGCACTTCAATATTTGCCGTAATGTTCACAGCACCTTTACCAATATAAACCCTTGTTTTGATCGTCGTGCCCTCATAGATCACTGACTTCTCCCGAATCGCCGGTGGTGTTAAACCAGCTCTGAAATTTTTAAGGGGATACACATTGTATTTTTCGGCTTCCTGATCAAACAACTTTTTCAATTCTTCAAGTTTTTCGGGATACTTCGCCGACAAATCATTGATTTCGTTCCAGTCTTCGCTGAGATTATAGAGCTCCCATTTATCACGCTTGAAATCCGCGATGAAGTTAATGTCCGTCGTAGTTTCTCCAAAAACATTACGCGGATGGTACACACTTGCCTTCCAGCCGTCCTTGTACATGGAACGTCCGCCGTGAAGCTCATAATATTGCTGGTTATGGCGGGTTTGCGCCGCCGCATTTTCGAAAGAGTAAACCAGGGAAGTGCCATGCAAAGGCCGCTGCGGATAACCGTTGATGACCTCCGGCACCTTCACGCCGGTAAGCTCAATGGTTGTCGGCAAAATATCTGTTACATGTGTATACTGGTTTCGCAGGCTCCCCTTCTCCTTAATGCCTTTCGGGTAGTGGACGATCAATGTGGTATGTGAAGCTCCCTCGGCATTTACATCACTTTTCCAGTAACGGAAAGGCGTGTTCGTCGCCTGAGACCAGCCAAGCGGATAATTGGGAAAGCTAAATTCGGTTCCAATCTTATCATACTGGGACAGTAAAAACTTCGCGTCATCGCCCTGCGACTTTTCTGCAATGCCCGTCGTTCCGTTATAAGTTCCTTCTTTACTCCCGCCATTGTCTCCAACAACGAGAAAAATAAGCGTATTGTCAAGCTGGTCAATCTGCTTTAAATAATCCACTACGCGACCAACCTCATAATCCGTATAGGACAAAAATCCGGCATAAACTTCCATAAACCTTGCATAGATCTTCTTCTCATCCGCCGAAAGTGTTTCCCATGGTTTGATACCAGTCTGGCGAGGCGGCAGTACGGTTCCTTTTGGTACAAGGCCAAGCGCCTGTTGCCGCTTGAAAACATTTTCGCGATACTGATCCCAGCCACCGTCAAATTTACCTTTATAGCGGTCACTCCATTCCCTGGAAACATGATGCGGCGCGTGTGCAGCTCCGGTAGCATAATACACAAAAAACGGCTTATCCGGATCCGCAGATTTTTGATTGGCGATATAAGAAATCGTCTTGTCCGTTAGCAACTGATTTAAATGCCGGGTATTGGGTTCAATATCAATCGGTGCGGTTTCTTCCACCAACTGCGGATGCCACTGATCGGTTGCTCCACCCAGAAATCCATAGAAATGTTCAAAACCCCGGCCGGTTGGATAACGGTTGTAAGGTCCTGCAATTGTCAGGTCTCTTGGCTGATTGCCATGCCATTTCCCAAGGGCAAAGGTGTTGTAGCCATTTTCACGAAATATTTCAGCGACAGTCCCGGCTTCGAATGGAATGTTTCCATTGTACCCCGGTGCACCAATGCCCAGCTCCGCATGATGCCCCATCCCAACACTGTGCGGGTTTCTGCCAGTCAATAAAGCTGCTCGTGTCGGACTGCAAATGCCGGTCGTATGAAAGTTCGTATAACGCAATCCATTGTGGGCCAGCTTTTCAAAATTAGGTGTTTCAATAAGTCCCCCAAAAGCAGAAGTTGCTCCGAAGCCTACGTCATCCAACAATATCCAAACGACATTCGGGGCATTTTTCGGGGCTTTGGGCTGCTCCTGCCACCACTGTTCTGTTTCCTCAATTGTTTTGCCAATTTTTCCCTGAAAAGGCTGAACAGGGTCATGCTGTGCAAGAACAGGAAGCGTTATAGTACCTAAGAAAATTGTGAGAGCCATCCAGCGCTTACGGTCGGCAAATTTGAATATTGTTGTTTTCATGTCAATGATTTCAATAGAACGATATATCATATACGCAATTGATCATTCTCCACGGCCTACCTGTTGCGCAGTTTTGAGCGGTGTTGCCTGTGGTGCACCAGAAGGATTCGCCGGTTTTATTTTATCGTAGTCAACCACACCTGTTTTATCCGCCCACTTGAAATAATCGGCTGATAACGCATTAACGATTTCCGTATTAACGGCTGAAAGATCATTGGTTTCACCCCTATCTTTTTCAAGGTCGTAAAGTTCCCACTTGTAACCAGGGTACGTCGAAACGATTTTCCATTTGCCTTTGCGTACCGCCCTGTTTCCCGCTCTTTCCCAGAAAATAGGTTCTCCTCTTTCAACAGTCTCCGATTTTCCTGTTAATACCGGGAGCAGACTTTTTCCCGAAAGGGTATTGGTAACTGCATTGTTGAATTTCTCGGGATACTGCGCTCCGGCCAGTTCATAAAAAGTAGGTGCCAAGTCAATCAGATGCCCCGTTCCCTTGACGATACTCCCCGCCTTGATCTGTTTTGGGAACCACGCAATAAAAGGAGCGCTGATGCCGCCTTCGTGCATATTGTTCTTATAGTTGTTATGGGGCGTATTGGAAACATAAGCCCAGTTTTGCTCCTGATAATCGTAAGAACCGGCGGTGCCGATAGGGCCCGTATTCCGTGGCGGTTTTCTCCGGTTTTTTGCCGAGAATCCACCCTGTGCACCGTTGTCAGAAATAAAAACGATAAGCGTATTCTCATCCTTTTTCAGCACTTTGAGTTTTTCTTTCAACCGGCCGATATTCTGGTCCACCCGGTCCACCATGGCGGCATAAACCTCCATCTTGGTCTCCCAGAGTTTCTTTTCTTCAAATGTCAGGTGATCCCAAAGCGGAACTTCCGCGTCTCTCTTGGCGACCGCTTGTTTTGGATCGGAAATACCGAGTGATTTTTGCTTTCTAATCCGTTCATTCCGAAGCGAATCCCACCCAATCGCATACCTGCCTTTGTATTTGGCAATATCTTCCGGCAAAGCCTGCAACGGCCAGTGCGGCGCATTAAAGGCGACATACAAAAAGAACGGCTTGCCGGTTTTGTCCTGCGCATCCAGGAAGTCGAGTGCATTGGTGGTAATCTCGTCGGTCAGATACTGGCCCGGTTTAAGATTAATCCGCTTGTTATCCTTCACCAGTTCCACTGGAGGCGCCTGTCCATACTCTCCAATATCAAAATAATTACTGGCCCCTTTAATAAAACCGTAAAAATGATCGAAGCCACGTTGATTCGGCCAGGCCAGACTATCTCCGCCCACGTGCCATTTTCCGCTCATCAGGGTGCTATAACCTGCATTTCTAAGTACTTCGGCAAATGTCAGCGATTCTTTGTTGAGATAACCCTGATAAGCAGGCAGTCCCAGATTGACATCAAAATAACCGATACCGGCCTTATGCGGATATTGGCCTGTTATCAGCGAAGCCCGCGTTGGCGCACATATAGAATTGTTATAAAACTCACGAAAACGGATTCCTTCTTTGGCAAGATTATCGAGATTTGGGGTCTGGATTTCCGAGCCATAGGATCCGACATCGGAATATCCCATGTCATCCACCATGATCAGGATTATATTCGGTCGGGTATCGGCTTTTTTAGTTTTTTGGGCAAAGGAGGCAGTCAGGTTTACGAAAAGTAAACCGGCAAGTACAAATTTGAACTTCATTTGCAGGTATATTTAAAATCGGTAGGGAATATGCTATTGAGGCCAGAGCAAGATAAAATCTGAGAATGAAAATCAGGCAGATTAAATTTTCCGGCACCAGAACATCTGGCACCGGAACAGGGAACCTTGTTTACGTAATCACAATGTCTTATTTCACCGCTGAGAATCTTTCCAACTTCTCTTTTTCCAACTGGAGACGTTTGGCTTCCGGTTTCAGATATCCATATTGATGCAAATCCTCTTCCGCATGTGAAGCAACCCACAGCAGAAACTTTTTCGCCTCCGGATTACTGTTGTTTTTCGCAATGGAGAAATGAACATATTCCACCGGAATATTTTTCACCTTTTCGGTTTCCAGTTTCAGTAAAAACTGATCCAGGTTGTCAATGGCTTTTTCTTCTTTGGAAACCCTTCCGTTTCCGTCCAGGTCCACCGGAATAATGGTCAGACCTTCGGCTGGTTTCCGTGAAGTCAGGTCAAAAGCAAGGCCAGGCACGGTGTAAGTAATGCCCGTATCGTCTTTCAAAAGCGCCTTGATCAAATGTTCATCTGCGCCAGCAATGGTTTTCCCCTTGATCTGCTGCTGCTCGTATCCGAAGTATTTCGCGAACGTCAACGGAGCGCCAGCTTTCTGCAAGCGGGTATAAACCGTAAAAGGAGTGGTAATGGACTTATCTTTCTCCGCATAAATATCATGGAAGAAAATCTGTTTGTATATTTTTTCGATCAATCCCTTGTCGCTGTACTCCTTTGCAAACTGGGATTTGGAATTGGCAACAGGTAACAAGGCATAACGGCCAATCGATACGTATTCACGGCTTTCTTTCACTTCTTTTTCCTGATCATAAGCCTCGATTAAAAGATCATATTTCTCCGGATCCGTGATCGTCCGTGTTTCAATCACAATCTGCGCCTTTGGATTTTCAGCACTGTATTGTTTGATCCATTTATCGACAAGCGGGTAGGCAAAACGGACACCCGTGATAATTACCTTATTCTGACTTGTTTCCTGAGCAAAAATCGGGGAAGAAACAACCAGAGACAACCCTGTTGCGACGAGTAGCGATTTTAATGTTTTCATGATGTTAACGGATATTAAATAGTTTGAGCACGCTGTAACCGGAAAACTGCCTGAACAATCAAACCGCTACAAATGAGGTATTCTGATAATCAAAAACTAAAAAGAAGTATTGTCAGCATTAATAACAACAGCCAGCCACGAAAGGAATCGACCGACAAACCACCACATAGGCAGCACAGGGCTGCGAAGAATATACATGCATCGTTTTCATAGGTTAAACGAGATTACGGCTGTTTTTTCCAGTGGTGGTTAAAGGAAATAACATTACCCTACTTTATTGATAGACAAAGTAAGTTTAATAAAAACAGAATACCAAAAGATTTCTTGTTTTTTTGGTATTCTTGGTCTCTACGCAATGATACTTTACAAAAGCATTCCGACTCCATACGAGGCTCCGATGGAGCCAGATAATATGACGTGGCAATCTAATAGCGATAAACAGGAAGCCGTCAACGCGGCTGGAAAACCGCCAAATCATAAATCCATAACTTCACCTAAAGCGAATTTAATGCCCGTAGGGCATTCCGGTTTAAAGAAAAATAAGGCGCAGGAAAATCCCGACTTTCCGCAGTAAAAACTTATTCTCACAAACGTCGGCTAAATCCCTGGCTTTTCTGTTTTTCCATAATCGCCTTTAATTCTTTTACAACAAGGGGATTTTGATCATACAGATTCTTTGACTCGACCAGATCCGTTTCGAGGTTGTAAAGCTGCCCCTCCGGATCCGAAGCATCACCTTTTGAAGACCACCCTCCACTACCCTTTCCGTCAATAAACTTCCATTTTCCCTTTCGTATGGCAAACATTCCCTCAATGGCGTGATGAATAATGCTTTCCCGTACAGATTTCTTCTCTTTCGGATTTTTAAGGACGGTATAGAAGTCAAAACTGTCCTGTCCCGCATCACGGGGTAATCGCTGATGGGTAATGGAAGCAGCAGTAGCCAGCAAATCAGTCAGACATATCGTCTGCGCTGTTTTGCTCCCTTTTGCAATAACCTTCGGCCACCTTGCAATGAATGGAACGTGGTGACCGCCCTCCCAGATATCCGACTTTTGTCCGCGAAAAATATGGTTTGCCTGGTGCGCAGGATATAACTGCTTGTCGCCCGGCTTCCAGTCCGCGCCGTTATCAGAAGTGAAAATAACGAGCGTATTTTCTCCCAATCCCAGGCTGTCCAATGTTTTCATTATGTCGCCCACCACCGCATCCGTATGCGCTACAAAATCCCCATACAATCCCGCCTTTGACTTACCTTTAAAATTATCCGAAGGCAGCCAGGGCGTGTGCGGACTAATTAATGGCAGATACAGAAAAAACGGTTTCCCGGGTGTTTGACCCGCATCTGCAAGAAATTTCTTTGCTTGTTGACCAAAAACATCCAGCGACTTTTCAATTTCAAAACTTTCCGAGCCATTTCCATCACGCCAAAAGACTCCTCTTGGTGTTTTGCTTCCGGCAACGTTGATAATTTTACGATCAACCGGTTTTCCATTTTCCAGATAAATATAAGGCGGAATATCCAGGGATGACGGGATGATATAGCTGTAATCAAATCCGAGATCGTTCGGGCCTTTTACGACACCCTTTGCAATATCAAGATTTTCAGTGCTTGTCCAGTCGTCATACACCGTTGCATCCAGCTTCCTCGACGGATCCACAGGTGTCCAGTCCAGCCCCAAATGCCACTTTCCGATCACCGCCGTTTGATAACCCGCCTGCTTTAAAAGATCCGCGACCGTAAATCGGTCTGGTTCGATCAGCATCGGAGAATATCCTCCGAGAACACCCTTTTTGAGACGGGACCGAAAGGCATAACGGCCTGTTAATATTCCATAACGCGTGGGCGAACAAACGGCTGAACCGGAATGCGCATCGGTAAAAACAAGGCCGTCCCTGCCCAGTTTATCCAGGTTCGGTGTTTCAATCTGAGATTTGTCATTGAGGTAAGCAATGTCACCATAACCCATGTCGTCCGCCAAAATATAGACAATATTAGGCTGCAATTTTTGTTGAAGACCATCAACTTCCCTCCGGTCTTTCCTGAACGAAAAAGCAACAGTTAACGCCATGATCACCATGAGCATTGTAAAAACGAGCGACGAATATTTATAAATCATTTCTTACGCGACTAAATCGGAGACTTTAATATAGCAAAAGACGGGCAATCCCGATTTTACTTATGAACCGGGATTCAGACCAGTTGCATCGTTTATTTTCCGAATTTTTCTGTCTTGTCCCTTGAAAACATTTACACTTTAAAGTGTCTGCCCCGCCAGTATTTTTTCAATTTCTGCTTTGGAAGCGCTTCCGGTCTTCTTCCAGATCACCTCGTTGTTTTTATAAAGCACGAGGGTAGGCAGACCAACAACGCCCAATTCCTTCACCAGATTCTTATTCTCATAAGCCTCAATATTAATCACTTTCAGGATAGCGGACTGCTCTGTTTTAAGCGAGTCGATCGTGGGAGCCAGTTTTTTACAACCGGGGCAATATCTTGAACCAAAATCCACAAGCACCAGTTTATCGCTTTTCAACGAAGCCGTGTACGCTTCCTTTGACAATCCTTTACCAACGGTAGAGATAACCGGACGACCCAACCCGATCCACTTGCTTAGCCCACCAGGAATTTCTGTAACATCCTTGAAACCGGCATTTTTCAAATCCTTTGCCAGAACCCCGCTCCTGCCATTTCCGATTGAATAAATAAAAACAGGCTTGTTCTTATCCAGTTTAGCACTTTCCTTGTCGAAATCCGTCTTGTTTGCGATGTTAAAACTTATGGCGCCTTCCAGATGATTTTGCACATATTCTTCCCGCAAACGCGCGTCAAGAATCTGAGCATCTTTTCCGGCTACTTTCAGTTTCGCCTCAAATTGTTCAAAAGTCGGCAGGTCTCTTTTCTGCGAGGTTTGGGCGGATGCGGCAGTGTATAAGAACAACACAACAAGCAGCAATCCTGATAATCTTAGATTTTTCATCATCAAATGGTTTGAACAGTTATTAAAAGAAAAAAATAGTTTCGTTTACGTGCTAACCTCTTAGCTTTTCATATTATCTCCCCAAAATCACGGAATAACAATCAGCCTTTTCATCTTTCATAAAATCCGAAAGACGCAGAAGTAAAAACCCTTACATACGGAACCGCCCGAGTTTCTGAAACAGAAGCTCAGTTCTTGAAACATATGCAGATCGGATGAATACCACCATTCCTGTTACGGCGAAAACTTTGAACACCCAGAATATTCCGCGCGCTTTACAGGGCCAAAATTCTGGCTACTTTCTTTGCCGGTGGCTGGCTAAAAAAGTTATAGTCTATAAATATTATAGACAAAGTAAGTTAATTAAAATTGAAACTTCAAAAAAGATAGGCAGTATGGTTAGAAGTTTTTATTTGAGTCGACTGAATCTTGATAACCTAGACTTTTTCGCCACCCTTTACCGTAATTAATTCAAGTAGTTATTCCGCATGTAAGTAACCGAATTGTTTATCATTTTTCGCAAGACCTCTATGTCGATATCTTCAATTTTCTTGATATAAATACAGGCTTTCGATATTTTATATTTACCAAATTTTTCCAAAAGTTCTTCCCTCTGGTCAAATTCAGTACTGATGTACAAAGTGATCGCATTCACGCGGGCGGCGAGACCGGCCAACGGTGCATCACCTTCGCGACCGCTCGCATATTTATAATGATAACTACCAAAACCGACGATTCCCGTTCCCCACATTTTGGGTTCTAGTCCGGTTTCCTTTTTGATTAAATCAATAATCAATGCACAGTCCACACGCTTCTTTTCGTCCTGAATCGCTTGCAAATAAGCATCCACACTGTTTTCTGTCTCAATAGTCTTATTTTTTGCCATACTTCAATACGCAAAGAATGTTTTAGTTACCATGTTGAATGACCTCTTTCGGGAATTTATCGGCGATCAGGTTAAGATTTATGCCATGTTCCAGATACGCTTTTAACCCGTCAAGCACCGTTGTAAATCCACCCGTGGAATCTTTGATGCTATCTAAAAGGGCATCTCCGGTCTTATCAAATCCATAATTTTTGATCGTGACATAGGTATTACCGTCACTTAACGTCCGGAATTCAAAATCTACTTTGGTTGCCGGATCTCCCCATTCCATAGCGATTTTTTCATTTGGCAAAATTTCAAGGACCTGAACCCTCGAAGAAACGTTGTACATTTCCCATTCCCAAATGATTGTTTTACCAGCCTCAAGCTTCCCGCTTCCCTTCGTGAACCAGAAATGTTTCGTTATTGACGGATCAATAAATGCCTCAAAAACCTCCGTCGCCGGCTTTCGGATCAGCATTTGCGCCTCTACACAGTTTGAATTGTTTGCCATTGCAATAACCGTTTTGGGTTTAACGAGTTGATGAAAATAAAGTTAGTGATTAAAATTAGTATATTGAAGTGCTGGTAACTCCCAATCATTATGATAATCCATTGTTCTGAAAATGCTTCGGTTGACTAAATCATCCTTCACTTAACTATTCCATCCATCTGTGAATCCTCAAGCAACTTATTAATCCTGGGTTGAATAAACCAGCCCCCCAATGGGAAAAACCAGATTAAAAAGAACTCGCCTGCATAGTCAGCAAATTTCACCGGCTCCATCCATTCCACCGATTTTAACGCTTTTGCGTTAAATCTGAAACAGTACAGAATACAAGTCATAGCAAACAGATGAACCGGTAAGATCACCATGAACACCCCGAAGCCAAACTGTGCGGCTGGCAAAACATGTGTCACCGCTCCCCCAATTGCAACGAATATCACCAACATGTAGCCTATTGGAAAGAAAATGCAAAATTTGAATCGATTCAGGTTTAATTTTACCTGAGCAGGTAACCTTTTGTGTAACCAGGTCCCGAGGGTATAAAACCAACCGAAATAAACAATACTTACTACAATCATCAAAGCTGAACTAAATCCAATCAGTAATGGGGAACCTGTATTGTTAATAAAAATATCGGTCGAAAAAAACTGAAATACTACTGGAAACCCAAAGATCAATCCAAACAGCTGCCAGTGTTTAAGTTGTAAAAATAATTTCATTTTAAATTCTTTAGAGGGTTTGTGTTAAAAAAGTCACTAATCCGGTAAGCGCTCTGTCAAAAGCAACCCCTACCGTCGTTTTACTTTAATAATTTCTTTTCTCGGATTGGAAACCATTTTCGGCAAACCTTTAATAAAACAAACCCACTGAACAAATAAAACCATCCCAGCAAACACTTGTTCAACTAAAAACTTCGTTTGAAATAAAAAACCATGATTCCTGATAACTTTTATGAGAAACATTCCTTTGCTCCTGCTCTGTATCCTGCTCGCTATTAAGCTGCGTGCAGCCCCCCCTTTCAAATCAGGCTTTCCGACGCAGCCATGACGCTTACCAGTCATCGTGTTAAATACGATCCGAAATATTTTGCTATTGCTTATCCCAATGGAGATCCTCCTGCGGACAAAGGAGTTTGTACGGACGTTGTGATACGGGCTTATCGAAAGCTTGGTATTGACTTACAAAAACAAGTGCATGAGGATATGCACAAGAACTTTTCCAGCTATCCCAAAAACTGGGGCATGAAATCCACCGATAAAAATATTGATCATCGACGCGTTCTCAACCTGATGCGATTCTTTTCCCGTCACGGTACAATTTTACCCCTTTCTCAAACCGCATCCGATTACAAACCGGGTGATATCGTATGCTGGAATTTACGGGGCGGCATCACACATATAGGCATCGTCGTCAACAGAAAAACCGTCGGTGGCACGCGCAATTTAATTGTACATAATATCGGCGGAGGTCAGGTTTTGGCCGACTGCCTGTTTACGTACAAGATTATCGGGCATTATCGGTATGAAGGTTAATACATATTATTTTCCCAATCTGCTCACAAAATCCTTGGCTGCCCTGGAATCATAATCGAACATCCCCGGCTCTGTTTTGATCAATGCCCTTGCATTTTCAAGTGCCGGAGCTGCATCCGGGCCTAGATTACTCAAAGCATTTAGGGCCTGCACCCGCGTCGCAACATTTTCGACTTTAAGTGCCTTTGTTAATGTGGTAATCGCAAGTTCTTTTTCACCAATATAATACAGTGCTTCGGCGGCCGCAATACGCACGGCAGGCTCCGCATCTCCTATTGCCCGTGTTAACGCTGTTTTACCGGTTTTCGCCTTCAAAACAAGAAGCCCCGTAGCAGCCCAGTAGCGTATCGTGGGGTCGGTATCCGATAATCTTTTGATCAGTCCACTGATATAACCCGTTTTACGCGACGACGCCCAGTCGGCCGTTTCCAGGATTCGTTTGAAATTGTATTTCCCACTGGCGGCATAATCACGTAAAGGTGTATTCGCTGCAATTCCGGATAAAATTGCTTCCGGAATAAAACCAACATCCTGCGATTTAATCAGCCAATCCTCATTTGCTTTTCGAAGTCTGGCCAGCTCGGTGGCATATTGGGGATCGTTAGCAAGGTTCTTTACATTATGCGGATCGGCCAGTACGTCAAACAGCTCCTCAGCGGGCTTCTCCTGCCAGAATTTCGACTGGATCGCATTCAGTCTTCCCGTGTTAAACTCATTTTGCCAAGATTGCACAGAAGGCGCGCGCCACAGATATTCAAGATATTGTCCGTAAATTCTGTGCGGCAGATAATTGCGAATGTATCGGAACTTCTTGTCCCGCACCGTCCGTGAAAGGTCAATACGCTCATCCATACGGCCCCGAAAGCCGTAAGCATATTGATGTTCAGCTTTTTGCTGCGTACCTAGAAAAGCTTCACCTTGCATGTAATCAGGAATTTTTATCCCAACGAGACTTAAAATAGTTGGTGCAAAATCCAGAAATGTAACAAGACGGTCGGTTTTTACACCCTGTTTTATCGACGCTAAATGTTCATATTTCTTCGGTAGATGAACGATCAAAGGCACATGTAAACCCGATTCATACACAAATCGCTTGCTTCTGGCCAATACCCCGCCATTGTCGCCATAATAAAATACAATGGTATTTTCGGCAAGTCCAGCCTCGTTAAGCGCTTCGATAAGGCTTCCAAACTGTGCGTCCATATCTTCGATCTTGTCGTAGTATTGCGCCCAGTCGTGTCTCATTTCCGGCGTGTCCGGATGATATGGAGGCAAAGGTACTTTCCCCGGATCGTGTCTCAATTTCGCAACAGGCTCGAAAAGAGAACTTTCATGAGACACATTCAGATTAAAAACTGCAAAAAATGGTTGTCCACTTTTCCGGTTTTTATAAGTCGCCTTATTGCTGGATTCATCCCAGGCATCCAGCTGATCCACGGTATTGTAATCTTTTTTTGCGTTGTTGGTCGTATAATAACCGGCCTCACGCAAATATTTTGGCAAAAACTTAACATAAGACGGCACCGGATAAATGCTCCTCATATGCTCGGTTCCCAGCGATGGCGGATACATACCGGTAATCAGCGTATTTCGGGACGGAGCACAAACCGGCGCCGTGGAAAAAGCATTTTTATACAGTATGCTCCGTTCAGCAAATTTGTCCAGGTTGGGTGTCGTCGCAAAAGTATCGCCATAGGCACCAAGCATGGGAATATTGTCTTCGCTGACAATCCAGAGAATATTGGGTTTTTCGGACTGTCCTTCTGCGGTATTCTGAGAAAAAACAAACAGTAAGACAAAAAGAGAAATATATTTCTTCATAAAATAACGGTCGGTTTTCGTTTAAAAGTCAACCGGTTAAGGTTTGTACTTATGAAAATGAAACAATAACGATTATGGCTAAAGCCGGAAGATGGTCGTCGCCGTGCCCAAGGCTAAAGCCTTGGGTTAATACATGCGGCGAAGATAATCCTGGTCTGGTTGTTTCGTCAGACAAGTCATTCTCAGCATTGTCTGCGCTTTGAGCATAGCCCGGCTGTGGGAAAACTAGCTCCTGATTCCCGGTTTTAGCCAATCTGAATGCGGTAGAGCCAGGAACCGGAACTCCAATACTGAATCCAGCATAACCCAAGGCTTCAGCCTTGGGAAAACAGCTTCCACAAATTCCAGGCCTTAGCCAATCTGAATGAGGTAGTTACAGAACAGAAACCCGTACACCGAATCCAGCATAACCCAAGGCTTCAGCCTTGGGAAAACAGCTTCCACAAATTCCAGGCCTTAGCCAATCTGACTGAGGTAGTTCCAGAACAGAAACCCGTACACCGAATCCAGCATAACCCAAGGCTTCAGCCTTGGGAAAACAGCTTCCACAAATTCCAAGCCTTAGCCAATCTGACTGAGGTAGTTCCAGAACAGAAACCCGTACACCGAATCCAGCATAACCCAAGGCTTCAGCCTTGGGAAAACAGCTTCCACAAATTCCAAGCCTTAGCCAATCTGACTGAGGTAGTTCCAGAACGGAAACCCGTACACCGAATCCGGCATAACCCAAGGCTTCAGCCTTGGGAAAACAGCTTCCACAAATTCCAAGCCTTAGCCAATCTGACTGAGGTAGTTACAGAACAGAAACCCGTACACCGAATCCGGCATAACCCAAGGCTTCAGCCTTGGGAAAACAGCTTCCACCAATTCCAAGCCTTAGCCAGTCTGACTGAGGTAGTTCCAGAACGGAAACCCGTACACCGAATCCGGCATAACCCAAGGCTTCAGCCTTGGGAAAACAGCTTCCACAAATTCCAAGCCTTAGCCAATCTGACTGAGGTAGTTCCAGAACGGAAACCCGGACACCGAATCCAGCATAACCCAAGGCTTCAGCCTTGGGAAAACAGCTTCCACAAATTCCAGGCCTTAGCCAATCTGACTGAGGTAGTTACAGAACGGAAACCCGTACACCGAATCCGGCATAACCCAAGGCTTCAGCCTTGGGATGACGCGACCTCAGCTGCCGGGCTTTAGCCACAGACAATTATTTCAAATTCGCCTGCTGCCCCGCATTGTAGTCGATTACCACCTTATTGATTTTTCCGGTAAACGCAAAAGGTACTTTATAGGAATCCGCAACCGGCGTCAGATCATCAATGCCCACATTTACCCCCTCATGCAGATAAACCGAGCCCGTAGTCTTTTCCAGCTTCGACTCGCCTGCCTTTACATTATTTACAAAAAGACTAACAACACCGCTTCCATTTTCAGCATATTTCACATCGGCACGAAGCTGCACCTTTCCTGTTGGCAGTGTCGCATTTTCAGACGAGACCACATACTTTGTCCCGTCGCCAACCGCATATACAAGATTAAGTTTATGATTTTGAATAAAGAAACTCAAACCACCTTCGAAACCTCCGCGAGATAATAATACTCCCTCGGTTTCAACACCATTAATCTCGGCATCAGCAATTAAGCTAAATGATCTTTTAACCGCGAACGGTCCGGCAACATCTACAATGGTCGATTGTCCGGGATAAAGCACAACCCGGTCAATATCTTTATAGGCCGTTGGTAAAACAAAGGGCTCCGTACCGTCCTTAAGCGGATAAACATTGTACTTCGTTGCTTCGCTGTCAAACAACGTTTTCAGTTCTTTGAGCTTTACCGGATTCTGTTCCGCCAAATTGTTTACCTCGTTAAAATCTTCTTTCAGATTATACAGCTCCCATGTATCATTGTTGTAATCCTGCCCTTTTACATGCAGTGAACCCGCTTTCCAGCCATCCTTATAAATTGAACGGGAGCCTCTAATCTCATAATACTGCACCGTATGGCGATCTTTTGCTCCGGCATCATTTAAACTATAAGCTAGGCTTGTCCCTTCGATAATGTCCTGCTTGTAACCGTTAATATTTTCAGGCACTTTGGCATTAACCAGCTCCAAAGTCGTCGGTAAAATATCAATCACATGGCCATATTGATTTCTGATCCCGCCTTTCTCTTTAATACCCTTTGGATAAAAAACAATGAGGGGATTATGCGTACCACCTTCCGAATTGGCATCTTGTTTCCAGTGACGGAAAGGAACATTTGTGGCCGCTGACCATCCCAGAGGATAGTTTACTTTGGAAAATTCGGTGCCGATCAGGTCAATGTTTTCAATATTTTTCTTCAAACGCTCCTCTTCCGAAATCCCTGCGCCATAATTGTTAACAGTACCTACAAAGGTCCCTTCCTTACTCGCGCCATTATCGCCGACAGAAACAAAAACCAATGTATTTTCAAGTTGACCCGATTCTTTAAGATGGGTAATGACCCGCCCAATTTCATGATCTGTATATTCGAGAAAACCGGCATAAGTTTCCATGAAACGCGCATACAATTTCTTCTCATTTGCCGACAAAGTGTTCCAGTCTTTCACACCCGGATTACGAGGTGGTACCTTTGCATTTTTGGGAACAACGCCCAGTTTGATCTGGTTGGCAATAACTTTTTCCCGATAAACATCCCAGCCCTCATCAAACTTGCCTTTGTATTTATCCGACCACTCTTTGGCGACCTGATGCGGCGCATGGCCAGCGCCCGTTGCGAGATACAGGAAAAATGGCTTTTCGGAACCGCCTGATCCCTGTCCCGAAATATAACTGATTGCGCGATCCGCGATGAGTTCATTGAAATGTTTTCCATCCTGCTGGTCTTTCAACCGGTGCGTTCCTTCCCAAAGTTCTGGGTGCCACTGGTCGATGCTCCCACGGGATGGAAATCCGTAGAATTGTTCAAAACCTCTTCCCGTTGGCCAACGGTTAAATGGACCGGCTGGTGTTAAGTCAGCCAGCGGCGTAATATGCCATTTGCCCAACGCAAAAGTATTGTATCCGTTTTCTTTTAAAATTTCGGCTACGGTCGCTTTTTCAAATGGAATCTGCGCATCATAACCCGGTGTGCCGATAGCAGTTTCAGGAAACAGACCCATATGGGCTGAATGCGAATTTCGGCCTGTCAGCAGCGCAGCGCGGGTTGGTGCGCATATTGCCGTTGTATGAAAATTGGTGTAACGTAAACCGTTATTGGCCAGGCTGTCCAATGTCGGTGTATTGATCAGGCCGCCGAAAGTGCTAATCGCGCCATAACCGATATCATCCAGCAAAATCCAGACAACATTTGGTGCTCCTTTGGCCGCTTTTTTCTTTTCCGGCCACGCTTCCTGTGTCTCCTTTACAGTTTTTCCAATTTTACCTTTGTAAGGCTGCAAAGGCGTATGTTGCGCATTGACCACCTGATTTGAGGCTATCCAGGCCATTGCTGCCAAAGCCATTTGTTTTACGGGAAAAGATAGATTTTTCATCATTTTTTGTGTTTGCGATTTCTTATAATCTATTAATTTTCAAAACTTTACTTGATCTTGTTCCAATCCACGACACCCACTTTCCCAGCCCACTGCTGATATTCTTCCGCTAGTGTTTTTACCTTCTCCGGATAGGTAGCGGCCAGGTCTTTTGTCTCCGCACGATCGGTTTTTAGATTGTACAATTCCCAGGGCTGGTTTATTTCAGCCACCAGTTTCCAGTCGCCTTTCCGCATCGCACGACTTCCTTCATGTTCCCAAAAAAGGGTTTTGCTCCTATTCCGTATCGGATTTTTGAAAATATTCACCAAACTCTGTCCTTCCAGCGGCGTTAATGTGTCTGTTTGAAATTTTCCAGGATAAGCAACCCCGGCCAAATCCAGGCAGGTAGGCATGATATCAATCAGATGCCCGACCTGATCGCTTGTTGTCCCTTCTTTAATTCCCCTCGGATACCAGGCGATGAATGGTGTCGCTATCCCGCCTTCATGTGTGTTTTTCTTAAACAACCGAAAAGGCGTATTGCTGACATTTCCCCAGGGCGGATAATAACTGTCGATAGAATTTACTGAACCCGGCGTTCCATTCTTTTGCGTCACGTAGTCCCAGTCTTTTACCGTATCACCACTTCCTCCATTGTCTGAAACAAAAAGAATGATCGTGTTTTTGTCCTTTTTTATTGCTTTCAGTTTGCTGATAATTTCACCGATTCCGTGGTCCATCCGATCAATCATAGCGGCATAAATGGCCATCCTCATATCCCAGAAATCTTTCTCCGCTGCCGTCAGCTTATTCCAGTCGGGTGTTTGTTCAAATCGCGGTGACAACTGCCAGCTATCTTTCACAATACCCAATTTCCTTTGCTTCCGGAAGCGCTGGGTGCGCATTACATCCCAGCCTTTCAAATAACTGCCTTTGTACTTGGCAATATCTTCCGGTAAAGCCTGAATCGGCCAGTGGGGCGCATTGTAGGCGACATACAAGAAAAAAGGATTGGCATCGGCCTTAATTTCATCGAGTGATTTAACGGCAAAATCAGTAATCGCCTGGGTCAGATAACGCGATGTATCCTGCCGTTGCATTGGCTTTCCATTTAGCAAAAAAGTAACCTTCCGCCCGTCGTTATAAATCGGTTCCGAATTAAAATAACTGCTTCCGTTATTCTGCATGGTAAAAGACTTGTCGAAACCGCGGTTATGCGCCAACGCAGATTCAACCTGCCCGACGTGCCATTTCCCTGAGACAATGGTATGATAACCGACCGTTTTCAATAATTCAGCAATGGTTACACTGTGTTTACTCAGATATCCCTGATAAGCAGGCGATCCCTTGTCCTGAATCATATCGCCAATGCCCGCCTGATGCGGGTAAAGTCCGGTCAGCAGTGCCGCCCGCGAAGGGCAACACCTTCCGCTGTTATAAAACTGGGTAATCTTCAAGCCTTCGTGAGCAAGTTTATCCAGATTGGGCGTATGGATTTCGGAGCCAAAACTTCCCAGATCCGAGAAGCCCATATCATCAGCCAGAATGACGACAATATTGGGTTTTTCCGTTCTCTGGGCACAAACGTTTCCATGAAAAAAAATGAACGCCGCAACGCCTGAGCGTAAATTGATACCAAGTATTCTTTTCAAAATATCGTAGTTAAAACAAAGGTAAATGCCCTGATTCCTGTAAAAAGAAAAGACATTTACCTTCATTCCGCTTGTTTAAATCAAATGACGATCACTCAAAACCCGGATTCTGAACCAGCAGTTTGTTGTTGTCGATTTCAGATTGCGGAATCGGATATAAACGATGCTTTTCAGCTGCATTCGTCTTGCCAACCTTTTGCTGATTCCGCACAAATGTTGATTTCCCATCGGCATCTTTCTGACGAATCAAATCAAACCATCGCTGATATTCATAAGTAAGTTCCAGGCGGCGGTCCAGATATACAGAGTCGCGGAACTGATCTTTGGTCAATCCGGCCGTCAGATCTGGAAGCCCTGCCCTTGTTCTTACCTTGTTCAAAGACTTGTAAGCCTTAGCGGTGGGGCCATTCGCTTCATTTTCCGCTTCCGCATGGATCAACAGTAATTCGGCATAACGGATAATGGGTACATTGGCAGCCGACTGATTCGTAACTGACAACGACGCCGGGTCCTGCCATTTATTCCAGAAAGGCGTTGAGTCGTTAGGAACAGCGGTATTTGCGATTGGCAATGCATACCTGCGTCCATTGGAGGGGCTGGTAAAATTTCTTACAAAAGTTACATTCCTTCTCTTGTCGTCCGGACGAAACAGCTTATAAATACTGAAAAATTTGTCATTGCCCTGCGTGTAATATCGTACCATATGCGCATAGTTCCCGGTGAGTCCGGGAATGCCTGAAAGTATCGACCGGGGATATTCGTTATTCCCCTGATTCAAGGAATTGGATTTAAACTGCGCTGAAAAAATATGCTCCTTATTATTTTTGAAAGCGGGCAAAAACACTTCAGCATAGTTCGAAACCAGATCATAACCATAGTTCCCGGTTCCGCCGTCAGCCACGGAAAGTGCTTCCTCCGCTTTCTTCACGGCGTCAGCGTAATGTGCGCTGATGTTCAATGGAAGAGAAGCTTTTGTCAGGTAAACCTTCGCCAAAAGTGCCTTTGCAGCCCCCGCAGTTGCCCGGCCAACGTTCGGTGATGCATAAGTAGCGGGTAAAACAGCCGCCGCCTCGGTCAGGTCTTTTTCAATCTGTTTGTAAACATCTGCCGAAGAAGACTTTGCGATTTCATAATCGTTTGCATTGACATACTTCTGATATTCCACGATTAGCGGTACGTCGCCATACAACCGGACTACATTGAAATAGTACAATGCACGCAAAAACTTGGTCTCCGCCAGCAAGCGTTCTTTCAGCGCATTGTCAAAATCAATGGCCCGAATCTTTTCCAACGCCACGTTTGCCTTTTTGATCGCGGCAAAATGCTGCTGCCAAAGCTCGTAAATCCGAAGGTTACTGGACGAATGCGCCAGTACGGAAAGTGATCTAACATCGGCATTCGTCGCGCCAGGACCCGGATCTTCGTCGTCGCTGGCCATATTCATACCCGTGTTGAAAAGTGTATTGTAAGGCGTTTGAACCGAATTACCACCCGAATTCAGAAGAAAATAAACGGCATTGACCGCGTTGATAGCATCCGTCTGGGTTTTGTAATACTGCTCCTCCGACAGGAAGGACTTGGGATCCTCTTTCAAAAATTCATCGCAGGACGAAAGCCCGATCGTCATCGATGCAAGAAGAAAATATTTTATACTTTTCATAATTTATAGCATTTTGCTGTTGTCATTCAGGCATCAGCCCTGTTTATATCTTGTATGGATTCGGATTATTTTCGGTCTGATTTGTCTAGAATGAAAGGGAAAGACCAACCTGAACCGACTTGTTGTTTGGATAAACACCCTGGTCTACACCCTTATTGATCAGTGACTGCCCGTTAAGACTCACCTCCGGATCATAACCGGTATACTTTGACCAAGTGATTGCATTTTGCGCAGAAACATAAACCCGAAGCGATTCTACTTTTATCCTCGACAAAAGTGCTTTTGGTAAAGAATATCCGAATGAGATATTTTTCAGACGATAATACGTAGCATCTTCGATAAAGCGATCTGAGATCGTAATGGCAGGATCCTGGAATGCGGCCTTCACATCGGTGTCTGTATTCGTAGGAGTCCAGCGATTCAGAACGACGTCCGAAGCGTTTATGTAACCGGTTCCCAGTTCCAGCAACGCGCGGTTTTGATTATATAACTTTCCTCCGATAGATGCCTGGAAGAAAACTGTCAGATCAAATCCTTTGTAGTTAAATGTGTTGGTCAATCCCGTCGTGAAACCCGGCTGATTTGAAATAATCACACGGTCGCCGGTTTGCGTGATCACACCGTCATTGTTGATATCCTTGTATTTCTGTCCGCCAGGACTTTTGTTTTGCTGCGGCGTCAAAGCCGTTTCTCCCTGCTGGATGATACCATCCGTTTTATAGACGATAAATGATCCCAATGGATAACCCACTTTCGCAATCGACGGCGCGCTGATGTTTGGAATAATCTGGTCCACACCGTCACCAAGACTCAGAATCTTGTTCGTGTTTTTTGCAAAAATGAAGATTGTATTCCATTTAAAAGGTCCGGTTGTATTTTGAGAATTGACGTATAATTCAACGCCCTGATTGCTCACTTCGCCAATATTCTGGTAAACGGTAGATGCCTGTCCGTTGTAAAAATCCGATAAACCGGAAGTACCCGCTACCGTTCTTGTCAAAAGCAGATCCGTAGTCTTTTTATAATAATAATCAGCGATAATGCTCAAACGGTTTTTGAATAATCCCAGGTCAATCCCTGCATCCACCTGAAATGTTTTTTCCCACCCCAAATTTGGATTCGGTACGGAATTGGGTGCATATCCCGAAACCGTGGTATTAGAAAAGTTATAACGGTAGTAGGCAAGCTGCGACAACGACTGATATGGCGGAATACTCTGATTACCCGTTGTCCCGGCGCTCAATCTCAATTTCAAAAGACTGATGCTCTTAAATTGCTGGAAGAATTTTTCATTGTTTACATTCCATCCAATCGCGGCCGAAGGAAAATATCCCCACTTATTGCCATCGCCAAAACGCGAAGATCCATCCGCGCGAAGTGTGAAAGTAAACAGATAGCGATCGTCAAAAACATAATTGATACGACCAAGATAAGAAGCCAGAGACCATTCACTGGAAGCCGAACGCGGTGCAATGCTTGTGATACCCGTTGCAAGATTGTTAAATTGGAAAGCATCCGTTGCAAAACCAGCAGCCTCGGCAATAGCGCTTTTCGACTGCGAAGTTTGTGCTGTAAAACCTACAACTGCGTTGATCCGGTTTTTCTCGTTTAACTCTTTGTCATAACTTAACGTATTCTCGTTCAGCCAGCTCGTAGTAGCAACCGTCCCCACGATCGCATCGCCACTTAATGCCAGTCCTTCTGCCGTAGTACTTGGCAAATATCTGTTTTGTTTGTTTCCTACAACATCAACACCGATTAAAACTTTCGCTTTCAGGCCTTCCGCGATTGTATATTCACCGGAAACATTTCCAAGAAAACGGTTGGTGATCGTTTCATTCAGCTGGTTGTAAAGCGAGTTTATCGGGTTTTGCAAAGCCGACTCAAAAGGGCTGTTCACGACAAATGTACCGTCATTTTGATAGATGGGCAGCGAAGGCGGTGTCTGCAGCAGGTTTCCGATAATGTTGGCCGGTGCCACATTTGCCTTGGTATTGCTCGCACTTAAATTGGCAAAAATCCGGAAACGGTCATTGTAATGATGATCCAGGTTTACGCGCGCTGAAAACCTCCTGAAATCCGTATTTTGCAGAATGCCATTTTGTTTGAAATAATTACCGGAAATGGCAAGTCTTGTTTTATCCGAACCCGACAAAATCGATAAGTTATGGCTTTGCTGCGTAGCTCTTCTGAATGCAGCATCCTGCCAGTCTGTTCCTACACCCGTTGTATCCAGTGAGTAACCTGTGACAGATGGTATCGAAACCGATTTTCCGGAATTCACAGCAGCATCTTTTCGCAATGCCCACCATTGTGCGGCGTTCAGCAAAGGCAGTGTACGAACCACTTCCTGCGTGCCATAGAATCCATCATAGTTGATGGATGACTTGTTTTTGGACCCCGTTTTGGTTGTGATAATAACGACCCCATTGGCGCCGCGGGAGCCGTAAATCGCAGTGGCCGAAGCATCCTTTAATACATCGATATTTTCAATATCTGCGGTAGCGATAGAGGACAAAGGATTAATTTTTGATCCGTCTGTTACGCCGGCATCTGTTAGAGAATAATCGTTGTTAATAGGAAATCCGTCGATTACATACAGGGGATCACTCCCAGCCGTGATGGAGTTATTACCCCGGATCTGCACACTTACCCCACCACCAGGCTGACCGGAGGTTTGTGTAACCACGGCACCCGCTACCGAGCCCTGAAGCAGGCGTTCCACCGAGGCAACGGGCTGGCTTTTTATTTCCAAAGGCACTGACGCCACAGAACCCGTAATGTCCTTTCTTTTTTGCTCTCCGTAACCAATTACGACAAGTTCGTCGAGCACATTAGCCGTTTTTAGAATAACATCCACGGGCTCGTCAGTCAGCTCGTATATTTCAATTTCCTGCTGCTGAAAACCGGTGATATTGATTTGAATGGTGAATGGAAATACTTTGCCGGCAGGAATCGTAAATTTCCCATCAACATCGGTGGATGCAAACTTTGTAGTTCCTTTTTCTACGACGGTGGCACCCGGTAAACCCTGGCCGGATTCATCCTTGACGACACCTTTTATGAGATCCTGGCCTTTTACCTGAAACGAGGTAAAAACCAGCGCACCTAATATCCATATCAGGTAGAGATTTTTCTTAATCATTTTGTGGGAAAATAATGGTAAATTAATAATTTGAACCGATCTGATGAAGCACACGCACCTCCGCTGGCAGCTACCCGAAAGAGGATAACCTACAAGTATATACGGAAATAATATCCTGATTCAGGATAACCGGGGCTGCTACAAAATTTAACGATCGAAGGAAATATCCCTGACTAGTCAGAGCATATGTCAGAAACTTGCTTCCAGGTTGATAAGCCGATTAACAAGATCAATAGCTTATACAATCCTGACAACCCTTCCACAAGGTCTCTGAAGGCCAGTGGAGAGAGGTGTTGGCCAGATGTGCAAAAAATGGAGTTCCGATGTTCACAATTCAATACAAGTAGTGGTGAAAAATTAGTTTACATTATTGATTTTTAAAATAAGCTATCAATCATCCGATTACTGAGAATCGCATATAGCTAATTGCCAACAGCTACTTTTGTAATATTCTGTAAATCAAATCGCCGCCCTTGTTTCAAGCGGTAGTGGTTCAACGCTGGTTTCGGGCACTGCGTCGCCAACCATAGGACCATCCGCTGAAAGTTCGCTGCCCTTCTTTTTCGATTTTATGATCGGCCAAAGAAACTGGGCGTACCATTCCTCCTCTTGATAATGTTTTATACCATAGGAAGTTGGATATTTTCTGGTGATGATACCTGTCCCGAAAATGATGTCCCAAAGGAAAAACATGTTACCAAAATTACCCTTGTAATAACCTACGCCGTCGTCTGTGGTATCGGCGTGGTGTGCGTGATGCGTCGCCGGTGTCGAAATTAATCTTTCCAAAACCCAGCCAATCGGGTTCAACCATTTAATCTGGTAAAAAGGCTTATCCCAGGGAATGCTCGAATGTGCTCCCGTCGTGATCAGCGACTTAATCACCTTTACGAAAAGCGCAGCATAACCCAAACCTACGTAAGTAAGCGCTGCGGTGAGGTAAGTTTGTGAGAAAAAAATGGTATAAATGATATTCTGACGACTCGCCATCGCCATGCCCATGTAGTTGGCGCTATGGTGCGTACGGTGAAAACGCCATAGCCACGGAAGCTGATGATGCAATCGGTGGTACCAGTACTGGGTAAGATCGTCGGCCACAGCGATAATTGCGAACGCCCACCAGAAGGGTACCCAGGAGAAAACATCTTTCGCATCGGGTAGTATTTGTGGGAGCAATTGCAGACTGAAATATGTCACAACAGGCCGCACGATGATTTTAGGAACAACAAAACAAACGATATCGAGAAGACTCTCGTTTTTTGTCCATTTGTTTTCATATAAACCGGCAATGAATTCGATCACGCCAATAACCAGAACAATAACCGGTAAACCCCAGGAGCTCAGATTTTTAAATATACCTTCCAAAAACTGTGGAACCCGAAAAGGAAGTACATTACTTCCCTGCCAGGGTTTATCACCCGTAAAATAAAAAGCACTGAACATCAATACAATCGGCAGCAGATACAAAAACACGCTAATGATCGCGTCCCGCCTGATTTTTTGTGTGATTTCTTGTTCAACTTTCATATCGTAAGAACTAATAGTAAATGATAATTAGTGACTAACTTATTAGATTATACGCCAACCAGATTCCTCCGGCAATCAGCACAAAGGGAACGAGCGTCAGAAAAATGCCGACAGCAATTTTCTTGACAAGCAGAACGACATCATCTGTTGTCATAACAATATATGATTACTTGGGAAAATATTTCCTGAAATACCCCTGGACAGTATGCCGCGCATTTGCAAATTGACAACCACCGAAAATCTGCATCTGAACAGCATCACTGCCGACCGGGATATTTCAGAACTTTAAATAAGTTACAGGAAGAAAAACGGGATCAGCAACAACACGGCTCAGAAACGAGCAGTTGACGATATACCCCCTTGTTTGCCATTACAGACAAATCAAAATCATGTAAAACAGTCGCTTTCATAAACGAATAATTTCTGGTTTTACTTAGGCACAAGGGTGGTTCAAAGCCATAAGTCTATAAAATATATAGACAAAGTAAATTTAATGAATTTGGAATTGCAAGCTTTTGTAGAAGTTTTTATAAAAAAAGTTTGCGAGCCCTGATGAGACATCACAAACTTTATACTTTCGGTCCTGGTTAAGAGAAATGAATTTGTAAAACCGGCAAGACGAAAACGCCAGTTTTTAAAATTCCCTGTAAGTTAGAAAAATTGATATGGTATTTCTTTTGTATCACCAGCCAAACGCCAGTGATCCGGATCCTGGTAGTTATAGGATTTATCTACCATATTGAGCAGATAGGCACTAGAATCGCCGTAGTTGAATACACCATGCCAGACTTTGGGCGGCACAATAATCAACATTGGCCTTTCCGTACCGGACCTGAACTCATTGATTCGGCCAAATGTGGGAGAATCTTCTCTGCCATCATACAAAACAACCTTGATAGTACCATGATTGACAAACAGCCTGTCCGTCGTGAATTCATGGGCATGCCAGGCAGACAATCCGCCCGGATTCAACGAAACTTGAAAAACCTGTCCGACTGGCAGATTATCCACTTCCCAATCTTTCCGGTATATTTCTGTCAAATATCCGTTATTCTTCAAAACATTTTTAACCTCTTTTACCTTAACTCCTTCAATAAAATCGGAAATTACCGGTATCCAGTCCGCAGTTATACTTTGCGGGTCTTTTTTCGCATTTGTAAAGATGTTATCCATAGCTTGAGTTTGGTTATATTATTATAAGCCGCGTTGTTTACGGTATTTCTTAACAAGGCCTCCCTTTCCAAATTTAAAAAAGAACCTTAGTTCAATCGTGTTCCAGCCAAAGTATATAAGTAAATTTCTAATTTTTCTACGCAAAAACCGTCCAAAATAAATTTTCTCATCGTGGTAATAAAATTGACCAAAATCGAATATAACCCGGGAAAAGAGTTGAACACGAAAATCTGGATCATTAATTCTGGCAAAATACTTCTCGTTTTCCGCCTGACTTCTATCAAGATACGCATTTTTGCGAGAACTGGATGGTAAAGCGATTACCGTAATTTTCTTTGTAAAAACAATCCGTTTCCCAGCATTAAAAACTCTCTTCTGCCAATCATGTGAGGGAACAAGGTAGAGTTCTCTCGCGGGTCTCCAAAGACCAATTTCCTGAACCAACTCCTTTCTAAAAAGCCAGTTGGATGCCGGGATAAAACTGAGACTTGGATGATACCCACGTCTATTACTCACAATTCCGATGACGTCCAAAGGGATCTCTTCTCCGTGATCGACAATTCCACTGGCAAAAACCAGGTCAGCTTCATTTTTTAACAATGTACTCAGTCCCGTTTCGAGATGATCATTAAACCATAAATCATCATGATTTAAAAAAGCAATGTATTTCCCCCGCGTTCTTTTCAGCCCCTCGTTATTGGGGCCCGATTGTTCTCCAAAATTGACGGGAAGATTTATAAAACGGATTCGGTTATCCCTAAAATCCGACACGACTTGCTCTGAATCATCCGTGCAGCAATCGCCTATGACCAAAAGTTCCCAATTTTCAAAAGTTTGGCTGATTACCGAAGCGATAGAATAACTTAAGATATTACTCCTGTTATAAGTCGCCATCACAATTGAAATCTCCGGTAGGATCATCTGCTGGTTATATATTTTACTATTAAAATAAATATAGAATTTGAATGCTGCAATATATAAAAACAGTTCAAACTAAGATAAGCTAAAACTTTCTTTCTCTGATTAAATCATTGTTTACATCAATAAAAACCAGTATTCCCAGTAATTTCCTGAGTAGCACAAACGATAACAAAACGGGAAATTCCTGTTCGTCACAAAATATTCTCTATTTTTTGTGACCAAATTATTACTACAACGTCTTTATCACATCTTAACGAAACTGAATTCAATATGCCTAGTTCATACTTGCGAACCGCCGCGAAGAAGGTGTTTTTATTCTATTAATAGCCGTCCTAATCCTATGGATATTTTCAAAAGTCCGGGCACGAACCTAATTCTCAGGAATACCTACCGTTGGATCATTAATACTTGTTTAAATCACTCAAAAAAAGTAATTTAAATCATCTTTCTAAACCTGATTTAAATTACCGCTTTAAAAAACCCTCTGTTAATGAATATTGTAATGCTTAGTTTTAATCATTTTCAATCTAAATTAACCTCATTATGGATCCGTCTACATTACGTCTTGAAAGAGAGGAGCAGGTTTTTTATCTTTTGATCGGAATTCTGATACTCTGGGTAATATCAATCGTCAGATCAGAGAAAATACGGGAAATTGATCACAATTCTTCAAGCGACAGTCTTTGAATTGGATACCGACAATAAGATCCGAACGGTTTGTCGTCTCAACACGGCTGGCTGACTGACCTATTGGGTACACTTTACTATGCTCTTTTCCGTCTTTTTGATGATTTCGCGTGAACATTGAAACTTAAAGCCAAATTGATCCAGTACTTTAAGGCCTGGTTTGTTTTTACATTTTCAAGATCTACAAACACAAAATCTTTCATAACCCGCCCATGGCTGATCATCTGTCTGCATTCGCCTTTTTCAAGCTCAATTTCCGCCTGTTCCGAACCGATCCGGCATAAAATATGATTATCTCGGGCGCAGACACACATTTTATCATGCACCATAAAACAAATTCCCTGGAACATTTTCGTCTCTTCAACGGCAGTTTTATTACCAAGTTCTTCCCGAATCCGGTTCACAATTATTTCATCATAGGCCATAGCAATTCATCTTTAAAATGCATCCATAAGTTGACATTTATAAAGGAATTTGCCAACTTGTTCTTACGAAAATAGGCAAAAAAGTAGTAAATTAATGTGCTTTATTAATTAATTGAATGGCGAAAACAACCCCTTAGATCGTCGTATTTACCCCCCTTAGGATTTAGATTATCCTGATATATTTGCTTTATCAAGTTTAAGATGCTTTTAACAATCAAACCCGTTTAAAAGTATGACTAAAAGTCCACTAAAAAGTATCGTAGCAATTCTCGCCGGCATCATGACCATCGTATTGTTGTCTACCGGAACTGACATTTTGCTTGAAACGCTCGGTATTTTCCCGGCGCCTGAAAAAGGTCTGTCCATACCCTGGATGCTTATGCTCGCACTGATTTACCGTTGTGTGTATGCGGTCGTCGGAGGTTATATTACAGCGGTACTTGCGCCTTCGCACGGTACGCGTCATGCAATTATTCTGGGGGTTATCGGCATTATCGTCAGCCTCATCGGCGTCATCGTGGCCTGGGATCTATCTCCCCACTGGTATCCCATCGCCCTGGCCGTTACTGCATTGCCATGCACCTGGTTTGGTGGTAAATTACGAAAAGAAAAACCTGTTATTATATGAACATACCCTATTTCAAAGAAATCATTTACTAAAAACGCGATATGAACCCAGAAGTAACACAGTACATCGAAAAATTACAGCCATGGCAAATAGAAGTATGTGGTGAATTAAGAAAAATGATTAGCCACACGATCCCAGATGTTCAAGAGCGGTTACAATATGGCAAACCTCATTATTTGAAAAACGGCCACTATGCCTGCGTCATTCATGGTGCTAAGGAAAAGATATCCTTTATGATTTTTAATGCGGGAGAACTTGAAGAAATTAAAGGATTTTTCAAATCAACTACCAGTCCGGACAGGAAAACTGCCACAATAATTGAGGGACAAAAAATTGACTATGAAGTGGTCGCGAGATTATTGGGTAAAGCGTCCGCTAGTTTATAACGACTATCTTAAGCTGACAATAGTACACATGATGAATTCATTTAAACTTATTTGAAGTAAATCAATATACCTTACACGAATCATCTTGTAAGACGGTTTTGTTGTCGGCAATCGGCCAAAATTTCATTCCTCGCCTTCTTAGGATAGTCGATGGGGCTAGAAAAAACCAACACCCTACAAAATCCCTAAGGAATGATATTATTGTAGAAGGTAACTGTCAGACAGAACCCTCAAACCTCGTTGGGCTGGTCGATTCGTTGTGATTAGCTTGGGAATAAGATTTTTCACCGCGTTGTAAATTCGATTTCTGAAATGGTTATTTCACCCTTTTAGTGTTAGAACCTGAATGTTTGCCCGCATTTTCCACAATACTATCATCCCTTCGGGATTATCTATAAGTTTAAAACAACGTCGATGACTAAAAATATTTCCGCTGAGGCCTTTACTGAAAAATTATACACATTACAATCTCCGGAAGAACTTGTAAAGATACAGCGCTATTTCAAATCAGGTGCCGGGCAATATGGCGAAGGAGATGTGTTTATCGGTGTGCGTATGGGCAGTTTGTTCTCGCTTGCGAAAGAGTTTATTCAAATGTCAACGGATGAATTGGAAAAGTTACTGGAAAGCCCTGTCCATGAACTCCGGACCGGCGCATTAAGTATTATGAACCAACAAGCCCGTAATAATAAAACCTCTGAAAATAACCGGAAAGCATTGTATGACCTTTACCTGCGTCGTCACGACAGAATCAACAATTGGGATCTTGTCGATATCAGCTGCATGTATGTGATCGGGCGGTATTTGAATGACAAACCAAGAGATATTTTATATCAACTTGCCGTTTCTGACAATATCTGGGAGCGCCGGACCGCGATTGTAAGCACGGGCTATTTTTTAAAAAACAGAGATCTGGACGACACTTTCCACATTGCCGAAATATTGCTGAACGATACCCAGGACCTGATTCATAAAGCAGCCGGTGGATGGCTCCGGCAGGCGGGAAAAAGTGACCAGGTCAGGCTCATCAGCTTTCTGGACCGGTACGCATCAACTATGCCCCGAACACTTTTAAGATATGCCATAGAGCATCTCAGTGACCAGAAACGAAAGTATTACCTGGCCTTAAAAAAGACAGATAACGAAGCTTCCTAAGTTTCAAAACCACCATGCTGTATTTACAGCAACAAAAGGGCACAACCGAAAAATATCAGCTGTGCCCTTTAAAAATCAATAGAATTCAATCCAAAGTGGTATCTCAGCTTTTCACCGTGGTGGCCTTGCTAAGCTCCTCTCTGATCCGCCTCGCAACAATTTTGTCTTCACCAGGTTGAAGCATCCAACCCGTAACCCGTATCAGATTCGCACCTTTTAGTGTTTCCGCAATCGCCGGGTCAACAGAGTCGGAACCTGCCTGATAATGATACAAAGGCAATCCTCCAAACCCTGCTTCTATTGACGGATTGCCTGCACGAAGATGGTCACGTAATTCCCGACCCGTCAGTTTTACAATATTTTCATCCCAGGATATTGTAAGCGTCGGGGTGATATTACCGAGTTCCGGAACTACCACTTTGGTTGTTATACCGGCAAGATCTTTTAACGCGCCTTCAATCTGTGCGATACGCGCTTCCCAGGTCTTCCACTCCCGCTCATGGTCTCCGGAAATAAACTTTTCCAGCGCCACATACATACCGAGTATTTCCTCCTTATTTACTTTATGCCCCCTGGCAATGGTAAAACCGCG
Source organism: Dyadobacter sp. LHD-138 (assembly GCF_030929615.1). GTDB lineage: Bacteria > Bacteroidota > Bacteroidia > Cytophagales > Spirosomataceae > Dyadobacter. The sequence continues at coordinate 65,353 of NZ_JAVFVU010000007.1, read as the reverse complement.
TGGCGGTGCATTTAACCGGGCAGCTGCAATGAGATCCTTCTTCCCCATTAGAATTCCGGCACTTTGCGGCCCGCGCATTGCTTTTCCTCCTGAAATAAACACGAGATCAAAACCCATATCGTTGAATTTCCAAAGGTTTGAAACGGGCGGAACATCGGCTGCGATATCAATGGACGTAGGGATTTGCAACGCTTTACCCAAGGCTACCCATTCTTCATGTTTAATCTTTCCCTCGTTTGTCTGAATATTCAGAAAATGCAGTAAAGCGGTCTTCTCATTAACCGCCTTGCGTACGTCCTCGATTGTTTCAACCTCCACAACCGTACAACCTGTGTTCAGAAAAGCATGGTTATATCTTTCATTATGCGATTTCTGACAAATCACTTCCGACTTCATTCCAGTTCCTTCCAGATGCGGCAGCTGCTCTACTTTCCTGATATCAAGTCCTGTTAAAATACCGGCAAGCCCCAGCGTCATCGCAGAAAAAGCGCCGCAGGAAACCATGGCCGCCTCAGCATGTACAAATTCAGCAATTTTAGCACCCACTTTATCCTGCACTTCATCAATCATGCAAAAATGCCGCGAAGTATTTTCAATCGTTTCAACAACTTCTTCATCCATAATACAGCCCGACATATAAGTTAACGTACCGGCAGCGTTAATAAAGGAACGAATTCCTAATTCCTGGATGATATCACGTTTCTTTTTTAGGGGAGTTGTCGTTAAATTAACGGACTGAAATGGCAATGTACCAATCAAAGGCAGTGTTGACAGGCTTTTTAAAATTTTTCTACGTTTCATGGGTTTAGTTTTATTACAATCCCAATTTACATAGCTTTCAGTTAAATATTTACATAAATATCCTGACTTAAACGATATTCAAAATGACGAAGAAACTATTTATCCTCTTGATGGGCATAAGTCTTGCTTCCTGTGATATCATTTGTCCACCGGAAGACAGCAAAGAATCTACTGATTCCACCACAACCAAAAACAGTCAAATCCGAACGTCGCGATAATACTCACAACTTACTTATAATCAATATATTAAATACAAAAAAAAGACTATAAACATGCCCAGTATTTTAATCCCTCGTTCAAAGGCAGAATCGATTTCATGAAAATACCAAAGTGTATTTAACAAATTCATAACCAGTGATTAGAGTTGGTTTTAATAAACAACTTTAACCAACATAGCGCTGATTCCGATTAAACAGTAGGAATCAGGATAGGATGATAAACAGTTGGTGAAACTTTATCAAAAAAATCAATATTGCAGATTATTCGTCTTTTTCTTTCTGGCCAATCTGCCTCACTTCCCCCAAGATCCGTCCAGATCATACAAAAGCACTAAAAATTAATAACAATCTCTTTATCAAAAATTTACAAAAACAATATGATTAAAATACTCAAAACAGCATTCAAATCTAACATCGTTAAATAAAATACCAGACCAAGATTGATAGGATTTGAGGTCATTCGGCTTCAATCAGGGTTCCGAAATAGAAAACAACGTGTGTCCCGAATTCTTATATTTTGGTAAAATCTCCCTCATTTTTTTTATACTCAAAACGGGAGCCTTCACTGCAAAAGCATTTACGATATAGGCGGGGATAATCCCACCCGGATCGACTTGCAGGGTATAGTCTATATTAACCCGCTCTTTCCCCAAAGGTGTCAAAATCCAGGTCCCCACCGAATGGTCTATCCTGACAATACCTTCCTTTGCAGCCAGAATACCTGGAACAGCCGGCGCCGTGATCGTGATAATTTTGGTAACCGGATGCTGAAATATTTTCATGTGCGTTACAAAATCCCGGTTATTCAACGGCCAGGGCAAATCCACCTCCGTGTAATAATACAACTCAGAGGCCGATACTCGTTTTAAAACCGAACACGATTTTGTATGACATATCCACTGTTCAGCGGTTTCCACATCCAGCAGTAAAGCCAGTATTTGCGCCAGATTGGCCTTGATTTCACAAGTTACATGCACCGCTTTGATCCTGGAGTCCATTACGCTTTTGCTAAAAACCCGGACACCGTCCTCATCGGCCACGAGTTTCCAGTTCGGTTGCCCGGATACGAAACCGAACTGGAAAAAGAAAAGCAAAAAGAGGCTTGCCTTGAATTTCAGGACGCTAATGCCTTGAAATAACCATTTCTCCATCCGGGCGGCAAACCAGAGAAACATGTACTTTGTTAACTACTATTTTATATTTTTTCATGGCTATTGTTTTACTGGCACAAAAATGAGTAATAACAACCTCGTTATCAGCACAGAATTATCTGAATTGATACAAATGATATTTCAAATGCAATTTCCTCTATTGGAATTGAAATCGCGGGACTACTTTCCATCTAAAATCTCTAAATTGCATGTAAATCTGTGAAACAGCAATCCTGCAAACCGACATCATACGCTACCTAAACTGAGTCAATAAAAATGAAAAATATTCTGCTCATTGTTTTGCTCCCACTACTTTTCGCGGGAACACTCATGTTTGGTTTCTTAAAACAAGAGCAGGAGCCAACCGGCAGTATGGATAATATCACCGTTTGCGCCCCCATTGCCGGAGGAATTATCAGACCGATGGTTTCCGGAAAATTCATAAACCCGCTTCCAGGCTGGGGCAGCTACGAATATAAAATTTCCACGGACAATGACAGTGCCCAGTTCTATTTCAACCAGGGCCTTAACATGTATTACAGTTACCACATGAAGGAATCACTTGCTTCCTTCAAGGAGGCTTCCCGCCTTGACCCCGGTTCTGCCATGACATATTGGGGCCAGGCATTGGCCATGGGACCCTATTACAACGCTGCGCATAGTTATAAAATGCCTGCTGAAATCCTGGACGTCTTAAAAAATATGAATGAAAAAGCGGGCCTATCTGATAAGGAAAAAGGTCTGATCCGTGTGATGAATTACCGTTATTCAAAAGATGCAACGGATGCCCGCAGGAAGACTTTGAACCAGGCCTACGCCAATGCGATGCGGGAACTCATTTTGGAGTATCCGGACGATCCGGATGTTAAGGCATTATTCGTAGATGCGGTGATGGTTATACATGCCTGGGATTTCTGGAATAGTGATGGCACTGCAAAAGTCTGGACCGACGAACTTGTACATTTCTGCGAAGAGATATTAAAGAAAAACCCTGATCATCCGGCCGCTTTGCACTATCATATCCATCTTACAGAGGCCTCACGACACCCTGAAGTTGCATTGCCCAATGCGGACAAGCTGAAAGATCTGTTTCCCGGCGTTGCGCACATGGTGCATATGTCGAGCCACGAATATGAACGCAACGGCCTATTTGAAAAAGGTGTGATGGTAAATGATCTGGCTGATGCCAATCTGCATCTTTATGACTCGCTGGCAAAAAATCTTAGCCTTAGCAAACACAGCCCGCATTACTTTGCCGTGCAAACCTATTGTGCGCTAAGCGGCGGAATGTATGAAGTCGGCATTCGCAGTGCGCTCCGGTGTAGAAAAAGCGTTTCTCCAACGTATGAGAGCACCTATGACCAATATCTTTATATGCTGCCGTCGTTGACCCTGGTTCGTCTGGGAAAATGGGACGAAATTATAAAAGATGAAAGCCAGCCTGATCCAAAATGGACCTATGCTCAGTTGCTTTATCATTTCTCAAAAGGTATGGCTTATGTTCAAACCGGACAGACCCAGCTTGCGAAAAAGCATCTTGCATTATTACAGCAAAACCTTAAAGATCCAATTTTAGAAAAACGAAGAATTCCTTTCAACGCCCCGCTGCCCATCGCACAGATCGCTGATAAAATTTTGAACGGTTCCATATTGTTTTCAGAAAAAAAATATAGAAAAGCAATTGCCAGCCTGAACAAGGCAATCAAAATTGAAGATGGCCTTATTTATACGGAGCCTAACGATTGGCCGATTCCTGCCAGGCAATTTCTAGGTGCTTATTATCTAAAAATGGGCAAACCGGCCCATGCTGAAAAAGTCTACCAGGATGACCTCGCCAGGAATCCCGGTAATGGCTGGTCGTACGTTGGATTATATCAAATTGCAAAAAAACATAACAACACCAGACAACTTGCCGAGTATGCGTCTAAATACAAAATTGCATTTTCCAAAGCCGAAGAAATTCCGGCGGGGTCAGTTTATATGCGGTAAAGCCGTTAAGTCTATCGAGTTATCCAAACTTGGCGTACGCTATTTTATGTTCAAATAACGCCGCTAACTTTTCAGCCCGCCACCTCGCCTCTTCGGACTTTTCACCCGTAAACAATTCATCGATGGTCTGATTGAATAACCCGAGCCAGGCTGTGAAATGCGTATGGTCAACCGGAAGCATAGCATGGTGCGGAAACGGGCTCCCGAAATAAGTATGTTCTTTCAGTAAAATCGTTTGCCAAAATTTGTACATTTTTTCCAGATGTGGCTGCCAATGCCCCTGAATCCGTTCATCAAAAACCGGTGCCAGAATATCGTCCTTGCGTACCTTATCGTAAAAGGTATCAACCAGTAATTTTACATCTTCCAAATCAAGTATCTCCTTTTTTACATCCATCTCAATTACAATTTACCGTTCCGCAGTTCCCGCGCTCATTCCTTTCCCCAACACACGAATCCGATGTTAACCCCGCTGTGCTTTATCAGGACTACCTGCAAATATATGAAACCTAAAACAAATAAAAGATAAAACTATCTTTTATTATTCAATTTTACTATTACCTTTGTTCCGTCAACGGATTCTAGCGCTTTTAAACAACGGCACTTTCCTTAAATTATCTATTTCAACACAATTAAAAAGATAAAAAGGTATTTATATATTTTAATTATAAAATTTCGATACATATATTTCTGTTGGAAGCAACAGAAGACAGTTTCCCCTTTCTGATCAAGGGATCACCTATTATACCGCTACTTTAAAAATCAAGTATTTAATAACAAAACAAGGAACAAGCATGATCACTCAAGACCAAAAAAACCTCATCAAAGCAACAGTACCTGTTTTAAAGGAAAATGGTGTGTTATTGACAACGCACTTTTACAAACGTATGTTCACCCATAATCCCGAACTGAAAAATGTTTTCAACATGGGTAACCAGCAAAACGGCAGACAGCAAACTGCACTTGCGATGGCAGTTTTAGCCTATGCCGAAAATATAGAAAATCCCGCTGTACTGATGCCGGTTGTTGACGGAATCGGACAAAAACACACCAGTCTGGACATCAGACCCGAGCATTACATCATCGTTGGAGAACATCTTTTAGCATCAATTTCAGAAGTACTCGGAGACGCAGCCACACCTGCAATTATTGACGCCTGGGGCGTTGCCTACACGCAGCTTGCGCAAATTATGTCGGGCCATGAAACCCACTTATACAACAAACAAGTGCAAAAAAAAGGCGGATGGACCGGATGGCGCCCCTTTATTGTGAAAGAAAAAATTGCTGAATCGACTGAAATTACCTCGTTTCACTTGTATCCTTCCGATGGAGGGGCCGTTGCAAGTTTTCTCCCGGGTCAATTCATCAGTGTTCGTCTTTTTCTTCCTGAACTTAATCTTTTACAGCCTCGCCAGTACAGTATTTCCAGTGCCCCAAACGGACTGTACTACCGCATTTCAGTCAAAAAAGAGACTTCCACAAACCTTAACCCGAATGGCATGATCAGTAACCGACTGCATGATTTCGTTAACGAGGGTGACCTGATCGATGTTTCCGCCCCGGCTGGTAGTTTTACCTTAAAAACAGATAATGATCACTCCGTTGTGTTCATCAGCGGAGGTGTCGGGCAAACGCCATTGATCAGCATGCTTGAAGAGCTCATCAGGAGCGCGAGTAAAAGGCCAAAAACCTGGATTCACGGCTGCCGGGACAAAAACGCTCATGCCTTCAAGGAAGTTATTGAGTACTGGGCAGACGAAAAAAAGGCCATTGACAAGCACATCTTTTACGATGAAATCGATGAAGATTCGGCAAACGAAGGTTTGTACAAAGGATGGGTGGATTTGAATGTGTTGGGAAATGAACTGATCGCACCAGACACGGAATACTACATTTGCGGTCCGGCTCCATTCATCACGAAACATTACACGGCACTGATTGCGAATGGAATAAATAAAGAATTTATCCATTTTGAAGAATTCGGCCCACAAACACTGCATCTGAATTAGATGATCCTACACATCTATAACAAAAAACGGCGATGTCCCAGATTCAGAGATACCGCCGTTTTTTATGCTTAATATTTCCTAGTGCCCTACTATTTCACGGCTAATTAACGACCAGTTGTCTCGCCACATCCGTATTGGCGCCCTTGACACGCACAACGTATTTTCCCGGCTGCAAATTATTTAACAAAACTTTGACACGACTTTTCATATCCTGCTTTTGCGTAACCATGATCCGACCGTACAGATCATACACGACAATTTCGGCGTCATTTATATCCTCCAGTGATTCCACATACACTTGGTCACGGGTAGCCGGATTGGGAAATACAACTACATCTGAAATACCCTCTGTAATCACCTGAAGGTCATTGGAGAAAGACGAATAACAGGTCAACAAATTGCTTCCTACAACATAGGTCACACCCGCTCTCGCCGAATAAGTCCCCGTTTGCGCCGTTTTGATGATATTCGCTGTTGAGCTTGTCAATATTTCACCGCCCATTTTCCAATCATACTTTTCTTTCAGGTCCTTTTGACTAATCGTCGCCAGTGCGGTAAACGGCCCTGTTCTTTCGATGATCGGGGTCGGCGTTTTCGGACGAATTGTCAGCGATGAAACATCTGAATTATTGGACAAACATCCGAAAACATTTTCACTTCTGGCAAAATAATTCCCGCCATCCGACACCGTTAATGTACTATTTGTTGCCAGGGTATTACCTGTTCCCTGTTTGTACCAATTGTAAAGTTCATTACCCTGATTAATTGAAAAAGTAAACGATGAATCCGCGCAGGCCTGCTGCGAGCCAATTTCCCGGATCGTCGGAGTTACCGGTTTAATACTTGTATTTATAACCATCGTTTGGGTTACCAGAGCATTTCCATAGGCATCCTTAACCGTCCCGGTGTACTTGCCCGGTTCCGAGATATTGATCGACCTGCCCGAACGTTCAGTGTATCGCCCATTTACTTCTACCGACCATTTATAACCCTGAAAACCATCCGGTAATGTCAGGTTTACAGAAGCGTTATTGTCCGCACAAACGCTGGTGATTTTAGGTTCCTGGGAAACGGAAACGGGATTAACGGTGGCAAAGAAATTTGTATTCAACGTTTCATTCCACGCATTTGCCAGCACTTTCAAAGCCACTTCGCCAAAAAAATGCGTCCCGTCGCTGCGGGCTGCCGGGAGATTATCGGTCTCCGGTCCGGGGTAAGTAATACCCGGAAGCTCTCTCAAAACAGCATTTTGCCCGGCAATAATCTCATTGCTGGTAACGGAAGTAAATTTCGGATCATCGGGGATAGATACCATGGAGGTACGTGAAATCACCCAGGTAATCGGGCGATTGACATCTGACGAAAGCTTGGAAATAACCGACTTAAGATCATTTTTGTAGGTGTCTGCATTGGTTCTCCGTGGCAAATTGTCGGTTTCACCCTGCATCCAGAGAACCGCTCTCGCCCCAAACGGTTTCGCATAATACTGCATCGCCAACCTCAGATTTCCGTAAGGCATTTCCGCGGGTAATTTAACACCGGCGGAATAAGCATTTGTCGTGATAATGCCCTGGCTGCTTTCCCGCCAGTTTTGTATCGAAGTACCCGACCAGCCGGTATTCACAAACAAAATGGGAACATTCAGGCGTTGCGCCAAAAGATCCCCCAAAATCCCCCAACACCATGAAGTATGGCCCCTTGGCCCCATAATGTTGGGATTTTGGCCATTCCCATTCCAGGCAGTTTGTAGCTGCAAGGGCTGAATATTAGCTATGGGCGCATCAGTCCATCTATTCTGGGCATCGTTATCAAATATCACATAATTTACCCTGTCGTCCCTGGCAGGCGGCGGCAAAGGTGCTGATGGGTTGGTCTCGTCCATGCCCTGGGCATTGGATTGGCCTGCAATGATGAAAACCTCCCCCACACCAACGCGGGAAATGGCATCTATGTTTCCAATGGCAATTCCACCTTTCAACCCGCGAACTTCTACTTTGTACCACCCTCCGGCCATGGACAATTTTCCGCTGAATACGCCACCAGCGGGTTTATCCTGCAATGTTGTCCATGCGATTGCTATACCCTGCCCCTCAGCAACAGGTGTTGCGCGCACCTCAATCTTATCCACTGGAATCGCGTAGTTCCCACTGATGATCACATCGGCAGAACCATTTTTTTCTCTCTGATAAACAGACCTTTCCAAAGGAGTCGTTACATCAATTTGTGCTTTAACAATAACCGGGACCGCAAGGATCCATAATAAATTTAGTACTATACGAAAGGAAAAAATATACTTACTCACTATATGCTTTTTGCTAAAATTAAATCAGGAGGACTATTAAAATATACCGGTTTTTGAAAAACCCATCGCTAAAAACAGCTGAATATGGGCTGATCTTTCAAAACACCTTCCGGCAAAAAGCGGACAAACCTTGATCTTAAAAATGCTTTCATAAACTGACTAATATAACAACTTTACCAATAATTACCTCTAGATACATAAATGCTAAAAGTGGTTGCAACATTGCAAAAAAAAAGTTGGGTTTAAGAAACAAAGCGGTTTCTTTTCAACGATAAACGTAACCACAAAGATAATCTTTCCATGATCTAAAAATGTCTTTTTTGTAAGAACCAATTCATTTCAACAACACATAATCACCGTAACACCCTAAATAACAGACAACTTACCATTAAATCAATAATTATATTTTCAACATCCTGCATATTAAATCCAGAGCCAATAGTGAATTATTTTAATATTGGAGATATCCGAATTGCTGTTAACCGATTCTCGCAGTTGTTTCACTCCATTTGTCTGTCCCAAACAAAATCGTCCTCCTTCCCACGGGGCTCGTCCGGAAAAATCCGAAAAACGTAAAATTTAATGACAAATAGTGTTATTTTTATATAAGTGTTATCAACCAAAATTACCGCCTGTCTGCATTTTCAGATGAACATTTGCAGTTCGTTTTACCATATTAATACTGCTCAGTAGCTGTTGGCAATTAGCGTAGTAACCGGATGATTTATAACCCATTATAAAATTCAATAATGTAAACTAATTTTTCACTACTACTTATTATGAAAAATTTGACACTTCTCCTTTGCATCTTTTGCTCCATTCTCAACTTCGCATCGGCACAGCAAATCACAGGGACATGGAAACGAACATCCATTGTCCTTGAAAAAAGTGATGGAACTAAGTCCGATATGTTTCAGTCGCAGCTCAAAACCATGCCCTGTGCCGCAACAATTACCTATACCTATGCACCTGGTGGGCAGGTGACGATGAACGCGGGCGGTTGCAGTAACATGAAAAATATGCTGGAAGCCATGAACGGTAAGACAACCTGGACCCAGACCGGGAACAAGATCACGATCAATTCGGGCGATGAAAACTTCCCTATCCAAATATACAATGTCAGTTTTGAAGGAGGTGCCATGATCTGGCTTTTCGATTATGCCAGCAACCCTAAAACACCGAATCCAACACATGTCAAGTCAATGAAGATTGTTTACAAGCGCTAGAACGTAAATGAGCGTATAAAACCAAATGGTCGTCAAATATCAGTTAATACACATCCGGGAAAGTTTTGGCTCATTTTCAAAAGTCTTACATAAAGTTGACTATATTTAGTAAAATATTTTAAAATATCTATCCGATAAAATTTAATGTATGAGACTTACATTTCTCCTGACTACTTCCCTTTTATTAACCGTATCCCGGGCATTTTTCCCCGTTTCTGAAAAACCTATTGAATCATCCGCCCCCATACCACAAGTAGCGGGCACACATGCCACCCAAAAAGCGCTTCCCCGCATAGGTATTGCGGGCTTAGCGATCGAATCCAGTACCTTTTCGCCTGCACTTACTTTGGAAGAGGCCTTCCATCCTAAACGCGGAGCTGAAATTTTCACATCCTATCCATTTTTTTCCGCCGACTCTGTAAACAGGAAACGGGCCGTCTGGCTCCCTGCATTGGTTGGCCGGTCGTTACCGGGCGGTACCGTGACCCGCGAAGCTTATGAATCTCTGGTGAAACAGATGCTCGAATTACTCAAAAAAAACGTACCTTATGACGGATTATTTTTCGACATCCATGGCGCTATGAGTGTCGTTGGTCTTGATGACCCGGAAGGAGATTTGATCGTAAGAATCCGCGAAGTGGTTGGCAAAAAAACGCTTATTTCTACGTCCATGGATCTTCACGGCAATGTATCTTTACGACTGGCACAAAACACGGACCTGATCACCTGTTATCGGATGGCGCCCCACGAAGACGCCATGCAAACTAAAAAACGCGCTGTCGATAATTTACTGGCCCGGTTGGAAAGTGGCAAGGGAAAACCTGCCTACAAAGCCTGGATCCCCATTCCGGTGCTGTTGCCTGGTGAAAAAACCAGTACGAGAATTGAACCTGCGAAAACAATTTATGCAGCCGTTGACCCGGCATCAAAACAACCCGGCGTTATCGACGCTGCGATCTGGGTAGGCTATGCCTGGGCTGATGAGCCTCGCAATCATGCCGTTGTGATGGTTACCGGTGATGATAAAACCACCGTAACGCAAACCGCAGAAAAGCTTGCACAAAGCTTCTGGAAAGCGAGGGCCGATTTTGCATTTGTCGCGCCGACAGGCTCGTTGACCGAAAGTCTTGACAAAGCCATAGCCAGCAAAACACATCCGTTTTTTATCAGCGATTCAGGTGATAACCCAACTGCGGGAGGCGCCGGTGATGTTACCTGGACTTTGAAAGAGATTCTTGCCCGTCCCGAGTTCCAGTCTGAAAACGGCCCTTCCTTGATTTACGCGTCCATCCCCGGACCGGAATTCGTACAAAGTGCAATGGCGGCGGGCGTAGGCGGCAAAGTAGATGCCTATGCGGGTGCAAAAGTAGATGCCCGTTTCGCGCCCCCGGTAAGACTTGTCGGAACCGTCGAATCCATCGAGCATGGTGACAGAAACGCAGAAACAGAAGTTGTCGTAAAAGTAGGGAGTGTTCATGTGATTGTTACTAAAAAACGCAAACCCTATCATAAGGAAGCGGATTTCACTCGTTTGGGGTTAAATCCACGTAAATCTGATATCGTTGTCGTGAAAATCGGTTATCTCGAACCCGAGCTTTATGCCATGAGAGCCGACTGGATCCTTTCGCTTACACCCGGCGGCGTTGACCAGAATCTGGAAAGACTTGGTTACAAAAGGATCAAACGTCCAATGTTTCCATTAGACAAGGATATGAAAGACCCGGATCTGAAAGCCAGACTGATCCCGTCCTCTGACAAATAAATCAAATGGCATGGGGTTTCTGTTTTGAAACAATTGAAACTCCATGCCATTATTAAAGCAAAGTACTGGGATTTTATAACATTTTGACACGCTTATCTGCCCATTTCCCTGCCAGATTCAGCGCCACTTTTGTTTCCTTGGCATCTTCGGTATCTCCCACGCTCATTTGTGCCCGATACAAACCTTTCAATGCCCAGATATTTCTTGGAAAAATTGCCAGGTCGGCCTTCAAAACCTTTTCTGCCTCATCGTATTTTTTTTCTTTAAGGAGCAAATCACCCAAATTGTGCCGCACTGAAAAAAACCAGTCCGGCGGTTCGTTGTAATTCAGATTATCTTCCAGTGCTACGGCCTCTCTTAGCAGTTTTTCGCTCATGGAGACATCACCTTCCTTACCAGCTATTTCAGCCTCCAATACCCTTCTGGCAATTTCCAAAACGGCATTTAATGGATTTATTCCCGACGAAGTCAATTTTGACATTTCAGGATCTGCCGCAATTTTTTCCAATTCCGACAGCTCCAATTTAGCTTTATCAACCTGATTCTTGACCACAAAAACCCGTCCCATAGCATAATGACGTATTGCCATCGGGTATTTCAGTTTAACAGAATCCGTATTATTCATTCTGACGATTTCATCCCACAAGGAAAACTTCAACGCTACATGATACCGGATCGTATAATAATGCTGCAGGGTGCTCCATGCAACATCCGGCATTAAATTTTTCCTGCTGTACTCCGCCATCTTGTTGGCCGCCAGCATGGCCCATTTCTGATTACCTTCCAGCGTGGCAGTGGCTGCCAGCAAATGGTAGTTATGTGGAAAATACATGAGCGGAAACATACCCTGGGCATAAGAGCCTTTCAGATAGGCGCTATCCACTTTTACCGAACGAATATTAGCCAGCGACGCCTCATGGTAATTACCGGTATGGATGTAGATATGTGAAGGCATATGCACCAGATGACTGGCATTTGGCGCAAGCTCTGCAAGAATGGCTGCACTGGCCAAACCCTTTTCCGGCGTCTTCGAGGCTTCAATGACGTGAATATAATAATGCTGAATACCGATGTGTTTGGGAAACCGCACCTTTAATTCTTCAAGTTCCGCAAGAATGTTTTTCGTCCATGGCTTCGGCTGACCGTTTTTCTCCCACAAATCCCAGGGATGCAAATCCATCACTGATTCGACGTATAACGCCCCAATATTTTCGTCGTTGGGAAACTGGTGGTAAATGTTTCTCATCGCCTCCGAATACTTAACATCATAAGGCTTGCGATCTTCCACGGGTCCGGGCGGATAACGTCTGGACAGGGCCCTGATCAGCATTTTCTCCTTGGCCGTACAATTGCCCGAAAGCTTTTCTGCCTGTTTTACCGCCTTATATGCCCGCGCATAATTATCCGGCTCCATGCCTGCGTTATAATTCGGCCCCAACACAAAAGCAAACCCCCAGAAAGCCATCGCACAGGTTGAATCAATTCTTGTCGCCTCAAAAAAGGATCGTGCGGCTTCTGCGTGGTTGAATCCCATCGCCAGCATAAGGCCCTGATTGAAATATTTCTGTGCTTCCTTACTTTGGGTAGATATCGGATAATGAACATTACCTAATCCTTCAAAAAGCGGCGCTTTTTTCCCGGAATTATACCAGTCTTTATCGGTAAGCTGTGTCCGGCAAATAATTTGGGAAATCGTCGAACTGTTGTCCGCTTGTTTTTTAGGCTGACAGGAAAAGAGCATACCAGTCATCAATGACAGGTACGTTAGAAGTATCTTTTTGTTTTTCATACACAACCTCCCGCAGGAAGACGTTTACAATCAGCAATTTATGCATTAATTTAAACAAATTTCAGACAGAATCCTATCAATACATTCCCGGAATATTTTTGTTTAAACAAATTTTATTACAAAATAAATTAGTAAACATGAACGCCCTCCTACTTTTGATAACAGCTAAATCCAGATTCCATGAACAGACGAGAATTCGTTAACAAGTCAGTTGTCCTATGCTGTGCTGCGCCAATCGTTAATATTTCGGGCATTATCCCCACCCGCGTTGAAAAAATGCCGCCATGGCTTCTGGAACTGATAAAAAACAATGATAAAGGGATAACTCATTTAAGAACTTTACAGGTTAAGGACGCGAAAAGTCCGGACTTTGGAGGTGTCATGGATGGTTTCGATATTTTGAATCCGCACAATACTGCTGCTGTCATTCAATGGGGCTCCTGTTCGCTTTCCTCGCCCTCATCCCAGTTTTATCAATCCGCTGAGCTGTTGAATGATATGAATCTGGCGGCGCTATATCTGGTAAAAACACAACATTCAGATGGCACGATTGATCTGCTATCGACTAATTTTCATTCAACACCTGACACTGGCTTTATTGTAAAACGGCTGGTGATGGCTTATGTTTTGATAGAAAAGTCCAAAACAAAGGGCCAGGAAAACCTCTTGTCCAACCTGAAAACATTTCTTCTCCGGGCCGGCGATGCGCTGTCCGTAGGTGGCATCCATACCCCCAATCATCGCTGGGTCGTTTCGGCTGCTTTGGCTAAATTGTATACCTTATGGCCGGATCCAAAATATGCTGCCAGAGCCGAACAATGGCTTGGGGAACACATTGACCTCGATTCAGATGGTCAGTTTAATGAAAAAAGCACCTACATCTATTCGGCACTTTCGGATCGTCTGCTGATAACCATTGCAAAAGGTTTTAACAAACCGGCACTTCTAGATGCCGTTCGTCGTAACCTGGACATGACCATGTACTACGTTCACCCGAATGGCGAAATTGTTACCGACGCATCAGGCAGGCAAGACAAAGCACTGATCGGAACATTAGAAAATTACTATTATCCATACCGGTATCTGGCCCTTTTGGATGCCAACGGATCCTATTCGGCCATGTGTGCTTTGATCGAGCAAACAGCCGGACCCAAAATTGGTGGTTTCCTCGATTATTTTTTAGCCGATCCATCTCTTTGGGCTAACCTGCCACCAGCGAAATCATTGCCCGTCGCGTACGTCAAATCCTTTCCAAATTCAGAACTGGTACGCATCCGGCGCAACCAGTGGGACAGCACTTTGATTGCAAAAAATCCTGTTTGGCTCACTTTCATGAAAGGAAATGCGGTATTACAGGGTGTGCGTTTTGCTTCTTCCTTTTTCGGCAAAGGCCAGTTTCAGGCTGACACCATTACCAAAACAGAACGCGGATGGGAGTTGACCCAAAAATTAGACGGCCCATATTTTCAGCCTTATCCGGTCGACAAAATATCGTCTGACGGAGATTGGGAGAAAATGCCCAAAACAAACCGCCCGCAAAGTGAAGTACAAATCCTTGAAACCAAAATTTTAATACATGAAGCAAAAGAAGGAATCGAAATAGAGATCACAACCAGCGGTACCGAACGAGTACCCGTTGCCTGGGAATTTGTATTCCGACCGGGAGGCGTACTTAACGGTGCGTCCAAAATCGAAAACACCAAGGATTCCTGGTTATTGAAAGAAGGTAATGGTACATACACGCTTGGTGAAAACACGATCACGTTTGGGCCAGGGGCGGCATTACATAAAAACATAAGTTTACGCGGTTCTTTACCTGCGATGGAAGCGCCAACGGTTTACATAACCGGTTTTACACCTTTCAGACATGTGATCACACTTTCGTAAAAGTACGGAACAGCGATTAACGGGAAACTTATTTAAGTTTTCGCGATAATTGCATCCTCGGCAAAGAAATCTTCCTTCCTGTAAAGCGTGTATCCGATCACAAGAACCAATGTAAATATCTCCGCAAACGAGCGGGACAATAAAATGCCGTTCAGCCCCATTTTAAAATACTCCGTGAGCAAAAACATAAACACAGCAATAAGCAAAAAGCCTTTTAGGATATTGATCGAAGTAGCCGGCCCCGACTTGCCAATGCTTTGAAGGTAAGCCGACAGGATGTAATTAGGACCAGCGCCAATGAAAAGAATAAAATAGAGTTTTGTAGCATTGCCTGCAACATTTGCAAATTCGTCCGTTTCATTTTCAGAAACCAAGCCGACCAGCAGATCCGGAACTATAAACCCAACGGCTGTTACAATGAAACCAAGCACGAGGGTAAAGCTAAATGCAAACTTAAAAATGTCCAAAACGCGAACCGGTAACTTTGCGCCAATGTTAAATGAAATGATGGGAAGCGACGCAATCATGGCTGCGGTAAAAAGCCGGATAAATATGAAGCTCAAATAATTCACCAGCCCAAAAGCCGCCACCGCCAGTGGCCCATAAGGAACAACACTGTGACTGATCATCAAAAGACCAGAGGAAAAAGAAAGTTCCGAAGCGAAAGACGGAAGTCCAAAATGAACCAGCACTTTCCATTCCTCGCATTTAAGGGTAAACTGAAAATTACGGAAACTGAAATTGTTTTTCCCTTTTCGAATATAGAAAAATAGATAGGAAGCCGAAACGAAGATCGAAACGGCCGTGGCAATGGATGCCCCCTCCACGCCTAAATGCAGGCCCATAACCAAAAGTACGTCTAAAATAACATTCAGCGCGACCCCGATCAGTGACGCATTTCTGGAAACTTTGGGGCCGCTATCGTTGCTGATAAAATTTCCCCAAAACATTCTCAGAAAGAAAAAAGGCAGGCTGATTAACTGCCAGAACATATAATCAGACAAATAATCGACGATCTTGCTATGCTCATTACCCGCCAGAAAATCAGCAATGGGTTTAATTAACAGCGGTGAACTGAATGCAATAATCCCCCCAAACAGCAATGCCAGCGTAGTGGCAAACTGAAAAATCTGCTGGGCGTTCTGATAATTTCCCGCGCCAATACTTTTGCCGATCAGAATGCCGCCTCCAACCATAACCGGAAGCGTTAAAGCAATAAAAACGATTACGACCGGTCCATACAAACCGACAGCAGCCAGTCCTTCCTTCCCGACCTGCTGTCCGAGAATAATCCCATTGACAACCTGATGAAACGTTACGGATAAAATACTGGTGAGTGCCGGAATATAGTACTTAAAAAACAGCGATTTTACCGGCGCCTCACCCAACTGATTCTGCGAATTCATAAGGAGCGTTTTTGAAATTGGGGGACGAAGGTAAACTTATTATCTGGATTCTTTGGCAAATACAAGAAAATCAATGTTCAATGCCGCGGTATGTTGATCACTAAAATTTAACGCGAAAACCAAAAACATAATTTTAGGGAGAATAATTTATACTTATTATTACCTAAATTTATAAAAACAAAAACCACCAAAATCATGGAAAAAATCAGCCCGAATACGAACGCGCTAAACTGGTTTGAAATACCGGTTGCCGAAACAGCAAGAGCAAAGAAGTTTTATGAAACGATCCTGGACATACAAATGGAAACCCAGGAAATGATGGGCATGGAAATGACTTTCCTGCCTTATGACATGGAAGGCCAATCGGGGAAAGTGTCTGGAGCACTGGTAAAAGGTGATATGTTCAAGCCCGGCATGGATGGCGCAATTGTGTATCTGAACGCCAATCCCAATATTCAGACCGTCATTGATAAGATCGAAGGTGCCGGTGGGCAAGTCATTATGCCACGCACCCAGATCAGCGAAGAAATTGGATACATGGCCTTTTTTATTGATTCAGAAGGAAACCGCATGGCCCTGCACGCCGAAAATTGATTGCAGGATGTACCAGAACATTCACATTCACATTCAGGAAAAATATTCCTGCTGCACTTTCAAAATAATTGTTCGATCACACGAAACTTAAAACCTGGTATGGCACAAATTAACCCCTACATCAATTTCAAGGGTAATTGCGAAGAAGCATTTAATTTTTACAAATCCGTTTTTGGCGGTGAATTTGCCTTTACAGGCCGTTACAAGGATATGCCGCCATCAGAAAACGGTCATGCCCATGAAATAGACGGTGAAAAGATCATGCACATCTCCCTGCCGATTAGCAAAGAAACGTTACTGATGGGAAGTGACGTAGGCGGGGAATGGGCAAAACATACCATTGACGGAAATAATATCCAGATCTCCATCAATGTTGACAGCGAGGCAGAGGCCACGCAAATATTTAACGGATTATCTGCGGACGGAAGAATCAACATGCCTTTGGAAAAAACCTTCTGGGGTTCATTTTTTGGCATGCTCACAGACAAATTCGGGATTAACTGGATGGTAAGTTATGACTACAATCAACAGAAATAGTTAAATCACTCCCACTTTGCCCTTACCAAACAGAACACCTGTTCCATTTGGTAAGGGCAAAATTTCCAAGGTTATCTTACAACCTCACCAATCAATTCGCCACGAATTTAACAACAGCATGGTCTTTTGGCGGAAGTGACTGAAGATAACTGAAAATTGCTTTCAGGTCAGATTCTTTCATACCCGCGTACATGGTCCAGGGCATCGGCGTGTTCATATCTTTCGGGCCGATGGCATGCGGAACATAGCCGGAGTCCGCGTACATTTTGAACCGTTTGACAAAAGTCTCTTCATTCCAGAGCCCCAGGCCAGTCTTTTTATCGGGCGTAATATTAACTGAACGCACGGTGCCCGACGGAATTTTAAATTCCATCCCACCGCCAAACTCGCTTCCTGCTACTGTTTGTCCTTTTTCCATTTTACTATGACACATTACGCACGAAGCGGCCGTCACAAGATATTTTCCATAATTTAAAGTATCACTTTCGGACGGCTTTACACGCAGGACAGCCTTTGCCGGCATGGTATTGATAAGAATATTAACAGGAAAATCTGCTTTCGCCTCGGGCACATCGTTTTTCACGGGTTCCAATGTTCGCAGGTAGGCAATGATACTATAAATATCTTCCTTATCGAGCTGACCGAAAGCATGGTATGGCATCACCGGAAACAGCGCATTCCCCTTTTTGCTTACGCCCGTCGTGATGGCTCTGAAAATCTCTCCGTCAGTCCATTCCGAAAGCGCATAGGGCGTAATATTTCTCGCATAAAATTCACCGGGAAAGCCCAAGTCCCTGCTGAATTTTTCGCCGCCACCACCAAAGTTTCCAGTCAACGGAGCGGTAAACCGGTTCCAGTCACGGGTACTATGGCAATCCATACAAACAGACACGTGGTTGGCAATGTACTTGCCCCGCTCCACTCTCGCCGCTGTTTTCTCAATCGCCAGATCCGGAGCTTCTCCTACATCCGGTAAGGCAGTTTTCACATAAGTGCCGGCAGCAATGGCAGCAAGGAGTACCACGGCTAAAACAATGCCGGTAATTTTTAGTATTTTTTTCATAACATATATAAGGGTTTCGTGTGTGACAAATTTAGAAAAATTATTATCACACTGATGTTAAACCACTTACAATAAGTTCAATAAAAATACTTAACGGTAAAAATCCTTACATTCCATCCAGATCTATCACTTGTTTTTTGTAATCCCGTGGCAGTATGCTATTTCTGATGACCTTTTCGATCCCGAAAAAACGGGTTAACTTATACAGTGAAAGCACAGGATCCAGTACCCGGAAATTACCCAGAGAAAGCAGCGCATTGACCCGTTCAGGAACCACCAAAACCTGTACCTGAAGGAGCAGCCGGTATCTGACCGGACCAAGATGTTTTTTGTATTGTTTGTATAAATCCAGCGTAAAATCGCTCTTCAACAGGTTTTCTTTTAAATGTTCCTCCCTCATAATCCGCCACTGCTCATAATGCTGGGGCAGGCCGGAAATATCCATCCTGGCCCCTACCTGATGAAAAACCTCGAAGATCTCCCCTTTCTCATCTTCTGTCAGCTTCCTTTCCAGCACTTCGAAAGAACGGATCGAATAATCGACCAGCATAAATAATACATCCCGATAGGCCCAATCCGGAATTTTGGCTCCCCTCTCTTTCTCTACGCCCTGATGGATCGCTGTGATCTTATCAATGGCATGTATGGCCGCGTCATATTCAGAAAAAACAATTTGCCGCGCATACCCAACCGTTGAGAAAAGTCGTCCCAAAGGATCTGTGGGAAGCCTACCCGTAAAATAAAGCCAGTCAACAGCCTTGTTCAGGGCAAATTCCGCCGATGCTCCGGCAAAAATAAAAAGGATAGCATCCGCCTGCCCCCATATTTTTCGTACAATCGAATCTTCACTGACAAAATATTTCATATCATTTTCATCTTACACCACGCCCTGGATAACAAAAACTATTTCAAGGACTTACATTAAAACAAAGTATGCGCTATTGTTTTCTTAAAACAAAAGTACTTTGTATAGCAAAGTACAATATAAAATATTGTCTTTGCAAGCCTGACCCTATTAATATTATAGCTGCTAAAAATTGAAACCGTTGAAACTTAGCGTTCATGATGTTAACTTTGAGATTATCAGCACACTAACTGGTTCAAAATCTATGAAATACTTTGGCATTGCACTGATTGCAGGTATCGTCGGTTATGCTTTCGCCGCTTTCCTGAGCTATTACCTGATCGGAAAATTTTCCTCAAACGCTCACGACCGAAGCGTTGAAGCGAGCATGACCTGCATCTTCGTCTACGGTCCTATCGGTTTCATCCTTGCCTTTATTGCTGGTTATCTATGGGCCAAAAATTCATTTTGAACCGCTATTAAGTAGTAGCGAAAAATTAGTTTATGTTATTATTTTTCATAAAACGCTATTAATCATTCGGTTACTAATCTAATCGTATATAGCTAATTGCTATAAATGAGAGTTCATTTCTCAATCAGTTACAAAATTTAAAATTTCTTCGAAATCGTATTGCTTCTTGCGTCACCATGAATGAAATGACGATACGATGAGAAATTTATTTTTGCTAAGCCTGATCCTGGTGTGTTTCTTAACTACCCATGCGCAATCTGTGAAGGTCACGCTATCAGGAACCGTGAATGATGTCAGGGAAAACAAAGCGCTGCCTTTTGTCAATGTTGCCTTGAAAAAACAAGCCGACAGTTCTTTTGTCTCCGGAACAATCACGAACGACAAAGGACTTTTTAGCCTTAGTGACGTCAGTACCGGTCACTATATTATGGAAATTTCTTACCTCGGATACCAGACCTCAACACATCCGGTACTGGTCGGGACACTGAGTTCTTTTTTAGGTCTGGGCATATTTCGTTTGCAGGAAAGTATCCAGCAGCTCAATGAAATAACCGTCACAGGAGCAAATGGGGAAGGTCCAAGCACCCATATGGATAAAAAAACATTTTCGGTAACCGATAACATCAGTCAAAGCGGCGGCTCGCTTTTACAAGCTATGAAAAACCTGCCCGGAATTACGACCGATCAGGATGGCAAGGTCGCGATCCGGGGTAATGACCGGGTGGTGATCCTTGTTGACGGGAAACAAACTGCCCTCACAGGTTTTGGAAATCAGACCAGTCTTGACAATATTCCCGCCTCGGCCATCGAAAAGATCGAAGTGATCAATAATCCTTCCGCAAAGTACGATGCGAACGGGAACGCTGGGATTATCAATATCATTTACAAAAAGAATAAACAGGAAGGTTTTAACGGAAAAATCGGGCTGTCAAGCGGACTGGGCGCGCTTTGGATCAAAAAAGAAAACCTGCCCGATATACGTCCCCAATACCGCAGGACATTTAAACTGAATCCATCGCTCTCGCTCAATTATCGAAAAAACAAGGTCAACATTTATTTTCAGGGTGATTATATGCACACCCCTACCCTCAACAAAAACGAGTTTGTTGACCGTTATTATGATAGCGGCGAGGTGGTCCGCCAGCAAACAAAAAGAAACAGAAATACCAATATCGTTACGGGTAAAACAGGCATTGACTACAACATAGATGCCAATAACACCTTTTCGCTTTCTGCGCTTTTCAGCAGTGAAAAAATCATTGACCGTGGCGATGAGCCATTTTTCAACGCCAGTCTTTCTGAAAGAAAACGCTTATGGCAATTTTTGGAGGATGAGCTAAAAACAACGGCGACAGCAACGACTACCTTTCAGCATAAATTTTTGCAACCGGGGCATTTGTTAAATTTCGGGTTAAACTACACCTTTCACAGAGAGGATGAAAAGTATTTTTTCACGAATACCCTTCCGACATTTACCGGGAAAGATGCGTTTAAACTACTTTCTGATGAAAATGTGGTGGACCTGACCGTCGATTACATCAAGCCACTCAAATACGGGCACCTGGAAGCGGGGCTGAAAGTCCGAAAGCGTTACATTCCGACCAACATGCAGTTTTTCCCCGGACTGAATTCGCCCATCGATAGTGCGGCGGGTGGCTGGGCCAATTACAACGAAACAATTCCGGCGCTGTACAGCAATTATGTTTTTGAAAATCAACGTCTGGAAGTGGAAGCCGGTATCCGCGTTGAATATGTGGACCTTCGTTACAGTGTCAATCCCAATCATCCAACCTATAAAAGCGCCGGATACCATTACACCCAACCGTTTCCAAACATCAGGTTTACTTATAAAATTGACGACAAAAACAGAGTGTCGTTATTCTATAACCGCCGCGTTGACAGGCCCAATGAGGTTGATATACGCATTTTCCCAAAATATGACGATGCCGAGATTATCAAAATCGGAAACCCGACCCTTCGCCCACAATTTACCAACGCCTGGGAAGCAGGTTACAAGACCAACTGGTCAACCGGCTACATCTATGCAGCATTGTTTCACCGGATGACCGACGGCACCATTACGCGGATCAGCAGTACCGTGCCGGGCAGTACGATCATTTACAATATATTTCAAAACGCTGGCAAAAGTTATAATACCGGAGCAGAATTAATCTGGCAGCAGCAGTTTGCCCCGTGGCTTACCGTTAACACCAGTATGACGATTTACAGAAATACAATCAACAAATTCTCCGTCGAAAACAAGTACCCGGTCACAAGCATCTACACCAGTAAAAAGCAGCAGCTCATGTCGGGCAACGGAAAAATCAATGCCATGCTGAAACTTGGAAAAGGTCTGGAAGCGCAGGTATCGACCGTGTATCTGGCACCTGATATTATCCCTCAGGGCAAAACGGGATCGAGGTTTTCAGTGGATGCTGGTATTAAAAAGCAGGTCAAAAAAGGCGACTACTTCATCAATGCAACGGATCTGTTCAACACCCTGGTGATTAAAAAGACGGTGAATGGTGACGGATTTCATTACATCAGTTCAGACTATTACGAAACACAGGTGATCCGGGTGGGCTATAATTATAAGTTCTAATCCTACCGGTTTGGTATTTTACCCAGATCACTTGCAGGTCATTTAGATTTTCACCTGTAAAGTCAGATAATAACCACGTTCATCGGAAGGCAAAATGCCGGGACCCGGATAGCCCGTGGCCCTTCTGGTATAATACATGGTATTGGCCAGATTGTTGCAGCTTCCCTCGATTCTGAACTTTTTAAATTCATAAGACAAACTGACATCCATGATCGTGTAAGCCGGAATCAAGCCTACAACCGAAGAAATGCCGCCGTCTCTTGCGTTGGTGGCATCAGAAAACTGATCGGTCAAATGTGTAAACTGAAACGATCCTTTTAACTTTTTATAACCGATCCTTACCCCGGTTTTCATATTAACCTTTGGCACGAATTCAACCTGATTACCCTGTACACCCGGCATGATGCTCTTTTTATATTCCGATTTAATAAACGCGAAATTGCCAAACACAACCGTGCTAAAATCCTTGCTTTCAGGAACCAGCAATTTGTAAAAATCAGCCTCTGCATAGGATTCAATACCCATAATCACCGCCTGGCCGACATTGCTGCGCAAACGCAGGATCCTGTTACTTTCATCATAAAACTGAATTTCTCCGATCCGGTTGTTGTAATTAAGATAGAACAAACTCACATCATAATTAAAAGCCGAAGTCTGCTGGCTTCTGACACCCAGATCAATGGAATAGCCTTTTTCGTCCTTCATATCAGGATCAATAACGGATGAAGGGTTCGAGATACGCATGTCGCTAAAAGTAATCGAACGATAATTCTGCGAAACGTTGGCGTATATTTCCGATTTCGCAAAGGGTTTATAACTCACACCGATACCGGCCAGAAGAAACTGACGGTTGTTTTTGCGAAACTCGTCCGTGCGGGTGATGTTGATAACATTTCCGGCAAGATCCCGCTGCACATTGCCATAAAAACCATCCGCCTTGGTGCTGATGAATTCATAACGTAAACCAGGCGTTACGGAAAGTTTGTCATTCAGGTAAAATATATTTTCAGCAAACAGCGAAACATTACGGTTAGGAAAACGGTAATCGTATGTAATAAAACGCGCAGGTTCTACAAAATTAAAATCCGCATCTTTTCCCGTGCTCCCCTGTCCCTGCAAACTATGGTTAAAACCATGATAATATCTGCCGCCCACCAAAAGGACCGACGATTTTTGCGCCAAAGTATAGCGTTTAAGATATCTGGCCTCAGCACCCCAGTTTGTAAATTCACCTTTGATCAGATCACGTGCACTGTTATCATCAATGGTTGCCACCCGGTTGGGTCTGAATCCAACAGAATAACGATGCGCACTTAACCCGAAAAGGCGAACGTTCAGGTCCGAACTCTGATTGAATTTATGGTCAAAATGAACCGCCAACATGTTCCAGCCCACGTCAAACCAGTTCCGTTCACGGTTGGTTTGCTTTGGATTATCGGCAAACATGGCGTCGGAAAGACCGCCGGGCTGTTTGGCCAGGTAGCTCATGCGCGTCACATCAACACCGATGGAAGTCTTTTCTGTAAGGCGATAGTCGACATCAGCATAAAGCGTATAGTTGTTAAAATGTGAGTTGTCCCGCCAGCCGTCGGCTTTTTTATACTGAAAAAAAGTATAATAACTTAGTTTTCCCACGGTGCCGCTCGCGCTGGTAAAAGCATTATAAAAACCAAAAGAACCAACACTTTGTCTGGCAACGAGTTCAAGCTTTCGGTCCTGCACCGGTTTACGCATCACAAAATTGATAAGTCCCCCAAACTGCGTTCCATATTGCAGCGAAGCCGCCCCTCTGACGATCTGAATTTTCCCAACGGCTTCCACCGGAGGCGTGTAATAACTCTCCGGATATCCCAGCGCATCGGCACTGATATCATGACCGTTTTGCCTTACATTAAAATTGGAGGTACGGTTCGGATCCAGTCCGCGGCCGCCGATGCTGAGCTGCAATCCGCCTCCTTCGTTTTCCCATATATTCAGACCGGCCACCCGTGCATAAATTTGTCTGGCGTTATTCGTCGACAAGTTCGCAACAAGCTGATCCGGCGTGATCACTTCGGATTTTTTTCCTTCATAAATCCCCATACTTTCCACTCCGCGCATTCTTGAAAAACCGAAATCTGTTCTCCTTTCCGATACCGTAACCTCATCAAGATCCAGTTCGGTAGATTGCAAAAATATCGTCAGCGATAAATCTTTACCCTTTACCACGACGTTCTGTTTCACAGGTTTGAAATTATTTGCGGATATCTTCAGCGTATGATTTCCTTTCGCAACGGATGTAAAAGAAAATGCGCCATCCTGATCCGTCATCACAGATTGTTTATCGTCAAGAAAAACCTGACAATAATGTAAGGGAATACTGTCCGGCTGAGACCTGACCACACCGCTAATACGTTGTTGGCCAAAAAGACAGGACAGCGAAAAACAAAATAAAATCGTACTAAAAGCCTTTAATTTCATCATTTAATGGGATAATCCAGGGTTTGTTCCGGAAGGAATCAACTTCCCTGGCCAAATCTGTTTTTGGGTTAATCAATGGTTTTCCAAGTCTTCCATTCAGCGCCACGTATGAATCTACGTACACCTGCGGGGATTGAAAACCGTGTCTTGAATAATAATCTTTCAAAATGTGTGCATACTGTAAAATAAAATCCGGCTGCGTAGCCATCATTTTCTCCTGAAGCGTCGTCAGAAAATCCGTGTTATTAACAACCTCCTGTTTCCCGTTTTTATCGATCACAGTAAACTGCGCATAGCCCGCCTTTTCCATCAGCATCACCCGCCATGAAAACCGGTATCCCTGTTCCGTCCAGAAAAGCGCTCCCGGATAAAGCAGATAACGGAAAGGAAACAGCAGCTGAAAAAGAAAAAATACGGCAAAACCGAGAATCAGTAATTTGCCCTTTACGGGTGAAAAAACATAGGCTTTCGGCGCATCCAGGAACGCCGTCGGGAGCTTGAAAAGTGAACGGGCTTTTTCAATAATTTTCCCGTGAAAACCGGGTGAGAAAAAAATCAGCCCCGTCCCGATCATGACGTAGGGAAACATGCCGATCGGAAACAAGATCGCCGTCATTAAATGAAATACGATCACGGTAAAGTATGCGAAAGGTCTGGTTTTACGGTTTAATAATAAAAACACAATACACAAATCATACAAACAACCAAACCAGCTAAAAGCAAAGGGTATCCATTCATAGTTAAAAAGAAAACCGATCACCGGCATATCGTTTCGGGCCGGGAGCCAAATTTTAAGCGGCAGCGCCGAAATCAGCCAATCGCTGTTCAACTTGGCCAGCCCCGCATAAAAGTACAATATGAATACCAAAAGTTTAATCACATCAATGCACCAACGCGGGATATAGCCCGACAAAAGTTTTTTGTCACGATAAGCATCCACTGAAAAATACACATGAGCTGGTAAAAACATCATCATCAGACACAGCAAACTGATGAAATAATAATGATTCAGATACGTGCTTTTGTCGATAAGTTCTATGTAAGTAAAACTCATAAACAAGGTGATCATGGCAGGTCTGTAATAATATCCCACCATGACAAAAATTGCTGAGAGCATACAAACTGCGAAAAGCAGATAAGTATATTGCCCAAGCGGCTTCACGAATTCAAAGCCGAAAAAAGAAAAAAAGTAACGTGGTTTTATGTAAAGCTCATAAATCCAGCCTTTGCTCCAAAAACGTGCAAGACTGATGAATAGCATCAAGCTGAGCATCATTCTGAACACAGCCAGCGGGGCAGCAGACGTCTTTTTTTCTAAATATGCAATCATTATAACGGGTGATCCGGTCGGGCGTACGTTTTCAATTAATCAGACTGACTTCAATTAATCTCCGTCGTTATCGGTATAAGTAATCGTAATACTCATGGCCGATGTCATGTCGACTTTCAGCATCCTTACTGCCTTTTGAAGCTCAGTATACGTGTCCTTCATCGCCTGATTGTTGGTCAGCACTTCCTGATAAAGGTCTGGTTTCAAAGCATCAATTTTGACTTTACCGGCAATAAATTCAGTATTAATGGTCTCGCTTAATGTTTTGCCTGACGCCACGTCCTTTGTGCCCAATGCATCCAGATAAGATTTAAAGGAAGGTCCTTCTGCGCCGGTTTTCACATTTTTTCCATTAAAAAAATCAGATGAAGCCTGATGTGCCGTTTGTGCTAGCGTTTTGGAAATATCTCTTTTATAAAATGCCTCCACTTTATCCGCAGCCACAACGCCGTTCAGCATAGCACCTGACGGAATTCCAAATTTACCGGAACGGATGTAACGCTCATAGTTCAGTATATAACCGTTGACCAGTTCTCCCATGGGCGAGCCGATATCCGTACCTGTTTTGGTTACAAACTCTTCGTGATAAGTACCGTTCCAATCCGCAATGACGCCCGAAACAAGCGCATCCATATGATCGGTGATACGTTTGATGTAAGCCAGTCTTTTGGTGCCTTCGGAAGGTGACGCGTAATAACCAACAATTTCGGTATCGTTACTGCCCACGCCATTCAAAAGATAATCCAATGCCGGAAAACCTTGTTTGTCAAACGATGCTGCCGTTTCCAGGTTGCTCGCAGGATTTTGGATATTGGCTTCAATCCCTTTCACATGGGTTGGGTAGATATTAATATAACTTCTGATCGCACGTTTTGCGCCCGGGCCAACATCAAAAAGTTCAACTTTCTGCCATTCCACGTAAGCATCGGCCCAGGCCTGACGAAACGCCGTAAGGGAAGCTGCATCCGGCTTGGCCGCGAAAGCAATACTCTTGGCTATCATGGCATCCTGTTTTACCTTGTAGTTGGCATACGAAGGAACGATGATATTATCCGCCCAGTGGGTTAAAACGGCCTTACGATTTTTGCCCTGGTCAACGGGCTCCGGATTCGGGTTTTTGTTATCACTGCTTCCAGAACAGGCATAAATCAGCATGGCAACTAGCAATACTAACCCGGCTTGTGTCCATTTAAAGTTTTTCATATCAATAATAAATAGGGAAAGGATTGCCGGCAAAATGCGGGCAATCCTTTAAATAAAAGGTATTAATTACTTGCTATTACAGCTTAAATTTCGCTTTGATCGCGTCAGATGCAGCTGCAACTTTTGCAGGCGTTAAATCCCACACGCCGTTTGGTGATCCAACCAATGCTACTAAAATATCATCTGAAAATTTAGCCGTTCCACCGTTAACCGTTGCAAAGCGAAGGGAATAAATAAATCCAAGTCCCTCGCCCATTGCGTGTACACGGGCAGCGTCTGTGGTAGCCTTATTGTATTTATCCAAATAGCCGACAGCCGCAGCTGCAATGGCTTTTTCAATTTCCGCTTTGATAAAATCGGCCTGCGCTTTTAATTCGGTTTTGTCGTTATTGGCAATCGCCGCACGACCTTTCAAAAAGGCAGGGTAGATTTTTGCATACGCACCTTTGTTATACTCCCAAACATAGGATCCCAATGCAAATTCAGTTGTACCTCTTTTCTCATCCGTCGAACCGATAAGATATACTGGGTTCAGCGTTAACAATCCATATGCCTCGTCCCAATTTTGTTCCAGCTGCGTATACGTTTTACCAGTTACAATAGTTTTGTTGTCAGCATCCAAACCTTTGGACAAAAGTACGTTACCAATGTAATCATACTGCAAAGCACCAATGAGTGATTTTTGAATGATCTGGATTGGCTCAATCCCTTGTTTATTAACAAGATAAGTTCCAATTTTCCCAGCCTTGCCCGCCGCTCCTATTTCCGCAACAGACTTACTGACTTCCGCAACTTCCGTAAAAAGTCCTTCAAATCTTACTCTTACTGCTTCCGCATCGGCAGCAGGCCATGAGGACGCAACCACGTTACGAAGCTGTACACCGGATGCATTCAATTTTGTTGAATCTGCAAAGGCGTTGCCTGTATTGCCAAACATATTTTTCAAAACAACGGCATCAACGGTTTTATTGGCTGCAATCGCAGCACTGATGTTTACATTCAGTGCCTGAAACATCCTATAACGGTTATTTCCGTTCGCCAGATCCACTGTCGATTTATTGCTTTTATCAACAAAGGGCGTTGTATAAGGAGTCGTAGCAGTTAATGTAGCGTAGTCGATTTTCGTACGTAACGGCGTTTCTACAACCGGTGGTACCACAACAGGAGGCGTCACGTCATCGTCGTCGCTGCATGACGACATTCCGGCCACAGCAAGGGCAATAAAAGCGTAGCGTAATTTGTTGGAAATTTTAAGCATTTTGCTAGGATTGATTTGATTAAATTGTATTAACTATTGCGTTGAAAATTCATTATTAATTGGACTTATTACAAACAGATTTACAAAAAAAAGCAATTTTTCTTTACTCCTCCCATTTATATCCAATACCATAAACCGTCTTTAGGTACATGGTGCATCCGGCGTCACTCATCTTCTTTTTCAGGTTTTTGATATGTGCATAAATAATGTCCGCATTACTTTTAAATTCGTGTAACTGGCCGGATAAAAACGTAATCAGGTTATCCTTTTTAATAACACTGTTCTTATGGTCCAGAAAATACAGAAGCAGTTCCAGTTCCTTTTTAGTCAGGTTTATTGGCGCGCCATTGACGGTCACCATTTTCGCCTGCATATCCACTTTGATCTCTTTGTAAACCAGGATATCCCTGTTATAAACCGCAGTTCTCCGACATAAAGCCAGAATCCTCACAGCCAGTTCAGAAGGCTCAAATGGCCTTGCCAGATAATCATCTGCACCGGTATTTAATGCATTGATCTTTTCCCGAAACGAATCCTTTCCGGAGGTAACAATCAAGCCGACATGCTTGCTGATTGTCCGAAGCTCTTCAATGAACCCTGTGTTAAAATCGCCCAGCGTCGAGGTGTCAAGCACTACGCAGTCGTATCCACCGCCTTTCAGATTATGTTTTAATGCATCCAAGGTTCGTACAAAATCGTATTGATAGCCCAGACCGGATAAATTTCCGGCAATGCTATCAGCTACTTCCTTCGAACACTCCATAATCAGAATTTTCATGCTGCGAATTAAAAAATGAATTCTGAATTTTTTCTAAACTATACTAATTCCAAATAAGATTAAATGTCCCTATTTGAAAATATAGCAAGAGAAAAAAACCGTAACGTATTGTAAATTAACAAATAAAACAACAAAAATACGGCCTTTTAATATTTAAAATTTATTTAGATTCATTAAACTTTCGGCCAAGTTCAATTATTTTCCTTCCTTTGAGAATTGATTCTCTCATTTCGCTTTATATTTTTAAGCGCGTATTAAATACCCGGGAGTTTCTAAGTTAAAAACGGTTCAATATTTGTAAATCCCAATTTGCCTGACCAATCAGACGAAAAGATAACAAGCTGAAGTTAGAAGCGTACTTTATGAAATTACTACTGATTGAAGATGAACCCCTGCTGCTTGACGAAATGGAGGGCTATTTAACGGAGCAGGGCTACCGTTGCGAAAAAGCTTCCAATTTTCAGGAAGGACAGGAAAAACTGCATCTCTATCAATACGATATTATTGTGCTGGATATCACGCTGCCTGGTGGCAGTGGTTTATCCTTGCTTGAAACTATAAAAACTGAGAATAAAAATCCGGGGGTGCTGATTGTATCGGCCAAAAACTCCCTGCACGATAAAATCAGCGGGCTTGAGCTGGGTGCCGATGATTACATCACCAAACCCTTTCACATGGAAGAGCTCAACGCACGGATCTTCGCCCTGTTGAGACGCCGGTCTTTTGACGGGGAAAATGAAATAAAGGTGGACAAACTGGTGATCAATATGGCTTTTAAAACAGTCTGTTTTAATGACGAGCCCGTAGGGCTGACCAAAAAAGAGTACGAGCTTCTTTTGTATTTTGTGATTAACAAGAACCGTGTCGTGAGCAGGCAATCCATCGCCGAACATCTGTGGGGCGACCATTACGACCTGGCCGATAACTACGACACGGTGTATGTCCACATCAACACCCTTCGTAAAAAACTGGCTGCCTACACCGTCAATGATTATATAAAAACGGTTCACGGTATGGGTTACAAATGGAAATATGAATCGTTTTAAAATACAAAACGCCGGATGAAACTACTATACAAAACAACCCGGGACTATCTGATCGCGTCAGTATCCATACTTATTTTCACGGGCGTCGCCCTTTTTATGATCCTGCAAAAGGCCGTTGGTGACGAAATGAACGAACAGCTGGAACTACAGGCCGATGAAATTTTCGCCAACGCCCGTGCCGGTAATTTTATGGATGCTCCCTTAATCAGAATTGTGAAGGTATCCACGCAGACAACACCCGGCATAACCTTTGGAGATTCCTTGCTTTATGACCATATACAGAAGGAATTCGAGGGATATCATTACATCCGTGAAACCCAAAAGATCGGACCGGATCATTACCAGGCCATCGTTATGACATCCCACATCGGCTGGGACCAGTACTATCTTACAATCCTTTACATTTTTCTCCTGACAGCGGTTTTACTGACCGGATCGGGTGTACTGATTAACTATTATTCCAACAAAAAAATCTGGACTCCTTTTTTTAAAAACCTCAAAAATGTCCGGAATTTTTCGGTAAGCTCTCCTACCGAACTGCAACTGTATGAATCCAGTATTAACGAATTCAAAGAGCTGAATGATACGCTGGAAGACCTTACCAAAAGGAGCCGGAAAGAATATCTGGCGTTACGGGAGTTTACCGAAAATGCTTCACATGAGATCCAAACGCCATTAAGTATCATTCAGTCCAAACTGGACCGCATGAGTCAGCTCGAAATCAGTGAACAGATGGCGGGCTACATCGTTCAGGCAAA
This sequence comes from Dyadobacter sp. LHD-138, assembly GCF_030929615.1. GTDB lineage: Bacteria > Bacteroidota > Bacteroidia > Cytophagales > Spirosomataceae > Dyadobacter. The sequence continues at coordinate 33,868 of NZ_JAVFVU010000007.1, read as the reverse complement.
ATCCGGTGTCGACCGGCTTGCGAAGATGAATAAAAGTCTTTTACTGCTGGCCAAACTGGACAACAATATCTTTGTGGATAAACAGGAGATTCAGGTGCATGAAATTCTGGAATTCCAGGTCAGGAACATGGAAGATCTATTTCACAATAAAAAGATCGTTTTAACGGAACAGATAAAAACGGCCATTGCCACTTCTGACAAATATCTCGCGGAAACGCTGATTTATAACCTGCTGTCCAATGCACTGCGGTATACACCTGTGCATGGTGAGGTCAAAATCAACCTGAAAAATCAAAGTCTGTCCATTGCCAATACCGGTGTGGCACCTGATTTTCCTTCCGAGCAGATCTTTGAGCGATTTACGAAAAGCCAGTTGCACGTCACTTCCACCGGTCTTGGACTGGCTATCGCCAAAGAAATTTGCCTGATGAACCAATGGGAACTCAGCTATCAGTTTCAGGAAGGCTGGCACACCTTCCTTGTTAAATTTGCATGATAAGCCGCTCTTCCGTTTTCATTTATCCTATGCGCGTATCAGATCCGAATGCCTCCCCTATTTCATCATCTTGTTTTTAAACTGATAACTCGCCGTTTGATACCAAGAAATGGCTTCATTGGCCAACGATTTATTCAGATCCGTTTCCCTGGCGCTTCCATCTTTAAAATTGGGTACAAATGCGTTGGCGATCCGCTGAGGCTTTAAGATGATCAGCGTATCTTTTCTAATGTAACCCAAACTTTGATAGGTGCTGATAAAAGCGCGCTCACGGCCGCTTTCAAGTTTAAAGATATCATAGCCAAAAAACTTGCTGGTATAAGAGAAATTCAGAAGACCCAGGACTGTCGGGCCCAGATCGATCTGGCTCATCAGTCTTTCCATTTTGGCAGGCGCGATGTTCCCTGGTGAATAAATCAAAAGCGGAATCAGGTATTTATTCACCGGCAAATCGGCCTTTCCCGCACTTGACGCACAGTGGTCGGCCACAATGACGAACAGCGTATTCTTAAACCAGGGCTTTTTGCTGGCTTCTTTGATAAACTTGCCGATTGCATAGTCGGTGTATTTAACTGCCCCTTCACGGCTGGTGTGCGACGGGATGTCAATTCTCCCATCAGGATAAGTAAACGGGCGGTGATTGGAAGTCGTCATGACATGCGCAAAAACCGGCTTTCCTGATTTTATTGTCGATTCAATTTCTTTTGTCGCCAGCGTAAATAGATTTTCATCCGCTACACCCCAAATATTCTCGTAAGCAATGTCCTTTTTAGCGATTTTCTTACGGTCTACCACCTGATAATTGTTATGATCGAAGAAATAACCCATGTTATCGAAATAGCCATATCCGCCGTAGATGAATTTGCTCTGATATCCTTTTTCTTCAAAAACCCTTCCCATTGAAAACAATCCTTCATTTTTTGGCCTCCTGACAATGGATTGTCCGGGTGTCGGCGGTGTTCCGATCGACAACGCTTCCAGCCCGCGTACCGTACGTGTGCCGGTCGCATATAAATTCGTAAACAACAGACTGTGCCCTGCGAGTGAATCCAGATTCGGGGTTATTTTCTGTGTATTTCCAAAACTGCCCAGAAAATCTGCGCTTAAACTTTCTACACTAATCAGCACAACGTTCATCTTTTTTTCCTTGCCGGGATTCATAATTTTCCTCTCAATGCTAAAAGGGTCATTATTAACAAACTGGCTTTCAGGCGTTTTAATTTGCTCACGAATCATCTTAAATGCCTCTGCATTAGGAATTTTCTGATAAAACTGGGCATAGTCAAGTTCGTTATTCAGGTAGGCTGCAAAAAGCTCATACAAGCCGTTTCCAGCCAGTTCGTTTACGTAAGTATTTTCAGAAAACTGTTTAAACTTGTTATCAACGAGATAATAAAAGACTACCAGAACAGAGACATATCCTGCCATCCACAACGAACGGTATTTGAACGGAAGCGAATAACCCGTCGCGTTTTTTATCACCGGCCTTAAAAAATAAATGGCTGCAATCGTTGTCAAAAACAGCATGCCTACGATAATTTCAACCGGATAAGACTGACGGATGTTACCAATCACCTCATGGGTATACACCAGATAATCGACAGCAATAAAATTGAAACGGGAACTGAATTCATCCCAGAAAAACCATTCGGATACGATATTGAACAATAAGCCGAATGTGAAAAAGAAAAAGATGCCATAAAGCACGAAACGGTGCCAGCGTTTGTTCATAATCCTGCCCGGCAGAAGCCAGATGTAAAGCATCAATGGCAAAATAAAATAGGCTGCGTTAATCAAATCGTAGCATAATCCGATCCCGAAAATCCCAAGCAGATTAAGGATGGTGAAGTCAACCGTCGCGGCTGATTTAAATAATAATGCAATTCTGGTGAAAAACGACAGACCGATAACGATTGTTATCATCAGGCCTGCTAGTTGAAAGGAATTTGTTTGTTTCTTGGTTGGTTTTATAACCGGCGCTTCAAGGGTACTGATCATTGTTAGGTTCTGTTGCGTGCCCTTTGCCGGCACAGGCTTAAAATGTAAATTATTTCTTCAAATTATTATATTTTATCAATAAACGGCCGAAGATAGCCTATTCCTTTTATTTCCCCAATTCTACCGCCGCGTCTCTCATAAGACTTTCCCAAAACAACAAACCTGTTGTACCCTCCCACAATCTACGCTGCACGAACAGGCTATGCTGTACAAACAAAACTAAAATCAGGTTCTGAATTTTTTCTGAATTTGCCTCAGTGTCAGCCCTTTTTGTTCTGTCCACTATATACGATTATGATGATGGCAAGGTTATTGACCCAATATCTTATCGCTCGGATTCGTTTCCTGCCCGGATTATCAAAATGCAAAACCATATAACCCAACCCAAATTAAAAAGTGATTAATTTTTTAATTTAGTAGTTACAATCCATATCAATTCAGGGCGTAATACTTTAAGACACACAATTTCTCTGAAACCACGCTGCATTTTTTGCAGCGTGGTTTCAGAGAAACCGGAAAAACTTCTTCCGGCATACTTAATATAGATAAGACCGGTAAAATCCGGTCTCCAGTCACAGTTTATTCGAATAATCTCGCAAAATGATTTTCAAGGTGGTTCCTCATGCCATTGCGTAGTTTTTCGGAATCACCATGTTCGATAATTTCAACGAGGCCCTGATGTGAAACGTAAGGCCTGCCCGCCGGCATTTTTCGCAACAATCCACTTTTGTGAACGTAATCAAAAACAGGAAGCAGAAGCTTCTGAAATTTTTTCATCGTTTCATTTCTTGTGATGTCGTACAACTTGCCGTGAAACGCGATTTCGTGTTCAATTTGAAACAACATCTTGTCTGACATCGACGGCTCATTCTTCACCAGCAGCTTCAAAGCCTTGATATCGTCCGGCGTCACACGTTCCATAATAAAGTCGGCCATCCCGATTTCCAGGGAAAGTCTCATCTCGAATATTTCTTTTAACGTTTCATCCTGCAATATTTTGGGGTTCATACTTTTTTCAAGTATCGAAACCAGGTCAGGACTCGTGATAATGGCTCCACGATGTTTTTTTGATTCTACAAGGCCCATCAATCTCAGACGAAGCATCGCTTCCCGGACAACGGTACGGCTCACACCCAGCAGCTGCACCAGTTCGAGTTCCTTAGGAATCGAGTCCCCTACTTTAAAATCTTTTTCTATAAATAGCGCAATGAGATTACTCTCGACTCTGTCGACCAGCGAGCTCGTATCAATTGACTTAATATTTTGAAATATGTCCTCCATTTATTCTTTTAGCGTATTATGTATGACAAATTTGGTCAATTTCTTTTTATAATCAAGTTCAAAATCCATTAGATCCAAAATTTTCCAAAAATAAATATTGCAAGATGCTTGCAATTAATAGCACAATTCTCCTACCTTTATTATGTCATACATAATACATTTATAACCTACACTTTTATGCTCTTACTTATTACGCGTTTAAAACTGTTGCTGAGCGTCGCCGGAATTTTGCTGGTGACGCTTTTGCACGCACAATCCGGAAAAACAATCAGCGGAAAAGTTATCTCTGATGACGACAAAGCACCTTTACCCAATGTCACTGTCCTGATAAAGGGGAAAAACATAGCCACAGAAACCTCTTTGGAAGGCATTTACACGATATCCGCGGCAAGCGGTGACGTGATTCAGTTCCGGATGATGGGTTATGTAATCCAGGAAGTAACGGCAGGAACTTCGTCCAACCTCGATATTTACCTTAAACCGGAAGTGTCAGCGCTAAATGAAGTCGTTGTTACTGGTTATGGATCCAGCAGCAGAACAAAAATCACTTCTTCTATTGCAAAACTGGACTCGAGAATGCTTGAAACAGGGATGCGCTCAAACCCGGCCCAGGCCCTTGCAGGTACCATAGCCGGTTTGCGGGTAGCCACTGGAACGGGGCGGCCTGGCTCGCTGCCAACGATTATCCTGCGTGGCGGTACCAATTTCGACGGTAGCGGCAGTCCGCTAATTGTGGTCGACGGGCAGGTAAGAGGCTCATTGAGTGATATTAACCCGGACGATATTGAAAGCATGGAAGTGCTAAAAGACGCTTCTGCAACGGCAATTTACGGAGCACGCGCCAGCAACGGGGTTATTCTGATCACTTCAAAGAGAGGAAAAGCAGGTTCATCTTCCATTACACTCAAGACGAAAACAGGTATCAATTTTTTAAATATCCCATACAATTTTGTCGGTGCGGAAGATTATATTCACTGGACCAGGCTGGGCGTTGTGGAAGCCATAAAAAACGGGGTGGCCACCTCCTCGCTCTTAAGCGGCGTGGGTCCAAGAGGCACGGGAAACCTGTATAAAGATGCAGACGGAAAGATTCTTGACGGAAACTACGATTCGCGTGCGATATGGAGCACCATGCGGCTGACCGATCAAAACCGCGAGCTTTTATCTGCCAATGATGGCTGGAAAGTCATGAAAGATCCTGTTAAAACAAATGCCGCAGGCGCCTACGATCCCAACGGCACCAATGCGGACCTGATCTACAAAGATTTTAATTATGGCGACTACGCATTCCGCTCGCCTGCTATCTCGCAGGATTATAACATCGGCATGAACGGTGGCAATGAAAAGGGTGGTTATTATGCCAATTTGGGTTATTACAATGAAGATGGCCTTTCACTGGGAACATTTTACAAACGTTTGACTTTCACTTTGAATGGTGATTATAGAATTAAGAGCTGGCTCAAATCCGAAAGCAGCCTTGCTTTTGCCCGGGGAAACTGGCGTGATCAATCCCTGCAAAACGGTGAAGCCAATTACTGGGGCCGGATGCTGTCTGCTCCGCCGACCATGCGCGGAACCAATACCAACGGAGAGCTTATTTTGGGAAGGGATGCCAGTGACGGAAACCCTGCCATCAATATTGATAAATACAAAAGAAATAACCAGTCTGATAAATTTACCCTGGGCCAGTCCTTCAAGGTTGACCTGACCAAAGACCTGTTTTTCAAAATCGGTGGTATTTTAATGTACGATGAATCTACGGCTGAATCTTTAAACAAGGACTTCAGGATCGGGATCATGAGCCCGACCAACCCCAATACGGGCTGGAACCGCGACCGGGCTAGTTCATCGGGTTTTGAACGCACCATCAGACAAACTTACAATGCCATCCTGAACTACAAAACCGGGTTCCTGGGAAAAAACAACCTCGACGCGATGGCTGGTTTCGAATATTATGATGAGTACACCAAAGGATTTTCGGCTGCCGGAAAACTGGCTCCCACAGACGATTTTCAGGATTTATCGCTGACAACCAGCGACGCCAACACCCGGACCATCGACTCATACCACAACCGCGAAAGAATCATCTCCGCATTTGGAAGGCTCAATTATGATTACGACGGAAAATACCTGGCCTCCTTTACGGTAAGAAGAGACGGCTACTCCAGACTGATCGGCAACAACCAGTTCGGTACTTTCCCCGCGTTTTCGGCAGGATGGCTAATACATAAAGAGAGCTTTATGGTGCCTACGGAAAGATGGCTTTCCTTTTTGAAATTACGGGCCAGTTATGGTAAAAACGGAAACATCGGCATTGGTACCAACAATGGCATTGGTGTTTACGAATTGCAGGGATCTTATGGCTCACAAACGGCATACAATGGCACGATCGGCTTTCTGCAAACCGGTATCGCAAACCCTAACCTGAAATGGGAAAAAAGCAATACCGTGGAAGGCGGCATGGAAATGGGTTTTTTCGGCAACCGGCTAACAACCAATATAGCCGTTTACAACCGGATCACGACAGATAAAATTGCCAGTGTGATTCTGCCGACGTCTGCGGGTATTTCCAGTGTACGTACCAACAACGGCAGCATGCGCAACCGTGGGGTGGAATTGGAAGCCATTTTCAAAGCCGTTCAGAAAAAGGATTTTGCAATTCAGGTCGGTGCTAATGCCGCATGGAATAAAAACAGGGTAATCAAACTTCCTTTCAATGGAAATGAGAACAACAGGCAAGGCGGGCAGCGTGTTTATGACCCGTCTTCGGGAAAGGTTATTTGGGCCGGGGGCTTACAGGAAGGACAGGAATTCGGGCAGATTTATGGTTATGTGAGTGAAGGAATAATCAGAACCGGCGAAGACCTTGCCAAATACAATAAAATTGACATCGCCGCCGGTGAAGTACAGTACGGTGCATCGGCTGGAAAACGCGTGGCAAGCGCGGCATTGATCGCTTCAAAAGGCTTAAACAAAACGACTTATATTTCCACCCAGCTAGGCGATATGATGTGGAAAGATCTGGATCAGAATGACACGATCGACACACGTGACATGGTATCTCTGGGACGTTCCATTCCACGCTGGACGGGTGGTTTCAATACCACAGTGCGTTGGAAAAACCTGTCTCTTTTTGCCCGAATGGATTTTGCGCTGGGACATAAGCAAATGGATTTTCAGCAAATGTGGTCGCTGGGAAGTTTCCAGGGGGAATTTAACGTCACCGATGCCGTAAAAGATACCTGGACACCTGCAAACCCCAATGCAAAATATCCACGTTATACATGGGCGGATCAGCTGAATGCCAAAAACTTTGACCGGCCAAGCAGTATGTTCTGGGTAAATTCCTCCTACCTGGCTTTCAGAGAAGTTTCACTGAGCTACACCGTACCGTCTTCCTTGCTTCAAAAGGCAAAAATCGCGGGACTTACCTTTACTGTAACGGGACAGAATCTGGGCTACATTACCAATAAAATGCTGAGCCTACCGGAGCGCACGGGTTCCCAAAACAGCGCATACACGATTCCTACTACCCTAATTATTGGAGCAAATGTCACATTCTAATATGAAAACCGCGATGAAAAAGATCAAATATTATATATACTGTCTGTTGCTGGGTTTGATGGCAGCTTCCTGCCAGAAAACATTGGACCTAACACCGGAGGACTACTTCGGAGACGGAAATTTCTGGCAAAATGACGCGCAGGTGAGCAATTTCATGGTAGGCCTTCACAAGCAGTTCAGAGATAACCAATTTCAGTTTGTGCGTCTCGGAGAAATGCGCTCCGGTATTTACAGCAACGTAGACAGACAGGCAACATCACTCAACGAGCTGCCGGTTATCGAGCAGCGCCTGGAAGAAACTTCGTCGGGTGTGAACAGCTGGGCTGGTTTTTACGGGCCTATTCTTCAGATCAATCTTTTTATTCAAAAGGTAGAAGCAATTGGTTTCCTGGCTGAAACCAAAAAGAACTATCTGCTCGGACAGGCCTATGCCATGCGTGCCTATTATTATTTTCATCTGCTTCGTACATACGGCGGCGTGCCGCTTGTATTGCAGGCCGACGTGTTAAACGGAACAACAGACGCCGTACTCCTGCGAAAAGAGCGGGCTACTGAGGAAGCCGTGCTGGCGGCGATCAAGGCAGATGTCAATAAATCGATCAGCCTTTTTGGCTCCCAGGCTGGTGCAGCCGATAAAAGTCAATGGTCGCCTAAGGCTGCGTATATGCTAAAAGGTGAAGTATTTTTATGGTCTGCCAAAGTGTACAACCAGACGGCAGATCTTGCAGAAGCAAAAACCGCTTTGACCTCGGCAGCCGGAAATACGCTTTTGCCTAATTTCGCCAATGTGTTTGCCTACACGCAAAAGAACAACAGTGAGATTATTTTTACGATACGCTACAGAGTCGGCGAGGCAGAAATGGGTAGCGTGGCCGCTTACACCTATTCGACCTTCAATTTTAACGGACTCCATTACAAGGACTCGACGGCATCGGCCGGTGTGGGAAACTTTTTAGTTGATCCGCTTCTTTTGGCTGCCACCAATTCGCAGCAGGTCATTCAACGTTACGCTTATACTTTCGAACTTTTTCAGTCATTTGACATAACGGATACGCGAAGAAATGCAACTTTCTACGACTATTACAAGGTCAATACGGCAGTCAGCCCTTATGTTGCTACAATTAAAAATACGGTGCTGGTTAAATTCCTGGGTACCATTGACGCCAACAAGCGATATTTCTCTGACGACTGGCCCGTGTACCGGGAAGCCGACAGGCTTTTAATGCTGGCTGAAATTGTAAACGCCGAAGGCAACGATCCTACCGCCTATATCCAGCCAGTCCGTGACCGCGCCTTTGGTCCCGGGAAGGATCCGAAACCGTTCGTAAACGGGACCAAAGATGCCAACGAGCTTGCCATTTTCACTGAACGCACCAAAGAATTTGTACACGAAGGAAAACGCTGGTATGACCTGCGAAGGATGAAATATGCCACAACGCCCCTTGTATTTAAAAGCACAAATCATCCGTATGGTGTGTTGGACAAAGCCTCACAAGGATACAGAATCTTATGGCCAATTGAAACCGGTATCTGGACGAATGATCCGTTGGTAAAACAAACACCGGGATACAGTACGGCCAAGCCAAACTAAGTATGCAATCGCCCTTGCCGGGCTCGGCAAGGGCACAAAATCCTACAAAAAAATTCATTTTCAAACATTTAATACTACCCCCATGAAACCAAAATTAACAGGACTTATCGCTGCTCCCTTCACGCCAATGTATAACGACGGCCGTGTAAACACCGACCTGATACCGGCTTACTACCAATTTTTAAAGCAAAATCAGATCACCGGGGCATTTATATGCGGCTCCACAGGAGAAGGTGTTTCAATGAGCGTTGCAGAAAAAAAGCAGGTCGCTGAGGCCTGGGCCAAGTGCACAAAATCTGACCCCGATTTCAAGGTAATGACACTTTTGGGAGGTACCTGTATCGCCGACTGTATCGAACTCGCCAAACATGCGCAGCAAATCGGGCTCTATGCGGTTTCTTTCACGAGCCCTTTTTATTTCAAACCTGCCAATGTGGAAATGCTCGCACGTTCCATTGTCGCCATTGCGGAAACGGTTCCGGGGATGCCGTTTTACTATTATCATATCCCGGTCTTAACCGGTCTAGGATTTCCGATGTTTGACCTTTTGCAAACACTCGATGGCCGTTTGGATAACTTTGCCGGGATCAAATATACACATGAGGATTTCATGGATTTTCAGTCTTGTCTCAACTACAAAAACGGAGCCTATGATATGCTCTGGGGACGGGATGAAAATATGCTCTCAGCTTTGGCCGTCGGGGCGAAAGGTGCCGTGGGAAGTACATTCAATTACGCCGCCCCGTTATATCATGATCTGATCGACGCTTTCAATAACAACGACATGGAAAATGCCGGCCGGTTGCAGCAAAAATCAATCGACATGATAAGGTTGTTGGGGAAATACGGTGGAATTTCGGTTGGCAAGGCGTATATGAAAGTGACCGGCCTGGACTGCGGGGAATTCAGATTGCCCGTAAGAAATATGAGCGCCGCACAATTTGAAGACTTTAAATCTGACGTTTCCCAACTGGATTTTGATACCTTTAAATCCAGCTTGTTAACAGTAAATAATTCACTGTAATGCGGATAAACACCACCATTCCCTGTCTCGTATTTTGCATACATTTTATGTTGTTAACACCTCTATTGGCCCAGGAGCAAAAGGCAAATGAAATCATATGGTCTGAACTGACCAGATTGCCTGCGCCAGACAAAAACCAGACACAATTAGGCGTTGCAGGAGCCTTCACCGGTATCAGCAATGGTCTTTTATTGATTGCAGGGGGTGCAAACTTTCCGGACGGTATGCCCTGGCAAGGTGGTAAAAAAACGTATCGGGACGATATTTATGCGTTGAAAAAACAAGGCAATCAGTATAGCTGGATTACGACTAAACGATCAGGATTCCCCCAGAAAATCGCATACGGATCCAGTACAACCACAGCCATGGGTATCGTATGTGCCGGAGGAGAAACGTCTTCGGGTGTAAGCAAAGAGGTATTTTTAGTGAACTGGGACGCATCCAAAAATGATGTTGTTTTCAAATCACTGCCAGATCTGCCCCTTCCGGTTGCCAATGCCGGCATGACCACTATTGGCAATACCGTTTATCTTGCAGGCGGCGAAACGGGTACAGGAGTCTCAAATGGCTTTTTCACGCTGGATTTATCGTCGACGAACACCGGGTGGCAGCAATTACCGGCCCTCCCCGTCGCGCTTTCTCACGCTGTCGTCGTATCTCAAAACAATGGCAAGTATACAAACATCTATGTACTGGGCGGAAGAAGCAGTACAGCGTCCGGAATCAGCGATCTACATAGTACGGTTTTTTGTTTTGACCCGTTGGTAAAAAGCTGGAAAAAAGTCAAAGATATTGGTGACAGAAAAACGGTTACCACTTTATCTGCCGGCACCGGTATAGCGAACGGAGCCTCCTATATTCTTTTAATCGGCGGAGATAAAGGTAACGTTTTTAACCAGATTGAAACCTACAACGCCCGGATCGCCAAAGCGGAAACGAAAGAAGAAAAGCAGAAACTGCAATCCGAAAAAGTTTCCCTGCTCACATCCCATCAGGGTTTTAGCAAAGACGTCTACCTGTACAACACCGTGACCGATGCATGGGCAAGAATTGGTGCATTACCCGGATTCAGTCAGGTCACGACGACGGCGGTTAAATGGGATAACGAGATTTTCATTCCAAGTGGGGAGATCAAACCGGGAACCAGAACACCTGTGATCACCAAAGGTACCATTCAGCATAAAGCATTTTTTTCCTGGATCGACTCGCTCGTTTTATTTGTGTGTTTTCTGATGATGACTGCTGGCCGCTTTCTTTTTACAAACAAAACCAACAATACCGACGACTATTTCAAAGGGGGTGAACGTATTCCCCAATGGGCGGCAGGTATCAGCATTTTCGGCGCCAAACTGAGTGCGATAACCTTCATGGGCATCCCCGCAAAAACCTACGCAACCGACTGGACCTACTTTTTCCTGCTGATGACGATCATCATGGTGATGCCGCTGGTGGCCAGCTATTTCATCCCGTTTTACCGCAGGCTGAATGTAACTTCTGCTTACGAATATCTGGGAAAACGTTTTCATTATGGCTGCCGGGTCATGGCCTCTTCACTCTATGTATTGCTTCAGATAGGCCGGATGGGCATCGTTGTGCTGCTGCCCAGCATCGCGCTGACGCTGGTGACAGGAATCGACGTCAATATCTGCATCATCCTGATCGGCGTGATCAGTATTTTTTTCACCGTAAAAGGAGGAATAGAAGCTGTGATCTGGGTGGAAGTCATCCAGGTTTTGATCCTGGCAATCGGTGCATTGTTTTGTCTGTTTTATCTTCCGTTCCATATCAATGACTGGCATGGCGGCATCAAAGCACTTGATAATGCTCAAAAACTAAAAGTGTTTGATTTTCGTCTGGATTTTTCAGAACCTACTTTCTGGGTCGTTATTATTGGCGGGATGGCCATCAATCTGCTGACCTACGGAACAGATCAAACCACCGTTCAGCGCTATCTGACAACAAAATCGGAAACAGAATCCGTTAAAAGCCTTAAACTGGGAGCCTGGCTTACCTTGCCTTCCACACTGGTTTTCTTTTCAATCGGGACGCTGCTTTTTCTGTTTTTTAGAGAACAACCACAGCAGGTAAATATGGCCCTGGAGAATCAGGACAATATCTTTCCCTGGTACATTGTCAGTCAGCTTCCCGCGGGACTATCGGGCCTGTTGATTGCCGGTATTTTCGCCGCGGCCATGAGCAGTACCGAAGCCAGCATGAACTCCACAGCAACGCTGCTGACCACTGATTTTTACCAAAAACTCAGACCCAACGTTACACCAAACCAAACACTTTTTTTCGCAAGAGCCACGACCCTGCTTCTTGGCATTTTTGTCACCTGCATTGCGTTGTACATGGCACATAAGGGCGTTTCTTCGCTTTGGGATAAGTTCAATACCATTCTTGGCCTGTTTACCGGCTGCATTGGCGGTGCTTTTATTCTCGGTATTTTCACAAAAAAGGCAAACGGCAACGGCGTAATGATTGGTATGGCGGTGAGCTGCATCACACAGATTCTGATACAGCAATACAGTGATATTCATTTGCTCATGTATGCCTTTACAGGCCTGATCAGCTGTGTATTTTTTGGTTATCTGTTCAGCCTGCTCATGCCAAAGCAGCAGGATCTTTCGGGTTTAACGATGGAAGGTTAAATGAAAACAAACCTGTTAATTTGTCTCTTCGTTTTGGCATGTTTCGGTTTTGGACATGCACAGGATGATCAAAAACTGCGGGTGGCCGGAGTTTTTACGGATCACATGGTCTTTCAAAGAAATATGCCGCTGCGCATGTATGGTACCGCTGCCAGCGACGAGCACATTACGGTTCACTTTTCCGGCCATGAACAAAAAACAATCGTTACGCCGGAAGGTAAATGGGAAGTTGTCTTCATGCCCATGCAACACGGCGGGCCTTATGAAATATCTGTGGAAACATCGCAAGAGAAAATAGTAATCAAAGACATTCTTGTTGGCGATGTATGGATTTGTGCGGGGCAGTCGAACATGGATTTCCAATTGAAAAATGCAGAAACCGGTTCCAGGGAACTCGCAGGCAAAATCTCAAACCCTAATATCCGTTTCCTAAAAATGAACACACTGGCAGAAACCGGTAATTTCCCCTGGGATACTGTGACGCTTGAAAAAACAAATCAGCTGCAATTTTTCTCAGGCAGCTGGCAGCGCTGTGATCGGCAAAATGCCGGTTCCTTTTCCGCCGTGGGTTATTATTTTGGAAAAACCATCGCAGCCAGCGAGCATGTTCCGATAGGATTAATTCAGGTTTCCGTTGGCGGATCACCGACGGAGTCCTGGATCGACAAACAAAGTTTGCAACAGGACAGTTTATTAGTTCCTATGCTTGACAACTGGCAAAGTTCAGATATGGTGATGCCCTGGTGTCGCGAGCGTGCCGCAATGAACGTAAAAAATGCAAAATCAGCCGGACAGCGGCATCCTTATGAACCAGGTTACAATTTTCAGGCTGGTATAAGCCGTTTCGTCCGGTTCCCCGTCAAAGGCGTCATCTGGTATCAGGGGGAAAGTAATGCCCATAACATCAGTCTGCATGTGCACCTTTTTGAAAAGCTGGTCAAAAGCTGGAGAGAAAAATGGGGATATAAATTTCCGTTTTACTACGTGCAGCTATCAGGTATTGACAGGCCATCGTGGCCGGATTTCAGGGATTCTCAGCGCAAAATGCTGGCCAGAATTCCCAACAGCGGCATGGCTGTCAGTTATGATCTGGGGGATTCTTTAAATGTACACCCTTTGAAAAAACAGGAAATCGGTGAGCGGCTTGCTCGGCTGGCACTTTACAATACCTATAAAAAGAAAGTGGTACCCAACGGTCCTGTGCTTAGATCTGTTCAGAAAAAAGGGAATAAAATTCTCATCGACTTTTCATCCGCTGGCCACCTTTCAACGAAAGCGCATGCACCTTTAACTGGATTTGAATTGATAACCGATGATGGCAAACGACTGACAGCCAACGCCATTATTCTAAACAACCGGGTACATATTACGATTCCTGCCGGTGAAAAAATAAAATCGGTTTGCTATGCTTATCAGCCCTTTACCCGGGCAAACCTGATCAATGATGCCGGCCTGCCCGCATCTACTTTTATTGTTCCAATTCCCTAAAACGAACCAAAAAAATGACCTATACTGAAACTGACCTGGATAATCTCAGGAAATTTTACAACAACCAACTGTTAAATGACACCCTGCCATTCTGGTTTCCAAGATCCCTCGATGCGCAACACGGAGGTTATCTTTTGATGCGCGACCAGGATGGCACACTGCTTGACGACGATAAAGCCGTCTGGATTCAGGGCAGGGCCGCCTGGCTTTTATCGACCTTGTACAACACCGTCGAACCAAAACAAGAATGGCTGGACGGTGCAAAATCAGGTATTGATTTTCTAAACAAACATTGTTTCGATACCGATGGACGCATGTTTTTCCATGTCACCAGAGACGGCAGACCAATCCGGAAAAGAAGATATTTTTTCTCAGAAACTTTCGCCGTCATTGCCAACGCCGCCTATGCAAAGGCGAGCGGAGATGAGGCCGCCGCCGAAAAAGCCAGATATCTTTTTGGTAAATGTATCGAATATGCCACGACGCCCGGACTCCTGGAACCCAAATTCACTTCTACAAGACCGACGAAAGGAATCGGGGTTCCGATGATCCTGATGAACACCGCACAGCAGCTTCGCGAAACCATTGGCGACCCGCGCTGCGATGCGTGGATCGATCTGTATATTCAAGAAATAGAAACCGATTTTGTCAAGGACGATATTGCCTGCGTCATGGAACAGGTTGCGCCCGATGGCAGTATTATCGACCACATTGACGGACGCACCCTAAATCCTGGACATGCCATAGAAGGCGCCTGGTTTATTTTGCACGAAGCAAAACATCGAAACAATGACCCGTATTTGATTAAGCTGGGTTGTAAAATGCTGGATTATATGTGGGAAAGAGGCTGGGACAAGGAACATGGAGGCATTTATTATTTCAAGGATGTTTATGGAAAACCGGTTCAGGAATACTGGCACGATATGAAATTCTGGTGGCCGCATAACGAGGTAATTATTGCTACTTTACTGGCTTACACGCTGACCGGCAATGAAAAATATGCGGGATGGCATAAGCTCGTCCATGATTATGCTTACAGCCATTTTCATGACAGGGAAAATAAAGAATGGTTTGGCTATTTGCACCGGGACGGCACCGTGGCACAAACCGCAAAAGGCAATCTTTTCAAAGGGCCCTTTCATTTACCGCGTCAGGAATGGTACTGTGCCCAGCTTTTAAAAAATACAACAGGAAATAATTTGGTTTCGGGCCTTTATGAAATAACCGATAACAATATCTGACTATGAAAATTTCGAACATTCTATTGACCAGCGTTTTTGCACTTTTCCATCACCTGACTACCGCCCAAACTCCGGTTTTCGTATCCGGATCAGATGGCTACAAGTCGTTCCGTATACCGGCTATCGTTCGATCGCCAAACGGAGAATTACTCGCTTTTGCAGAAGGAAGGGTTGGCGGCAGCGGCGACTTTGGCGATATTGATATCGTTTTAAAACGAAGCAGGGATAACGGTAAAACCTGGTCTGCAATTGAAGTGGTGGCAGATTACGGCAAACTTCAGGCGGGAAATCCTGCACCGGTTGTGGATTTAACCGATCCCGAATTTCCGAAAGGCAAATTGTTTTTGTTTTACAATACCGGAAACAACCATGAAGGAGAAGTTAGAAAAGGAAATGGTTTAAGAGAAGTTTGGTTCAAAACTTCGGTCGATTCCGGTATCAGCTGGTCTGCGCCGGTAAATATTACAACCCAGGTGCACAAACCCAAACAGCCCGGTATTAATCCTGCCTATAATTTCTCTGAAGACTGGCGAAGCTATGCCATCACGCCCGGCCACGCCATGCAATTTACCGGAGGCAAATTCAAAGGCCGGATATACATTCCTGCCAATCACACTGCCGGTCCTCCCAAACCGCATTTCACCGATTATCAGGCGCATGGATTTTACACGGACGATCATGGAAAAACCTTTAAACTAAGCGAAAACATTTCATTTGAAGGATCAAATGAGTCGACCGCAGCAGAAATATCCGGCGGCCGGTTGATGTTTAATTCCCGTAATCAAAAGGGGGATGTAAAAGCCAGGATTGTTGCCATCAGCAGCGACGGCGGCGCTCATTGGGACTCGACTTTCTTCGACCATAACCTGCCTGACCCTGTTTGCGAAGGGAGTATTTTAACGATCGGAAAATATAAGAACAAAAACGTGCTGGCTTTTTCCAACGCCGCCGACACCGTGCAACGTGATAATCTTACCTTGAAAATCAGTTTTGACGACGGCAAAACCTGGGAAAAGCAATACCTGATTGATAAAGGTCCTGATGGTAAAAAAGACTTCACCGCCTATTCAGACCTGGTGCAGACGGCAAAAAATGCGGTGGGTGTTCTGTATGAACGCAACGGTTATAAGGAGATCGTTTTTAAAACCATGGACTGGAAAAAATAAGGTATTTACAGGAATTCCCTTTCGTGTCGTTATAAAACGGTTCAGGAAATCGCTGATTTCCTGGACCGTTTTCTTTTTCGTAAGTCACCCGATCTTCCAAACTACGCTTTCGTTACCCTACCCGAAGATTTTTTAACCTTTCATTAACTTAATTGGTTTCATCAATCACCACGAAACCTTCCTACGGAACGAAAATCACATCGATCTATCCCTGCTACCAACGAAATGTCCCGAGGGGACAATGATACAAGGATGTTTAGACGTTTTTGTTCTAGTTGGTATTTTTGTTCCAATCGGAACATTTCGTCGGTAGCAGGGATATTGAAATTGCAACATATCGTTCCTTGGGTTCCCTAAATCATTGTGGTTCAAATTGACGGACATCAGTAGTCGGTCCGCTATTGATAATATGCTCAACGCAACTGTGCTTTCAATTCCAAATCGTTATCATCAAGCAAATCGAAAACAGTTTCCCCTCCGCCATTTGGAATATTTTTATCCGCACCGGCTGCTATCAACAGTCTGACACATGCCACGTAATTTGACAATTTATCCCTCCCGCCGCTCTTCAGACCATGAATCGCCCAGAAAAGCGGTGTGGCTTTAAAATCAGCACATAACCTATTAATTTCCGCCCCTTCCTGTATAAGTCTCGCGACAACTTTATCCCGGCCGCACCATGCTGCCCAGTGTAACGCCGTCCCCCCGTGACAGCCCGAATGATTAATCTCCGCACCTTTTTCTATGTAAAAAATCGCAACCTGATCGGCATGCAGGCTCGAGGCGGCGATCAACGGCGTATCCTGTTTATCTTTTATTTTTCCACCGTTTATATCCGCGCCATATTCCAAAAATAGCTTTGCCATTTCCACCGCCTCTTCATCCGAATATATTCCAGAAAATACGCCGTCACAGATCCTGTGCAACGGATGCGCCTTCGCGGTGTTTACTTCATCATACGGAATACCCTCATTAGCCAGATCGGGATTCTGGGAAAGCGCTTTTTTGATACCGTCATAATCTTTGTTATGGATGAGCTCTCTCATTTTATTTTACAGTTTTTGCGTTTGTCTAACTGGTCAATTCATAAAAATCCAATTTTCATATCACTTCAGTCATAAACTATTCGAAGCCTTAGTGCCTGCAACCCGCTCAGGCCCTGAAGATCTTCAAGATCCAGCTCCTCAGTCTCTGGCGCAAGCGCATTGGTTTCCTGCAAATAGCTGATGAAAGGCAGGTAATCTTCAATATCCTTTTTCTGAAAATAAATCAGCGCAATGGTATCGGGCTGGGTCAGCCGTTCCCCGGTGTTTCTTAGGTGAACCTTATCAATGCGTTTCTTAATCATTTGATAACGAATATTGTATGCCCCCTCCACATCAAATTTCCTTTCGTCGGGACGAAAACTGATGTCAATCATGTGGTTATGTACAAAAATCAACTGCGTGGTGGACAGTCTCCTGGGCATGTCCGGCAGCAAAGCATGCGTCGTTTTCGCGACCGCGATCATGGATGACAGCTGCCAGAGCCGGAGATTTTTGAGATAAAAATGATTGAAAGGTTTTTCAGGGTTCATGGACTGGCCGATGTAAATATCGTACTCGACGCCATCCGTCCTGAATTTTTCGAAATAACACGGATATGGCTGCTGAAGCTTTTCCTTTTCAGATTCAAAGTAGTCGTTGACCGCATCATTGATCATCTGCATCGAATGCTCAAACGCTTTACGATTGCCGAAAACCTCACCGGTTTTGGGCTGAGTCGCATCCAGATATCCGGCAATCACGTCCCTGGTATCGGGCTCATATTGCTGCAAATGTGTAAAATAATCACTTATCTTAAAGTCCAGAAATGTGCTCAGGCCGGTTTCGTCCGCACTGCTCAATTCATCAGCATTAAAGGTTCGAATCCATTTACCGCAGCTGTAACGAAGCTCCTGCATAATGGAAGAATTATCCATTGAGGCTAACGACGCGAGTGTTTTGTCCAGCAATGCCAGATGAAAATTCAAATCCGTCCTGATGGCTGCATTTCTTTCAACGGTCGAATTCCTGATGTCAATCGCACCATAAAGCGGGTACACTTCCCGAAAGCAGATTGGCTCTACTTCAATGGGTATATTTTTCTTTTTTTTATACAAAAAATGCCAGGCCGTTTCGTTAAACTTCCATTGAACAGAAGGCTGCACGGAGGTAAATTTCTCTTTGATAATGCTTTCCAGTTCCAGATTAAATTCATCGATATAAATCTGAAGAAGCTGTGCAATCGGCTCAACGGCCGGTTCCAGCATTGCGAGTGTCTTTTCATCAAAAACCTCATCCCGCCAGGTATGCATCCCCAGCACACCAACGGCGGTTTCGTCAAAAAAAACGGGGAGCATCGCCAATGAACGTACACCGAGGTTTCTGAATGGTTCAAGAAAAGCGATCTGCTTTTCCTTTTCTCCCCCAATATCGGGCGAAAAGAAAGATATCGGTTTGGCAAAATAGCTCTCAGCCTGCCGTGTAAAAGCCTCGGGAGTCAACCTGTCGCCCCCCCATACTTTAAACATTATACCGGTGCCGCCCGTTTCATAACCAAAAACCGCCCTGTTATTAACCCGCACAAAGGGAAAAAGATCAAACTCAATTTTGTTGTTCTGAACGAGCGTTTTTAACGATTCAATGATATTCCGATAGCGCGTCGCTCCATCACCGGGAATCCGGTTCAGTCGTACTTTTTTGATATTTTCAACCGCCATTTGCGCAGTGACATCGGAGATGTTGAGCACGGCAAAACCCCTGAAGCGAAACAAATGAAGCGGGAGCATCTTTTCCAGTAAAAGGTGTCCGTTATCTTCACTGAACCGCGCATATAATTCTACGAAATCAATAACAGGCAGCTCGCCCTTCGGGGTTATTTCTACAAAATCGGTATTGACATTTGCTTCATAATAGCTCAAAAGGCCCGTTTCATGATTTCTCCATGCCAGATATTGCTGGACTTTAACGGGAACATGGAAATTATACAACCGCCGCAGGATCAGCGTATAGATCAGGTTCAACCTTTCTTTGATAAAATCCTCAACTGTCTTTTTTATCAGGTACTCATCTCCATCCGAAGGTTTTTGCCCAATCATCTCGAAAAGCCGGTCGGTTCCGTAAAATATTCTTGGGTTTACCG
The DNA here is from genome assembly GCF_030929615.1 of Dyadobacter sp. LHD-138. Taxonomy (GTDB): domain Bacteria; phylum Bacteroidota; class Bacteroidia; order Cytophagales; family Spirosomataceae; genus Dyadobacter. The sequence goes on along the minus strand of NZ_JAVFVU010000007.1, from coordinate 14,206 downwards.
GAAAACTCAGTCCCCAGGCAAGGTCCTTTTCCGGCGATAGTACTGGTGAGAGGCAGGTATAAACATGTTCAAAAAAGCCCTCATACTGATGAACATCGTCGAGTGCAATATCCGTTTCCGGTATTTGCTGCTGCCGGAAGTATTCCAGTATTTTTTTATAAAAAACAGCTTTTGGAGTAGTTTCTTCCGCTGCACGCTGCGCTACAAACCTGATAAAAGGCATAAAGGAAATGGCTACATCAATCTCCAACCCCAGAGAATGAAAACCGGAGACCTCCTGAATTTCTACTTTCATGCTGCTGACTAACCGTTAATGACCAAACCCTGTTTCGTAAGTCGCCATATCTCCGGTTTTACGTAAACAATAGGTATGGTCAGCTAAAATTAACATCTTCGCGTATAAGGTTTGTGATTTTTTTGGTATTTTACAAATTAATCAGTTTAGTGAAACTACTTACTGTCTGGTATATTCTGATCTGACCAGATTAAAGCAATTGGTCGTTGTCATTTCGTTTTCACGCTGTTGTATTTTCAGCGTATCGCAAGCCACGCAATCAAAAGGTTGGAACACTTATAAATTTGCATGATATTGGTAACATCAGTGCATGGATCTGTCTCTCACTAAAATAACATGTCCGCCCTCTTGTCTGAATTTGACTTTCAACGGCCCCAGCAAATTTTGAAGCACCGCGCCCAGTTTTTCATCCTGAACATTCAGGTCAACAATTCGTTCCGATCTGATCAGCCGGGAACTATAAATAAACCTGACACCCGATACTTTTTCGATTTCCGTTAGAACCGTACTAAGCTGTTGCTGATTAATATCAAGCGTGAGCGCGCGGTTAAAGCTTCCCTGTAAATTACTGGTTTCGCAGAAAGCCGTGGACAGATGGATAACAAAAAGGATCAGAACCAGAACTTCGATGACAAGTCTTGATAGCATACCCTGTTTAAAAATTCCGGCCATAATTTATAGTTAAATTGTTGTCATAGTGTTCAGTCGCTCCCAGCCGGGCATAAGTAAGACAGATGCTATGAAGCAGAAACCCGGGCCAGGCAAAATCAAAAAGGGGAACCAACATAAAGCCTTTCCCCTTTCCATACACATCAACTTAAACAACGCAGTTATTTCAGCGAAGCCATATCAATCACAAACCTGTATTTCACATCACCTTTGAGCAGACGCTCATAAGCTTCGTTAACCTGATCAACGCCAATCAGTTCAATGTCGGAGGTGATATTATGTGCGGCACAGAAGTCCAGCATTTCCTGGGTTTCGGCAATACCGCCGATATTCGATCCTGCAAAACTTCGTCTGCCCAGGATCAAACTGAACGAGGTCACCGGAAGCGGCTCCATGGGCGCACCCACCAAGGCAAGGGCACCATCCACTTTCAGCAGATTCAGATAAGCATCGATATTGTGTTGTGCCGAAACACAGTCCAGGATAAAATTCAGGCTCTTTGCGTATTTACTCATTTGGTCCGGATCGGTCGACAAAACAACCTCATCTGCACCGAGACGTTTAGCGTCCTCCGTTTTAGAAACCGAAGTTGTAAAAACCACGACATGCGCACCCATGGCTTTGGCCAGCTTAATCCCCATGTGTCCCAGACCGCCTATGCCGACTACGCCGACTTTACTACCCGGGCCCACTTTCCAGTGTCTCAGTGGAGAATACGTTGTTATACCCGCACAAAGTAATGGCGCAGTTCCAGCCAGATCCAGATTTTCGGGTACGCTGAGTACGTAATTTTCGTCAACCACAATGCTCTGCGAATAACCGCCGTAGGTTTGTCCGCCCAGATACTTATCCGGCGAATTGAAAGTCAGCGTATTGCCCGGATCACAAAACTGTTCCAGACCTTCCTTGCAATACTCACATTCCCGACAGGAGTCCACCATACAGCCCACTGCCGCGAGATCTCCCACTTTAAACTTCTTCACATGCCCGCCAATGTTGGTGACACGACCAACAATTTCATGTCCGGGAACGATCGGGTAGATGGTGTTATGCCATTCGTTTCTTGCAGAGTGCAGGTCCGAATGACAAATACCGCAATAAAGAATTTCTATTTCAACGTCATGTGCCGTCGCTGTCCTCCGTTGAATAGCTAACGTTTTAAGTTCTTCTTCTTCTGCACTTGCTGTTCCAAATGCTTTTACATTTTTAACTTCCATGTCTGTTTCTTATTGTTTATGGTTCTTAAAATCCGTAGAAAATGGCAATGCACAATTTACTTCCACGGATGTATTTGATTAATTCAATTTTAACATTTGCCCGGCTCAATGCATTGCTGCCAGAAAAAACAATATCTGCGGATCTTCAATTACCTACTCTTTTCTGCAACGCTTCCGGATAGCGCGCGCCCTGAACGGTAATTTCCGATGCAGCATTTTCAATATTAATTAAATCCTCTTCACTCAATACAACCGTTGCACCGCCTAAATTCTCTTCCAACCGGTGCAGCTTTGTTGTACCTGGAATGGGTACAATCCATGGTTTTTGCGCGAGCAGCCAGGCAAGAGCGATCTGCGCAGGCGTTCCGTTCTTCTGTTCCGCGATCTTGTTCAACAAATCAACCAAAGCCTGATTCGCTTTCCGGGCATCCGCGGCAAAACGGGGAACAATGTTACGGAAATCCGTACTATCGAATGTTGTATTTTCGTCAATCTTTCCGGTGAGAAAACCTTTCCCGAGCGGACTAAACGGAACGAAACCAATGCCCAGTTCTTCAAGTGTCGGGATGATTTCTGCTTCCGGCTCTCTCCACCAAAGCGAATATTCGCTCTGAAGCGCAGCCACCGGCTGCACGGCATGGGCACGACGAATCGTTTGCACACCTGCTTCGGAAAGCCCAAAATGCTTCACTTTTCCTTGCTGAATCAAGTCCTTCACCGTTCCAGCTACCTCTTCGATCGGCACATTCGGATCAACCCGGTGTTGATACAAAAGGTCGATCCGGTCCGTTTTAAGCCTTTTTAAGGCAGCCTCAACAAACGTTTTTATACGCTCAGGACGGCTATCCAGGCCTGCTTTGGAATCTCCGTCTTCAAAGCCGAATTTAGTAGCAATAACAATTTCATCACGGAAGGGAGCTACGGCCTCTCCCAGCAGTTCTTCATTTATAAACGGACCATAAGCCTCGGCGGTATCAAAAAACGTAACGCCCCGCTCAAATGCCGTCCTGATTAATTTGATTGCATCCTGGGTATCGGTTGCAGGACCGTAGCCAAAGCTAAGCCCCATACAACCCAGGCCCAGAGCCGAAACCTCTAGACCATTGTTTCCTAATTGTCGCTTTTCCATTGTTTTTAGTTCTATCGGTTAATGAATTTTAAAATTAACGAGCAAAATACCAGCTAAGAAGCGGTGGGGTGCAGGTTTACGCGTATCCGTTTCAGTATAGACTTCTGTGCAAATAAGCTTGTATACACTGCCACCGTTCGCAACGAAAAATGGTCTTGTCAACCATCTTTCTTTGCAATCTATTTTGATCGTGCAAAGTTCGCGCGGCAAATGGTATTACCGTTAACAACTTTCAAACAAAAAAGTAAGAATTTCAAACATTTTACGCTCGAACAGACTTAGGTACCGTGCCGGTCATTCGTTTGAAATAATTATTAAAATAGGTCGGATATTCAAAGCCCAGTGCATAACCGATGTCGGCAATGCTCCAATCGGTATGCCGCAACAGCGCTTTGGCTTCACTGATGATTCTTTCGGAAATATGTGCGGTGGTTGACTTCCCCGTCACTTCTTTCACGGAGCGGTTAAGATGATTAACGTGCACGGACAGCCCGCTGGCAAAATCCAGGGCAGTTTTTAGTCGGAGAGACTGCTCCGGACTTTCGATCGGAAACTGCCGTTCCAATAGTTCAAGAAACAAAGAAGTCAAACGGGATGATCCGTTTTTATGTGCGAAAAAGTTTTCGGAAGGCTGCATTTTCAAAGCCTCGTGAATCATCAGATTAATGTAATTACGGATCAGCTCACCTTTATACACATAATCCTCAGCCTGCTCTGCCACCATCCTTTCAAACAACGTGATGAGAAAGTTTTTTTGGGACTCATCCAGATAAAAAACAGGTGTACCGCCAATCTTGAACAACGGTGATTGCTGCAAACTCTCACTACGCACATCGCTTTTCAGAAAATCTTCCGTAAAAACACAGGCATAGCCACTATATGACGACGAGACAATCTCCCACGAGTAAGGAATATGCGGATTGCCAAAAAACAGGATCGTCCCTTCCGTTTCAATGCCTCTGTCGGCGTAATGAATAATATTCCTTCCCGTATTGATACAAATTTTATAGAAGTCCCTCCGATTGTAAGACGGCACCGCATTCACACCGCTGTCCACTTTATACACCTTAAAACCTTTCAGTTTGAGGTCACTTAATTTTAAATCGGAAGTCTGAGAGATTGCATTTTTGTCCATATGACAAAGTTAAGAAAATCAAACAAACAATCACAAGGACTGATAGTGCGAACAATCTTCAAAAACAGCCTAATGGCCGTTTTCGGTTAATGCGGTATCAATCCTTGTGATTTTGTTATAGTTGGCGATGATCGGGTCATGAAAATCATCGTCTACGGGAAATATTTACACGCTATCGGTAAGCATAATACTCTTCATCCGTCACCGGTTGCAGCCATACTACGGCACCACCTTTGCTCTCATTGGGATTGATTGCAATATGCACAAACGGACTATCTGCCGCTGCGCCGTGCCAATGCACGACATCCGGTGCAATATTCACAGCATCACCCACCCGAAGAAGCTGAATGGCCTTGCCTTGCTCCTGATAATAACCAGTCCCAGCAGTAACCACCAGAATTTGTCCGTTCGGGTGTGTATGCCAGCTATTGCGTGCCCCCGGCTGAAAAGTGACATCACTCACAACACAATCCGTCTGATCATTCGGCGGCACCAGGGTTTTTATCCACGCCACGCCTGTAAAGTAGTCAACAGGAGCCTGTGCTGCCCCTTCGGGCGCTTCTGTCAGCTTTATATCTGTTTGGTTCATAATGTTTATTTTTAAGAATTCCGTTTTTTCTTTATTGCTCTCAAATGATCTATTTCTATACCTTTTTGTCTGAAAGGTTAAGCCCGATACGCGAAACGCCGACTTTTCTAAATTTCGTTTTTTTTTAGCAAATGATCCCATAGAACATTTTCGTTGTAATGCAAAGCCGACCGTCATCATTGTATCATGGTTAACATTACCCGACTTCAATACGGTTTGCAGGAATTCTGCTTCTTCGTTAAAAGATCATTGAAATCAAGGCAAAATTACTGATGGAAAAGATGCTCCGGGTAACGAATTACAAACAGAAAAGTAAATATTTCAAACAATTTAAACCCTGACCGATTTCGGCACGGTACCCGTCATTTTTTTAAAGTAGTTGTTAAAATGCGTAGGATACTCAAATCCGAGCCCGTATGCAATGTCGCCGATACTCCAGTCGGTATGCTGCAAAAGTGCTTTTGCTTCAATAATGATCCGGTCGGCAATCAGGGTCGTCGTGGATTTACCCGTCACCTCCCGGACTGAGCGGTTCAGATGGTTCACGTGTACCGAAAGCCTCGTAGCATAATCCTTAGCGGTCCTTAATACAAGCGGATGTCCGGGACTTTCGATCGGAAACTGTCTTTCCAGCAACTCAAGGAAAAGGGACGTAATACGGGAAGACGCATTTTTGTGTTTAAAGAAGTTGCCAGAGGGTTGTAATTTTAATGCCTCATGGATGATCAAATTGATATAATTACGCACCAATTCGTCTTTATAGACATAATCTGCATCCTGTTCTTGGAGTATTTTCCTGAACAGGATACCTAGAAATTTCTTCTGTTCTTGATCGAGGGTAAACAGCGGCGTACCCCCAAGTTTAAATAAGGGTGACTGCTGAAGACTTTCCGAGCGGTCATTAATTTTAAGAAATTCTTCTGTGAAAAGGCATGCAAAACCAGTCTGCGAGGAACATAAAACTTCCGACGAATACGGGATATGCGGGTTGGCAAAAAACAAAAAGGTATCATCAAGTTCAATGCCCTTATTGGCATAATGAATCATGGTTTTACCCGTGATCATGCATATCTTATAAAAGTCCCGGCGACTGTAAGAAGGAACGGGACTAACGGCCGTTTCTATCTCATAGGCTTTAAACCCTTTCAATTTAAGATCGACGGTGTTGAACCCCACAACAGAAGAAACCAGTTGATTTTCCATGGCACAAAGTTAATGAAATCAAATAATTCACAACTGGTTTTGCTGCGCTATTTTTTAAATCATCCTGTCGAAAACCTTACGTTGTTCCATCATTGACTTTACTTTATCGATCGGATCCGTGTGACATTCCAGCAGAACCCACCCTTTGTAGTCCATTTTTACGAGATTATTTAGCAAGGCCTGGTATGGATAATCTGTCCTGTCCAATTCCCGAACGTGACAGGTATCACCAAAGTATTGTTTGACAAGATCAAAATTATATTGAAAACCCAGGCCATTCAGATCCTGCTTATTGCAGTTCCAGCAGATTTTGGCATTGGGGTGGTCGGCATACTCCATGATTTTTTTGATGTTCGGAAGCTCCTGAGTTTCTTCTCCGTGCACTTCCAGTCTCAGTTGCTGCCCATAATCCGCCGCAAATTGGGCGAGTTCATGCAGAGACCCGCCAATCTGGGCAAGTGTTTTTTCGACCGGCACTTCCTTGTGAAGTCCGTTGGGTTTTACTTTAACCCCGGAGCCGCCCACATCTGCACTTAATCTGATAAATTCCTTTGTCCTTTCAATCGACGCCTTCACTTTTCCCTGATCCGGGTAGTCATACTGCTGGTTAGTGCCAAGCCCGATAATTTTCACGGTGCTGTCCGCAAACCGCTTTTTAACCTCTGTCCTTTGGGAGCTAACAAGTTCCGGCATTACTTTATGCGCATGATCAACCCGCAGTTCGACACCCCCAATATTGGTTTGTATACAGTTTTTGATAATCGTTGCAAGGTCCCAATCCTTTCCCCATAAATACGTAACAAACCCCAATTTAACGTTGCTCTTGCTCTCTTTGATTAATGCTGCGAAAACGTCAGACGAAATCACAGATGCGCCTGCCAGCAGGGAAATGTCTTTAAGAAATGTTTGTCTATCAATAAGCATGCCAATGATATTAAGGATGAGATAATCAGAAAGTAAAAGTCTGATTTGACTGGCAACTACTTTTATTAGGCCATTTCTGTTTTATAATATCTTTTACGAAGCCAGAAAGCGACATTGACAAGGGCAATCAGCGCAGGTACTTCTACCAGCGGCCCAATTACGCCCACAAACGCCTGACCGGAATTAATGCCAAATACGCCAATGGCAACGGCGATGGCCAGCTCGAAATTATTCCCGGAAGCAGTAAAGGCAATCGAGGCATTTTGCGCATAATCAGCCCCTTGCCATCTTGCCACAAAAAAGCTGATCAAAAACATGATGGCAAAATAAATAACCAGGGGTACAGCAATCAACAGCACATCACCCGGCAACTGAACGATCAGCGCGCCTTTCAGGCTGAACATCAGCATAATCGTTAACAAAAGTGCAAGCAAGGTTAAAGGCGAGATGAAAGGTATAAATTTATTTTCGTACCAATTCTCTCCTTTCAGCTTGGTCAGGCCAACACGGCTTACCACACCCGCCACAAAGGGAATCCCCAGATAAATACCCACGCTCGCAGCAATTTCAGCAATGGTGATGTCTACCGCCAGACTCTGTTCAAATCCTTTCAAGCCGATCAGCGGAGGCAAGACCGTAATGAAAAAATACGTATAAAAGCTGTATAAGAGTACCTGAAAAACGCTGTTCAATGCAACCAGTCCTGCTGCATATTCCCGGCTTCCATCCGCCAGCTCATTCCATACCAATACCATGGCAATACAACGCGCAAGACCAATCAAAATCAAGCCAATCATGTAATCCGGGTGATCTGAAAGGAAAACAGCGGCCAGTGTAAACATTAAGACCGGACCAATAATCCAGTTCAGGGTCAATGAAACCGTCATCACTTTAGTATTTCTGAACAGCTCCCCCATTTTGTCGTATCTAACCTTGGCCAGCGGCGGATACATCATCAAAATCAACCCGATGGCCAGGGGGATATTGGTGGTCCCGCTTGAAAAAGTATTGATATACGCAGGAATGGCAGGAACAAAATTACCCAGCCCCACCCCGATCGCCATGGCCAGAAAAATCCATAAAGTAAGATGCCGGTCAAGAAATCCTAATTTTTTACGGTCACTACATTTCATAAATTTTCTTTGACGAAGTTTTCACTATACTTCCTGATCATTTCCCGCACCGATCTGAATGATTCCGCTATCTGCGCTTCATCACCGGTCGCTTTGGCCGGATCAGGGAAGTTATGATGAAACTTGACTGCATTGGTTGGGAAATACGGGCAGCGTTCTTTCGCATTGTCACAGACCGTAATCACAAAATCGAAGTCCACATCCTGATATTCATTGATATGATTGGAAGTATGCGCTGAAATGTCAATTCCATCTTCGGCCATCACAGCAATCGCTCTGGGGTTAACCCCGTGGGTTTCGACGCCTGCGCTATACACGACGGCTTTATTTCCAGCGAAATATTTCAAATACCCTTCAGCAATCTGACTGCGGCAACTGTTTCCTGTGCAAAGCACTAATATATTTTTCATTTTTTAGATTTTAGATGTTAAAAATGAGGTTACACAGCGGTTCCACAACGTGAAAAAGAGATCCACCGAGCTGCATTAATGACCGAACAAAAAACTCTGTGTCCCTCTCTTTATATCTCAGTGGTTCTCTGTGTAACCTACTTGCAGCAGGACGCGCCGGATGCTGTAGTGCCACAACTTTCATTTCTGGTCAATGCTTTGCACTGCGTAAAGTCGGGAACCAGGTTTACTGTGAATGAGTCGCCCTCCGTATGAAACTCGCCCGGATACATCTGGCGGGTATCAAATTTAGAATTGCCAAACTCAATTTTCACCGTAGCATTCGGATTTAACCGAAGTGATTTCTCAACCAGGTTAATGATCGATAGGGCTTTGCTCACTTTCATGGCCCTTTCCGTTTCTCCAACCGGCGGTTCCCACAATTGGACAATAACTTCAGTCCAGCTGTTCATCACCCCGCCACAATCCACCGATACAATTGGTGCCTGCTTTATCTCCGTGATATGATACGATGTATCTACAAACAGATTCTCCCCATACTGGAATTGCAGGACCCGGTCCGGATTTTCCAGCAGCCTGTTTTTAAACGCCTGCCAGTTCATTGGATTTAAACTATTCATTGCTATATTACGATTAATTTATATATGAAAAACGAATACTCTTTTACCTATTTGCAACAATTAACGGCCACTTCTGTCTCAAAAATTTCGCCAAAAATAGCCTTTGCCTCCTGCCAGACGGTTTCGTTAATACAATAACATACACGCGGCGGATTAATTTCTCCATGAAGAATCCCAATCTGTTTAAGCTCTTTCAAATGCTGGGATACGGTAGCCTGCGCCAGTGGAAGCACTTCTACCAAATCCCCGCATACACAGGATTTTTCTTTCAGTAAATGCTGAATAATGGCAATCCGAGCCGGATGCGCCAGTGCTTTCGCCAAATCAGCGATACGGTTCTGTTTGTCCGTAAAAACTTCTGTCTTTGTAACTCCCATGTGCCAAAGGTAAAAATATTTTTATTTATTGCAATAATACGATAGATATTTTAGGGCAAAATAATATCATTGGCGTTTCTTATCAACCCGGGCGGGACTAGTAACGATGACTTTTACCTTCGAAGGGATAGGCTGACATTCATCCATATTTTTGACGGAACGGCTCAAAGAGATACCATGATTCATGAAAAGTTGATTCATTATCAGACATTTAGCAAATAAGGTATTAAATTCGTTTTGAAACCACTTTCACGGGAATAATAATGATAATACGAGCTGACAGATCTGGTTTGGACATACCGAAGCAATTCGCTTTTAGATTTCTGGAACAGGCCCTTGTTGGTTGTAATCCAGAAATAGCCATTTTTGTCTTCCAGGATACAATGAGAAGTATCGAGGAAATGATTTTTATCCGAGGGTAATTTGATTAATGTGTTATTTCAGTAAGGAAAAAAAACGTTCTCATACGTGGTGAACCATATCTCCGCCGGATTGGATACGTGAAGGCTTCTTACGTTCAGGTTTTCAGTGCCTTGAATAACATTGACTTTTCTTTTGCCGGGCCCAATGTTATAGAGTCCCTTAGGGCTCCCAATCCATAATGTGTTCCCTATTTTCTCAAGCCATTTGGGGCTTGTAGGCCCCCTGAAAAAAAATACAGGAGAAGATTTTTTTTTCAGGGGATCAATGCTATAAATTGTCCCATCTTCGGTAGCCATCCAGATTAACTTGCTCCTTTTCTCGTAAAACAATACGAATACATTGTGTTTTACATCCCAATGTTTCAGTATAGTCCTGGCGTTGGGAGAGAATTTGTAGAGGTGTTTTTCAAATGCTCCTCATGGATATTTTTTTGCATCCAGCGTGAGTAAATAGAGATTAAGCGGGGTGAAAATTGGAATTTTATTAATCAGGAATGGTTTCCTCCGGATCACTATTTGTATTTCGGCGGGGTCAGTGCAGTTCTTTGTATGCCGGGCCCGCTTACGGGTAGCAGGATTTTTAACAGTCCTTCCCTTACGTCTAAAATTCTGGCTACATATTGATTGTCCCTAAATACCTGCCCACCTTGAATTCGAAAAAAATCCATGTTTGAGGTCAAAGCATAAAGATGGTTGCTTCTTTTCTGCATACTTGGCTGAAACCAGGTAAGCCTGTTCGTTGAAATATCCAGATTTGATTTGTTGAAAACTTTAAATCGTCTACCGTCAAAACGAACCAGTCCATTTTCTGTCGTCAGCCAAACAAACCCTTCAAGATCAGGCGCAATATCTTTGACGCTATTCTGCGGAAGGCCGTTTTCGTCGGTATAATGTTTAAATGAACAACCGTCTGTCAAATCTGGCCCGTTTTGGGCATAAGCTGACCCCGTCACGAGGAATGCAAGGGGCAGAAAACAGGATCCCTTAGGGAGTCTTGGCAAGGGTATATTCATTTGTTATGAAGGTCTGTTATGCCTTTTGCATGGATCATTGCATACTATTGTGGTGTTCCGATTTCAGCAGTTCCACCTTTTTATAAAGATCAATGGAGTTGGTGACCCCCATCTTTTTAAAAATGTTCAGTTTGAAAGTACTTATGGTGGACATTTTCAGGTTCGTTATGGAACAGATTTCCTTCGAGGACAAGCCTTGTAGGACAAGTGTCATCACGTCTGTTTCACGATCGGTAAGTAGCATAAGAGGATTGTAACCATCCCTTTTATCCTTTTTCAATACATTCAACAGTTGTTGCTGAATCGCAGTACTCACATACTGCCGGTTGTTGATGAGGGATAAGACCGCATCCCGGAATTCTTTTTCAGAGCTGGTTTTAGAAACAAAGCCATTGGCACCGGCAGAAACATAAGGCAATGCATACAACGCCTCCTCGTATCCCGAGTAAATAAGGATAGAAACTTTTTCCTGTAATTGCCTGATCTTTTCAATCATGCCTAAATGATCTCCGCCAGGAACATTTAGATCCAGGATGATCATATCGTAACTATTGGCCTTTAGCCGGTTCTGGGCCTCGTAAAATGTGGGCACTTCATTAACTTTGGCACCAGGAACAATATCGTTGAGCATGATTCTCACGCTCATTCTGATGGAGGGGTGGTCTTCTACAATCAAAAAATTCTTCATGTGTTTAGCTTTATACAATCCGAGATGATAAAAATCTATTTCACAGGCAGAGATCCGATAGCTCAATATGCTCCGCCAAGATAGACATGATTGGTACGGGTAACCTCACAAATATTTGGAATTAAACTCATTTAATTCCAAATATTGAATTTTACTCAAACAGTAATAAATTTATTTCTAATTAAAATATTTCTACAAGATACTATTTCGCGAAAAACTATATTTGCTGGGAAGTTGGTGAGGCTATATCCAAAACAAAATGACTTTTGTCATTTATCTCATGTTATGTCTGTTGCATAAATTATGTTAAAGCCAATGGTACCCGGCAGGAGCCCTTAGCTCTAAATCATAGGTAATTTTAGGAGTGGAACAGACAAAAATATCTATTTAAGTAGTCATAGAAGTACAAAACCCGGACTCTTACCTAGAAATAAGGAGTGGAGCGGTCTAAGCGTCGTCAAACCAAATTATGAAGTTTAACCGATTCATGAATAAACTTACCAGTTTACGTGGCCTGAGAACGGAATAGCCGGAAGGATCATAATCCTTGCATAGAACCCATCCGATCTCTTAGTTTCATCACGTTATCGATATCCAGCTTTCTGAAAATCGTCGATTTTATCGTGCTGATCGTTGACGCTTTTCTGTCGAGCAAATAAGCAATCCGGCTTGTCTTCATTCCTTCGCTAAGGTATTTGGCAATTTCATACTCATGGGCCGTTAACTGTTTGCTTTTAGGTTGCTCTTCTCTAAAAAGATGCCAACCTGAAAATATAATTTCCATGATGTCCAGACCAATCCGCCTATTTCCCTGTAAAATATCCAGAAAATATTGTAACAGATCTTCCCGCGACGTCGTTTTAGTTAGATAACCGTCAACACCTTTTTGCATAAAGTAAATAACAGCCTCCGCCTCCGGTTTGTCATCATACAGAATTATTTTCGCCGACTTATGCAAGCGTTTTATATTCTTTAATGCCTTCGAAGTATTGATGGGATAGTGGTGACTTAAACCGATGACAATCAACCCCACAGACGTTAACATTGGAACATCAAAAAGGCGATCGACCTGGTCCCACTCATGGATGGTCGCACCAGGGAAATGATCATTTAAAAACCGCACAAGTCCGTTCCTTTGTATTGGGAACTGATCAACAACTATAACTTTCATATTGCTGGGTTAATAGAATGGAGACAACTGTCTGTAAAAAATATGGGAGCTGCATTAACGCCCAGCCATGGGCCGAGCCGTCTAGTTTCTACAATCGAATTCCGGCAGCTTCCATGTAATTATTACGATCAACCAAATGTGATTAAAAATCATCTTTGATTCATCTAAGTCATTGTTCCAACAAAGTCCGTATCTCCAAAACGCCGGATACGGGCTTTATCCTTTATACAAACTAATTTACCTGCTTACAGCAATTCCCTGAACGGTTTCTTTGCCATTTTTACGAACGATCTTTACAACATACAGACCGGCCAGGAGATTCTTGATCTTTGAAGTGCATTTATTTTTAACGTCGGATTTAGTGATCCGGATCAGGGAACATGGGGCCGGGGAAGTGCAATGTCTGTTCATAGTTTTCAAAGGATATCGTGAAGTGTATTGATAGCCCAAACTTAGGTAAGACAATGCAATTGTTTTATAGTACTATTCCCTATCTTCATAGAATTATTTCATCGGCACTTTGATTTATACTAAAACGGTCGCATGCGCTGCAAGTTTTGCGCCAATCCATACAAGGAAATAACGAGTAGAATACATCATATTCCCGCTTTTAAAACTAAAACTATTTTTCGCTCTAAACTTTCATGTTATGCGTAAAATACAATCCTCTTTACTGTATCGATGGTTTGATCAGGTTTGGAATCAAAACGATGAAAACGCCATCGACCGTCTTATGGCTAACGATGCTGAATTTCACGGCATTGTCACTGAAAATAATACAAAAGGAGTCCCCGGATTTAAGTTATTTTTCAGAGATTTCACTTCCCGGTTCCACAACATCACCATAGATGTGGAAGATGTTGTTTCCGAAGATGACATGGAATCTGCCCGAACCCTTATCACAGCTACCCATACAGCGAGTAATAAAGTTGTTGTCGTGCCTGGCATCTGCATGATAAAAGTCGAATCGGGAAAAATTGCAGAGGCCTGGAATCACTATGACTTTCTGTCGTTGCATGAACAGCTTGGGCAAAAATTAGTACCTGTGGAGTAACTGCCGGACTATTTTCTTGGATGTAAACCAAAAATAATGAGGCTGTCTCAAAAGGGCAGTCTCTTTTTTTGCGTATATAGTGTTGTTTATTTTTTCAGAATTGATTATCTTTAGTTATAAGCAAATCAGGAAAAATGGGCCGCAGACAACCTACTTT
>NZ_JAVFVU010000006.1 GCF_030929615.1 Dyadobacter sp. LHD-138 | reverse complement strand
AAAGTAGGTTGTCTGCGGCCCATTTTTCCTGATTTGCTTATAACTAAAGATAATCAATTCTGAAAAAATAAACAACACTATATACGCAAAAAAAGAGACTGCCCTTTTGAGACAGCCTCTTTATTGGCATTGTCAAAAAATGTGCCGCGGCAATAATCCGTTCCTGCAGGGATAGAAATTAGTTGGCCGAGTACTTTATTATTTTACTGTCATCCAAATTGAACTGCGCTTTTACGGCTTCATAATTGCTGTAATCAACTTCTGCGCTTTTTCTTGCTGTAAAGTCAGATGGGATGACAACGATACGGAAAGTTTGGTTTTGAGTATATCTGTTTGGAAGTGTCGCAAGATTAAAGTTTGCATCTTCTGCTTCAAGAAATACACTGAAATCTATCGGAGAATAGTCGAACTTGTATTGTACACCTCGCACATCCAAAATCGACTGAGGCATCAAACGCCATACGGGAGTTTGAGAATCAATTGTTTCCCAAAGAACGTAAACGAGTACTGCGTCAGATTCCAAAACCTTAACTTTTGTTACATCCGTAAATTTCAGCGTTAGGGCAAATTTATTAGCCGTATTGAAATTTACTTTCTCTACTTCAATGGTGGTTCCTACAACGTTGACGCCATCTGCACCGGGGGCGCCGTCGTCTCCTTTACAGCCTGCAAAAAGAACCGAAATGATAAGCAGCAGGGGAATGAGTTTTTTCATCATGAGTATATTGGCTATGTGATTTTTACTGGTTACAAACGTATGGTATGTTTTTTAATTGCCCTAATAAATTTAGACCGTTAACTTTTCATTTACAAAATAAATTAACCGGGAATGTTCATCAGGCTCTATATCTGGGAGATACTGATCCTGTAAATCATTAATGATTAATTAATTTGCAATGATTAGAGTAAGATGTTATTTTTCAGTCTTGTAATATTAAAGCAATTCATTACTTCAAAAATAAGCAAAGATATGATCAATCGCAGAGCCAATGCCGTTTGGAAAGGTACAGGAAAAGAGGGTGTCGGGGTGATGAGTACACAAAGTACTGTCCTTGACAATACACAGTATTCTTTCAATACACGTTTTGCAGAAGGAAAAGGAACAAATCCCGAGGAATTGGTTGCGGCTGCTCACGCAGGATGTTTTGCCATGCAGCTGAGCTTTCTTTTAAATGAGGCCGGTTTTACAGCAGACGAACTGAATGTTTCTGCCGTGATCACGCTTGATCCTTCTCAGGGTGCAATTACCAAAAGCGCGCTGGTATTAAAGGGTAAAGTGCCTTCGATTACTGCGGAGCAGTTTGACGAAATAGCACACGCAGCGAAAGAAAAATGCCCTATTTCTAAACTGTTGAATGCGGAGAAAACTTTGGAAGTTGAGCTGGTCGCTTAATTTGATCAAAATTTCATAAAAATACCGGATTGAAAGTGTGTAAAACTTTCGGTCCGGTATTTTTTATATAAAGTAGTTGATTAAGCTTACATACCATCCCTTCGGGATTACCTATAAGTTTGAACAACGTCAATAAAAAGTATATTTAAAAGCTCATATCATCGGCACTCGGACCGTAACTGCCCGGTATCGGCACATCTAAAAGTCTTAGAAATACACCCATCTGTGCCCTGTGGTGTACGATCTGGCAGTACGTCATGCGGATAACCTCTGCTTTTGAGGTGTTACTGTAAATTTCCTCACCGTTTCGTAACGTCCAGAGATCATCCAGTTGCTCTTCCAGGGCGCCTTGTAAGGATTCTTTTGCCTCTGAAAGAGTTTTTTCAAAATACTCAAGCAACGCAGGAGTATCCGCAATAACCTCAGATTTGTATGGATTGCTAGCAAAATCAAGTTCATCAGTTGTCAGGGTCATAGGTATCCAGGATGGTAATTCGGCAATGTGCGTGGCCAGTTGCTGCACGGTCATGCTTTTCGGGTGTGGCCGCCAGTCGTAGTGGTCGCTTGGTATTCTGGACAGCATCTTTCGTGTGGTTTGTGCTTCGAGTTCCATTTCTTTCAACAAAATCGGGATCAGTTTCATAGTTTCTTTTTTTTAGTGACGATGCAAATCAAGCATGGTCTAGTGACAACCCTATGTCAGTTGGTTTGAAAAAATTTTAGAAAAGTAAATAAACTACATGGCTTGTAATGGTTACACTACATAATATTTGTGTCTGTCAAAATACTTTATAAGTACAATTGCAATACCTTCTACGAAACGGTTTTTTTGATCTTTTTTCATTAGAAAACAGTGTTTTTTAATCATATGCAAGTGTATATTTGTCGTGTGTAAATCATTACATGTAAGTAGTTTGTGATTTGTAGAAGTGTTTTCCTGAAAATAATTGTCTGTTTAGAACTAATAATTTCAGGTGTAAGATTTTTTCTACAAAATTGAAATAATACAATTTTAACCCATACTCTATGCAAGCTTTTTTTGAAAAATGTACACTTTGGTATTTAAGTTTTATTCTTATTTTTTCTTTTACGCAAATTTCAGCTCCGGCTTTCTCGCAATGTTCAGCGACTGTTGCCCTGACCGTTCCCAATTCATATTTCGGTCCGGGTTTTGTCGGTAATGGGAATTTTAATGCTATCATTTTTGGTGATCTTAATGCGCTGGGGGGAGATACAGAAGGAAGATTGGCCGTTGGGGGTAATTTTAATGCGCCAAACAGTTATAGCGTAGGATCTGCTCCCGAAGGACGCAGCACGACTCCCGGCACCGATAACCTTATTGTGAACGGAAACTTCACAAACAGGAATAACTGGGGAATGATCGGTAATTTTATTTACAACACGCTGAATGCAGGTTCGCAGCTGCCTACCCATCCCGCCGGAACAGGTGTAAACACGGGCGGTATAACGGGACGCCTTTCATTTACGAATCTTAAGACTTATTATGAAAACCTGTCTGCAACACTGGATGCGAAAACCACGACAGGAACGGTAGTTTATAATGTGTATGGAAATTACGTAGAGATCCTTCTGAAAGGTACGGATGCTGCAACCAATGTATTTTCGTTAACCATTCCGGATGGTAAAACTTTTGATCTTAAGTTTCAGAATATCCCGGTTACGTCCGAGGTGTTAATCAATGTGACCAATAAAATTGTAGGGATTAACGGTGGTTCTATCACAACCGGCGCTACTTACCGGGCTAAAACGGTATTCAATTTCCCGAAAGCCACCAGTATTTCATTGGCTAGTTATGCATTGGAAGGAGCTGTTTTGGCACCCTTTGCAAATCTGACGGGTTCTGGCGGCAATATTAACGGGCAAACCATTATTGGTGGTCATGTAGAGCAAACAAATGGTTTTGAGTTCCATAACTTTTGTTCTGCTTTTTTACCGCCTTCCACGACGCCACTTCCGGTAACATTAACTTCTTTCACTGTCAGTAATGAAGGAAATCAGGCTGTTTTAAACTGGGAAACGACACTTGAAACAAACAGCGACCGTTTTGAAATTCAGCATAGCACAGACGCGAAACAGTGGAATTTTGTTGGGACGGTTGTGTCAAAAGGCGAAAGCAAAGAGCTGGCCCATTACCAATTTGTGCATAGCAACCCTGTTAACGGAAAAAATTACTACCGTTTGAAAATGACAGATCTTGACGGGACTTATGCTTTCAGTCGTGTGCGCGATGTTTCCGTAAATGGTGTCGCGGCATTGGCAGTTTATCCGAACCCGGTTATCAACCAGGCAACGATCGCAAC
Organism: Dyadobacter sp. LHD-138; assembly: GCF_030929615.1. Classification (GTDB taxonomy): domain Bacteria; phylum Bacteroidota; class Bacteroidia; order Cytophagales; family Spirosomataceae; genus Dyadobacter. Next base: position 277,682 of record NZ_JAVFVU010000006.1, on the reverse strand, counting down.
GCAGGATTGGAATAATGTGAAAGAAATTTATCTGATCAATGCAGCCGGGAAGCGCATGGCATTGTCAGCTTCTTCTGATAAAATTGATTTGTCGCAAGTAGGAGCGGGTATTTATGTTCTTCAGGTTAACCAGTTGAATGGGGCCACCAGCACTGCTAAAATTGTGAAGCAATAAAGAATTTACCTAATCTAAATTGAACCTGTTAATCAAACCGGGGTACGTAAAATCTGATTTTATGTGCCCCGGTTGATTTTTAATCTTCAAGGAACAATTCGCTGGCAATACGGTCGGCAAACAACTTGCCTGCCTGGGTAAGTAATATTGTTCCGTTATCTACATACAGCCAGCCTTTTTGCGTCATTTCCGACAGCTCAGCTCTGTTTTGTAATTCAAACTTACTGTTTGACATTTGGCTTAGTTTGGCAAGATCGCAGCCCCATTTGGTGCGGAGCCCGGTCAGTAAATATTCATTCGTCTGATCCGAGGATGTGAGAATTTCAATCGTTGCGGGAATATTGTTTTCCTGGATAGTGGCAAGATATTGCGCATTGCTGGAGACATTGTATTGTCTGCTGACCTGGTTATAGGAGTGTGCGCTTGGCCCAACGCCCAGGTAGGAGCGTTGTTTCCAGTACGAACTGTTATGCCGACTATACTGTCCGTTTCGTGCAAAGTTCGAAATCTCATATTGTTCGTAACCCTTGTCTGCTAAACCCGCGATCAGTATCTCAAACTGCTGTGCGGCAAATTCTTCGTCGATCGGCTTGATCTTTTTCTTCTTCAGCCAGCTGCCAAAAGCCGTCTGAGGCTCTATGGTAAGACAATATGCTGAAATATGTGATACATTCAGCTCAAAAGCCCGCTGCAAATCCTGTTCGAGAATACCGTGATCGGGTGCCGGAATGGCATAAATCAGGTCAATGGAAATATTATTGATACCTGCATCCTGCGCAAGTTTTACACAATTCCCGGCCTCAAACGAATCATGGACCCGGTTAAGGAATTTTAAATGAGGCTCATGAAATGACTGAATGCCGATGCTTAATCTGTTAATTCCTGCTGCGCTCAATTGCGCCAGTTTTTCTTTATTCAGGTCATCTGGATTGGCCTCCAGCGTAATTTCAGCACCCGGATCTACCTGGAAATGGGTGTTTATCGTTTCCAGTAGCAAAGAAAGCTCAGAGGCATCCAGTAAAGAGGGAGTGCCGCCGCCAAAATAAATGGTTTGCAATGCGTTTGTCTGCAAGTAGTCTTTTCTCAGAACAATCTCCTTTGCGATGGCCTCCACAATAGCACGTTTGTTTTTCGTATTGGTGCTAAAATGAAAGTCACAATAGTGACAGGCTTGCCTGCAAAAGGGAATATGGATGTAGAGATGCAATTTTTAATGGTTAATTGTAAACGATTCATTGTAAATGACGGCCTGGGAAAACAAGGAAAGGAAATCTGAATCAACGCCAAGCCAAGTCATAATTACAGCCAATAGGGGAATTAAGTTTCAACCTGCCATCATTTACCCCTAAGAACGAACCCTTAACAATTACTTCTTTCCCCATTCCCAGCCAACTTTCACACCCACCCACAGGTTCTTTTTGGGGGCGGAGTTGTAATAACGGCTTCCGAAAGCATTCAGATCGTAGCCTAAACTGTAAATGGCCGCGTTAACTTTTTCAGCAGATGCCGACAATTCACTGTAAAAATGATTTCCCCAGCTTTTTTTCCAGGAAGCACGGGCGGTGAATTGGTTGTATGGCGTGTTTTTAACTGTATTGGCGTCGTTCAGGTAGAGGGAGCTGCCGTGCTGATAAGTTGCATAAAGCGAGAAACCATATCTGAATAAGGCGTCAACGCCCGTTGTCTGGATAAAACGGGGAATGCCCGGAATCAGTTTACCACTTAAATCGACGTCCGCCTGCTGATAATTTTGATAGGAGTATTTTGTATAGGTTCCTGAATCCCAAATGCGTAACGCAACCGGAGATTTCGGGTTCGAAATAATATCATAACCCAGGTTCCATTCCAAACCAATTTGTTTGGTTTTTCCCGCATTGACAAAGAATTCCGAGCCGGCTTCATTCGATCTTCTGACGATGGTTTCCTTCAGGCCAAAATGATAAACATTAATTTCTGCGGTAACGCGGTTGCTTATTTTTCTAATGCCAATTTCTGTATTCATGCCGCGCTCTGCTTCCAGGTCCTTACGAAACCCACCTGCCGACGGACGAACTTCCTGCAAAGTAGGAGGGGAGAAACCGCTGCTGTACGAAGCCGTAACGGCCCAGGTTTTGGCGATAATCTTGTTAATAGCAACTCTTGGAACAAAAATTCCGTCGAAGGTTTTCTGCTCTTTGCTATAAGGAAGTGCGAAAAAACGCTCGTATTTATATTTTGAGGTATTATAGCTTAAACCTACGGTTGCCGTCAGGTCCTTGAAAAGTATCGCTTCCAGTTGGCTGAAAACGGTTAAATTGCTCGTGCGGACATCTTCCACCGTTTGTTGCTTGCCCGGCGTTCCTCCGTTATTATCATAGTTTCTCTGCGCCGATCGTGCGTATTGCCATTCAAAACCGGTTGTCCAGTTTGTTTTTACGTCGCCGATTTGCGAAATGTTTTTCCAGATATTTCTGCCGCCAATACCTTGCTCATCCCGTTTTTCGTAGTTGCTGATAAACGGGTTGGCGAAATCGTTTGTTGTTAAATATAAAGCCGTGCTTTGTGTCCAGTTGTCAGACAAGGCCAGCGAATAATTTCCACCCAAAAGTGCAAACTTGGTATAAATAGCCGCATGCTGGGCCTCGCTTCCCGGAACTGTCGGGGTAGACTGGCGCGCCAGTGTCGGATCTTTCTGATATTGGGCCAGATTTATGCCGCCCGGTGTTTGGTAAGACAGGTCGGAATACATGCCGAGCAGGGATAGCAGCCCTTTCTCTCCGATTTTAGCGTTTGACGAAAACCGGATTGCATCACGTTTCATGCCGCTTTGCTTGCGATATCCGTCCTGTTCCTGATGACCATACTGAATGGAAATATCGCCAATTTGTAACGTTGTATTTCTGCTTTGGTAGCCATATTTGCCATACCCAACACTTTGTTCTACCCGGTTCATTGCCGGATTATCGGTGCGGCTTTGCATTAAAACAACCCCGCCCGTTCCTGCTCCGTACAAGCTGCTTCCCGGGCCTTTGATCACTTCCATGCTTTGTACGGCACCGAAGTCAAGAGAATTCAATGGCGTATTGCCACCCGCATCGGTAAAAGGGATGCCGTTCCAGTAAAACTTAACATTGCGTATGCCGAAAGGTGATCTGATTAAACTGCCGCGAACAGAAAACCGGTAACTGCCCGGAGATCTTTCCTCCATTCTTACACCGGGAATGGCATTTACGGCGTTCGTCCAGGTGGTGGCGGAAAATCGTTCTATGGATTTTGGCGTCAGTAAGCCGACTGTTGCCGTGGTTGATAACCGGTTTGTTTTTGTCTCAAAAGCGTTGACCGTAATTTCATCAAGCTGATTGGTTTTCAGGGAGTCGCTTTGCAGACCGGACTGGCCAAAACTTTCAAAAACAACCAGACATGTTAAAGCAGAAAAGGATAAATTTCGAAGCATACTTTTTGGAATAGGAATATAGGACAAAGCTCTCTATAAATGAGGATACAAGCAAGTTGGAAATAACTCTGAAAGGTAGTTATGTTTCATTTTATACTATCACAGCAATGAAATGGTAACGAATGAATGCACATCAAGCCTGAAAATGGCTTTACTGCGTACTAATTTCCACAGTGTTACCGCGGAACGACGGGGATAATCCCTGGTTTGATATTTTCTGCTATTTGGAAAACTGAATGCAACTAATTTCAAATTATTAATTTAAACACAAGAAAAATGAAAAAGATAACCTGGCTTGTGGCATCCATGCTCACACTTGGAATGTTGACTTTTAGCAGTTGTTCAGACAAAACAAAGGATTCGGCAAAAGATACCGTTGAGGGAGCGAAAGAGGATGCAGAGGAGGCTCTGGATAAAACAAAAGACGATTTGAAAGACGCCGGCGACGATTTTAAAGCCAAACTTAACGAGGATAAGGAGGCGTTAAAAACCGAGATTGATGGCGCAATTGGTAATTTGGATAAGAAAATAGAAGAAGCCGACGCGAAAATGGACAAGGCAACAGCCAAGGAAAAGGATAAATGGAAAGAGCGCAAAAAAGAACTTCAAAAAGAAAAGGAAGACCTGAAAGTTTCTCTAAATAAATTACAGGCCGAGACGGACGAAAAGTGGGATAATTTCAAATCGGATACCAGAACTAAGATTGATAAAATCAAAGCGGATTTGAATAATTAAGTATAAATAGCTGAATGCAGCATGTAAAAGCGGATGCCGGTTTGGTTATCCGCTTTTATGTTTTCTATCGCAAGGGCAGGTGGATTTCCGTCATCATGCAGCGCGCCGAGCCACCGCCGTTTCCTTCTATTACGGAAAGATCTGTATGGATGATTCTGGCATAATCCTGTAAAGAATTTCTTTGGGTTTCTGTTAGCGAGTCAAAAGCCTGCGTTGACATCATTAAAAACTTGTCTCCCTTCAGATTACGGACCATCAGCATATTACCTGCAAACTGCCTGACCTGTTCCAGCGATATTTCAACAATGTACTTATTGGTCTCTTCCAGAACGGCTCTGACCATCTGGCGTTCATCAGGATTTTTTATTGCTTCAAGACAGACAATCGCAAAAATATCGCCAACGCACATCAGGACATTGGTGTGGTATATGGGTTTGTTATTTTCATCAGAAGCGGAAAAGGAGACAACTTCATAACCCAGGGCCTCCGCGAAAGCGTCAAGAACTTCCGGGTGTGTTCGTGGAGAAAGACAGGCATAGGCAATTTTATAGCGTCTGTCTAAAACCATGCTTCCGGTTCCTTCCAAAAACTTGCCTTCTTTTTCAAAATGCGTCAGATCGATTACTTCTTCAACCAGGAAATCTTTTTTCAGATTTTCGATGATATCAGGCCTGCGTTCGGCTCTCCTGTTTTCAGCCATCATAGGGTACAAAACCACTTTTCCGCTCTGATGGAACGAAACCCAGTTGTTGGAAAAAACTGCGTCCGGCCGGTAAACCGCGTCGTCATCATCAAAAATATGCAGGTCAAGGCCGGTCATCTGAAGCTGGGAAATCATCAGATCGAATTCCTCTCTGGCTTTTTCCTGCACAATCTCGTTCGTTTTATCGGCAAATTCCTTTTGCTGAAACTCATTGCTTCCGGCAGTTTCTGTGTTGAAACCAAACTGCACCGGGCGGATCATCATAATCCGTGCCGTGGATTGCGGCTGGGTGTGGGTGGAAGTGGATATCGTGCGCATAGGAGTAAATGATTTCTGTGTTGGAAGTACATGCAATTTACAACTGAATTGGTCGGATTGCAACGGCCTTTCAATCTCTTAATATAGGCATGCTCATACAATGTGATCCCCCGCGGGCTCTGGAAAGTTCTGCGGAAGGCAGTGTAATAAAAGTATTGGTTAATGTGTCGGGAGAAAGCTCATCTGCTTCAAATTTGGCGATCAGATCCTTTGCTTTGATAACCCGAAACCCTTTCTTACGAAAGGCATCCAGCGTTTTATCGTTCCTGTCATAACCGATCACCACCCCATCTTTTACCGCCAGCAAATTACAGGAATCCGTCCATTGTTCCCGTTCACCATAAGGAAACTGGTTATTCCCCGAGTAAATAAACTGCACCTCTTCATTACAGCCAAGGTCATTCCGGCTGATATCGGCCAGCAGGTCTTCGAGATTTTCTATTTCAATCGGTTTATGTTCCAGTCCCTTAATAAATTGAAGGATCTGAAATTCTGGATTGCTTTCTTTTGGGGCAAAAAAGTGCAGGACATCTTTCTTTTTCGCTTCGTCGCCGAGGCGTCCCAGGCTGTTGAGCAGTACCCAGATATTCTTTTTTACCTGTGTGAAAATGGTGTCAATGTGCATGTAATCCCGTTTCTTCGGGATTTTGATAATCGTGATGGTGTCAACAATATTTTTCTCAAACAAAATTTTCATCACCTGTTGGGCTGCATAAAGCGTCGTGCGCTCGCTGCATCCGATCAGCAAATGTTTTGGTGAAACCATCATTACGTCCCCGCCTTCAAGCGTGCAGCGGTGGTAATCGCTCGCTTTTTCATCATCGGGAAGTAAAAAATGCCGTTCATTTTCAGGGATTTCAATGATGTTATCCTTCAATTTGGCAAACATCGGATGATGGAAGAAAACAAACTGCGCTAAAATGGATTCCCGCGTACGCGCTGATTTTGCCGGTTTGTTAAGCAAAATATGGTCATTGATCACAATACCGATATCACGCATGAAAATCAGGTTGGGCAATGGCGCAAACAACATGCGTTTGTTCGAAAGAGAGCCGGAAATGAAAATTTTTGCCAGCTCATTCGGGTCAAAACCATTTAATTCATTTTGTGTGGCATAAGAACATCGTTCAATACCACAAATGGCTGCGGTGAGTTTTATCCTGATATTTTCGTCCTGCAAAATTTCTCCCAGCAGTTTTTGGATATCAACAACGCGGTCCGAGTTAAAATAATTATCCGAACCCGGAATATAAAATGAGCGGGTGGTATCTGCATCAATTTCTTTTAATTTCCCCTTGATCTTTTCCGGATCAAGGAAGTACAGAAGCAGTTTTACATAAAAATCGTATTCATCCTTACGCATGGTGTCCAGGTGGACGATATCTTCAAAAAGCCAGTCCTGTGCCTTGGAAGGGACTACTTTGCCAAGTCCGCGGTCGGGACTGTGAATCAGCAGCCTTCTTAATGTGCCTACTTCAGAGGAAACGTGGATCGCTGAGGAAAGTAATTTATTTGTTTTCATATGCTGTAAAACTAAGAACTCCGGTCGCAAAGTAATGCGGATATTTCATAATAAAGTGATTTGTTAACAGCTTTATCTGCTTTAATAAAAAGCGCTGTTTCAAATTATCGGGATTTATGGAACATACCTGTCGGGAAAAAGGTTGTTAATGATGTATTAGCAGAATGTTCGGTTTGCACGGGGAGGTTATTTTCATATACGACCAAAGCTTACTACTTTTGCGGTAAATTACCACGAACTACATATACAAGTATAAATTTAGTTATGCTCTCAATTAATGGATTACGCGCCTCAATCGAAGGCAAAGAAATACTAAAAGGCATCAATCTGGAAGTGAAACCAGGTGAGGTTCATGCCATCATGGGGCCAAACGGATCGGGAAAAAGCACTTTGGCATCTGTTTTAGCAGGAAGAGAAGAGTATGAGGTTACAGGAGGAAATGTAATTTTTCAAGGAAAAGAGTTATTGGAACTTGCAGCCGAAGAAAGAGCGGCAGAAGGAATTTTCCTTGCATTCCAGTATCCGGTTGAAATTCCTGGTGTAACGACCATCAATTTCCTTAAAACGGCTGTTAACGAAATTCGTAAATATAACGGCGAAGAGCCTTTGGACGCTGCTCGTTTCCTTAAAATGGTACGTGAAAAAGCTAAATTGGTAAGGATGAATGATTCTTTGCTGAAGCGTGCCTTGAATGAAGGTTTTTCGGGTGGAGAGAAAAAACGTAACGAAATATTCCAGATGGCGGTTCTTGAACCGAAACTGGCTATTTTGGACGAAACGGACTCGGGGCTTGATATTGATGCGTTGCGTATTGTAGCAGAAGGCGTTAACTCACTTCGCTCTCCTGAGCGTGCGACCATCGTCGTTACGCATTACCAGCGTCTTTTGGATTATATCGTTCCAGATTTTGTGCACGTACTTTACAAAGGAAGAATCGTTAAATCCGGTCCGAAAGAATTGGCATTTGAATTGGAAGAAAAAGGTTATGACTGGATCAAGGCTGAGGTAGAAGCTGAGGAAGTAAACCAATAGTCTGTCATTTTTAACTTTCAGGTTATTGTTGGATTAATCGCCAACGGTTAATCAAGTAACATCACTTTCAATACCAAAAAAAGGAATGAGTACCGAAACCATAGATTTAAAAACGAAGTTAATCACTGATTTTCACGCACGGGAATCCGTGATGAATGGTGAGGCCAGGTCGGCTTTTTATCAGAAAAAACGTGCTGCGCTTGCTCAATTCGATGAATTGGGATTTCCAACACCTAAAAACGAGGAGTGGAAATACAGCAACGTACGCGATCTGATCAGTGCTTCTTATAATTTCAATACAAGCGATACGCTGTCGGCAGAAGATCTGATCGATCTTAAAATGCCGGAGCAGGCTGCCAATATTCTGTATTTTGTAAACGGCCACTACAACGCCGAATTATCTAAAATGGCCTCGTCTTCGGATCAGATCATTATCGATTCTTTACAAAATGCTTATAAAAAGAATCCTGAGCTTGTCAATTCATATTTTGATGAACTGGTAAAGGATGATAATGATGCTTTTACATCGTTAAACACGGCCTTCGCACATGATGGTGTGTTTATCCATGTGCCGGATAATCAGACAGTTGAACATCCGGTTATCCTGCGTTTTGTGAGTGATGCCCGTAAAGAAAACATTGGCAGCCAGCCCCGCAATATTATTGCGGTTGGCAAAAATGCACATGTGAAAATTGCGGAAGCTTTCAGGACAATCGGTGAGGAGCGGTCATTTACCAATGTGGTTACAGAAATCAATGTGGGTGAAGAAGCGGGCGTGGAATATTATAAAGTGCAGAATGAAAGTGAAAATGCCTATCATATCGGAACCACACAGGTGCGTATGCTGGACAGATCACATTTTTATGCGGCCACAGTTACTTTGAATGGAAAGTTTACGAGAAATAATCTGAACATTGTGATTGACGGGGAACGTTGTGAAGCGCATATGTATGGCCTTTACTTCCCGGATGGAACGCAGCATGTGGATAACCACACCGTTGCGGATCACCGTAAACCGAATTCCGAGAGTAACGAGTTGTACAAAGGGATTTTGCGCGACAAGTCGAAAGGAGTTTTCAACGGCAAAATATTTGTTCGTCCCGACGCTCAGAAAACCAACGCATTCCAGTCTTGCAAGAACATCGTTTTGTCTCCCGAGGCAACCATGAATACGAAACCTCAGCTTGAAATTTATGCTGATGACGTGAAATGTTCACACGGAACGACAACGGGGCAAATCGACGAGGAAGCATTGTTCTACATGCGTTCACGCGGAATTTCTAAACCAGAAGCCATGTCATTGTTGATGTTTGCTTTTTGTGCCGATGTGGTTTCGCAAATTAAGATTGATTCAATTCGTGAATATCTTGAAAATGTAATTGCAGAGAAGCTTTCTGAAAAGTAGTTTCCCGTTCTGTTTTACAATATATTTTTTTGTAATGCCCAACCTTCTCTTCAATTGGGTTGGGCATTTTTCTAAATACCGGTATAATGACTAATTTCCCAGATATCGCGTCCATCCGTAATGATTTTCCTATTCTTAATGAGGTAATTGGTGGAAAACAACTTGTGTATTTTGATAACGCCGCAACAACTCAAAAACCTCGTATTGTACTGGATGCGTTGTCGGGTTATTACGAACATTACAATGCCAACATTCACCGTGGCATTCATCATTTAGCTGAAAAAGCAACGGCTGCTTTTGAAGATTCCCGCCGCCGTGTTCAAAAATTTATCAATGCCCCTTTGGCCGAAGAGGTAATTTTTACCTACGGAACAACCGACAGCATTAACCTCGTCGCGCAGACATACGGGCGTAAATTTTTGAAGGAAGGTGATGAAATTATCATTACCACGATGGAACATCACTCCAATATTGTTCCCTGGCAAATGCTTTGTGAAGAAAAAGGTTGTGTTTTGAGAGTGATCCCGATTAATGATGAGGGCGAACTTTTGATGGATGCTTATGAAAAAATGCTTTCAGAAAAAACAAAACTCGTTTCTGTTGTGCATGCTTCCAATGCTTTGGGGACGATCAATCCGGTTGCAGAGATTATTAAAAAGGCACATCAGTTTGGTGCAAAAGTGTTGCTGGACGGTGCGCAGGCGAGTTCACATTTAACGCTGGATGTTCAGGTACTTGACTGTGATTTTTACGCATTGTCGCTGCACAAGATTTACGGCCCGACCGGTATGGGGATTTTGTACGGTAAAAAAGAGCTGCTTGACGCCATGCCTCCTTACCGTGGGGGCGGAGAAATGATCAAGGAGGTAACGTTTGAAAAAACGACCTACAACGAATTACCTTATAAATTCGAAGCAGGAACGCCCAATATTGCGGATGTGGTTGCGGCTAAGTATGCATTGGATTACGTGGATACACTGGGCAAAGAAAATATCGCGAAATACGAACATAGCCTGCTTACATACGCAACCGATGCCGTCAGAGAAATCCCGGGATTAAGAATTATCGGTCAGGCAAAGGAAAAAGTAAGCGTTTTATCCTTTGTTATTGAAGGTGTCCATCACCAGGACATCGCGGTTTTGCTGGACAATCAGGGAATAGCGGTTCGAACAGGCCATCATTGCACGCAGCCGTTGATGCAGCGCCTGGGCATACTAGGAACCAGTCGCGCCTCTTTTGCTGTTTATAATACGGTTGAGGAAATTGACAGTCTGATTAAAGGGCTTCATAAGGTGAAGAAAATGTTGGGGTGATCATAATCGCGTGCTGATTATTTGTATATTTCACAAGCTCAAACTATTTAAATATTGATAAGATGGAAACTATTCCTAAAAATATATTGATAGAGTCGCTTGAAGGGATGCCGGATAATTTGGAAGTCGAGCAGGTTATAGAGCAGGTTATCCTATTGTCGAAAATTGAGCGATCAAGAAGACAGATTGATAACGGAGACTTTCAAAATCACGAAGATGTGAAAAACGCCTACAAAAAATGGCTCGAATAGTTTGGTCTAACGAAGCCAGGCAAGATTTGGATGCGATTTTTTTTCGATTGAATTCAGAATCTTTATCATATTCTCAAAAATGGATCAACGAAATTTTCAATAAGATTGAGCTCCTTGAGAAATTTCCAAATATGGGTCGAAAGGTACCTGAAATAAAAATAAACAGTATCAGAGAAATTTTTGCAGGTCGGTACCGTGTTATATACAATATTTGCAAAGACGGGACTGTCGAGATTATGGCAATCAGACATTTATCTCAGCCATTATCAGAATTTTAATTATGACAATTAAGGAAGCACAAGACGAACTAATCGAGGATTTTGAATTGTTTGATGATTGGGAAAGCAAGTACGAGTACATCATTGATCTCGGAAAACAGTTCCCTCCTTTGGAAGAACAATACAAAACCGAAGAAAATATAATTAAGGGTTGCCAGTCCAGAGTATGGTTAAATGCGTACATGGATGGTGATCTTTTAAAATTTGAAGCAGATAGTGACGCCATCATCGTGAGAGGTTTGGTGAGTATGCTGGTGAAAGTTTTATCTGGCCATACGCCTGAGGAAATCGCGACATCGGAGCTTTATTTTATGGAAAGAATCGGTTTGCATCAGCATTTGGCACAAACCAGATCCAATGGATTGGCATCCATGCTGAAACAAATGAGAACGTACGGGCTGGCTTATCAGGCTACAAACTAAAAAAATATTAAAAGTGAAAAACTAAGACTCTTCACTTCATGTTATAACCAGAAAAAGAAATGACTGAATCAGAATTGCGTGAAGAAGTTGTCAAAGCGATTAAAACGGTTTATGATCCGGAGATTCCGGTTGACGTTTATGAGCTTGGCCTGATATATGATTTAAAAATATTCCCGGTAAACAATGTTTTTGTTTCCATGACCCTTACCTCGCCTTCGTGTCCGTCTGCGGGTACTTTGCCGGGGGAGGTTGAACAAAAAATCAGGGAAGTTGAAGGCGTGAATGACGTAAGTATCGAACTTACTTTTGACCCGCCTTATACAACAGAAATGATGTCCGAGGAAGCGAAACTTGAACTTGGATTTATGTAAGTTTAGCTGTTGGCTATTCGCTTTTAGCGATTCGCTTCCGGTTCGAATTCATTACAGAAAATTTTATAATACCAATATAAGCTAAACGCCTAACCGCTAATAGCTAACAGCTAATCAAATTGTAACTTTAAACATTAAAAAAATATGTATCCCCCACAATTAGTAGCGCCTATGAAGGCGGAGTTGACTAATGTCGGTTTTCAGGATTTGACAACTGCTGCTGAGGTAGACAACTTCATGCAGAATATGAAAGGTACTGCCTTGGTCGTGATCAATTCAGTATGCGGTTGCGCGGCTGGTGCGGCACGTCCGGGTGTAAGAGCTTCTTTGGAGCGCAGTGAAGTTAAACCTGATCAATTGGCGACGGTTTTTGCCGGTTTTGATTTGGAAGCTGTGTCCAAAATGCGCGAGTATACTTTGCCTTATCCTCCATCATCGCCTGCAGTGGCACTTTTCAAAGATGGTGAGTTGATCCATTTCGTAGAACGTCATCACATCGAAGGCCGTTCAGCAGAAATGATTGCGCAGCACTTACAAATGGCTTACGAGGAATTTTGCGGCGAAGAAGCTTAATCAGTTTCTTTTATAATATTTTAAACGGCTACTTTCAAAATCAATCGAAAGTAGCCGTCTGTTTTTTGTAGATTTATTTTCAAATCTGAATTTTATGCGGGGACATCGTTTCACCAAATTTATACCAGCAGAGCAAACCGGAAATAATAAGTTTGATCAGCTTTTCGATATTTTTCAGCAGCTTCTGCTGATGACATCGGGTGACGTGAGCGAGGCTATGTCGTGGTTAAGTGAACTTGACAGGCAGTATAACCTGACCAATGATTCTTACGGGATCGGTGATTTTTTCGATGATTTGAAGAAAAAAGGATATATCACCGAAGAAAAACGTGAGGGAGATGGTAAGCTGATCATGACACCCAAAGCCGAAAAAAGTATCCGTAAGAGTGCATTGGACGAGATTTTTGGAAAGTTGAAAAGATCGAAATCGGGAGGGAATCATCATACGCCGTACATGGGAGCGGGTGATGAGCTGAGCAGTGATATCCGCCAGTTTCAATTTGGAGATACGCTGGATCAGATTGCGATGACTGAATCAATAAAAAATGCGCAGGTCAATCACGGAATCGGTGATTTTATGCTGTTGGAAAATGATCTTGAGGTCGTGGAACGTGAGCAGAAAACCACGACGGCTACCGTTGTCATGATCGACATCAGTCATTCGATGATTTTGTACGGAGAGGACAGGATTACACCGGCGAAAAAAGTGGCCCTGGCTCTTGCTGAACTTATCAGGTCAAAGTATCCGAAAGATTCTCTTGATATTATTGTTTTTGGAAATGACGCCTGGCAGATTCAGCTGAAAGATCTTCCTTATCTGGACGTGGGGCCTTATCATACCAATACGGTCGCCGGTCTTGAACTGGCTATGGATATTTTACGCCGCAAGAAAACCCGCAACAAGCAGATTTTTATGATCACCGATGGTAAACCTACTTGTTTGAAAGAAGGGATTAAATACTACAAAAACAGCTTCGGACTGGACCGTAAGATTGTCAGTAAAACGCTGACCCTGGCTGCGCAATGCCGCCGCCTGGAAATTCCGGTCACTACTTTTATGATCGCTACGGATCCCTATCTGAAACAGTTTGTGCAGAATTTTACGAAGGTCAACAATGGCCGGGCTTATTATAGCAATCTTCAGGGATTGGGCGGATTTGTGCTCGAAGATTTCCAAAGAAACCGCAGAAAGAATATGAAATAACCGGTTGGACCGCATAGGTTGGACCGCACAGGCCGCAACCGGTTACTTTTTTATTTTTTACCTACTGAAATCATATTGGCGAAAAGGCGGTATGCGCCTGTAACACCTGCGGGCAGTTCGCGGAAGAATGAAAGTCCTGTATAAATATAATGCCCTTTGCCGTATTTAGCATACAATACACTTCCTTCTTTCAGGCTTTCGTCGGTGTCGTTGCTTGAAAAAATCGCTTCATAATTTGTTTTATCCCAGTCGCTGGCAAAGTATAAACCACGCTCCTGAATCCAGCCGTTGAAATCTTTCTGAGTTATTTTATTGGGATAGTTAAGCAGCACGTTATCTGGTTTTAGGAACCGGATTTCTGCATCCTCTTCCGCAACCCGATCATGACTCAACTGAATCGGATAGGGGCCGACCTGTTTCACCAGTAAGCGCGCAGGAATTGTATACTGCACCACCATAGTCCCGCCATTTTTTACATAATCCATCAGTTTTTCCTGATAATAGGTCAGGCGGCTTTCCGTGTTGTATGCGCGTATCCCCACAATAATGGCTTCATATTCGCTTAAATCCTTGGAGAGTGCAGCTTCGTTTAACATCGTCACGGTACAACCCATCTGCCTCAAAGCCATCGGGACGTCATCGCCGGCTCCGGCGATATAGCCAATTTTTGTCACCGTTGTTTTTACATCCAGCTTGGCGAGTTTTGCTTCCGAGGGCGGAAATAATGTCTGGCTTGGAATATGGCGGTAGCTGATCGTCTTAATCGCCCTGTCATAGTTTTTCCCGTTGACCGTTGCCACGGATCTAACAACCGCTTCTTCGTTTTTCGCCGGAGGTGTTATGGTGAAGGCGTAGGTTTGTTCCTGATATTTGTCGGCCATATCAAAATTGACGCTCGCTGGTTCTGATTTCCATCCTTTGGGCAGATCAAGTTTTAAAACTCCCTTAACCTGCTTTTTCTGTGCTTCCACCATCACACTTATTACTTTGGGTGTTGCATCGGCAAAAATGAAAACAGGCTCATTAATATTGGTCGTTACAGTCGGACGGATTTCGAACGGTCGATAAATTTCACCACTGGCCGGATCCGTGAATTTGTAAGCCCAGGCGCGGGAATAAGTGAATTTCTGCCCGTCTATTTCAAAGACAAAAACGGTATTTGTTTCCGGTCTGTTTTCCGGATAACCAATGTTAAGCTGGTTGTCGATCTGAAAAATACCTTTGTCGATCGGTTTTTCCAGCCAGTACGGCTGCGTGATTTTCAGGTTTTCCGGTAAATGCGCTTTGATAGCAAAAGCATTCATTTCGTTTGAACCCAGACTCAGGTTCATAACACTGTCCGATTTAACACCCGTCCAGTTTAAAGAAGTCAGTTTTACAGGATATTCGGAGCGTTTCACCACGGATATTCTGATATCGGCCAGATCCCCTGCCACAGCAGAAAAGTCGCCCGGGTTTGTTTCAAAGAACAGACCGACACACTGTACGAGCAAATCACAGATTTCCTGTTTTTTCGCTTTTACATAAATGTTAGCCGTATCCAGCTTATTGAGTTCCTGATTAATTTTCAAAAGCGCGGGTACCGAAGATGATGGGTTTCCTATTTGATAATTCTTTATTGCATCCGTGACAAGCTTCTGCACTTTTTGACTGCCCGAAACCCGGTTCCAGGTAATATCCACGTCATCGAAAAGACTGTTTTTGGCCGGGACACCTTCTTTATGCAGGAAAAAATCAACGCGCTCGCCACGGACCGGTGAGCTTCCAAATCCCTGACTTTTATGCTGGCTACGGCTCTCAGCGGCAATTTCAGTATATGATTTTCCGAGTATTGGGTTATAGCCCCCAATTTCCGCCGAGATAAATGGATTTTTCTCACCTTCCGGTTTTTTGTTGGTAAAACCGGGTGTGAAGGTATTCCAGACCAGACGTTTGGCCTGCCATGGTTTTACATATTTCAGTTGTTCAGGATAGGCGTTGACATCGGCGGCCAGTTTGAAAGCTTCTTCGCCCATATAAGCCGAAGTCTGATGATGCCCGTGGCCTGCCCGTGGATCAGGCGGAAAGCGTGTGATAATGACATCGGGCTGAAACTTACGGATCATCCAGACCACATCACCCAAAACTTTTTTCTGGTCCCAGAAATTTAAAGTTTCGTTACGTGTTTTGGAATACCCGAAATCGTAGGCACGGGAAAAAAATTGCTGGGCACCATCAATTTTACGCGCTCCGAGCAATTCCTGCGTTCTGATCACACCAATGTTATAACCCTGCTCGGCCCCAATCAAATTCTGACCGCCATCCCCACGGGTAAGCGAAAGGTAACCCGTCCGAACCAGCTGGTCTTTGGACATATACGAGAGCATCAGCGTATTTTCATCGTCGGGATGTGCGGCAATGTGCAGGACCGAACCAAGCACGTTTAATTTTTTAATACCCTGATAAATTTCACTGGAAGATAGGGTAGGAACCTGTGCGCGAATTTGAAAGGAAGTAATTAAAAATAAGAGAACGGTAATTTTTTTCATAGAATGTCAGTGGGCTTAGCTTTTCGGTTTCTTTCTACAATGTACGGGTAAGGACGTAATCTTCAAAGACCTCATAGTGAATCGATAGGGTTTCATGATTTTCATCTCTGACGATTACTTCAATCAAACCCTCGGCTTGCGGTTGAAATAAACTGCAAAAAATTTGATTTCGTACATCCAGCTCATGGGACGATACATATTTGAAAACAGATTCTTTACAGGACCACAAAATATTCAGCAGTACAAAGTCTGTCCTATCAACCCATATTTGCTCCTGATTGTTCAGGAAATAATCAATTCCTTTTTCGATATCCGGCTTTATTTTCTGGATGTCAACACCGGCTTTATTTTCTCTGCTCAGCAAAACCGCGGCATATTTTTCAGAGTGTGAAATGGATATGGCATAATCTCCGCTTTGCAGCAGTGGTTTTCCGTGTTCGTTGTAGAAAATTTCGGGGTGAGAGGGACTGATTTCCTTTATAAGGCACCGTGCGGCCAGCCACTCTCTCTGACGTTTTTCGCTTGTTTTTCGAGACAATATTTCTTTGTCTGCAGGCGAAAGATCAGCCAGGGAGTTTAGCTCCTGAAGGGATTCCGAGATTTTCCACAGCCCCAGAATCGAATCTCCGGACAATATCTTTTTGTATACTAAGCCCATTTAATTCGTAATTTTACGTGTTAATGCAAAAGAGACAAGGTTGCCCGTTTGGTAACGCTTATCTCCGAAATTATCATTCCAGCAAAATATATGTGGCCCAAAAATAGATTAACGCGTACCATTTTTAAGTTTCTCGGCATTACATTTCTACTGGCCGGTATAGCGTTCGGAATATTTATCTGGTGTGTAAAGTTACCCACGCCTGAGATAACAAGTACCAAAACCGTTGAAAGTTATAAGCGGATCCAGGTTGGTCCGAATCATTATAAAGTCGATCATTGCTGGCTAAAAAAGAATAAGAACGGGATTTGGGAAATGTATCTTGAAGGCACTCCCTATGAGCGCGGCCTGATTTACGGCATACTGGCAAAGGAGCTTATGGAAAAGCAGGAAGTACATTTTGTTGGCCAGATCAAGGAAATGATTCCCAATGCTTTTTTTCTTCAGGTATTAAAAGGTTTTGTGGCTTGGTTTAACAAAGACATTTACAAATATATCCAGGACGAAAATTTGCAGGAAATTTATGGCGTTTCCCAGTCATTTTCCGATCAGTTCAATTATATAGGTCCCAAATATTACAGGATTTTAAACTACCACGCAGCACATGACATCGGCCACGCGCTGACGGACCTTAACATGGTGGGCTGCACTTCCTTTGCGGTGAACAATTCCCTTTCATCAGATTCTACGCTGCTCATTGCCAGAAACTTTGATTTTTATATGGGTGATGCCTTTGCAGAGGATAAGTTAATTGTTTTCGTCAATCCCGATAAAGGATACAAATTTACATCGTATGCGTGGGCAGGCTTGACAGGCGTTGTTTCAGGCATGAATGAAAAAGGGATAACGGTAACGCTGAATGCGTCCAAATCGGATATTCCCTATGGCGCCAAGGAGCCTATTTCATTGCTGGCGAGGGAGATTTTGCAATATGCGGCCACGGTGGAAGAAGCCCATGCGATTGCCCGGAAGCGGGATACTTTCGTTTCTGAATCGTTGCTAATTGGCTCGGCGCAAGATAATAAGGCCGTGATTATTGAGAAATCACCGCAAAAAATGGACGTTTTTTCTTCGGGAAAAGATTATCTGGTTTGTGCGAATCATTACCAGGGACCTGCTTTTATCAGCGATTCTGTAAATATTAAAAATCTGGATGAAACGGATTCCAAAGCGCGCTTCGATCGGATGAATCAGCTTATGGGAAGAAATTATCCCATGGATGTACACAAAGCCGCGGATATTTTGCGGAACAAGGAAGGGCTGAATGATACATTTATTGGATACGGAAATGCCAAATCATTAAATCAGCTTATCGCGCATCACGGTGTTATTTTTAAACCTGCCGAGAAAAAAGTCTGGATTTCTACACCTCCATATCAGCTTGGTGCATTTATTTGTTACGACCTGAACGACGTTTTTAACCATAAAGAAACATTTCACGCGATTGATTCACTCGCGATCAAAGCCGATACTTTTTTGCTTTCACAGGATTATAAAAAGTTTGAGGCTTTTAAGGTTACGAAGCAAAAAATCCATAAATATGTGATGCTAGGCATACCTTATAAACTTTCACCTGCCGATGAATTTGCGATGGTGACCAATAATCCTGAAAGTTATGTAACTTATCTGGCGTTGGGGGATTATTATCGTAAGGAAAAGGATTTTGACAAGGCCATCGGTTATTATCAGGAATCATTGCAGCATGAAGTCTCTTCAAAAAATGAAATAAAGGCCATCAGAGCGAAAATAGATGCATGCAAAAAGGAAAAGTCGTAAAATGAAAATGTGGTCGGAAAGCTTATCAGTTTAAAAATCATCCCTGTTATGACAAAGGAAATTATCGAGTCGCAAAGCAAAAAGTTGGGTGCGATCCTTCAATATCTCAACAAGCATTCCGCTTACTATCAGCGTATTTTTAAAGAGAGCGGGATTGATATTACTACAATCCGGACGCCGGCAGATTTGACCTGGATCCCTTTCACAACAAAAGACGAGTTGGCACACTACAATGATGATTTCCTTTGTGTGCCCAAAAGCAAAATTTCTGATTTTGTGACCACTTCCGGGACGCTGAGTGATCCGGTTGCTTTTTACCTGACCGAAAAGGATGTGGATCGGCTGGCTGCCAACGAGGCGGAGGCTTTTCGTTGTGCCAATGGCTCGAAGGAAGATATTTATCAGTTGATGACAACCATCGACCGACGTTTTATGGCTGGTCTTGCTTATTGGATGGGTGCAAGAAAAATGGGTGCGGGCATGATTCGGGTAGGTCCGGGTGCGCCATTTTTGCAGTGGGAGTCTATTCAAAGATTCTCGCCAACGGTACTTATTGCCATTCCTTCGTTTATTCCAAGACTTTTAGAATACGCCGAAGCCAATGGAATTGATTATCGGGCATCGTCTGTGAAATCTATTTTGTGCATCGGAGAGCCGATCAGAAATCCTGATTTTACCTATAATGAATTGGGGAAAAGAATTACCAGCCAATGGGACGTAAAACTCTATTCGACCTACGCATCCACGGAAATGGGTGCGGCATTCACTGAGTGTCAGGAGGGAAAGGGAGGACATTTAAATCCTGACCTGTTGATCCTCGAAGTTGTCGATGAAAATGGAAATGTGGTGGGTGAGGGTGAAATGGGTGAAGTTGTCGTGACGACTTTGGGGGTGGAAGGCATGCCATTGCTGCGATATAAAACCGGAGACCTGTGTCATGTATATTATGCGCCTTGCGCCTGCGGAAGGCATTCAACGCGTTTGGGGCCGGTTGTGGGAAGGAAACAGCAGATGATTAAATTTAAGGGGACGACGATCTTTCCGCCCGCACTTTTTGATGTGCTGGATATGGTTCCGGAGATTGACTTGTATCAGGTTGTCGTCTCTAAAAATGAATTTGGAAACGATGAAATTACCATACTCCTGGCCATGAACCTGGAAGGCGCAGCATTCAAGGAAAAGCTACATTCGCTGTTCAAATCCCGGCTTCGGGTTAGTCCGGCTTTGCAGTTTATAACCACTCAAGAACTAAACCACCGAATATTTAAGCAGGAAAAAAGAAAACCTGAAAAGTTGATTTATCTTTGATCTACATTCAAAATAAATTAGTCAATAGCATGAAAAATTCTACATTTACCACATTATTATTAGCTTTGATCTTAACAGTTCAGACTGCTTTTGCTCAAAGAGTAGACCTGAGATCGGGCGACGTTGACGTACTTTCCGGACAGAAATCCATCAATGTTGAATACGATTATTCCCAGTTTGGTGTAGGGAAATTTGCAACGGAAAAAGAATATCTGGATAAAAAATCGGCTGAATATAATGCCAAGGAAGCCGGCAAAGGTGACGAGTGGAAAAAGAGCTGGGTAGCCGACAGAGAAAATAAGTATGAGCCAAAATTTGAAGAATTGTTTAACAAAGGTCTGGCTGAAAAGGGCTTGAAAATAGAGCAGGGATCTGGTGCTAAATATACCCTGATCGTACATACGGTTTTTCTGGAACCGGGTTTCAATGTGGGTGTAATGCGTAAAAATGCGTATCTGAATTATAAAATTGATCTTGTAGAATCGGCAGGAAAGAAAAACGTTGCGGAAATGGCGCTGAGCAATGTTCCGGGAGGTCAGTTCGGCGGTTTTGATTTTGATGCCGGTGACCGGATTGCCGAATCTTATGCCAAAGCGGGTAAAGTGCTTGCAGCCTTTATTGACAAAAAGCTTAAATAATACGATATTCCTTTTACAGTTAACTATCCTACTTCCAAGTGTATGAAAAAGTTATTACTCTTTGTTTTTGCGCTGTTTTTGGCCGGACAGGCTTCTGCCCAACAGACTTTATCTGATTTGTTTGCCGGAAAAGCGAAGCTTGTATTTTTAGGCCTTGATTTCACGCAGGCCAAATACATTGGCAAGGCCGGTTTTATCGATCCGGTTGCGATTAAAAGTCAGCATATGGTGAGCTGGAATAATCTTATCGAGGCGGAACCTAAAAAATTCTCGTTGCAGGATGCGTTTAATTTGAAACCAGATCAGTATGAATCCAAAGTAGGGGATATGATCAAACTGAATGAGTCGGCCAATGTGAAAGACAATATTACAGAGGATGCTTATGCGATCACAGAAGATCAGGTTAAAAAATCAGTAGCGAAATATTCGTTAAGTGAAAAGGACGGAATAGGTCTGGTTTATGTCGTTGAAAGTCTGAATAAAAACGCTGAGAAATTATTTGCCTGGATAACTTTTATTGATTTAAGTACCAAAAAAGTACTTTATACTGAAAAAGTAGACGGTGCCGCAGGTGGTTTCGGATTCCGTAATTACTGGGCGGGTGGCGTTTACAAGATCAATAAAACCATCGATTCCAAGTATTACAAAACGTGGAGTAAGACCCTTAAATAACAGTCCGTTCCCGGAGACTTGAAGTTTTTCTGCGCCATCGATTGGCAGTTAATTTAATTAGCATGATATTGCTTCCGGAAGCTGTGCAAAGCTCTTTAAAGAGGGTTTTGTACAGCTTCCTCCTTAAAAGATAAATCCAGACCTTGAGACGACTAATTATCTTGCTGACTTTGAGTGTATTCCTGCTTTCCGGATGTGCGAAGACATTTTACCGGTCGGCGGAAAAGGCTTTTCAGAAAGGTTTGCAGGATCAACCCTATGATGTTATCATCGTCCCGGGCTTTCCGTATCACGGAAAGGAATGGGATATGGTGCACAAGATGAGGATCCATTGGGCCAAATATTTGTATAGCCAGGGATATACCGAAAATGTTATTTTTTCCGGTTCCGCTGTGGCCACGCCTTATGTAGAAAGCAAAGTCATGGCTTTGTATGCAGAAGAGCTGGGGATTCCAAAGGACCGGATTTTCACAGAAGAGAAGGCCGAGCACAGTACGGAAAACGTCTATTATTCGTACCGGTTGGCCAAAGAACTGGGGTTTCGCAAAATTGCGCTGGCTTCGGATCCGTTCCAAAGTAGTTATATGGGCAAGTTTATGCGGAAATTTGAAATACCTGTTGCACTTTTGCCGACGGTAATCGATACGCTGAAAGTTTTGAACCTGTATGAACCGACAATTGATCCAAGTCCAACAAGGAAAGAAGGGTTCGTAAAACTGTCGGCCAGGGAGAATTTCTTTCAGCGATTTAAAGGCACGATGGGGAAATACATCATCTGGCACGAAGAAGACCTTAAAAAGAAAAAATACAGAAGAAGATTTAAAGACAGAATGGTGCCGGCAACTGCACTTAGCAAAGAACCTTAATCAGTACAATGAAAAAAGAAATTTCGGCGATCGAAGCCAAGTATGAGGCACAAAAAATAGCATTTGGTCCGATGTATTTCCAATCGGTGATTGCGCTTAGGGATTTAGGAATTCTTGAATTTATTAACAATCACCGCAAAGGCGTCGCTATTTCGACCATTATCGAAAAACTGGATGTGTCGGAATATGGTGTCGATTTACTCATTGAGGCCGCTGAAATATTGGGTGTTCTGGAATGCTTTGGTGAAGGAATGGTAAAAATTACCAAAGTCGGATTTTTCCTTTTGAAAGATGAAATGACGAAAGTTAATGTCAATTTCATGAATGATGTGTGTTATCTGGGCGCGAAAGCGATGACCGACAGCATCAGAAATGGCAAACCGGAAGGGCTGAAAGTACTGGGCGACTGGCCGACAATTTATGAAGGATTGTCTATTTTGCCGGAGCCTGCTAAAACTTCCTGGTTTGAATTTGACCATTATTATTCGGACGGAGCCTTTCCGGAAGCGCTGAAAATTGTCTTCAAACATAAGACCGGTACACTTTTTGACATTGGCGGCAATACCGGGAAATGGTCATTTGCGTGCTGTGCGCATGATGCCGATGTGAAAATAAAAATACTGGATCTGCCTGTGCAGCTTAAAGTGGCAAAACAGAATGCTACGGAAAAGGAATTGCTTGACCGGATTGAATTTCATCCGATCAACCTGCTTGATACGGAACAGAAAATTCCTCAGGGAGCTGACGTGATCTGGATGAGCCAGTTTCTGGATTGTTTTTCAAAAGAACAGATTGTCCAGATATTGAAAAATGCCTATCAGGCGGCGTCCACGGAAACCAGGTTATTTATTTTGGAGCCGTTTTTTGATAACCAGAATTATCCCGCCGCACATTTCAGTCTGGTGGCAACTTCGTTGTATTTCACCATTATGGCCAACGGAAACAGTAAAATGTACCGGGTGGAGGTGATGAAATCTTTGGTGAACGAAGCGGGTTTTAAGGTCGTTGAAACATATCCGCTGATCGGCGACAGCTATCACACGATTCTGGAATGCAGGAAAAAAGTATAATTCAGGGAGTTTGACTTAATCAGGCTCATCTTCTGATGTGTAGGTTAAGTATTCGTATTATGGGCGTAAATGTTTTTTTTAGTTTTATCCTGGTGTTTTTCCTTCCTGCAAACGTCACGCGGGAGGTTGATAAGGGAGAGTTTTATAAAGTGTTTTCGAGCACTTCGCAGGAGCGTATTGACGGCATGATTTCAATGCTTGATCAGGAAAAAACGTCGTCGCTGGTTTTGGCCTATCAGGGCGCGCTTTACATGAAAAAAGCGGGTTTTATAAAAGGGGCGGGTGCTAAGGTGAAAACGTTTAAAAAAGGAGCACATTTACTGGAAGAAGAGATAAAAAAGAACCCTTCCAATGCTGAATACAGGTTTTTGAGATTGTCAATTCAGGAACATGCACCGGGGGTACTGCACTACAACAAAAATCTGGAAGAAGATAAGTCGGCAGTTATCAACGGATTTGCTAAATTTAATACTAACTTAAAAACGGTAGTCGCTGCTTACGCAAAAGATTCCAAAGTTTTAAAAGAATCAGACTTTCATTAAAAAGTTATTAAAGCAAACTTAACCCTAACTGAATGGTGAAATTTCATCGTTCCTTTACATGTTTAATAGAATTTGAAAAAGATCCTTGTGGTTAGTTACTCGCAGTCGGGGCAGCTGGATGAAGTTATTAATCATTTTCTGACGCCTTTTAATGCGGTTTCGATCGAGAGAATATATTTGAAGCCGGCAAAACCTTTTCCTTTTCCATGGACGAGTGATGCTTTTTTTGATGCGATGCCCGAGTGCGTGGTTGAAGAAGCGATCGATTTGCATGCATTTCGGTTTGAATCAGAGGATCATGACTTGGTTGTGATGGGTTATCAGCCCTGGTTTTTGTCTCCGTCGCTTCCAATTACGTCGCTTTTTCAAAATACGGCATTCCAGCAAGTGATTAAAGGAAAACCGGTTGTGACGATCATAGCGGGTAGAAACATGTGGCTGAATGCACAGGAGAGTATAAAAGCGTACATTAACAAGGCAGGTGCAAAGCTGGTCGCGAATATTCCGTTGATGGATCGCACGTCGAATCTGCTGAGTGCGGTGACGATCCTGCACTGGATGCTCACGGGAAAAAAGGAACGAAAATGGGGCTTTCTGCCATTACCCGGCGTTAGTCAGGAAGATATTGCGGGCGCGTCGAGATTTGGATCCATTGTAAATGACGCGTTGCATAACGCTGATTATGCAGGTTTACAGGACAAAATTTTAGGACTTGGCCTGATTGCAATTCCAACCGACATCTTGTTCATAGAGGAACGCGCGAAAAAGATTTTCAGAATCTGGGCGGGTTTGATCAAAAAAAGGGGGACTACGCCAGCCAAACGCAAAAGATTTGTTACTTTCTTCAAATATTATTTGCTGATTGCTCTTTTTATGGTTGCCCCGGTATTGTTGTTGGTGTACAATTTACTGATTGTGCCTTTTACGTCTGATTCAATTAAGAAGAAAAAAGAATATTTTTGTGGTTTAGAAACCAAAGCATAATGTCAGAAGCATATATTACGAGAATTTCAAAGTTTTTACCCAATGAGGCTGTTTCAAATGATGAGATGGAGCAATATTTGGGGTATATAAACGGGAAACCGTCAAAATCGAAGGCAATCGTTCTTAGAAATAATGGAATAAAAAGCCGGTATTACGCATTGACGAAAGAGGGAACAGCAACGCATACCAACGCTGAAATGGCCGCTTTGGCAGTAAGGGGATTGTTTGAAAAATCACCTGAGGAATTAGGTAAAATAGATTTGCTTAGTTGTGCCACATCAAGCCCGGATCAGCTGATGCCTTCGCATGGTGTGATGGTGCATGGCTGGTTGCCCGAAACGGATTCTGTGGAAGTGGTTTCTCCGTCAGGTGTTTGTTGTGCCGGGATGCATGCCTTGAAATATGCCTATATGTCGGTGAAGCTGGGAGAAAAGAAAATGGCTGTTTCCTGTGCTTCTGAGCGGTTATCGCCGGTTTTACGTGCAGACCAGTTTGAAGATGAAGTGCAGCAGCTGGTTAAATTGGAGCAAAATCCATATCTGGCTTTTGAGAAAGATTTTCTTCGCTGGATGCTGTCGGATGGTGCCGGTGCATTTTTGGTGGAAGGACAGCCGAATCCGGATGCACTTTCATTGAAAATTGAATGGATCGAAGGGTGTTCGTATGCCAATGAAGAGGAAGCCTGTATGTACATGGGCGCTGATAAGGAGGCCGACGGATCTGTTAAAAGTTACAAAGATTTTACGCAAGAGGAAGTTATCGATAAATCCATATTGAGTATTAAGCAGGATGTGAAACTGCTTGGCGAGAAAATTGTCAAACTTGGCTTTACGAAACTGAAAAATATATTGATTGAAAAAGGTGTCAGTATGAGTGACGTGCAGTACTTTCTGCCGCATTTGTCGAGCTACTTTTTCGAGAAAAAAATTGACGACTTCTTTACCGAAAACGGAATTCCTATTCCAAAAGAGAAATGGTTTACCAACCTGGCCGATAAGGGAAATGTTGGTGCCGCATCGATCTATATGATTTTGGAGGAAGTTTTTAACAGCGGTAAACTAAAAAAAGGAGAAAAGATACTGCTGGCAGTGCCTGAGAGTTCCCGGTTCTCTTACATGTTTTGTCTGTTGACGGTTTGTTGACCTGTCTGAATTCAGAAATATAACATCAGATCACGATGAAAAAGGAAGACCTGCCGCAGGACCCCGGCGCACTGGATAATTTCACGAGAGAAGTTTGCTACGTCAAAAACAAGGACGGAAAGTACGAAACGGCATTAAGCCGCGGTTGGGATGTGAAAAAGGATGCGCTGGATAACGCCTGGGTGGAAGTCAACGGAAGAATTGAAGAGGCCAGACAAGCCGTGATCAATGGAGAAAAAAGTCCCGTTTACTACTTCATGGAGCTGCGTTTGATGGATATTCCCTTGCTTTCAGGATATACGGGTTTTCTTGGGTTCTTCGTGAAAAGACATTTTAAACCTTCCGTTTTTAAAGGATTAAGTGACAGGAAACTGAGCAAATATGCGGCAGCTTTCGACATTACATTGGATGAATTGAAAAATTTTAAAGGTTAAGCCATTGCCATACGATAGTCAGATAGAAGAATTTCATCACGTTCAGACGGCACACTGTGAAAACGGCGTGACTACGGCGTTGCTGCGTCATAACGGTCTTGATTTTATGACCGAACCGCTTGCCTTTGGTATGGGTTCGGGTCTGTTTTATATACAAATTCCGTTTCTTACCGTGAACAATGGTCCCGCTATTTCTTTCAGAACCATGCCGGGCGCTATTTTCAAGAGAACCTGTAAGTCGCTGGGTGTTGAGGTTAAAAGCAAGCGGTTTGGTAGTCCTGAATCTGCTCAGGATTTTTTAGATAAAAAAATACGTGAGCACGTGCCTGTCGGTTGTCAGGTTGGCGTGTTCCATCTCACTTATTTTCCAAAGGAGTACCGGTTCCATTTTAATGCCCATAACATTATCGTTTATGGAAAGGAAGAAAGCAGATATCTGCTGAGTGATCCGACGATGGAAGATGTGACTTTCCTGAGTGCTGAAGATTTGAGTAAGGTACGTTTTGCGAAAGGCACTTTTGCGCCGAAAGGTCATATTTATTATCCCGAAAAAGTTGGGGTTGTGACGGACGACATGATCAGGAAAGGCATTGTAAAGGGTATTCGCAGAAATGTCCGTGATATGCTGCATATTCCCGGAAGTTTCGCAGGTGTGGATGGCATTCGTCATACGGCAAATCATATCAGAAAATGGCGGGATAAACTGGGTATTAAAAAAGCTGGGTTGTATCTCGGACAAATCGTCCGTATGCAGGAAGAAATTGGTACGGGCGGTGGTGGATTCCGTTTTTTGTATGCCGCTTTTTTGGAACAAGCTGCCACTTATTTACAGGATGACCGGTTGATCGGTATCTCCGAAGATTTTACAAAATCGGGTGATATGTGGAGAGCGAGCGCGATTAAGATGGCTGGTGTATACAAAGGGAGGCTTACCGAGCAAAGCAGCTTTGAGGATATCGCTGACAGACTTGTGGAAATAAGGTCTGTGGAAAAGGAAGCTTTTCAGAAACTTTCAAAATTGAATCTGGGAAAATAAGATTCAATTTCCTCATTCATCCATCCTGCGCATGTATACCGGCACTTCCATTGAGATTGAAAATATTACCAAAAGATATAAATCTGCACAGGAGGATAGTCTCCGTGATGTTAATCTAGAAATAAAGGAAGGCGATGTTTTTGGCTTACTCGGACCGAATGGTGCGGGGAAAACTACGTTAATTTCGATTTTGTGTGGCATCATCCCACCAACTTCCGGAAACGTAAATTACTACATAGCGGGTGAAAAAATATCGGAATCGTTGCGAAGAAATCGTGTCGGGTTTGTGCCCCAGGAATATGCCTTTTACCAGGAACTAACGCCCAGGCAAAATCTGGATTACTTTGGGGCCATGTATAATTTGTCCAGAAAGGAGCTTGTTCCCCGCATCGATGAATTGTTGGAAGCACTTGGCCTTTCAAAATCCGGTGATAAAAAAGTCGGGACTTTTTCCGGTGGGATGAAAAGGCGGGTGAATCTGGCGATTGGACTTATTCATGAACCATCGATTTTATTTCTGGATGAACCGACTGTCGGTGTGGATGTGCAGAGCAAAAACGCGATTATCAAATATTTACAGGAAACGAACAAGGCAGGTACGACCATTATTTACACCTCGCACCATATGTCGGAAGCGGAAGAGTTTTGTAACCGTATCGCACTGATCGATCATGGCCGGGTGATTGTGCAGGGAGCATTGCAGGCGTTGATGGCGCAACATGATTCGTCAAGTTTGCAGTCGTTATTTATTAAACTGACAGGAGAGGAGTACAGGGATTAGTATGATGTTCAAGGTTTTTTCGTCCATTCGTAAGGAGTTTCTTCTGCTTGTCAACGACAAAGTAGGGCTGACGCTGATGTTTGTGATGCCGCTGTTACTTGTTTTTATCATTACGATCATTCAGGACAGTGCGTATAAAATCGTGAATGAAAACGAGATTCCGATGCTGGTCGTTAATCATGACAAAGGGCAGCAGGGAGATAAGTTATTGGCCTTGTTGCAGGAATCCCGGCTTTTTAAAATCGATACGCTCAACAATTTGCCGGAAAGTGATTTGAAAAAAGAGTTGCTTGCGAAAGGGAAAATGATCGCTTTGTACATACCTTCCGGGTTTTCGGACGGGTTGGAAAGCAAGGCGGGAGAAGTAAGTCACATCATGATGACCGATCTGGGCTTGGAACACGATTCGACAAATTTGAAGAATAAGCCTATGCCGGCACTTTCGTTTTATCGTGATCCGGTTTTGCAGGAAAATTACAGCGCGTCGGTGATGGGTGTCGTGCAGTCTTACATGAGTGTGATTGAAAATTCGATGATGATCGAAAGGCTTTATGCGGACATGGATTTTGATGCGACTTCCGACAAATTAAAAGATAAAATGATTTCAAACCGGGTTAAAATTAATCAGGTTGTCGCCAGTAACAGCAATTCGGTTGCCGTACCAAATTCCACACAGCACAACGTACCGGCCTGGACGATATTTGCCATGTTTTTTATGGTCGTATCTTTGGGAAGCAACATTGTCAAGGAACGGATCAATGGCAGTTTTTTAAGGCTGAAAACAATGCCTACCAGTTTTATGCTGGTCATGTTTAGTAAAATGAGCGTGTATGTCGTTGTCGCTGTTTTGCAGGTTGTTGTTACTTTTTCGGCTGGTGTTTATATTTTACCAAAGATCGGTTTGCCGGAATTAACGATTCCGGACAACTTTCCTGCCTTTGCGGCAGTGGTTTTTATGAGTAGTATGGCAGCCGTGAGTTATGCCTTACTGATCGGGGCGATGGCCCACACGCAGGAACAAGCAAATGGTTTTGGGGCAATTTCTATTATTATTTTCGGAGCCATCGGCGGGATTTTGGTTCCAACTTTCGTGATGCCCCAGTTTATGCAGTTTGCCAGTAATTTTTCACCTTTGCACTGGTGTCTGGAAGGTTTTTATATATTGTTTCTGAAAGGTGGCAGCTGGCATGAACTTAAAGCGGTTATGCTGTTTTTGGGAGTATTTATTTTGATTTGCCAACTTTGTACATACATTAAACTTAGAATCGAGAAAATTATCTGATCATAATGGAAATTGATAGCTTAAAGCCAGTTTTAAAGGAACAAATAGTACAATATCTTAATTTGCTGGATATAAATCCCGCTGATATTAAGGATGACGAACCACTTTTCGGTGGCGATCTGGGGTTAGACTCAATTGATTCGTTGGAACTGGTGGTTTTATTGGAAAGAGAGTATGGAATTAAAATTACAAATCCTGCCGAGGGAAGAAAGATCTTGGTTGATGTGAACCACATGGCGGATTATATTATTAACAATGCAAAAACAGCGTGAAAGACCTTTAAGGGTGCTTGTTACAGGCATTGGTGTTATTTCTGCGTTAGGTAAAAATGTAGAAGAGAATCACAGGAGTCTTGTGAACGGACGGGCTGGCATTGATAACGCGATGCATTTTGAGTCGCATTATGCCTCCGTTTTGCCCTTTGGAGAAATAAAAATCAGTAATGAGGTTTTAAAGCAGGAATTAAATCTGGATGGTGAACCGGGTTATACCCGCACTTGTCTGTTGGCTGTAAAGGCATTTGAAGAAGCTATTAAGGATGCCGGGTTAACTTCCACAGAACTTTCATCATTTGACACGGCCTTAATTTCTGCCAGTACCGTTGGGGGGATGTGTTTAACCGACCAGCTCTATGAGGACGCCAATCTCAGGTCGGACGGCTCTGAATATCTGGAAGCTTATGGCTGCGGGGCGCATACCTTAATGCTAGCAGAAAAATATCATATCAACGGTTTTACCGACACGATCAACACGGCCTGTTCGTCGTCTGCGAATGCGATTATGCTGGGTGCCAGGCTGATTAAGGCCGGGCGTGCCAAACGCGTGATCGTTGGGGGTGTCGATTCGCTGGCGAAGTATACGGTGAATGGATTTAATGCGCTTAAAATACTGTCAGAATCGCCATGCAAACCTTTCGACGAAAACCGGGACGGGTTGAATTTAGGTGAAGCAGCAGCCTATCTTGTGTTGGAATCGGAAGATATTGTGGGCAATAAAAAGGTTTATGCCGAGATAGCCGGTTATGGGAATTCGAACGACGCGCATCACCCGTCTGCCATGTCTGATGAGGCCGTCGGTGCAATGATTTCGATGAAGGATGCGATCACGTCTGCGGGGATTACACCGAATCAAATTGATTATATCAACGTACACGGAACGGGTACGCCTAATAACGACCGTGTGGAGCTGCTGGGTATTTCAAAGGTATTTGGTAAGGTTCCGCCATTCAGTTCAACGAAATCCTATACGGGGCATACGCTGGGTGCTTCGGGAGCGGTTGAGGCGATATTCAGTATTTTGAGCATCAATTACTCGGAAATTTATCCCAGTTTACACATTGAAACACAGATGGATGGCTTTTTAGCTGCCCCGGTACAGTCGTATCAAAATAACATTTCTGTGAAATACGTACTTTCCAATTCCTTTGGTTTTGGGGGAAATTGTACTTCTTTGGTTTTGGGGAAGGTGAATTAACCTTCCATCAACTCCTTCAATATTTTCTGAGCAGCCACTGAAATAATGGTTCCCGGTCCGAAAATCCCTTTCACGCCTGCATCATACAAAAACTGATAATCCTGGGAAGGAATAACACCACCGGCAACGACCATGATATCCTCTCTGCCTATTTTCTTTAACGCATCAATAAGTTGAGGAACCAGCGTTTTATGTCCTGCGGCAAGGCTGGATGTCCCGACTACATCCACATCATTTTCCGCGGCGTTTTTTGCCACTTCCTCAGGCGTCTGAAACAACGGGCCGATATCCACGTCAAATCCCAGATCGGCAAAGCTTGTTGCAATGATTTTAGCACCGCGGTCATGCCCATCCTGTCCCATTTTCGCCACCAGAATTCGTGGCCTTCTGCCTTCCATTTCGGCAAACTGATCAGACATTTCTCTGGCCAGACGAAAATTTTCATCATCGGAAACTTCCGATTTGTAAATGCCGGATACCGATCGTATTACCGCCTTGTAACGCCCGAATTCCTTTTCCATTGCTTCTGAAATTTCCCCTAAAGTAGCTCTTTTACGGGCAGCATCCACAGCCAAAGCCAACAAATTGGAGTTCATTTCTTTTCCACCAGCCTCGTTGCATGCACGGGTTATGGCCTGCAAAGCTGCCTGTGTTTCGGCTTCATTTCTTTCTGATTTTATTTTATACAATCTTGCAATCTGCGTTTCACGTACGCTCTTGTTATCGATTTCAAGAATGTCAATGGTGTCTTTTGTATCGGTTTTGAATTTATTTACACCTACGATCACATCCCTTCCCGAATCAATCCGCGCCTGTTTTTTGGCAGCTGCTTCTTCAATCCGGAGTTTGGGCAAGCCTGTTTCAATGGCTTTGGTCATTCCTCCCAGTTGCTCCACCTCTTCTATCAGTGCCCAGGCCTTTTCCGTCAGTTCCTTTGTTAAATATTCAACATAATAAGAGCCTCCCCAGGGATCTATGGTTTTGCAGATATCGGTCTCATATTGTAAAAAAAGCTGCGTATTCCGGGCTATTCTTGCTGAAAAGTCTGTCGGGAGCGCGATGGCCTCGTCCAGTGAATTGGTATGGAGTGACTGTGTATGCCCAAAAATAGCGGCCATGGCCTCAATGCAGGTTCTGGCCACGTTGTTGTAAGGATCCTGTTCGGTTAGACTGTACCCGCTGGTTTGACAATGTGTGCGTAGTGCCAGCGATTTATCCGATTTTGGATTAAACTGATTGACGATTTTTGCCCACAATAACCTGCCCGCCCTGAGCTTGGCAATCTCCATAAAATGGTTCATCCCAATGCCCCAGAAAAAGGAAAGCCTTGGCGCGAAGTCATCAATGGCAAGGCCAGCCGCCAGACCGGTTTTAATATATTCCAATCCATCGGCCAGCGTGTATGCAAGCTCAATGTGTGCGGGAGCGCCTGCCTCGTGCATGTGATAGCCGCTGATGCTGATCGAATTGAACTTGGGCATGAACTGTGCCGCGTAAGCAAAAATATCGCGGACAATCCGCATCGAAGGCCCCGGCGGATAGATGTAAGTATTCCGCACCATGAATTCCTTCAAAATATCATTCTGGATCGTGCCGGATAATTTTTCCGGGGTAACGCCTTGTTCTTCTGCGGCAACGATATAAAATGCCATAATGGGGATCACGGCACCATTCATGGTCATGGATACTGACATTTCGTCCAAAGGAATCTGATCAAAAAGTATTCTCATATCCTCTACTGAATCTATGGCAACACCTGCTTTTCCTACATCACCGACCACACGCGGGTGATCAGAATCATATCCGCGGTGTGTGGCCAGGTCAAAAGCAACGGAAAGCCCTTTTTGTCCGCCGGCAAGATTGCGGCGGTAAAAGGCATTGGAATCTTCTGCCGTTGAAAAACCTGCATACTGACGGATGGTCCATGGACGATCAAGATACATGCTGGCATAAGGTCCCCGTAAAAAAGGCGCGGTTCCGGCTCCGAAATTGACATGGCTGTCCTCCGGTAAATCTTCTTTGGTGTAAAGAGATTTGAGCTTTATCCCTTCCTGCGTTGTATATGTTTTTCCGGATTTATTTTCTCCGTCGGCATTTTTAGATTTCTGAAAGGGAATATTTTTGAAATCCGGTTTCATAAGTTTGTTGATTTGACGTAATGGTTCACAGCTTAGCTTCTTTCCAGGATTCTGACAAATTTCGAACCGGTAAAGTTTTTGTCCTTTGTTCTTGATCTCCCGCAGGCGAAACTTGTGAGGGAACCGGCATTGTTTCATGGAAAGCGAACTTGTTTACACCGACCATGACCCGAGCCGCGTGAAGACTGGCTGCTTTTTCAAGCCAGGATTTTTCAATTTCGTCCTGAATGAAACCGGTTTCAAAGCACGCTACCAATCCACCCTTTTCTTCCGTTTGTAAGAAGAGATCCCAGGCGGCATCCGCTAATTTGAGCGAAAGATGCTCGATCAGATAGGAGCCGGCCGCAGGATCAGCCACTCGGTCGAAGTAACTTTCACTGGAAAGTAAGGAAGAAATATTGCCGGCAATCCTGTCACTAAAACCTTTTGTTTCTATAAGTAAATGATCATAGGGTAGAACGGTTAACGCGTCACAGCCCCCGATCACAGCGCTCATGGCCTCGCTCGTTGCACGGATCATGTTGGTTTCAGCGACCTGTCGTGTATTATAAAAAGACGAGGTTTGTGCATGGATAAATGGATGACCAAGTTCATCAGGCAATTGATAGGCCCGGCATATTTTCTGATGAAGGAACCGCAGTGCCCTTAATTTTGCAATCTCGGTAAGATAATCGGTGCCAACCGATACTGAATAAAAAAAACGGTTCAGCGCATGCAGCGTTGATATACCTGCATCTGTTAATTTATCTACATAATGAACAGTTCCGGCTAGTAAAAATGCCAGTTCCTGAACCGGGTCGGCACCTGCGTTGTGGTACATATGGCTTTCGATCATCAAAGGCCGAAATTCACGCATTGTTTTCGTTTTGTGTAAAACGGCACAAACGTCGTCGATAGCATGTTTGTATTCCGTCCCGGATCGCATCCAGTTTGCCAAAGGATCGTTGGCAATACCTCCTTTTAGGTAATATCCGGCTCCTTTAGAAATCTCATCGAATAATTTTTCAGGATTTATTTTGGTCTGGAAAAAAATGCGAGCATCGCTGAGCCTTACCGCATGTAAGGTCTTGGCAAGCTCGGATTTTATCAGCTCGGGTTCCGGCAGGTTAAGTAGAATGGCATCAGCACCTTCTTCCAGTAATGACCTGATCCGCGCGTTCGTTGGCCAGGGTTTATCAAAGTTTATCAGGGGGGTGTTATGCCAGCCTGGGATTTTTTTCTGGCTGTTTTGCAGATCAGCAAATTGCCCGGATTTCATTTCGGCGGCCGTGTAATATGCCTCTACGTGTAAATTAGGGGCAATTTTCCAGCTATTAATTTTGTTTTCACTTTTGCCCAATTCCTTTTTTGCCTGTTCTTTCCAGGTCGTTTTGTCCGAAAAACCAAACTCAGAAAACAGTGAAGCAGGCATATTTTTATAGTGGTTAAAATGTTTTTTCGCTGGCTGTGCTAACCTGACAAAGCTACTAATTTGAGATTACATTTTTTCTATTAGTGTGTTACTGTTCAGGGAAATCAACGTCTATTGGGTAGGATTATTCCAATGGATTGAGTCGCTGGCTTGTTAATGGCAGAGATTGGTTTTAAATTGAACACCGGTTATATCGGCAGAGACCATCTATTTTCGTATCTTTGCCGTCCTTTTGATTTATGATATCTGATTACGCAAGTTTTACATTGGAAAGAGTAACCGCACATAGAGAAGTAGACCAAATATGGGATAGTTGCCTCAGGGTGATTCAGCAGCATATTCCTGAGCAAAGTTTTAAAACGTGGTTCGAGCCAATCCGACCACTGAAAATCTATGGTAAAGTACTAACGATTCAGGTACCAAGTCAGTTTTTTTACGAATGGCTGGAAGATAATTACGTTAATCTTTTAAGA
The DNA here is from genome assembly GCF_030929615.1 of Dyadobacter sp. LHD-138. Lineage (GTDB taxonomy): Bacteria > Bacteroidota > Bacteroidia > Cytophagales > Spirosomataceae > Dyadobacter. Next base: position 242,735 of record NZ_JAVFVU010000006.1, on the reverse strand, counting down.
AAAGCGCTGGATTATGCGATTGGCCGGGACGGGCTTCTGGAATATTCAATTATTGTCGATACCGGAAACGAGAAGCATCAGCCGCTGACGATGAATGTCTCGACTGTGAAGTCGCCAAAATATGCAGGACCGGATAATTTTGCGACCGATCCGCGGATGGGTTCGAATCAGAATGTGAAGGATCAGGATTCCATGAATCTGGATACTTATCTGAACCCGAACTATTCGTTTGATAATTTTATTGAGGGAGACTGTAATCGTCTGGCGCGTTCTGCGGGCTTTGCGGTGGCGCAGCGACCGGGATTGACATCTTTCAATCCGTTAATGATGTACGGTGGGGTAGGACTGGGGAAAACGCACCTTGTGCAGGCGATCGGTAACTACATCATGACGCATTTTGATAACAAACAGGTACTTTACGTTTCTTCGGAAAAGTTTACAAACCAGTTTATCAACTCGATTAAAAACAATACTCTTCAGAACTTCACTGATTTTTACATGAAAGTGGATGTTCTGGCGATTGATGACGTCCAGTTTTTATCAGGAAAGGAAAAAACGCAGGACACCTTCTTTCATATTTTTAACCACCTTCATCAGATGGGGAAACAGATCATTATGACCAGTGATCGTCCTCCCCGTGAGCTTGAAGGTTTGCAGGACCGTTTGCTGTCCCGTTTTAAATGGGGGCTTACAGCGGATTTGCAGACTCCGGATTTTGAGACGCGTATTGCCATTATCCAGAAGAAAATTCAGGCCGAAGGTATTCAGATCGGTTATGACGTCATCGAATATATTGCACACAGCGTAAATTCCAACGTCCGTGAGCTGGAAGGTGTTATTGTTTCGCTGATGGCGCAGGCTTCGCTGACACGGCGTGAAATAGATGTTGAGCTGGCTAAAAACACGCTCAAAAATATTGTAATGAATGAAGATAAGGAAGTTACAATTGATACCATTCAGGAAATTGTAGCGGACTATTTCAAAGTCAGTATTGCCGATCTAAAAAGCAAAAGCCGTAAAAAGGAAGTGGTTTATCCGCGTCAACTGGCGATGTTTTTGGCGAAGGAATACACCGATCTACCATTAAAATCAATCGGTTATCATTTCGGGGGACGTGACCATAGTACGGTTATTCACTCCATACAAAGCGTGAATTTGCTGATGGACGAAACGCCGGATGTGGAGGAAACATTGCAGAAACTTAGGAGCTACTTTAAATAAAATCAACTTTGACTGCGCCGTTATTACTTTCAAGATCTGAAATTGATGACAGGCGCTGGAATGAACTGATTGCCAATTCCGGCCAGCAGGTCATTTATGGTTATACCACGTATCTGGACCTGGTATGCGACAATTGGAAGGCGCTGGTATGGCCCGCAGCTGATGAATACCGGATCGTTATGCCGCTTCCTGTAAAGCGAAAATGGCTTAAAGAAGTGGTTCAGCAGCCCTTGTTTTGCCAATATCTGGGGTTATTTTCGACGCAGGCTATTACTGCCATGGAGCTAACGTTATTTCTACGAGGGCTTTCTCATTATTTTTCCTACATTTCTTCTTACCATTTCAATCCGGATAATAGCCTGATTGTAAGAGAAATTTTACCGGATTTCCCAAACTTAATTGCGGAAGAAAATCAAACCCACTGGCTTTCCTTGGAAAATGCTTACAACAAAATCAGAGATCATTACAGTGTGGACAGAAAGGTTAATCTGAAAAGAAGTTCGGCTGTCGATTGGGTTGTTCAGAAGTGTGATAATCCTCAAACCCTTATTGATTTGTTTCAAAAACATCATGCTGCGAAAATTCCCGGTGGCGTTAATTCTTCCGCCTATGCATTGTTACGCCAACTGGTTCAATCGCTGAAAATGAACAACGCTTGCGAGCTTTGGTATGCGGTCAGCGACGGACAAATCCACGCCGGAGCGATATTTGCTCGGTCTGCCGGAAAGATCATCTATCTGTTTAATGCTTCCGATCAGGTGGGGCGTGATGGAAATGCGAGGACATTTTTACTGGATCAGTTCTTTAGGGAAAATGCCGGAGAGTCCATAATTTTCGATTTTGAAAGTCCCGAGATAGCTTCTATCGCTGCTTTTTACAAGAGTTTCGGGGCGGTAAAAACGTCCTATTATGTGATAAAGAAAAACAATTTACCCTTTCCGTTTCGTCAAATTCAGAACTGGCGGGTTAGATATCTGCTCAATACCATTCCAGCTCCTTCCGGAGATTTTTAACCGATTTGATGTCCATTTCAAGGGAGCCTATCGCAAGCTCGACTTCTGCTTTTAGCGGAATTCTGTTGATGTCATCTGATACCCACAGTTTTACAGCGCCTTCGCCTTTAAATAGCTTGTTGTCAGGGATTAGCGGATTTAGGCGTAAAACTTTTATTTTTCCGAATTTGGTTTTAATGACATCCTTTCCGACGTAGCGGATACGCAGTTTGTAAATTTCCCCATCAAAAAAAGTAGGTACTTCAATGACTTCTCCTTCTGCAATTTTTTCAAAATTCAGCGTACGTAAATAGAAATAGCCACTGATGATGTCATGGATATTATCAGGGATCTTGTAGGATTTTGTCTCGTCCTTTATCGTGGAAACGGCCTGATCCTTATCATGGTTGAAAACAACCGTTTCCTCTTTGCGATATCTATTTTCCTGAATATTCCTGTAAAACATCTGGGGCACAATTGTAACGGTATCGACGTAGGAACGCCAGTTATCCCGAACACGCGAAATCAGGTCGAATGCACCGAGCGTCCTGCCTGTTACATTAATTTTGAAACAGGGTTTATTGTTCACCACAGAGAGATTTCTCGCGATTTCAACTTTGGCTTCGGCGGCATTGATAAAGCCATAGTGAACGCGATATTCGACTCTTTCGCCAAAACTGAAACTTTTATTTACGATAACTCTGTTTGGTTCAAACTGTTTAAAAGCGAGCAGTCCGGCAAGGGATAAAACGGCAATAATCGTAATTTTCAATCTCTTCATAATGTTGCTGAATGTCTAGAGAGAGGGATATTTTTGCTTCAAATAAGACAGATACTTTTTGAAATTCCCACCAAATTTGGTTTCAAACTCATGACGAAATAAATTTTGTTTGGACTTATACGTTTGATAGCTGATGAAATAGGCATTGTTGGGAAGATTTTTATCGTTCCAACGGCTTTGGGTTTTCAACGTAATTTTGTTGGCAAACAATGTGTCGGCATCATTAAGTATTTTTAAAATTACCTGTTTTTTTAAAGTGTCCATCGCTATGCTGTCTGTTTTGCAAAGCACAAAATCGGCGTATAGGCTGTCAAGCTTGGAAATCCCCCGTAACATATGCTGGGAATACGCGTCATTATAATTTTTCGAAAATTCGTAAGTTCTTAGTTCTTTGGAATTTGCCCCGTATTTCTGGGTCAAAAAACGTATTGCTCCGTGATCGCCGATGAAACTTGCCAGATTCTCATTCAGTTCGAGGTTGTTCTTTACAAAAAGTGTACCATGCGTCAGTTCGTGGAGGATCAGGTTTGCAAGGCTACCTTCTCTTCTTTTTAGCATGCTCGAAAGAATGGGATCTTTTAGATAACCCAGCGTGGACCATGCGGAAGCCTCACCCATATCCGTATCAAGTCCTGCTTTTATCAGTTCCTTTTCTTCGGTAACGGCTCTGGTTGAATCAAAATAGCCTTTGTAGGGAAATGTTCCGATAATAGGAAACTTCCATTTATACGCTTTGATCTGATGCCGGTCCGATGCGGTCATGACCCACATCAGTGGTTTGTCCTGCTGATCGTAAAAGGTAGTGTAGTTCTCGGATGGGTTTAATCCCAATGAATCCACACCAAATTGCTTGATTTCTTCAATCAGGCGAATACGGGATTTTAAAGAGTCGGGGAAGGTTGGATCGTTTAACACATCTGCCACGTCCCGTACATTCAATAGCATGGTAACCTGGCCTTTTGCCTGCATCCAGCCATAGCTGACCAGATCGCGGTAATAAAATCCCAGAGAAACGAGAATAACGATGAGTGTGATAACTATCTTTTTTAGCACCAGGTTCGACTGTTAATGTGATTTTGTTAATTAAAAAAGGCTGGTTAGTACAACCGGCCTTGCTATGAAACAAAAATACAGAAAACCTTCTGGTTTAATGAATAGTGCAATAATTTCTTAATGTTTGGTTTAAATTCAATGGACAAACCCTTGAAATGGTTCAGTAAAACGGGAGGGCTTCTGGTATAAACCTCTGTATTCGTGGCGGATAATAGTTTTCCGGCCACGAATATCACTTTTGAAAGCACAGAGATCGGAGGGTTACATGTAATTCAGATCGTTATTTTTCTTTAAATGGATGATTTTAAGTTTGTTCAGAAGTAAAATAAAAGGATAGGTCGGGTCAAATTCATGCCATTTGAATCCGAAATTAGCCCTGCCTCCGTATTTGTGATGGTTGTTGTGATAAGACTCGCCCATCATCAGAAAATCGAAAGGGAGCAAATTTTTTGCCGTATCGTCCACTTTGAAATTCACATAGCCGTAACGATGTGCATACCAGTTGATAATCACACCGTGAACGGGACCCATCAGAAAGTGTATCGGGAGTAGGAAAAACATCCACCAGGCGGTTGCAAACTGGATGTAAAACAGCACATACAAACTTCCCCAGCCAATTCTTGAAACCCAGGAATCCCCCAGACGTTCCATAAATTCCCAATGCGGTACTCCCTTTTTGAATTTCCGCTCGATTTGATCTGTGCGATGCACGATATTGTTGTAATAATTTTTTGTTTTCCACATCATATCAATGATGCTATCCGAAAAGCTAGGGGAGTGGGGATCTAGTTCGGTATCTGCGTAGGCATGATGCAGCCTGTGCATGACCCCATAGGCATAGGGGCTTAAAAACGATGATCCCTGAAATATCCAAGTTGCAGTGTAAAATACCTTTTCCCAGGCGGGGCTCATGGTAAACATCTTATGCGCTGCGTAGCGATGCAGAAAAAAGGTTTGCATTAATAACGAGAGATACCAATGCGCAATAAAAAATATTAATATTTCCATGAAGCAACTTCTAAAAGGACAATTGGCATATTGTATGCGTACAAAGTTATTTCGGGAAAATTTAAAGAAAGATGACGCTCGTCAGTTTTTTGAAATAATTGTAGCCGAAGGGAGGGATTGAAAAATAAGTCATTGAAAATCTTCCTGAAATAGGATTGTTTTCGTATTAAAACTGGGATTATTTCTATTTAAGTACTACATTTGGCCGCCATTTAACTTTACCCTAACGTTATAAAACAATGAGTATTCATCTTCTTCGATGTATTACTGTTGGTTATTTACTTCTTCCAAATTTACTCTTCTTTACTTATTGGACCCGGACTTCAGTTGCATTTTTTGGAGTTTTAATGTTGGGGTTTTTGTTTTTTGAAGTAGTTAAAGACAGGGAGTTTAGTAAGACCGATATCCTGAACCAGAAGAGTATCCTCTCTTTGGTGATTGTTGCCCTTGTTGCCACATTGGTTTCCGGCGTTACCGGAATTTGTTTTCAAACGCTGGATCATTGGGCACACAATACAAAAATTAACGAACTTTTTGTTTCAGACTGGCCGCAACGGATTCCACTGAAAGGTCCCGTCGTTTCCTATTATTATGGTTATTATGTGGTGCCGGTTTTATTGTCTAAATGGGTCGGACAGATCAGGGAGGATATCATTTTCATCTGGACGGCTTTTGGCTTTTTTCTTGGCTTCGCCTGGCTTTATCTGGCATTGAACAGGAAAATGATTTTCGTCATTTTAGCCTTGTCCGTTGGCGATACGCCGCGTTTTCTAAAGGTAATATTGAGTAATCTGGTAGGGCAGCCGTATGAGTTCGGCGATTTTGCCATTGAGCCATGGTCCAATTTCGAAAACCTTTTCTGGGTCCCCAATCAGGTTATTCCCACCTTTATTATTGCCGGAATGTTTGTTTACATTCTCAAAAACAAAATAAATGCTGAGTACATGGTTTTGCCTGTGGCACTTAGTTTTTGGTGGGCCGTTTTTCCATCAGTTACCAGTGGCACCATTATCGCTATTGTCGTGCTGAGAAAATGGATAATGAAAAGCTGGAAGCTGGATTGGTCACAGGTTATTAAACTGGTAATATTACCTTTTGTGGTATGCCTTCCTGTGTTACTGTTTTATCTTTCTCATGAACATTTACCTGCTTCCGGATTTGTATGGCAGTTCTCAGGGAGTTTTGGCAACCGAATGCTTGAGTATTCATTAAATATTGGCGTTAATCTGGTACTTTTTACGCTTGTCTATTTTTATTTTCAAAAGAAAATAGTTAGTGTATTACCCGTATTTCCGATTTTTGTTACACTTTGCCTGATCATGCTTTTCCCGCTTTTCCGGATAGGAAAACTTAATGATTTTTTATTCCGGGGGCTTATGCCCTGCCTGCTCGTAGCGGGTATCTATCTTTTCTATCCGATCGCAGCCGTAAGCAATTACAAGAAAAGCTGGGCGCTGATCCGAAGGACGCCTTATTCGTTGGTAATCGTATTATTGTTGGTTTCATCCTCAATGATTGCCGGAGGGCGGCTGGCTAGGGCTATTGCCGTTAACCAAGTGACAACCAGACTGTTCCCTGATAAGGTCGCTTTCAAGCCAATTCCTTATGACGGCTATTCGGGGATTTATGAGGCTTTGCAGGCTAAGTGGACGCAGGAAGAGGCGGATCAGTATTTGGGGAAAAAGGACTCTTTTTATGAGTTAAATGTGTCGCCCCTGAATTCCAGATGATTATTGTAACTTAATTTTTGTATTGATACAGATAATATCATATCTTTGTTACTGATGTTATCTTCTGCCACTTTTGGGATGGAAACTGCGTTGGGAGTTATTCAGCGCAGATTGTATAAAATACCTTTTAATTGCAGTCAAAAAAAGGTAGATTTACGGTTCAGAAATAAGCTGGTAGGAGCGGTTTTTGTAATGCATAAACCGCTATTTTTATGTTCAAACTAAATACAACTTGTCCTGCTTTATGGCACAACCAACAACAACGGATAAAGAAAACAAATTAAAGGCACTTCAGACTACACTTGAAAAATTGGACAAGACTTACGGTAAAGGAACTGTAATGCGTCTGAGTGATAGCAAAGTGTTAGATATTCCTGTGATCTCAACGGGTTCGTTGGGACTCGACCTGGCTTTGGGCGTAGGCGGCGTTCCGCGTGGCCGTGTGGTAGAAATATATGGCCCTGAATCTTCCGGTAAAACAACTTTGTCTATGCACTGCATAGCTGAGGCTCAGAAAAAAGGTGGTCTTGCCGCTTTTATTGATGCAGAACATGCTTTTGACCGTACTTATGCGGAGAAGCTTGGTATCGATACAAGCAATCTTTTGATCTCCCAGCCTGACAACGGGGAGCAGGCGCTGGAAATTGCCGAACACCTGATCAGCAGTGGGGCGGTGGATATCATTGTTATTGACTCTGTTGCGGCACTCGTTCCGCGTGCAGAACTTGAAGGCGAAATGGGTGACAGTAAAATGGGTCTTCAGGCTCGTTTGATGTCTCAGGCATTGCGTAAGCTTACCGGGGTTATTAATAAAACGGGATGTTGCTGTATTTTCATCAACCAGCTTCGTGAGAAGATCGGTGTGATGTTTGGTAACCCAGAGACGACCACAGGTGGTAACGCCTTGAAATATTACGCTTCTGTACGTTTGGATATTCGTCGTGTTGGCCAGATCAAAGAAAGCGCTGACCAGATCCTGGGTAACAGAACACGTGTGAAAGTGGTGAAAAATAAGGTAGCACCTCCTTTCAAGGTGGTTGAATTCGACATCATGTACGGTGAAGGAATTTCAAAGGTAGGGGAGATCATCGACCTTGCCGTTGAACTGGATATCGTTAAGAAATCAGGTTCATGGTTCAGTTATGACGGAAACCGTCTTGGACAGGGCCGTGATGCCGTAAAAGCGCTTATCAAGGATAACCCTGAATTGATGGATGAACTGGAAGCAAAATTACGTGCAAAGGTGAACAATGAGCCTGATGCGCTCATTGATACCAGCGAGCCTAATATCAAGGATGAGGGATCACCAGAGTGATAAATTCAAGGGAATGCATATAAAGTAAAAGCCCTCCGGAAATTTTCCGGAGGGCTTTTACTTTATAACAAGAGGAAGAATTAAAATCTTCCTTTTTCGTCGTCATCATCAAAATCAAAATCTTCATCATCCGGTCCCGAAAACATGCTGCTCACAAGATCCTGGAATTTGATGCCCTGGTCAAGTGATTGCTTTCCGATAAGGGAATATTCTGCCATGCCGTGCAGCGCGAATTCCATCATGAACAGTTTTTCGTCAGCATCACCATAGGCACTTAACATATCGACGAAGTCATCCAGACCGTCGATGGTTTTAAGGCGGGCAATGTATTCACGATCGGCCATATCACCAATCATTTCCATTTCATTGCCTGAACCAAACCACTCGATCACTTTCGCAAACGGATTGATCTTGCTTTTTTTGGATTTTTCAGGATCTGGGAAATAATTCAGGAACTGGGTACGGATTGCTTTTCCAATCAGGTTTTGAGCCACAATAACGGGCCCTTCTACCTCGCCTTCATAAACAAGCTCCACTTTACCGCATATGGCCGGAATAACGCCGTAGAGGTCGGCAATGCGAACATGCGTAGAATCTTCTCCGTTTCGCAACGCGCGTCTTTCCGCAGCGCTCAAAAGACTTTCATAGGCAGAAATTGTCAAACGAGCCGAAACGCCGCTTTTACTATCTACATATTCACTTTCACGAGCCTCAAAGGCGATCTGTTCAATGAGCGTTTTTATCAGCTCATTCACCTTCACAGTTTCCTTTTGTTCCGTTTTTACAACCGCTTCCTGTTCAGTAATTTTTTTACCTACCTCAAGTGTTTTTGGGTAGTGCGTTACGATCTGGCTTTCGATGCGGTCTTTCAATGGCGTTACAATGCTGCCACGGTTGGTATAATCTTCCGGATTGGCTGTAAAGACAAACTGAATATCCAGGGGAAGGCGAAGCTTAAAGCCACGGATCTGGATATCTCCTTCCTGTAAAATATTGAACAGAGCAACCTGAATACGCGCCTGTAAATCGGGTAATTCGTTAATAACAAAAATACCTCGGTGTGAACGGGGAATCAATCCGAAATGGATCACGCGTTCATCGGAATAAGGTAATCGCAAAGTGGCGGCCTTAATCGGGTCCACATCTCCGATCAAATCTGCCACAGAAACATCCGGTGTTGCCAGTTTTTCCGTATAACGTTCGTTTCTGTGGAGCCAGGCGATCGGTGTATTGTCGCCTTTTTCTTCAACCAGATCTTTTGCAAATCTTGACAAAGGTGCCAACGGGTCATCATGCAGTTCCGAATCCTGGATGTAAGGAATATATTCGTCCAGCAAATTCACCATCATACGCGCGATCCGCGTTTTGGCTTGTCCACGTAAACCCAGCAAATTGATGTTGTGCATGGATAAAATGGCACGTTCAACGTCAGGGATTACGGTTTCCTCATATCCCCAGATTCCGGGGAAAACTTCTTCTTTGTTTTTTATTTTTTGAATCAGATTGTCCCGAAGCTCCTGCTTGATCGAACGTGATTTATAACCAGCTTTTTTTAATGCACCAAGCGTGTGAATGCCTAATGTTTCGGGACTTGTAAGCTCTGAATATCTCATGTATCATTAGGCTGTTTTACCGCGCATATGCCACTGAACGCATTTCACGGATTACTGTAATTTTGATTTGTCCCGGATACTGCATTTCTTTTTCAATTTTTTGCGAGATGTCGAAAGAAAGCATTCCTGCTTTTTCGTCCGAAACGTTGTCTGCATCAATAATCACACGAAGCTCGCGGCCCGCCTGAATAGCATAACATTTCTCAACACCGTCAAACGACATCGCCATGTTTTCAAGGTCACGCAGACGCTGGATATAAGATTCCATCATCTCGCGGCGTGCACCCGGACGAGAGCCTGAAATAGCATCACAAACCTGAATGATCGGAGACAAAATACTTGTCATTTCAATTTCATCATGGTGTGCTCCGATCGCATTGCATACTTCCGGATTTTCCTTGAATTTCTTGGCAAGTTCCATGCCCAGGATTGCGTGCGGCAGATCAGATTCTTCCGGCCAAACTTTTCCAATATCATGAAGCAGACCCGCACGTTTTGCCAGTTTGGTATTTAAGCCCAATTCCGATGCCATCGTTGCACAAAGTTTTGCAACTTCACGCGAGTGCTGCAAAAGGTTCTGGCCATAAGAAGAACGGAAACGCATGCGGCCAATCATCTTAACCAGCTCGGGATGCAAACCATGAATACCCATGTCAATCACAGTACGCTCTCCGATTTCAACGATTTCGTCGTCAATATTTTTACGTGTTTTCGCAACAACTTCTTCAATCCGTGCCGGGTGGATGCGACCATCCTGAACAAGACGGTGGAGCGCCAGACGGGCAATTTCACGACGAACCGGATCGAAACCGGAAATTACGATCGCTTCCGGAGTATCATCTACAATAATCTCAACACCGGTTGCGGCTTCCAAAGCACGAATATTACGTCCTTCACGACCAATGATTTTACCTTTGATATCGTCGTTTTCAATGTTGAAAACAGATACACAGTTTTCAATGGCGTGTTCGGCCGCAGTACGCTGAATGGTTTCGATAACAATTTTCTTGGCTTCTTTTGTTGCCGTCAGACGCGCTTCTTCCATGGCGCTTTTCACGTAGGATCCCGCTCTTGTATCGGCCTCGGCTTTCAAAGCATCAACCAATTGTTCTCTTGCCTGATCGGCAGTAAGATTAGCGAGTTTTTCAAGCTGTGAAACCTGCTGGTGAAGCATTTTTTCAGCTTCTTCGCGTTTTTTGGTAGCGGTTTCAAGCTGGGAATTCAGGTTATTCTTAAGTGTTTCAAGTTCGTTTTCACGACGCTTGTTCTGCTCAACAGTCTGCTGAAGGCTTTGCTCGCGCTGTTTAAGCTTTTGTTCGTTGGTTTGAAGAATAACCCTTTTCTTGTTTGATTCCTCTTCAAATTCCGTTTTCAGGCGTAAATACTTTTCTTTTGCTTCAAGGATACGGTCTCTCTTAATGTTCTCGGCAGACTGTTCTGCGTTACGTATTATTTCAACCGCCCGGTCCTGAGCGTCTTTTTCCTTTTGGTCGAAAGATTTTTTGAAAATGTATTTACCTGCAAATACCCCCACACCAAGTGCGATGATATCAGATAGTAGGACAATAAAAATTAAAGAATTTGACATTTCAGTAATGTGTTTACAATAGTTGGGTGCTACCGACTACATGCGCTTAAAATGCCGAACCTATCCGTTGTACGATAATTTGGAGATCTTTTTCTTAATTAAAGGTGTATAAATGTATCAAACCCCATAATTTGTTTGATCGGTTTGTACCGAAGAATATGTGCCGATTCAGTTTGGAATAGCCTCTGTAACATGTACATCCAGGCTGTCTATCCTGTTTTCGAACATTGCCAGAAGGTGGTTAGTCTCCTCTATATTTCTCTGTAATGCCACCAGGCATTCAATAGAAGTTAGTGCTATGGCCTCAATATCGTCGTATCCTTTTCCCTTTTTCTTAAGCTGCTGTACACGTTCCATAAATACCTCATAACCGTCCCTGTAAAATATTTCCTGATCAGCCGGAACACTTAACTTAAAACCCCTGTCGAGCAGTTTTATAAAGACTGAAACGTCAGGATTGGGTATATGATTTTTTTTCATAAGGTATCTTCAAGCAATTCGATGCACTTATCGATCTCTTCAATATATCGTTCAACCGTTTCTTTCAGTTCGGACAAACCGCCTGTTGGTGTCAGTTTACTAGTGACAATTTTAACGAAAGTTTTAGACTTATTAAAGTCTTTTTGTAAAGTAGTGTATTTTTTCTTTATTTCCTTTACTTCTTCTTTTAACTCCGTGTTGTTTGCACGGAGCTCAGTGTTTTCACGTTGCAATTCTGAAACTGACCAACTTAGTTTCTCTTTCGTCATGATTAAGATCTCCAACTTCTTCTCCAAGTCGGATAATTTTCGCTCAATCATGCGTGAACTGCTCTGTTCCATTTTTTTATCGAAAGCGGTGCTGGCCGCAATTTAAAATGAAAACCGGACGGATTTTTGTCCGGTTTTTAAGTGTAACTTTATGTCTACAAACCTAATAATCCGTTAAAATTCGTGTTCTCGAAACGGACTAATTCAAATTATTTTCTGATCACTGCTCCTAGTTCACGCTCATAAGTAGCAATCAGTTTCTGCATGGATTTGTCAATAACCTTGTCGGTCAGTGTCTGTTGGTCATCCTGCAAAATGAAACTGATCGAATATGATTTCTTTCCTTCCAGATTTGCTCCTTCATAAACATCAAAAACATTAACAGAACGTAACAATTGCTTTTCTGTTTTATAGGCAATCTGACGAAGTTCCTCGAAAGTGATTTTCTTTTCAACCACCAGAGACAAGTCTCGTCTTACTTCCGGGAAACGGGAAACTTCCTTAAACTCCACGGCCGAATTGTATTGTTTTAACAAATAATCCCAATCGAAATCAGCGAAGAAAACCGGGGCTTTCACATCTGCTTTTTTCGTAATCGCCGATTTTAACAAACCAAACGACACAACCGGTTTTTTATTAAGGGTAAGCGTAATTCCTTCTGAAAAAATATTGGCGTCTGCCGTTTCTTTTTCGACGTTCTTCACTTTCATCGCAACCAGAATCTGATTGACAGATGCGGCCAGGTCATGAAAGGTAACTTCCCGTGCTTTTTCCAGCCAGATTTCTTCCTGAATATTTCCGGAAACGAAAAGTGCAATACGTTCTTTCTCGGTGTACTTGCCGTTCACTTCGTGGTAGGTTTTCCCGAATTCAAAAAGTTTAAGGTCTTTTTGTCTGCGGTTAACATTGTAAGCAACTACTTCAAGTCCTGAAAAAATCAAAGTCTGACGCATCACAGACAAATCTTCACTCAGGTAATTCAGGATCTTAACCGGGTTGCCAAAAACACTGTCTCCCAAAGTCGATTGCGGCTCCGGTTTGGTCAGTGAATTGGTGATCGTTTCATTAAATCCGTTAGCAGCCAGTAATTCTGAAATACGCATTTTGAGTTTTTCAGGATCGTTAACCGGGAAGTCGGAAAGATAATCAGAGCTCAATCCCGAGGAAAGCTCGATCTGGTCAAATCCGTAGATACGAAGGATTTCTTCAATAATATCCGCCTCACGCTGTACATCCACACGGTACGGAGGCACAACGGCGATAAAGCCATTTTCATCCTCGTTTGTGATCGTGATATCCAGTCCGTTAAGAATGGTTTTAATCAGCGATTTTTCCAAAGATTTACCAAGCAGCCGGTCGATATGGCGATAGCTCACTTTTACCTCGAAATTTTCAACCGGATTTGGATACAAGTCAACAATATCAGAGGAAATGGACCCTCCGGCAATTTCTTTTACCAGTAAAGCCGATCTCTTCAAAGCATAAAGTGGCATGTTCGGGTCGGTCCCTCTTTCGAAACGGAAAGAGGAGTCCGTTTTAAGCGCAAAACGCTGGGCCGTGCGACGTACCCAGATCGGCGAAAAGTATGCAGATTCCAGGAAAATAGAAGTGGTTTCAGCGGTTACTCCGGAAGTTAATCCACCAAAAACACCTGCAATGCACATCGGTTCCGTTTCATTGCAAATCATCAGGTCGGCATCAGAAAGTTTTCTATCCTGTCCGTCCAGTGTAACGAAAGGTGTGCCTGCGGTTACGGTTTTTACAATCACTTTATTGCCGGTGATTTTATCGGCATCAAAAGCGTGCATGGGCTGCCCAAGTTCGTGGCAGATATAATTGGTAATATCGACAATGGAGTTGATCGAACGAATGCCGATGGTCGCAAGACGCTGCTTTAACCATTCAGGAGAATCGCCCACTTTAATGCCTGTGATCGTCAATCCGGCGTATCGGGGCGCGGCCTCACTATTTTCAACACGTACTGAAATAGGAAGTGACTGATTATCGACGGCGAAAGCATCCACGGATGGCAGTGTAATCGCACGGTTCAAAACCGCTTTTAAGTCACGGGCTACCCCATAATGAGACGCGGCGTCTGCGCGGTTGGGCGTTAAGCCGATTTCAATTAAATAATCAGAAGAAATTCCGAAATATTCGGATGCGGGTGTTCCATTTGGAAGATCCGTATCCAAAACCAGAATTCCGTCATGCGATTGTCCCAGACCTAACTCGTCTTCGGCACAGATCATGCCTTCGGAAAGTGCGCCTCTGATTTTTGATTTTTTCAAAACCAGCGGTTCCTCGCTTCCAGTCGGATAAAGTGTGGCACCAACGGTAGCCAAAATTACTTTTTGTCCGACAGCAACATTTGGGGCGCCGCAGACAATATTGAGTGGTTGTTCCAAACCAACGTCAACAGTCGTTATTTTCAGACGATCCGCTTCCGGATGTTTTTCACACGTTAATACTTCACCGATAACGACACCTTTCAGACCGCCTTTTATGGATTCTACTTCTTCAATGCCTTCAACTTCCAGTCCCGTTCCGGTTAATAATTTGCCAATTTCTTCCGGCGTTTCGGTTATTTCAATTAATTCTTTAAGCCACTTATACGAAATTTTCATGCGGGTATTTTATATGAGCAGGACGTGGGAAATGTTAGTTGAAAGTGGAGAATTGAAAGTTGAGCTAAGAAAGATTTTAGCGCCGATCAGTTCATCAATTCCAATTTTACTACACCAATTTTCCGGATACTACTTCTTGATTTTTTATTTATTTCTACAAAATTAATGATTTCCTTCTTCAGTTTGTTCTCCTGCGCGAATTGCTACCGATAAAGTATTTTCCGCGGGTGGGACAGGGCAGGCATAGCTTGGCGCATAAACGCAATAGGGATTATAGGCCGTATTGAAATCCAGAACCAGGGAATCTCCCTTGATCTTTGAAACGGGATAATCAAGATATCTTCCGCCGCCATAAGTTTCCTTTCCGTTGGTTGCATCTTTAAATAGAACCGATATCACCGCCTCATTCTTTAATAATAAAAGTTTTTCAGCAACGCCGTCGATCGTGAAATTGGCATAACCGATACGCTCATAGTCGGTTGTGGTGCCGTCTGTATAGGTTACTTTCATCACCTTGTCCTCTTTTTCATAAGGTGTGATGAAAGCCTTAACACGGTAGGCCGGGTCAATTTCAAAATAATGCAGGCCGTGAAAACTGTTTTTATCCTGAATGGGGGAGTCTTTCGTGGTTTTGAACTGATCGTCTTTGGCAAGTCTTTCCTGCCTTATTTTATCAACATATTTTTGAGGGTTTGCCGCGATTAAATCGTCGCTGTCTGTGTTAGCACTTCCTGAATTAAAATTTTCAATAAAAAAATAAGCCAGTATAGCTATTAGCATCGCAAGGGTACTCCAGCGTATTACTTTGTTTTTGAACATAATTTTACAAATCAATAAGTAAAAAGAATTACAAACTTACACCTGAAATATGCGTTTGAAAAAATCAGAGCCTGATTATTTATTTTTTTATGATAATTTTGGAACTTCCACGCAGCCTAATTTGCGTTGTTGAATGAAATATAGCTAAATTCACCTGCCAAATAATTAAAAAACAATACCTGATCCATTATATGTCCTACACAAAACGAGTACTCATTGCCGAAGACAGCTCAGTAATTCAAAATCTGGCAAGGAAGATTCTGGAATTCCAACACTATGAAATAACTTCCGTAAAAAATGGAGAACAAGTGTTGCAGCTTCTGGAAAAAGAAGATTTTGACATCATTTTGCTTGACATCAATATGCCTGTGATGGATGGAATGGAGTGCGCACGGAATATTAGAAAATTGGCAGATGCTGATAAAGCAAAGACACCAATTGTAGCGATAACTGGCAACGCCAAAAACTATTCAGAAGAAGATTTTAAAGCGGCTGGATTTGACGATGCGCTTATGAAACCTTTAAACTTTGACCGCCTGGTAGAAGTGGTTGCGCATTTGACAGAATAGCTTGCTGCATGAAGATTACATTTTTAGGGACCGGCACATCACAAGGAATACCTGTTATTGCTTGTGATTGTGCCGTTTGCCGTTCCACTGATTTTCATGACAAACGTCTCAGAACCTCCGTCTGGATTCAGGTTCACGGCAAATCTATTGTAATCGACAGTGGCCCCGATTTTCGGCAGCAAATGCTCCGTGCCAATGTTCGGGAGCTGGATGCCATTCTTTATACGCATCAGCATAAAGATCACACAGCCGGGCTCGATGATGCCCGGGCGTTCAACCATCGTCAGCAAAAAGATATCCCGCTCTATGGGCGCCAGGAAGTTCTCAACCAGATTCAGGTTGAATTTGCCTACGCATTTTCTGATAGAAGGTATCCCGGTGTGCCGCATTTTGAACTTCATGTTATTGAAAACGAACCATTTGAAGCTCAGGGGATTCCGTTTGTACCCATAGAGGTAATGCATCACAAACTGGCTGTTTATGGTTATCGGGTTGGTGATTTTACCTACATCACCGATGCGAATTTTGTCTCCGAAATTGAACAGGAGAAAATCCTGGGATCACGTGTGCTGGTTTTGGATACACTACAAAAAGAACCGCATCTTTCACATTTTTCACTTGCAGAGGCGCTCGAACTGATTGATAAACTGAACATTGAAACCGCTTATCTGACACATATCAGCCATAAACTGGGTTTACACGCCGAGGTGGAGCAAGAGCTTCCGCCGAATGTGCATTTGGCTTATGATGGATTGGTTCTGGAGTTGTGAGGTTGAAACTTTAGCCAGAGTTAATCAGGTAAGATATTTTAACGATACAACCAGATAACCCATTTTGGAAAATCACTCATACAGCAGCCAGGGCTGGAAAAATGTTCTTCTTATTCTTGTTCCATTTCTTGTTGCCGAAGGGATTTTTCAATATATCGCACTTCGTATTCTCGGTCTGGATTTTTCTTCGCTTGGGCATTTAACAAGGGATGACCAGTTTTTTGTCATCGCATTTTTTGATCTTATAGCGGTTTCTTTCATTGTGAGTGTATTTACGGTATATGTGGTTAAAAAGAAGTTTGCTACTGTGGGTTTTCGGCCAGGTTTTATTTTCAATGACATTATAATTGGTATACTGGCTGGCCTCGTGATCATGCTGGCGGCTTTGCTGATTCTGGCAGGAAGCGGTCAGATCGCCGTGGAAAAATTGGACAGTAACGTCGGGGATAGCCTTTGGATTTTAGGAACCTTCGTTTTTGTCGGGATATCAGAGGAATTGCTGCTTCGCGGATATGTGCTGAATAATCTGATGGTGTCTTTCAATAAATATATTGCCCTGGGGATTTCATCTGCGCTTTTTGCCTTTATGCATATTGCAAATCCCAATCTTGATATTTTCGGGATACTGGGGTTATTCTTCGCTGGCCTGTTTATGGGGTACGGTTATATAGTCACCGGAAATTTGTGGCTGCCGATAGCGTTGCATTTTAGTTGGAATTTCTTTCAGAGTTTCCTGGGATTCAATGTCAGCGGACATGATTTTTATTCTTATGTTATTTTCACTTTTTCAAGGGAGAATGTTTGGAACGGAGGCTATTTTGGTTTTGAAGGCTCGGTCATTTCTTTGATTTTTCAGTCAGCCGCGATTGTAGTTTTTTATTACATCCTCCGAAACAGACGTTCTGCCAATGCTGTTAATCCGCCCAACGATTTAGAGGAACCTGCGTAATTTGATCAGTCCTTCGCGTTGCTTTCCGTTAATATGCTGTAATCTTTGTATCATCGTACCGGGTACCGCGTACGGCATACCAAAAAGTCAGCAACAAAATGCAGCATCAGTCCACTTTAGCTAATAAATCTTCCTGGATAGGCAACGCAATTTCTAAAATTGAAGCAGATTATCAGCGTTCTGCTGATACCCATCTGATCTTTTTGGAACTTCCGGGCTTTCCGGACATTGATTTTTATTTCAAAGATGAATCCACGCATCCGTCCGGCAGTCTGAAACACCGACTGGCCAGATCACTTTTTTTGTACGCAATCTGTAATGGATGGGTGCACGAAGGGACAACGGTTGTGGAGGCGTCAAGTGGGTCGACAGCGGTTTCGGAAGCTTATTTTGCCAAACTTTTAGGTCTGCCATTTGTTGCGGTGATGCCGAAGTCGACGAGCCCGGATAAGATTCAAGCCATTGAATTCTATGGCGGAAGTTGCTATTTTGTGGATCATCCGGCGGAGGTTTATGAAGTTTCCCGGCGAATCGCACAAGAATCGGACGGGCATTTTATGGATCAGTTCACCTATGCGGAGCGTGCGACCGACTGGCGGGGAAATAATAATATTGCTGAATCGATTTTTCGTCAGATGAAATACGAAAATCATCCGGTACCGAAATGGATCGTGACCGGGGCTGGTACGGGAGGGACTTCTGCCACGCTGGGGCGTTATGTGCGTTATGAACAACATGCTACACAAATCTGCGTTGTTGATCCGGAGAATTCTGTTTTTTACGAGTTTTGGAAAAATAATGACCCGGAACTTTGCAGCGAACATGGATCCCGCGTCGAAGGTATTGGCCGTCCGCGTGTGGAACCTTCCTTTGTACGGACGGTTGTCGACCATATGATCCGGGTGCCAGATGCCGGAAGTTTTGCAGCCATGCTGACGCTTACTTCTTTGCTTAACAAAAGAGTGGGCGGTTCGACGGGGACAAACTTTTGGGGCGTACTGGAACTGGCGAAACAAATGAAAGCCAACGGGGAGTCGGGCTCCATCGTGACCCTAATTTGTGACTCGGGAGAAAGATATATGAATACCTATTACAACCCCGAATGGCTGGAAGAAAACGGGTTTTCAGAAGATGTAGCCAGCCAGCAAGCGATGATATAGCAATTAATCTCCGTGACGCTCTTGTAGTCTCTGTGCTACGCTGTGTAACGAATTAACATATTTGCAGAAAAAGTAAAACCAAGTGCATCACAACTATTATTTTTTAAAACAGCTCGCTCCGAAACTCAATCAGGAATTGACGGGAAAAAGATTCGTCGAGGCTTTCAGTCAGGAAAAAGACGAAATTGTGCTCGTCTTTGCCGAATCGATTGCCGATGAAGCATTGCTGAAGCCATTTTTTATTAAAGCAACCTTACGGTCTGATTTTGCCTGTCTGAGTTTTCCGGATAAGTTTGACCGTGCGCGAAGAAACAGCGTCAACCTGTTTACGCATTTGTATGACCAGCCCATTATTCACGTGCGGGTTTTTATCAATGAGCGTGCGATCGAGATTATTTTTAAAAACGGAGAGGTTTTGGTTTTGAAATTATTTGGAAACCGATCCAACCTTATTGCTTTTGGCAAGGACGGCGGCGTCAGCCAGTTGTTTAATAACAAACTGGCTACCGATTTTACGCTTTCGCTTGAAGCGCTGGACCGCCCGATTGACCAGTCTTTTGAAGCGTATGTCAAGCATGATTTAAGGTTTGAACCATTGTTTCCAACTTTCGGGAAACTGGTTAATAAACATTTAAACCATTTGTTAAAAGAAATAACCGACGCTCAGGAGCGCTGGGAGGTTATTCAGGCCGTGTTGGCGCAGCTGGAAAATCCTGTCTTTTACATCACGAAAATTGAACTGGTTCCTGTTCTTTCTCTTTTGCCCGTTGGTGAGATTGTGGATTCTTACCGGGATCCGATTGAGGCTTTAAACGCGTATTATTATGCTTTTATTCGGCTTACGGGCATAGAAAAGGAAAAAGCGGAAATTTTGAGAATCCTTAAAAAACGTATTGCTCAGACGGAAAATTACCTCGAAAATACGTTTAATAAACTGGTTGAACTGGAAGAGGGGACTAAAAATGATGAAATCGCCAACATCATTATGGCCAATTTACATCAGATTCCCGAGCGCGCTGAATCGGTGGAGCTGTATGATTTCTACCGAGACCAACCTATAAAAATTCGTCTTAAAAAGGATTTAACCCCGCAAAAGGCGGCCGAAGGATATTATCGGAAATCTAAAAACGAAAAGATAGAGATTACTCGTTTAAATGATAGCCTGCAAGCGAGAGAGGCAGAGAAGGAGAAAATGCGTGGGTTTGTAGCATCGATTGAATCGATCGCGTTGCTGCGGGAATTGCGAACATTCATTAAATCAAACGGATTAAGCGGTGGAACAGCTGTTTCGGTGGAACAGGCTGATTTGTTTAAGAAAGTAGAATTTTTGGGATACACGATTCTGGTCGGTAAAAATGCCAAAAACAATGATTTGTTAACCAAACAATATGCACACAAGGAAGATTTATGGCTGCATGCAAGGGATGTAACCGGATCGCATGTGGTGGTGAAACATCAGGCCGGAAAGAAATTCCCGTCGCCGGTTATTGAAAGAGCGGCGCAATTGGCCGCCTGGCATTCGAAAAGGAGGACAGACAGTTTATGCCCCGTTATTGTAACACCCAAAAAGTATGTTCGAAAGCCCAAAGGCTTGCCGGAAGGGGCCGTTGTGATTGATAAAGAGGAGGTAATCATGGTGGTGCCAATGGGTGAATAACGGGTTATATTTTAGGTATTAAATGGCTTTGATAAGTCTTTCGATATCACGAACTTCGTAGCAAAATTGAGAGAACAGGAATATTTAGTGCAGAATGCTTGAAAATCGTCGCTTTGTAATTATTGGCTTTTTTGCTTTGATAGGTATCATTTACCTATTTCGTTTGTTTTATTTACAAGTACTGGACGAAAGTTATTCTATTGAATCGTCGAGTAATTCCATTAAACGTGTAACCGAAATACCTTTCCGTGGCCAGATCTATGATCGGAACGGGAAACTGATCGTATATAACACGCCCGTATATGATTTGCTTGTCACACCTTACAAAGTGAAAGTGGATGATACCCTGCGTTTTTGTAAGGTGCTAGGCATCGAAAGACGCGAATTTGATAGTCTGATCCATGTTGCCAGTGTTTATTCCAAAATGAAGCCTTCACTGTTTTTGCGGCAGCTTTCCAAGGAAGATTTTGCTTCGATCCAGGATATCATGGTTGATTATTCAGGATTTGAATTTGCTAAAAGTTCGATGCGGACCTATAAGGCTGCCACGCTGGCAAACACGCTGGGCTATGTGAGTGAGATCAGTAAAAAGCAGCTGGAAGAGCAGGAAGAGCCTTATTATCGTCAGAGTGACTACATCGGACAGACGGGTATTGAGCGGATTTATGAAAATGAGCTTCGGGGGAAACGCGGAACGAAATTTGTCATGCAAAATGTAAACGGTGTTTATAAGGGAGCCTGGAAAAATGGAGAACTGGACACGATGGCTGTGGCGGGGGAAAACCTGTATTCAGGGATTGATCTCGAAATTCAGCAATACGCCGATAGTTTGATGATGAATAAAGTGGGAAGTGTGGTGGCCATTGAACCGAAAACAGGGCAGATCCTGTCGATGGCGTCGGCGCCGACCTATGACCCCAATATTTTGGCAACGAGGCATTTTTCGAAGAATTATACTGCATTGTACCGTAATCCGTACAAGCCGCTGTTCAATCGTCCCGTGATGGCGAGTTATCGTCCGGGTTCTACGTTCAAGCTGATCCAGGCGCTGATTGGTTTGCAGGAAGGGGTTATTACGCCCAACAGTGGTTTTACACATGCGAATTGCCCGATTGGTTGTCACGTTCACCCGGCGACGCCAAACGTTGTTATGGGGGTGATGCATTCCTGTAACCCGTATTTTTACAATGTGTTCAGAAGGATTATTTACAACAATAAAATAACCAATACTTTTAAAGCATCTGCGGTTGGGTTGGACGACTGGCATGACAAGATCAGTAAATTTGGTATCGGACAGCAGCTTGGCATCGATTTGCCGAGTGAGCGAAAAGGGAACTTACCGGATAAAAAGTATTACGATAAGATCTACGGGGAAAACCGCTGGAAGTTTTCCAATATTTACTCTTTGAGTATCGGAGAGGGAGAAATCCTGATCACGCCTTTGAAAATGGCGAATGTGGCGGCCATCATCGCCAACCGTGGTTATTATTATACACCGCATGTGATTCACGGCATTGGGGAAGGAAGGAAATTAAAACCTGAGTTTGCGGTGCGGCATGAATCCGGCGTGGCTCCCCAGCATTTCGAGCCTGTGATTGAGGGGATGCTCGGAGCTGTTGAAGGTGGAACGGCACGCAGATCCAGGGTAGAAGGGATCTCCATTGCCGGTAAAACGGGAACTTCTCAGAATAAGAGAGGGAAGGATCATTCTATTTTTATTGCCTTTGCACCGGTTGACGATCCTAAAATAGCCATTGCTGTTTTTGTTGAAAATGCGGGGTCAGGAGGTTCCGCAGCGGCACCTATCGCCAACTTGATTATCGAGAAATATCTTACCGGAAAAGTAACAAATAAGGCGCTTGAAGAGCGGATCATGCATGCGGATTTGATGAAAGACGTGATTCTGCCCGCCCCACCCAAGCCCGTGATCAAGGATACGACGAAAAGAAGAAATTCGATTCCTTTTGTTCGTGAGAAACCTACGGAGCAGTCATCCAAAAAAGTCATTAACTGGTTCAAAATCTGATATCCAGTACCCGGTTTAAATTATCAATATTATTATTTATTACAGAAATGGCAGAGAGCAAACCCATAACCAAAAATGTCGATTGGATGGTCGTATTGATCTATATCGCATGCCTTGGGATAGGATGGGTCAACATTTATGCGGCCGTTTATAATCCCGAAACGCATAGCAGTATTTTCGATTTATCGAATAATGCCGGCAAACAGCTGATGTGGATCGGCACAACCTTTATACTCATTATCTGTATTCTGGTGATCGATTATAAATTTTATGAAACCTTTTCGTTCATCATTTATGCCATTGTAATTTTCCTGCTGGTCGTCGTTTTGTTTGCGGGTTCTAATATTAACGGATCAAGGTCATGGATTAAATTCGGGGCAATTTCTCTTCAGCCGGCACAGTTCGCCAACCTGGCTGTGAGTCTGGCGATATCCAAATACCTCAGTGATCCGGCGATCAGTTTATCAAGAAAATTCAAGGATTATTACCCCATTTTAGGAATAATAGCCCTGCCTTCCGTTTTAATCCTGCTTTCAAATGAGACCGGTTCGATGCTGGTTTTTGCATCTTTTGCCATTATCCTTTACCGCGAGGGAATGCCCGGATTCATTCCCTCGATTGGGATTGTTTCGGCTATGCTGCTTATCATTTCTTTGCTGTATAATTCATGGTACATTTCCGGGGTAATCATCCTGATTGCGGGTATAGCGATTTGGGCGATGCCCGTTATGACAAGACGGCGAGGGGGGCTTATCGCAACCGTCCTGGTTGCCACGGTTATGATCTCGATCGTTTTTGGTGTTGATTTTTTCATGAACCATGTTTTGCAAAAACACCAGCGTGGGCGTATTATGGTGCTTCTGGATCCGGATTCAGATCCGCGCGGCATTGGCTGGAACGTGATTCAGTCGAAGATTGCCATTGGATCGGGTGGATTTTCCGGGAAGGGTTTTTTGCAGGGAACCCAGACAAAGTTTGATTTCGTACCGGAACAAAGTACCGACTTTATTTTTTGTACCGTAGGAGAAGAGCACGGATTTATTGGTACGGCGATCGTGGTAACCTTATTTGTATTGCTGATATCCCGACTTGTCATTTTGGCTGAACGACAGCGCAGCCGTTTTGCCCGGGTCTATGGGTATTGTGTGGCCGGTATTTTCTTTTTCCACTTTCTGGTGAATGTTGGCATGACGATCGGACTGATGCCTGTGATCGGGATTCCGCTTCCATTTTTTAGCTACGGAGGTTCTTCACTTTGGTCGTTTTCAGTACTGTTGTTTATTTTCCTGAAAATCGACGCCCAAAGGCCTTTTACGCTTTCGAGAGGATGAGTTTTTTTAATTATTGGTGATTAAAGGTTTATTGTTAACCCTTAATCACCAAGATTATGCCAACTTTCCTGCTGCCAGGATCAGCAAAATCCAGCCGGCAATCAGCAATAATCCGCCAATTGGAGCTGTGGCGCCGAATTTTGTAATGCCCGTAAAGCAAATCGCGTAAAGAGAGCCGGAGAAAATAATGACACCAACGGCAAAAGCGTTCCCGGACCAACCAAGTAATTTGGCCGCATCTTCCCCGGCACGCTGCATCAGTATGCCCACCAGAACCATAGCCAATGCATGGTAAAACTGATATTTAACGGCGGTTTCAAAAGTTTCCAGCCTTCCGGATGTTTCCAGCATGGCTTTAAGCGCGTGAGCCCCGAATGCGCCAAGGGCAACTGCCAGGGCTCCCAAAATGCCGCCGACCTGAATCATAAATTTCATAGGTATTAAATTGAAAGCGACCGCAGCCGCAGTTGAGGATTGAAAATAATGTGTGCCATTTAATAACTAAACGGCGATGCCGGCAAAGTTAGGATAGAGAAAAGGGGTAACCAACCCCGCATTGATATTTCTTTATTAACTTGCGGGCATAAATATCCGATGATTCTGTACGTGGATTCGGGAAACGATTTGAAAATGACAATTGAGAGATTTATTCAGCTTTGGACGCACCGCTATTTTAAGTATACCCACATATTTAAAGCCCACCTGTCAGGTTACAAAGCCTGGCTTCATTTTAAAAGAAAAAAGGCTGGATTGGCCAAAGACCAGGAGCTGATTGGTATTGTCAGGACGGAGCATTTTGGAGATATCGTTGCCGCAGAACCCATTTCCCGGTATGTCCGTTCGTTACATCCAAAAGCGCATATTGTCTGGTTTGTTAAGCCATCGTATCACGAGCTTGTTGATTATAATCCTGCCATTGACGAGACTTTTAAAGAATTTTGTGTTACCGAAAGAAAAGTTCTGTTAGAAACAGGTGTTTTTGATAAGTTTTATGCCCTTCAGTTTCGTAACAACAACCATTGTGCCAAGTGTCAGGTTTTTACCGATAATCCGGTTGCTGAGCAGCGCGGCATCAATGTGCATACCTATTTCAATTTTGGGAATCTGCTGGAAGTTTTTGCGCAAACCGGTGATTTGATAGGAGAGAAAGCATCTTTTCCGGCTGACGACCATCCAAAGTTGTATTTGCAGGAAGGGCACAGGAAAAAAGTAGATGGATTACAATTGCCGTCGAAGTTTATTGTAATCCATTGCCAGTCGAATTATGCGCCGAAAGATTGGCCTGCCGAGCGCTGGAATCAATTGGTAGCCTGGCTGGCTGTAAATTATTCCTATCATATTATAGAAATCGGACTAAAAAGTAATCTGTCTGTTACGACACCGGCTTACCGCAGCCTTTGTGGACAATTATCGATTTTGGAGACTGCGGAAGTGATTAAAAGAGCCGATTTCTTTATCGGTTTGGACAGCGGCCCTTCACATTTGGCTAATGCGGTTGGGACACCGGGCATCATGCTGATGGGATCTTTGGGCGATTTTCTTTCTTATAATCCTTATTCAGGTCGTTATGGCAGGCAGGAAAATGCTGTTTTTGTTCGGGAAAACGGTTCTCCCTGTGCAGCGCTTTCTTTTGAATTTGTAAAGGAAAAAGTGGAAAAGACGCTGGCGTTGCAGAAAAACAGCACTTTGTAAGCACTGTTTTTCCTTGCAAAAACTTATCGGGCGCCGAAAATGGCACTGCCAACACGAACGAGCGTGCTGCCTTCTTCGACAGCAACCGGATAGTCACCGCTCATGCCCATGGATAATTCCAGCATCTGGACATTTTCCTTTTCATACTTTTTGAAAGATTCGAAGAGCGTTTTCAGGTGACGGAATTCGTTGCGTACTTGTTCATTATCCTCGGTATTGGAGGCCATGCCCATCAAGCCTACGATTTTAATGTTTGTAAGAGATGTCAGTTCGGCAGATTCCAGAATTTCAGTTGCTTCTGTTTCTGATAGCCCGAATTTTGTTTCTTCTTCTGCAATGAAAATCTGAAGGAGGCAGTGGATGACACGGTTATTTTTCCGGCCCTCTTTATTTATTTCTTTTAAAAGCTTAAACTGATCAACAGAATGGATCATGGAAACATAGGGGGCAATATATTTCACCTTGTTGGATTGCAGGTGGCCAATCATGTGCCATTCAATGTCTTTTGGTAAAACGTCATGCTTTGCCGTCATTTCCTGAACCTTGTTCTCTCCAAAACGACGGAATCCGGTCTGGTAGGTTTCTTGCAGGATTTCAACGGGTTTGGTTTTGGTTACGGCAATTAAACGGGCTCTGTTTTGCAGCTGTTTTTCTATTTCCTGTATATTTTGGGCAATTGTCGGCATTCGATTGGAGTGAAAATTTTGAAAATGAGAAGCTTAGATCAGATAAATAGAACTTACTTTAGACAAATCGACCTTAACTTATTTCAAAATTGAAAAAAACATAGTTCTTTTACCAACTAATTTAAAAATTAACTCTCTATATGGACTATAACCAAGAACAAAAGCAAGATCGGAAAACGCTTCTATGGGCTGCTTTGGCTGTCTTAGCATTGCTTAATTTGGTACTTGTTTATTTTATCTATCACGAAAAACAAGAGAATAAGGTTAAAGATGAAATCATCACGGCAAAAACAGAGGAGGTTTTGTTTACCAAAACAAAACTGGATTCGATCTCAGCCGAACTGGACACCAAGATTGCCGAAATACAACAGCTGGGTGGAAGTGTGAGTTCCTTGCTTGAACTGAAAAAGCAACTGGAAAAGGACAAGCAGGATCTGAAAAATGTTAACAATTTTTCTGCGTCGAATTTCGACAAGAAAATTAAGTCTTACGAAAATATTCTATCACAAAAGGATACTGAAATTGCCAATCTGCGGGAAGAACTTGGCATTGTTACCAATAAAAATCAGGAACTGAGCCAGCAGGTTTCAGGTCTGGAATCTGAAAAGCAACAGCTTAGTGATTCGGTTATCAACTATTCGGCGCAAAACCGGGAGCTGGCCGAAAAGGTAACTTTGGCTTCAGCATTGCGTACGGAGGAGCTTTCTATTCACGCGGTGTCTTCAAAAGGAAAAGAACGTGAAGGCGGGAAGTACAAAGCAAAGCGTATTGACAAACTGAAAGTGACCTTCAGGCTGGGTGAAAATGCCGTTGCAAAACAGAATGAAAAAGATATTTATCTGCGCATTCTGGATCCTGAGGGGGCAGTCCTTTCGGATATGGCAACGGGTTCTGGCGCATTTACCTACAATGGAAAGGAAATGATTTTCAGTTCTAAGCAAACGATCAACTTTACAAATAGTCGTCAGTCGGTAGATATTTTCTATGGTCGCGGCGGCATTCCGATGAAAGACGGAAAATATTCGATCGAAGTGTACAGCGAAGGATTTAAAATTGGGCAGGGAGATTTCACTGTAAAATAATCTGTAAGCGCCTCACTTGCTGATAAATGAAATAGGGCTTGGAATTGTCAATTCCAAGCCCTATTTTTGCACCCTCATTGTGGATTCCTGTAATCCCTGATGAAGTCAAAAATCAATTTATAATTAAATATTTGCCGTATGTCTAAGCAGTATGAAACGGTGTTCATTCTAACTCCCATCTTGTCTGAGGCTCAGATGAGGGACGCCGTTGACAAATTCCGTACGCTGATCACTGAAAATGGTGGCTCGTTGGTACACGAAGAAAACTGGGGATTGCGTAAGCTAGCCTACCCCATTCAAAAGAAAAATACAGGTTATTACACTGTATTTGAATATTCATCTGCGGATGGAGCCGTTGTTGATGTTCTGGAAACAGAATTCCGTCGTGATGAGCGCGTGATGCGTTTCTTGACTATCGCCCTTGACAAACATTCTCTTGCTTACAACGAGAAAAAACGTAAAGGACTAGTTGGAAGAAAAAAGGAAGAAACAACTGAATCTAAAACCGAAGCATAAGCTATGTCACTCGTAAACGAACCGGTTGAAAAAAACATCAACCGCAAAAAATATTGCCGTTTTAAGAAATCAGGCATTAAATACATTGATTACAAGAATCCTGACTTTTTGTTGAAGCTTGTAAATGAGCAGGGAAAAATCTTGCCACGTCGTCTTACAGGTACTAGCTTGAAATATCAGCGTAAAGTATCTCAGGCAATTAAAAGAGCACGTCATTTGGCATTATTGCCTTTTGTTGCTGATCAATTGAAATAAAATAGAAAGAGATACTAACAATGGAAATCATACTAATAACTGATATTGCCGGAGTAGGTTATAAGAACGACATCGTGAATGTAAAAGCGGGTTTCGGTCGTAATTACCTTATTCCGCAGGGTTTTGCCTTATTGGCTAATGACTCTAATCGTAAAATCGTTGCTGAAAACGTACGTCAGGCGTCTCACAAAGCTGAAAAGCTTAAGAAAGATGCAGAAGACATCGCAACAGCTATCGGCGATTTGACAATCGATCTTCGTACTGTTGTTGGAGAAAGCGGCCGTATTTTCGGACGTGTTACCAACACGCAGGTTGCGGACGTTCTTAAATCAAAAGGTTTTGATATCGACCGTAAGAAAATTACTGTTGATGATGTAAAATCTATTGGTACATATGCTGCATTGATCGACTTACACAAAGAAGTGAAACACAAAATCACTTTGAACGTAATCGCTTCTGAAGATTAATTATTAGTCTTCACCGATATAAAAAAATGACAACCTGAAAGAGTTGTCATTTTTTTGTGCCGTAAAAGCCGAAAACTAGCGGCCGAAAATCGACGTTATTACAATGCCGGAATTCTTAAAACCTGGCCTGGATAAATTTTATCCGGGTGTGAAAGCATGGGTTTGTTCGCTTCGAAAATAACCGGATATTTCATCATATCTCCATAAACGGTTTTTGCGATAAGGGATAAAG
The DNA here is from genome assembly GCF_030929615.1 of Dyadobacter sp. LHD-138. Lineage (GTDB taxonomy): Bacteria > Bacteroidota > Bacteroidia > Cytophagales > Spirosomataceae > Dyadobacter. The sequence continues at coordinate 213,850 of NZ_JAVFVU010000006.1, read as the reverse complement.
TATCTCCTTTTACAACGGTATGGTAAGTGGCTTCCGGCGCAGGTGTAGCAACTTTCAGACGGTTGTCTACAATTTTAACCCCTTCCACATTCCCAACAGCCAGTGCGATTTTTTCGGCATCTTCCTGTTTGGCTACTTCTCCTTCGATCGTTACTGTGTCAACTGAAGTTTTTACTGATAACGAGTTATAAGCAAGTCCAAGTTGTTTTACATGAGCCAACAAAGCGCTAGCGCGTAATGGTTCTGCTTCCGGCGTTGGAGCTGCTGCTTCCTTATGGAAAATTTTTTCTCCCACTCCTTGAAAAAAAGACATTAGTCCCATGATAAAAATTTGGTTTTGTGTGTAAAAAATTGATTTAATTCTGGATTCAAAGCTACTGTATTTTTTGAAAACAACAACTTTCAGACGGTAAAATAACAGATTGGTCACATCGGCTATCGAATTATTTGTATGTAAGCTTCGAGACCGGAATTACCTACATTAAATTCCAGATTAAGTCTGTTATTTAATGTATTTACAAATATCAACTTCGTATTTTTGCAGATCACTTCAATTTGGTACCACAGTTATACCGCCTGGCATGAATCGTAACGAGTCACTTCATAGATTAAAAAACGAGCATTTTGATATTTGTATAATCGGGGCAGGGGCTAGCGGCGCTGGTTGCGCGCTCGATGCCGCACTCAGAGGCTATAAAGTCGCATTGATTGACCGGAATGATTTTGCATCCGAAACTTCGTCGAGATCAACCAAACTGATCCACGGCGGTGTGCGTTATCTGGAACAGGCTTTTAAGAACTTCGATTTTGCCCAGTTGAAACAGGTGCGTCATGGTTTGGAGGAAAGACATATTGTCCTGAACAATGCGCCGCACCTGGCAAGGCCGCTGGCGTTGATGACACCCGTAAGCTCATGGATTGAAGGATTGTATTTTAGTATTGGCCTGCGTATGTACGACTGGTTCGCGACAAACGATACTTTACCCAAGAGCAGGTGGCTGAAAAAGGATCAGGTTCTATCCAGGATTCCCACGCTTAATAAAACCAAGCTTCACAGTGCGGTGATGTATTATGACGGCCAGCTGGATGATGCACGTTATTGTCTCGCATTGGCGCAATCTGCCTCGGAGGCTGGCGCGGCGGTTGCCAATTATATCGAAGTGAAAGGATTTGAAAAGGATGCAAATGGAAAACTGAGTGGCGTTGAAGTGAGAGATATGGACTCGGAGCAAAACTTTACGATTAAGTCCAGGCTGACAATTAATTGCACGGGCCCGTTTTCGGATAAGATCCGCCATTTTGCCAATACAAATTTGCCCTCACGCATCCGGCCGAGTAAAGGCGTACATGTGGTGCTTCCTTATGAGGTACTTAATAGTGAAAACGCCATGCTGATTCCGAAAACGCCGGATGGCAGGGTCGTATTTGCGATTCCTTTTGAGGGAGCGATGCTGTTGGGAACTACGGATACAGATTCGAGCGATGTTGAAAATGAAGCCAGTCTGAATAAAAGTGAAGTGGATTATCTGGTCAGTACGCTTAATCCTTATCTGGCTGAAAAGATAGATATTTCAAAAATAAAATCCGGTTTTGGCGGTTTGCGTCCGTTGCTGTCTGCGGATCCGAATCAGTCAACAAAGACACTGTTACGTGATCATGAGATTGAAATCGATCCTGTTTCCAGCCTGGTAAGTCTTTTAGGTGGAAAATGGACGACGTACCGTCTGATGGCAAAAGACACCATTGATCAGGCTGACAAAATTTTCGGACAGGAAAATGACTGTACCACGCATAGGCATATGCTCGTAGGTGGAACCAATTATGATTTTGATTCATGGAGATTTCTGGCGAAAGATTATGATCTCGATGAGGATATCAGTAAGCACCTGGTGAAAAAATACGGATGCAGAGCCGGAGAAGTTGCTAAAATTGGGGTGAATAACCCGGAACTTAAAGGTAAAATAGATCCCCAATATCCATACATCAAGGCAGAGGTTGTTTATACAGTCAGATATGAAATGGCGATTACGCCCCGGGATGTCCTGGCAAGAAGGGTTCGTCTGGAAATAACAGACTGGCGTGCCACACTAAAAGCGTTGCCGATGGTAGCCGAATTAATGGGGGCTGAACTAGGCTGGGATCGGGAGACAAAGGAGCGTCAAATTGACCAGTACAGTCAGCAATTAAAACATTTTATGGCGGAGGCTACGTTTGTAGCGGAGAAACAGTGAGCTGAAAAAGAAGAGTAAAATATGTTTATAAAAGATTTATCCTGCATATCGCCCCAGTATACTTATGATGAAACTTTCTTCGAAAGCGAGCCGAAAGTGCATACGGGGAACAGATATACAGCTTTGGAGCCTGAATACGGGGCACTGATTCCGGCCGGACTGCTCCGGCGAATGGGAAAGGCGGTGCGGATGGGCGTAGGAGCGGGGCTTCCCTTGATCAATAAAAACCCCGGTCTGGATGGTATTATCCTGGGTACTGCGAACGGGGGACTGGAAGATTGCCTTAAATTTCTCAACCAGATTGTCGATTATAAAGAAGGTACATTAACACCAACAAATTTTGTTCAGAGCACGCCCAATGCCGTAGCGGGGAACCTCGCTTTAATGAGTAAAAACACGGGCTACAACAATACCCACGTCAATAAAGGACTTGCGTTTGAGGGCGCATTGCTGGATGCGCTGCTGCGGCTGGAAGAAAGAAAAGCTAAAACCTTGCTCCTGGGTAGTATAGAAGAAATTTCAGATTATAACTATAACATTGATATGTTGGCCGGTTCTTTCAAAAAGGAGGAGTCGAACTCTGAAACTTTGCTGAATTCCGGTACGCCGGGTACGGTTTGTGGCGAAGGCGCCGTGATGTTTGTCGTTGAAGCGGAAAGGTCCGCGGATTATGTCGCTGAAATTGTTGATGTTGAACAAATTAGTCATGCTGATCAGGATAAGTTGAAAGAGAAGTTATCCCGTTTTCTGGAAAGGAATCAATTGAATTATTCCGATATCGACACGCTGATACTGGGTTTTAGCGGCGATAACCGAAATGATCATTGGTATACCTGGTTTCAGGAAGGTCTGTTTGCAAAGAGTACTGTTTACACCTATAAAAACCTGACGGGCGATTATCCTACCGCGTCTGCTTTTGCAACCTGGATGGCGGCTCAGTTGCTTTCAGGTAAGAAGTTGCCGAGCCAAACACTTTATACAAAAAAATCCGACAGAAGTGCTGAAAAAGTTTTGGTGTATAACCACTACAAGGGCATTCAGCACGGATTTATTTTGCTTTCAAAATGAAAAACTCCTTACCCGAACAATCGTTCGGGTAAGGAGTTTTTCATTTTAGATAGGGTTGCGAGGTAATTTACTCTTTGTTTTGGGCATTTTCCTTCATCTTAATCACTTTGGCGAGCGTCGGAAGGATGGTGTCGTGTTTCTTGACAAAAGGGTTAGACTGATCCCAGACATAACCCGCAAGAACCGAGCAAATCTGGTTTTTAATCTCATTGTCAATCTGTTTTGCAAACACAATAGTTTGGAAATCTCCACTGTACCAGCCTGTTACATAGCTTCGAAATACATTAATTCCGCCCTGAACAACATCTTCATATTCTGTTTTCCAGTCAACTTTTTCTCCCAGGAGATGCTTATGCGTCATTTTTGCGGAAAGCAATCCGGATGCCGTTGCAAAGGTCACACCCGATGAGAAAATCGGATCAAGGAATTCGGTGCTATTACCGGAAAGGACGAAACCTTCGCCAAACATTTGCTTCACACCGACGGAATAACCTAAAATATGCTTCGGCTCCCATTTTAGGTTCGAGTTGACAAAACGACCGTTCAGGTCTTCAAATTCGCGTATAAACTTTTTGTACTTTTCTCCGTTATTCTCAGCCAGCTCTTCAATTTTTTTCCGGTCACCTACAATACCTACCGAGGTAGAACCGTCGGAGAAAGGAATGGCCCATATCCAGGATTTATTGTTATCGAAAGAGTGGACAAAAATATTGTTGCTAGCCTCTTCTGTTCTGTTTTTGTCTTCCAGATGTGAAAATACCGCCCCTCTTGGCGAGAAGGCAGACTCCTTACTCAGGCCAAAAAGTCGTGGCAAGACACGACCGTAGCCACTGGAATCAATAATAAACTTTGCTTCGACAGTGAATTTATTGCCGTCAATATCCTTGTACTCTACAATCTGTTTGTCTTTGCTGCAAGTCACGTTTAATACCTCGCATTCAAAATTGACATCGACGCCTTTCGCTCTTGTTGCTTCTGCAAGTGTAAGATCAAAATCTGCGCGTTTGACTTGCCAGGTCCACGACCAGCCGTTGGTATATTGTTCTTCAAAGAAAAACTCACAGCGCTTGTCACCCTTCATAAAGGCCGCACCGGTCTTTTTCTGGAAATTTTTAGGAATGACAGCTTCCAGTAAGCCCGATTCGTCCAGGTGTTCCATGCAGCAAGGCAGAAGGCTTTCGCCGATCTGAAAGCGTGGAAATTTTTCCTTTTCTAAAATAATAACATGGTACCCTTGTTTTTTTAAATAGGATGCAGCCACGGTTCCTGCCGGACCGGCGCCAATAACTACAACATCAGCTGTTTGCATGGTTAAGCATTTTTGACTTTTTGAATGAGTTTATCTTTATCCACAAATGCGAAGCAGGTAACAAACGCGCTGACCGTGACACCCAATATCCCGTGCATGGAAATGTTTTGCCCTGTTAAATGCAGATTTGGAATTCTTGTTTTTGTATTAATCTGTGTTCTTGTCGGCGATGCCGAGTTTTTCATGACACCATACAATGAGCCGTCTTTGTTACCGATATAGTCCCGGAAAGTAAGCGGCGACGCACTATGAACCGCCTTGATCTTTTCTGAAATCCCGGAAAAGACTTCCTCAATTCTTTTAAGGACCTGTGCTTCTTTGCATTTTTTAAATGCTTCGTAAGAATCCTCCCGTTCACCGGGTTCGGCAATGGTATGTCGCGTATGGCTCCACTGACTGGTTTCGTCAGCGTTCATGTACGTCATGATGGACATGGAATCGGCATATTTACCATTTTTTGAGCAATAAGGTGTGCATACAAAATAGGTTTGTGGCCAGGTTTCCTGGTCATAATCTATGCCACCCCAAACGTCTTCAATGTGGTGTTGATAAATGTTATAATTCAGGTATTCAAACGTATTTTGATGAAAAGACAAATGTACCAGAAATGTTGAAATGCTGTTTTTGAGATTACGGATACGATTTCTATAAACCGTCAAAAACCTTTCATCTCCAAAAATGTCGATGGTAACGGCCGGGTGAACATTTGAAATATATTGTTTCCCACGGAAAATATCGCCGTTTTCAAGCACCACACCACTGACTTCTCCGGCTTCATTAAATTGGGCGCTGACAACTTTTTTTCTTTTTAAAATTTTACCTCCAAAATTTCGGATTCCGCGGCTCAGCTGGATCGCTATTTGCGAACCTCCATCGACAAACTTATAGGCGCCCGAGAAATAGCTGTTCATGATCAATGCGTGAACATAAAAGGGGGTCATTTCTTTAACACCTGCGTAAAGCTGGTTTGAGCCTGCAAGTACGTTTCTTAATTTCTCATTTGTGGTGATAGATGCAATGTAATCGTGGGCATTCAGCTCCATGATGCCGGAATCCATCTGATAATTTTCGCCCGAGGCTTGCAGATTATACAAAGGAAATTTACTGCATGTTTCTTTAATTTTGTCACAATAGGTTTCAATAGCGGCTTTTTCATCCGGGAAGTAACCGGTCATATTTTTTATGAACTGGTCATATCCCTGACCATAAGCATATTCAGAGCCATCGTCAAAGCGGACTACATCAAATTTTTCATCGTCCAGCCGTTTCAGCTTCATCTTATCCAGAATCTGAAAATATTTAAAGAACTGGTAAAGGTTTTCTCCTTTATTCATGCTGCCGACGTAATGTACACCCGTGTCAAAGATCGTTTTGTCGCGACTGTACACCTGTAAATGCCCTCCAATCTGATGATTTTTTTCCAAAACGACGACACTGTGCCCTTCCGAGGCCAGAATGTACGCACAAGCCAATCCGCCTAATCCACTTCCAATAATGACAAAATCATATTCCTTTCCGGACACTTCCTGCATGAATTTCAAATATAATTGCGTGTTTTTTAATTTGCCGCACCGCTATAAACCTGCGCAAGATTTATAGAAAATTTAACATAATCGTATTTTCTGATTAAACGGTTGCTCAGCGGAACATGTGTTTTTGGTGCCCGTTAAGTTATGCCAAAGTATTAATTAATTCATATTTTTCTTAAAATAAATAATACGTTTGACGTGTTCTTCGAGTGCTCCTGCATTTCAAAACTTAGGCTATTATTTTCTGCAAATTGCTGAATATCCTTTGATGAGAAGAAATGAAATGCGCCGTCTTTTTTATTGAACGAAAACAACCCTGTTGACAAAGCCTCTGTTCTTTCTGTGTTTTTGTGTTTGTCTGTCAAATCGGTAATGCCGTCACGAATAAACAGGATTCCTTCCGGGTTAAGTGCTTTTGCACAGCGGTTTAATACATTTTGTTGTTTTTCTTCGGACAAATAATGCAACACGTCATTCAGGAATATCACGTCCTGATTTGCTATCGTGGCAGCACTAATGTCCTCGTAAGCGAATTGCAGGTTGTCGGTTTTATTGTAGCTATGCTGCGCAATAAGAACCTTATCCTCATCATAATCCACGCCGGTTATGATGCGCTTATCATTTTTGTAATGCAGGAAAAAAGACAAATACCCATAACCGCAGCCCACATCCAGAATCTGTTTTCTGTCTCCGATTAATTCGTTGTAAAAGGTATAATGCTTTGCTTCCAGATTCCACTTGGTTTTAAAATACCATTCCAAAACCGGCCCCTTGAATACATAGTTTGTGAAAACCTTGTGTTTGAGATAGGAGGTGTCCTCCATTTCGTCCTTGTACAAAGCGAACTCCGATTTGAAGTGCGCGGCAATATTTTTTGTTTTATCACGCAGGTTTTCGCCCCATTTCGGATCGTTATAGGTAAGTCGCGGCAAAACCCGGACGTTCAAAGAGCCGGCGCGGATCAGGAAATCGTTCTTTGGTAAAACGTCGGAGGCGCCGTGGATCAGTATCGGCTGAATATCCAGATTCAGTTCCTGCGCCAGGTGGAAAGCACCTTTGTGAAAACGGCCGATTGTACCGTCTTCCGATCGCGTGCCTTCCGGGAAAACCAGGATGGAATAACCCTCCGCAACGAGCGTGTGCATCCGGGCGATGTTTTCTTCCGGACCAGCCTCGGTGTAAATATAGCCCGCATAACGGATGATCGGCCCGAAAAAAGGTGAGTTATAGACCCAGCCTTTTACCATCATCACAATCTTGGGATTGATCATAATGGCGAGCAAAATATCAAGAAACGAAGTGTGATTGGCGATGTAGATAACCGGTTTCGAGATATCCATGTTTTCGGTTCCGGAGAAATTCTTTCTCACATGCGGGCCTGAATAAATCACTGTTTTTGCAAAAAAAGCCAGCGAACTATTGATCATCCGCTTTTTCCTGATTTTTGATACCGGTAAAAGTAAGATGGTGACCAGTTTGGAATGCAGAAAAAGGCAGCCGGAAAGGAAATAAGTAAAACTTGAAATGCTGATCAGAAACGGCAGCAAAGTTACCGGTGCTTTTTTTCGTTTGATGCGGTTTTCGACAAATAATCCAAAAATAACAGGCTGCACAATAAAGGAAATAAGCAGGATGCAGACGATGCCCAGAACACTGATCAGTGCAATGGAATGTATCGCCGGATGTTCTGCGAAAATGAGAACGCCGGTTCCCACAATGGTTGTGCAGGCGGACAAAACAATGGCAGACTGATAGGAGCGGAGCGTGTCTTTGCCGTATTTGTATTTGCTAAGCAAACCTTCGGTCACGAAAATGCTGAAATCGTCGCCGAGACCGAAAATGAATGTGGTGATTACGACATTCACGAAATTGAATTTTATCCCCAGCATAGCGGCAATCCCCAGTATCCAGATCCAGCTGATCACCATCGGAAGAAACGACAGGATGGTCAGTTCAAACCGACCGTAAACGATAAGCAACGTGAAAAAAACAATGGAAGCTGAAATGACGAGGATGTAATTGAAGTCGTCTTTGACCATCGTCAGAAGTTCTTCAGCGAGTTCGCCGCGATCGAAGATCTCAACGCCATCAATGGCCCTCAATTCCGCTTTTACGGCGGTTAACTGCTCCTGGCTGGCTACAATGGTGGTAATCAGTGTGGTTTTTGTTGCATCACTTTCAATCAGGTTATTTAGGCCAAGTTCCTGAAAAAGCTCATTTTCTTCAACCGGATTTTCAATTTCTCCTGAAATCCAGCTTTTGAAATCATCAAAAGCCGCGGCATTGAAACCATTTTGTGAGGCCGACTTATCCAGTGCTGAAAATGTCTGTTCTTTTTTAGCGGTATTCCAGAAATTACGCCACCGTTCCAGTCGCTCCTGTTTAAGACTTTCAGGAACGAGGAAAGAGCCGGATGAAACGAAACCTTTAACCAGGCTATCATTTTTCAGCCTGGTTAGTTTTTGATAAACCTTATAATTTAAGGCCTCGGCTTTCTCCTTGTTTTTGTCCATTGAGAAAACGTAAATCCGTTTTTCCGTTGCTGGATTAAGGCCGGTCAATGCCTGTTCTTTTTCCTTTAAATCAGTGCTATGGATACTCAGATTTTCAAAGCTGCTGTCAAATTCGGTGAAGCGGGAAAAATAGAGAAATACAGCGGTCAAAACGGCAACCAAAATCAGTACCACAGAGCGGAATTTTCCTGAAATTTTCGGAAAATTAAAAAACTTCACCTCGCCCGGAATATGCTTGTAGTCGAATGAAACGGTCTGCAAAACAACAGGAAGTCCGATCAAGGTAAAAAGCGCGGCACCGGATAGACTTAAAGAGGCAAAAAGACCAAAGTCCTGAAGAACGACCGAATTGGCGAAATGCAGAGCGCAGAAAGCCAGGATTGTTGTGAGACTTCCAGTCAGCAAGGGTTCACTGACTTCTTTCACCGCGACCCTTACCGAACCGGTGTGACGTAAATGGGTGAAAAAATGAAAAGAATAATCCAGTAAAATTCCGAAGATAACGGCGCCGGTAGCCAGGGATATGCCGGATATTTCGGGCCTGAAAAAACCGATGATGCCGAGTGCAAAAACTCCGCCGAAAATCGCTGGCAGAACGATGTAAAAAGGAATGAGGACTTTCCGGTAGTACAAAATCAGCATCAGTAAAATGGCCGACAAAGCGATGATCATCGTCATGTACGAGTCATGTTTTACCTGAATCGCATTTTGCGCGGCAATTTCAAAAGTCCCGAAATAGGAAAACTGATGGGTCGGATGCTGTTTGCCCCACGCTGCTTTGAAGGCCTCTACACGGTTATATAATTCAATATTTTTTGAAGAATTCCCAGAATCATAACTCGTTCCCGCCATCACGATGATCTGTTTTCTGTCTTTTGAAAACATCAGTCCGTCGTCCACTGTCATGCCGTTGGCATTATTGACCGCATTCAGGTCCCGGAAATATTTGCCTGAAATGCCCAACGGATCATTTAAAATGAACTGACGTAAAAACGTACCACCGGGAGCCAGCAACTGTTTATAGGATGCGGTAATGGCCGTGTTGACAGAATCTGGCTGTGATTTATTGGCAATGTGCTGATAATAGGACGTGTCGATCAGCTCAGGAAAACGGGAATAAGTATAGTCGTAAACATCCTGCTGGATATTCTGACGGACGGCCTGAATGTTCTTGATATAACCCTTCGTATTTTTTTCAAGAGAATCCGCGAAAGTTTCTGCTATTACCTTGGCGTCTTCGGTATCTGTGTCGGCGGGAATATTGACCGAAAACACAACCTGGTTGATAATACTTTTATTTTCTACTAAACGGTTGAATTCTTCGAAAGTTTTGCCCTTTGGCAACGTGGAAAAAATGCTTTCGGTAACGCTCAGTCTTGATATTCCATAACCCAGAACAGCAAGGATAATAAACAGAACAAGAAAGAAAAGTGATTTTTTACGGGAAAGGAGTGTGTTTAGTCTAAGTAATAAGTCTCCAATCATGGATTTTGAACGTGAGTTTGGGGTAAATTTAAACAAATGTAAGAGTCCTGACAATATATTGATGTTCCCAACCGCTAAATAGCGTTTCTTGTCAAAGCCATAAAAAAAGATTTATTTTACATGGGTTTTAATTACAGTAACTATAAATGACTAGTATTTCATTAGCTCAGATTGAGCAATATGCCATTGATAAAAAGGAATTTCAATTAGCAGAGGACGCACTCAACCACGTTTCAAAGTCATTTAATTTCTTAACAGAATTTTCAAAAGATAAGATTATATACGGTATCAATACCGGTTTTGGCCCTATGGCGCAATTCCGTATCGAAACCGATAAATTAAACCAGCTTCAGTACAATCTCATCAGAAGCCATTCGAGCGGCATTGGCAAAGCACTGGATGAAACGTACGCGCGCAGTGTTATGCTCGCCCGTCTCAACTCCTTTTTACAGGGAAACTCGGGAATCAGTGCGGGAGTGATTCAGCAGCTGGTTTTGTTTTTAAATAAAGGTATCGTTCCTGAAATTTTTGAACACGGAAGCGTAGGCGCCAGCGGCGACCTTGTCCAGCTGTCTCATCTGGGCCTTAACCTGATTGGTGAAGGATATGTTTATGAAAACGGAGTTCGTCAGAAAGCAGCCGATGTGTTGGCGAAGCATGGTATCAAACCATTAAAAATTGAGCTTCGGGATGGTTTGGGACTGATCAACGGAACCTCCTGCATGACCGGCATTGCGGCGGTTAACCTGATCTACGCACAGCGTCTTGTGCAGTGGGCCATTGCGGCTTCGTCGATGCTGAATGAAATTATGGAAGCGTTTGACGATTCTTTTTCCAAGGAATTAAATGCTGTGAAACACCATAAAGGGCAGCAGTATGTGGCGCACCAAATGCGTGAATTCCTGACCGATAGCCAGATGATCCGTAATCGGGAGGAGCTCTTTAAGGATGATAAGGCACTGGAAACCCGTGAATTCGAACGTAAAATTCAGGAGTATTATTCCATTCGCTGTGTTCCCCAGATTATCGGGCCTATTGTGGATACCATCAATTATGCACAGGAAGTTGTTGAAAATGAATTAAACTCTACCAATGATAATCCGATTGTAAGACCGGATGAAGATAATGTTTTCCATGGCGGTAATTTCCACGGAGATTACATTTCGCTGGAAATGGATAAAGTCAAAATCGTGCTGACGAAACTTTCCATGCTGATGGAACGCCAGCTTAACTTTTTGATGAACAGCAAACTGAATGGTAAATTTCCTCCTTTCCTGAATGCAGGAACATGGGGACTTAACTTCGGTTTCCAGGGAATTCAGTTTACGGCCACGTCCACAACCGCGGAAAGTCAGGCGTTGTCAACTTCGGTTTATATCCATAGTATTCCCAATAACAATGATAATCAGGATATTGTAAGCATGGGTACCAACAGTGCGGTACTTGCAAAACAGGTTCTGGAAAATTCATATCAGGTGATGTCGATCCACATCATGGCCATTTGCCAGGCTATCGATTTACTGGAAGTGGATGAAAAGGAAAGATTGTCGCCAAAAACAAAAGCGATCTACGCGCAGATCCGTACAAAGGCTAAATTTGTAAAAGAAGATATTCCGCCTTTTGAGAGTATCGCCGATGTTTGTAAATTAATAAAAGAAACCCCGTTTAACATATGAATTGCGCACTTGTAACAGGAGCATCCAGAGGACTGGGGAGAGCGATAGCGGTGCAGCTGGCCAAAGATCATGGCTTGTTTATTTTAGTTAATTATTCATCCAACCAGGAAGCTGCGGAAGAAACCCTTGCGGAAATTCGGGAAAATGGTGGGGACGGGGAGCTGTTGCAGTTTAACGTCCAGACCAAAACGGAAGTGGATGAGGCGCTTAACGGATGGAGAGAAAAGAACGCGGAAAAGTTTATCAGTGTTTTGGTGAATAATGCGGGTATCACGCGTGATGGTTTGTTTATGTGGATGCCGGAGAAAGATTGGGATGATGTGCTGAATACTTCTACAAAAGGATTGTTCAACGTGACCCAGAATGCCATCCAGCAAATGCTTCGCAAGCGTACGGGACGGATCATCAATATCGCGTCAGTTTCAGGGTTGAAGGGTGTTGCCGGACAAACGAATTATTCGGCAGCGAAAGGTGCGATGATTGCGTCGACAAAGGCGTTGGCACAGGAAGTGGCGAAGCGGAAAATTACCGTCAATGCGGTTGCACCCGGTTTTATCGTCAGCGACATGACCAAGGACCTGAATGAGACTGAACTGAAACAAATGATCCCGATGAATCGTTTTGGCAAAGCGGAGGAAGTTGCCCATCTGGTCAGTTTTCTGGCTTCTGAAAAAGCGTCATACATTACGGGAGAAGTGATTAATATCAACGGAGGAATTTATTCATAAAATGAACCACAGAGTAGTGATTACCGGAATTGGAATTTATTCCTGCCTGGGTGAAAATCTTGGGGAGGTAACAAAGTCGTTATACGCCGGAAAAAGTGGTATTATTTTTGATCAGGTCAGAAAGGATTTTGGATTCCGTTCCGCCCTTACGGGCATGGTACAGGAGCCCGACCTGAAACCTTTTTTATCCAGAAGGCAGCGCCTGGGTATGCACCAGCCCGCCATGTACGCCTACATGTCGACGAAAGAAGCTATGGAAATGGCTGGTCTCGATGCTGATTTTCTTGAAACGACCGAAACCGGTATTATTTTCGGGAATGACAGCACTGCGGCTTCCGTGGTGGAGGCCTATGACAAGGCAAGAGAGAAATTTGATACGACGCTGATCGGAAGCGGCGCGATTTTTCAGAATATGAACAGCACGGTGAATATGAACCTTTCGACTATTTTCAAGCTGAAAGGAATCAATTTTACATTGAGCGCTGCTTGTGCATCGGGCTCTCATTCCATCGGGATGGGTTACATTATGATCAAACAAGGTTTGCAGGATCGTATTGTTTGCGGTGGCGCACAGGAAATAAACCTGGCGGCCATGTGCAGTTTCGATGGACTGGGCACGTTTTCGGTGCATGAGTCGGATCCTGCCAGGGCTTCCCGTCCTTTCGATAAAGATCGTGATGGTCTTGTGCCAAGCGGGGGAGCAGCAACGGTTATTCTTGAATCTTATGAAGCGGCTGTAAAACGCGGGGCGCCCATTCTGGCGGAGGTGATCGGTTATGGTTTTTCATCCAACGGCGATCACATCTCGAACCCGAGTATGGAAGGTCAGGTACGGTCGCTGAATATGGCGTTAAATCAGGCGCAGGTTTCTGTGAATGATATTGATTATATCAACGCACACGCAACTTCCACGCCCGTTGGAGACAGCAGTGAAGCAAAGGCAATCGGGGAAGTGTTTGGTGGTAAAGTGCCGGTAAGTTCTACCAAGTCGATGACGGGGCATGAATGCTGGATGGCAGGAGCCAGTGAAATCATTTATTCGATGCTCATGATGCAGAACAGTTTTATCGCGCCCAATATCAATTTTGAGAACCCGGATGAAGAGTCTGCCAAAATCAACATTGTAGCGGAAACCAAAGAGCAAAAGATCGATTGTTTTCTATCAAATTCTTTCGGTTTTGGCGGAACGAATTCTACCTTGATTATTAAGAAAATTCAGTAAAATTTTTGGAAGACTGAATGGAGATCCCGGTTTATAGACCTGGATTGTGGTATGTTGTGCCAAATTCCATATAATAATATCTGATGTGCTAATTACTAACCGGCATACGGGTTCAAACCAAATCTTTACATTTTTGTAGTTATAAATTTGACAGGTAGCGATTTAACAATACAGATTTAGTAATTCGAAAAAGTTTTATGTTGTTTTTGAACGAATATGTTAAAATTTAAATCGATTTTGAAAACTATAACCAAAGAATAAATTAATTTTGTAGCCATGAATGAAACACTTGTTACAATGGAATTGGGAGAAATTATTGAGGATACCAGGGATTTTTTGTCAGAAGAATTTGAGGTAGACAGGAATCTTATTCTTCCTGAAAATAGTTTGAAAGATACGCTGGATCTGGATAGTCTTGACTATGTGGACCTTGTGGTTTTGATCGAAGAAAATTTGAATATTAAGGTAACGGGTGAAGATTTTAAGGACATTGTTACCTTCGGGGATTTTTATCAACTTGTTCAAAAGAAACTATCGCTGTAATTAATGAACCGTTGGGATGGTAAAACCAAAGGATCTTTATTAGGGTATAAAATTTTCCTTTTTTTTGTTAAAGTGTTGGGGCTGGGTTTTGCCTATCGTCTTTTACAATTGGTAACCTATTATTACTTTTTGTTTGCAGCGCGACCTAAAAAAGCCCTTCTGGATTTTTACAGTGATACACTACATATTTCCGGAAAACCGGCCCTGGATCTGGTTCGAAAGAATTTCTATATTTTCGGGCAGACTTTACTCGACAGGGCTGCCTTTCTTTTGGGAAAGGGTTCTCATTTTACCCATATTTTTGAAAACGAGCAATATCTGCTGGATATCAGAAACGGCGGAAAAGGCGGTATGCTGCTAAGTGCGCATCTTGGAAACTGGGAAACTGCCGGGAATCTGCTCAAAGGAAGAATTACTCCCACAATCAATATCGTAATGCTTGATGCGGAAGTTGAGAGCATTAAAAAATTCATGGATCTCTCCACCGGAGGTTCCCGGTTTAAGATTATACCCATTAAAAATGATTTGTCGCACATTATATCAATTCGTAACGCATTGATAAATAATGAGTTTGTGGCCATTCATGCCGATCGGTATATGGAGGGAGCCAAATTTATTGAAATGGATTTTATGGGCAAAGAAGCGAAATTTCCATACGGTCCTTTCGTTATTGCGTCTAAGTTTGATGCGCCGGTAACCTTCGTTTTTGCTGCAAAAGATGGGAAATACAGTTATCATTTAAGCGCCACGGCACCCATCACGCAAAAAATGAAACCCGAAGAAATTGCGAGACTGTATGTGGACGAGTTGGAAAGAAAGGTACGTCAGTATCCGGAACAGTGGTTTAACTACTTCAACTTTTTTCAGGAATGATCGTAACGAAAGAAAAAATAGTCGATTACATACCGCACAGATCCCCGTTTGTCATGATCGACAACCTGGTTTCAGCGCGTGCAGACAGGTTTGAATCTGATTTTTTCATTGAGGAGGATAACGTGCTGGTTCATTCTGGTTTTTTTGAAGAGTCGGGTTTGATAGAAAATATTGCCCAGACCTGCGCAGCCGGTTTTGGTTATCTTGATCATCAAAAGGGAGCTGAGCCTAAAATCGGGTTTATCGGAGCGATCTCGAAATTGGAAGTTTTTGAGCTGCCACTGGCTCATTCAAAAATAAATACGATTGTTACACCGACTCATCAGTTGGGAAATATTTTTCTGGTAAAGGGGGAGAATTACTGTAATGGACGTAAATTGCTTGAATGTGAAATCAAAATTGTGGTTACTTAACGATCCTGAGGGTGGTTTTGGTAACTGCTCATGAAATATATATGCTTGTTTCTGAAATAGAAATTGAAATACGGTTTAGTGAAACAGATGCCATGGGCGTGGTCTGGCATGGCAATTATCTGAAATTTTTTGAAGACGGGAGAGAGGCCTTTGGAAAACAATTTGGCCTGGAATATCTGACCATTTTTGGACAGGGTTATTTTACGCCGATCGTTAAGTCTGAAATTGACCATAAAGCACCTGTGCATTATGGGCAGAAAATAAAAGTGATTACGAAATTTGTACCCTCAAAATCGGCCAAAATTATGTTCGAATATGAGGTTGTTAATATTTCCACCGGAGAACTTTGTGCCATCGGGAAAACCATGCAGGTTTTTCTGGAACGTGAAAGCCGGACACTGGAATTAATTACACCTGATTTTTATCGTGTTTGGAAAGAAACAAACCTGGTTTGATTTAGTTTGAGGCATGGAACGTGGTTCACGGAACGCGGTTTATAAAAGAATGAATTGAAAAATGACCTATATAGGTGCTGAGGAAATAGTGAGTCCCTTGGGACAAAGTATTCGGGAAAATTTCCAGTCGGTTTGTGAAAACCGGTCAGGTATTTCTTTGGTGCCTCATGCCGGTTTTAATCAGGAAGCGATTCATCTGTCGAAAATAACGGACCTTTCTTCCTCGAATAAATTTGAGACATTGTTGATCGATACATTGTCGAAAGTGGCGAAGCGGATTGACCCGGCCCGTATTACTTCTAAAAAAACACTGGTTATTGTCAGCTCGACAAAAGGTGGTCTGGATCGCAATATCAAAGATCCTTTTGCGCCATCGCTCACAAGTCTGGTAAAACATTTTGGTCTGGCGAATGAACCGCTGGTTGTTTCCAATGCCTGTATCTCAGGCGTTTTGGCGATCAACGCTGCAAATAATTTTATTAAGGCAGGTCTTTATGATCACGTGATCGTGTTAGGTTGTGACGTCATTTCCGACTTTGTTTTATTTGGATTTCAGTCGCTTTTTGCCGTTAGTGCCACACCTTGTACGCCGTTTGATCTGAACCGAAGCGGGATCAGCCTTGGCGAAGGTTGTGCGGCAGTGGTTGTATCCAATACCCCTGAAATTTTCAAAAATAAGCCATTGGGTTTATATTCTGGCACTTCTGCAAATGACGCCAACCATATTTCCGGCCCGTCCCGAACCGGCGAAGGATTATACAGAAGTGTAAAAAGAACATTGGAGCTAAATAAAATGTCTTTCGGTGAAATCGATTTTATTTCGGCACACGGAACAGCCACGGTTTTTAATGACGAAATGGAAGCCATTGCATTTGATCGTCTTAACATGGCTGATATTCCCATAAATAGTCTGAAAGGGTATTTTGGGCACACACTTGGTGCGGCAGGGGTCATAGAAACGGCGATATCCATGCAAATGATGCGTCATAATATGCTGATCAAAAGTCTCGGTTATTCAGAAACCGGTACTTCAAAGTCCCTGAATATTACGACCGGGAATAAATCTTCCGAATTAAATACGATATTGAAAACAGCTTCGGGTTTTGGAGGCTGCAATGCATCCTTAGTCTTTCGGAAATTATGAGTTTTATTACCGCTTGTTGTCATATAAATGAAGAAAGCTGTGTGCTTAACGGAGATGTGATCGCGCAGAAAAATACGGAATCGGGTGACAGCTGGTTTAAGCAGTTGTATAAAGGGCTTACGCTGGAATATCCTAAATTCTATAAAATGGATATGCTTTCGCAAGCCGGGTTTATCGGATCAGAGTTAATAAAAAAGTCAAATCCAGCGTTATCCACCCGCTATCAGGATGATGAAATTGGACTGCTTTTTGCAAATCAGGAATCGAGTGCTGATACGGATATCCGCTTTATGGAGTCGTATGTGGATAAAAAATCACCCAGTCCCTCCCTGTTTGTGTACACGCTTCCCAACATTGTGCTGGGTGAGATTGCCATCAGGAATAAATGGTTTGGTGAGAATATGTTTGCTGTTTTGCCTAAATTCGCACCTGAGTTTTTCCTGCAATATGGAGAAATTATGATGGTTGCTGGCGCCAAAGCCGTGCTTATGGGCTGGCTCGGTATTCTGGAAGGAAAGATAGAAGTATTTGTGTTTTTGGTAGAAGAAAATAGCGCTACCGGAATGCAGTTGAATAGAGAAAACTTAATTACATGTGCTGGTTTTTGACCGATTCAGAACACGGTCAAATACTCAGTAAATTAAATAAATGATTACACCCAAGATGGATACGTTAAAAGAAGACCTGAAGAAACACATCATAGAACAATTGAATCTGGAAGATATTCAGGTTGCTGATATTGCCGACGACGCCCTGCTGTTCAGTACAGAGGGTATTGGGCTTGACTCGATTGACGCCCTGGAGCTCATCGTACTTTTGGAAAAATTCTATGGCATCCAGGTTACTAATCCAGAGGAAGGAAAAGAAGCATTTCTGACCATCAATACGATGGCGGATTACATTGAAAAAAAGAGAAAATAATAACGGGGCTGGTTTTAAATCGGGTCCTGTTTTAATTTTTAACTGTTCTACTTTCGATTAAAATGGCCGTTCGGATCACAGGTTTGGGAATTGTTTCAGCGATCGGATTGACGGTTGCCGAAAATCTGTATGCGCTGCAAAATAGTAAATCCGGTATCGAACCGGTGCAATTTTTGGAGACAGGAAAGGATTACCTGGTTGGAGAGGTGAAGTGTTCCAATGAGGAATTGGTGGATCGTTTGGGTGTCAGGTCAAAACCTGTTTCACGAACGTCTTTATTGGGTTTGGCAGCGGCGCGGGAGGCCTGGGGCAATAATCGTCACGCCAGTGAAATCCGCACCGGGATCATTTCCGCCACGTCGGTGGGAGGGATGGATAAAACCGAAAAGTTTTACCGTTATTATCTGGACCGGAATCACCCGGATTTTAATGTTTTAAAATGTCATGACAGCGGGAACACCACCGAACGGATTGCCGCGGAACTGGGTATCTCGGGATATATCAATACACTTTCAACAGCCTGCTCATCGGGTGCCAACGCGATCATGCTGGGTGCCCGTTTGATTGAACAGGGAAAACTGGACCGTGTTTTGGTTGGCGGAACCGATGCGCTGACCAATTTTACACTCAACGGTTTTCGTTCCCTTATGATCTATGATGATCAGTGGTGTCGGCCGTTTGACGAATCCAGAAGCGGATTAAATCTCGGTGAAGGAGCCGCTTTTTTGTTGCTGGAAAGTGATAAAAGTGCTCGACTAACGGGTAATACCACGATCTGCTCTTTGAAAGGATGGGCAAATGCTGCGGATGCTTATCACCAAACGGCCTCATCGCCGGATGGAAAAGGTGCCACCATGGCCATTCAGAATGCCATTGATAAATCGGGATTCAATGCGTTGGATATTTCCTATGTTAATGCACACGGGACCGGAACTAAAAATAATGATTTGTCGGAATCCGTGGCCATGCTCAATATTTTTGGGGATAACATACCCGAATTCAGCTCGACAAAGCCATTTACCGGGCATACCCTGGCAGCGGCGGGCGCTATCGAGGCTGTGTATTCTGTCTTGGCTATACAAAACGGATTAATTTATCCGAATCTGAATTACCAAAATCCGATTGCTGAAACCGGGCTTGTTCCGTCAACGGAGTTAAGGAAAGGTCAGCCGGTATTGGCGGTGTTATCGAATTCCTTTGGTTTTGGCGGTAACAATTCGTCTCTTGTTTTTGCCGTCAATAAATGACCGGGTTCTGGTTTGCCAAAACTTTTAATCCATAAGAAAGTGAACATGTATATATCAGCTGCTTCAACGGTTTCTCATCA
This sequence comes from Dyadobacter sp. LHD-138, assembly GCF_030929615.1. Lineage (GTDB taxonomy): Bacteria > Bacteroidota > Bacteroidia > Cytophagales > Spirosomataceae > Dyadobacter. The sequence goes on along the minus strand of NZ_JAVFVU010000006.1, from coordinate 194,413 downwards.
GCCCACATTTCAAAATGATGGCTTTTCGAAGGTGATTGAGCCGCTCGGTGAATCTTCTGAGTTGATCAGTCCAAATTATAAGGAATACATTGACGCGGGATTACTGCGCAGAATGAGCAAAATCCTGCGGATGTCGGTGACGGCCGCAAAGGATTGTTTGCAGCAAGCGGATGTAGAACAGCCTGATGCCATTGTCGTGGGGACCGGGCTGGGCTGTTTACACGACACAGAAAAATTTCTAAACAATTTCCTGACCATTGAAGGGTTGCTGCCGCCCACTTCTTTCATACAATCTACGCACAATACCATTGCCGGCCAGATTTCTTTGAGTATTGGAAATCATGGCTATAACATGACGCATACGCAAAATACGCTATCGTTTGAACACGCTTTGATCGACGGTGCTCTTTTGCTTGGCGAAGGAAACAGCCACATCCTAACGGGGGCTGCGGATGAATACATTGAATTCCTGGATGAAGCCGCCGCGCAATTACATCCCCGGCCGAAACTGAATCTGACATCCGGTGCATCGTTTTTTGTTTTGAGCGGGGAAAAATCCGAAAAGTCGGTCGCGCGCATTCAGGATGTGCAAGTGGCTGGTTTGGTGCAGGATGCTGACGCGGCCATTGGTACGTTTTTGTCTGATAATTTTCTGAATGTGTCGGAGGTGGACCTTATTCTGTATGCAGATTTTAATGCCGGTACGAGCAAGGAATCTGTTGCTTATGAATATTTTAATGCGCATTATCACGCAGATTCAAAACTGATCAACTATACGAAACTTTCGGGTTTGTATCCGACGAATTCGGCGTTTGCGGCGCATTACGCAGCAGACCGCATCAAACATCATCCCGAACTAAAAAATGTACTGATCCTGAACGGATTGAATAAAGATAATTTAGGCTTAACGTTGATACAATCCCTTGAAGCATAACGTCGTAACAGCAATCGTCGGAATTTTACTCGTGCTCTGTGGGTTTGCCTTTTGGGAAACAGGTTATGTGGAGATCATTCTGGGGCTCATCCTGGTTTTATATCTGATCAGCACGGGTTATGGTTCTTATCAGATCAGAGCTAATTATTTTGTAAAATCCATTCATAGAGGCAAAAAAAAGGCTGTTGCACTCACTTTTGATGACGGACCTGATCCGGAAAATACACCGCGTATTTTAGCCATACTGAAAGAAAAAGGTGTGAAGGCCACTTTCTTTGTTATTGGGAAAAAGGCCGAGAAATATCCGGAATTATTGCATCAGATGGATCGGGAGGGGCACATTATTGCCAATCATTCTTACAGTCATCATTATCTGATCGCCCTTTTTTCAACGGATCGGTTGCGCAAGGACTTAAAACATTGCACGGAAGTTATCCTTCAAACGCTTGGGAAATCACCTGCTTTTTTTCGGCCACCTTTTGGCGTGACAAACCCGCGTTACCGGGCCGTTTTAAAGGAAACAAAACTGCAATCCATTGGCTGGTCGCTCAGGAGCTTTGATACCCGGGTGAAAAATAAATATCAGCTGATTCAGAATGTGATTTCAAAATTACAGAAACGTGATATCATTTTGCTGCACGATAACCTGTCTGTGACAGCTGACGCTTTGGAAGACCTGATAGAGCACTGCCGGAGCAAAAATATCGAGATCCGTCCCTTACCGGAAATCATTAATAAAGAACCTTATGAGACCTTGTAACTTATTTTTTTTAATACTTTTTACGTGTTTCGGTGTAACTTCCTTTGCGCAGGATTTCAAACCGGCTGCAAACCCGGATAAAATTCTGGCCGATTTACGCAAATCGTCCCAGTCAACTTCTTCTATCCAGGCCGATTTTAAAGAAGAGAAGTATTTATCTTTTTTGAAAGAGCCGGAAAAATCGTCAGGCGTATTTTATTTCAAAAAAGACGACCGCATGCGCTGGGAACAGCAAACGCCTTTTAAATACATTATCCTGATCAATGGCGATAAGCTGCGTGTGCAGGACGGCAGCAAGGAGAAAAATGTAGGTGCTGCGGGGCGCATGGCCGGACAGATCAAGCAGGTTATGCTGGGGCTTGTTAACGGCGATTTTCAGCAAAGCAAAGCATTTACACAGGTTTGTATGGAAAGTACGGATCAGTATCTGGTCGTGTTAACGCCGACAAATAAGCGGATGCGGAATGTTTATGCCAAGATTAACCTGGTTTTTCCAAAAGGTACGCTGCGGTTGAAAGAGCTGACTTTTTTTGAAAAAGGGGGAGATAAAAGTGTGATGCGGTTTCAGAATGAAAAGTTTAATCAGCCCATTGCTGAAAGTGTTTTTTTGAATCTTTGAGTATCAGATTTAACTTATTTCAACCGAATGTTTCTCAATAGTTTATACACCATAGCTGAAATTAATTCCGGGCCGGAAACCATTGCTGCTACCATAGCGATAGATCCTGCGCACGTCATTTTTAGCGGACATTTCCCGGGAGCTCCCGTAATGCCGGGCGTCGTGCAATTACAGATTGTTAAGGAACTGCTGGAACAACATCTGAAACGCCAACTGAGAATGAAAACGATGCGGACCTGCAAATTCCTTCAGATTATTAATCCGCAGGAAACACCCGAAATAAAAATTGACCTTAAATTTACAACCGGTGAAATGGTAGAAGTTATTGCGTCGGGCAGTTATGATGGCGTAACGTATTTTAAAGCGCAAGTTTCCTATATTTAATCTTTTAGTTTTTCGTGCCGGAATAACGCCTGTGCATCGTTTATATTGATCAATGACTTTAAGAGATATCCATTGCTGTATTCTAATACCCACATTTAATAATCAGAAGACGCTTCGCAGGGTTATCGAAGGTGTTCTGAAGTATGGCGAGGGAGATATTATCGTGATCAATGACGGTTCCACGGATGATACGGCCGTTATCCTGGCTACTTATGGCGACAGCATTCATGTGCTGACCAACGAAGTAAATAGGGGAAAGGGTTATTCGCTCCGCCGTGGTTTTAAGGAGGCGATTTTGCTGGGTTATAAAAACGCAATTTCTATTGATTCCGACGGGCAGCATCTGCCTGAGGATATTCCCTTATTTATAGAAGCGGCTTATAAAAATCCGGATGCGCTGCTAATGGGTTCCCGCAACATGACCCAGGAAGGTGTGCCTGGGAAAAGTTCTTTCGGGAATAAGTTTTCCAATTTCTGGTTTAAATTCGAGACCGGACTTACACTTCCCGATACACAAACCGGTTTCAGGTTGTATCCGCTGGATCCGATAAAAAATATCAGACTTTTTACATCCAAATTTGAGACGGAAATAGAGGTTATTGTAAAACTGGCGTGGAAGGATGTCAAGATCATGCCGATCAATATCCAGGTTATTTACGATAGCAATGAACGTGTAACGCACTTTCGCCCGTTCCGGGATTTTACGCGGATCAGTATTCTGAATACTTATTTCGTGATCCTGACGCTGCTTTATTATCTGCCCAAACGGCTTTTTCTGTATGTAAAAAAGAAAGGGCTCTGGAAAATTATAAAAGAGGAAGCCCGGAAGCCTGATGAAAGCAATTACAGCAAAGCGGCCTCGATTGGTTTTGGCTTTTTTATGGGTATCGTTCCGATCTGGGGCTTTCAGCTTCTGGTGGGGATTCCGCTTTCCATTTATTTCAGGATGAATAAGGTGCTTTTTCTTAGCGCAGCGAATATCAGTTTACCACCTTTAATTCCATTTATTATTTTCGGAAGCTATAAATTTGGGGGATTGTTTTATAAAAACGGTGTTCAGCTGGATTCTGTCAAGGACCTGACGCTGGATTCTATCCACGTTAACTTTGTTCAGTATTTTCTAGGTGGAACATTGTTGGCACTTGTTACGGGCCTGATCGGTTTTGCTGTCTCCTGGTTTATACTCAAACTCGCCAGAAAACACAACTGATCCTTTTATCCCGAATCGTTCATCAATCGTTATTTTTCGCCATGAATCCGACCATTACCTCTGTTCAGGATCTGAAAACTTATTATGAAAACCAGTTGAGATCCGCCCGCGTCAGGGCTATTGGCTGGGAGCTCGGCGTGATGGTCCTTTTTGGCATACTGGCTTATTTCAGCCAGAAAAATGTGCTGTATCTCATTGGTTTTCTTCTGGTTGGGATCATTGCGGTAATTCACAGGTTTCAGTACAAAAAATCTTATGCAAGGCTTGCTGTTTTTAAAACTGCTTTTCCAGCGTCCTGGCGCGATATTCTGGAAAAACACGCTGTTTTCTTCCAAAATCTTGATGCCAAAAAGAAAGCGTTGTTTGAAAAAAGAGTGCAATTGTTTTTGCTTGAAAAAAGGGTAGAAGGTATTGATACCGAGATTGATGACCAGGTTCGCGTTTTGGTGGCTGCAAGTGCTATTATTCCAACTTTTGCCTCTCCTGCTTTCGATTATCCGGCATTAAATGAGGTACTGATTTATCCTGCCTCTTTCAGTGAAAAATTCGAAATTGGCGAGAATAAGTCTTCCGAAAATATTGAAGGAATGGTGGGAAACCGCTACATGAACCACTCGCTTCTTTTATCAAAACCCGCATTGTTGAATGGATTCAACGGTAGAAAGGGTGATAATAACGTAGGTATTCATGAATTTGTGCATTTGCTGGACCGGGAAGATGGTGAAACCGATGGGATGCCTGAACGTCTCGCCGATAACATATATGCATTGCCGTGGCTGCATCTGATCAAAAAAGAGATGCTCGAAATCAGGAGCGGCGAGTCGGATATTAACCCCTATGCGATTACCAACAACGCGGAATTTCTTGCGGTTGTCAGTGAATATTTCTTCAACAATCCGGAAGAATTTAGCCAAAAACACCCGGAATTGTATGATACCCTATCGCATTTCTATCATTTAACCCCGGGCGGTAAATCAATGCGCTGAGTATTAGTGCTGTATCCGGTGTGTTATAAGGACTAACTTTGACGAATAATATTATATAATCAAAAAATTCAGTTTAATTTCTGTGTATTTTTACAAAAAAAATACGAATTGAACAAAAATAAGCACTTTTGGATTTTGTTATGAGGTCGCATTCTCTATATTTACGAGAATTTAATACCTTAAACCTAATTCATATCGCGCATGAGTAATATTACCTATTTAGTGCCAGTATTAGGCCTGATTGGCTTGCTGGTTATGTTTTTTAAACGAGGTTGGGTTATCAGGCAGGATGCCGGAGATGGCAACATGAAAGAAATAGCAGATGCCATTGCAGACGGTGCCCTTGCATTTTTAAAAGCCGAATGGCGCGTTCTTATCGTCTTCGGTATTATTGTCAGTATTTTATTGGGTTATTCCGGCACACTGGTTGAAAATTCCAGTGTTTTTATTGGTGCTTCCTTCATTGCGGGTGCCTTCATCTCGGCCTTTGCCGGATATATCGGGATGAATATCGCTACAAAATCCAACGTACGTACCACGCAGGCGGCGCGTACCAGTTTAACCAAAGCGCTTGAAGTGTCTTTCACCGGTGGTTCCGTGATGGGAATCGGGGTGGCGAGTTTGGCGGTCATCGGATTGGGTGGTCTTTTTATTATTCTGTATCATTTTTTTGTAGAAGATAGCGCAGATGTCAATGGACTTGGCATGGAAAAAGTATTGGAAGTACTTGCCGGTTTTTCATTGGGTGCCGAATCCATTGCACTTTTTGCACGTGTAGGAGGAGGAATTTACACCAAGGCAGCCGATGTAGGCGCTGATTTGGTGGGGAAAGTGGAAGCAGGTATTCCGGAAGATGACCCGCGTAATCCTGCCACCATCGCGGATAACGTAGGAGATAACGTAGGAGATGTGGCTGGTATGGGAGCCGATTTATTTGGCTCGTATGTGGCTACAATTCTGGCGACAATGGTTTTGGGCAGGGAAATTGCTTCCGATAGTATGGATAATTTTGGGGGAATCTCTCCGATTTTACTCCCGATGGTGATTGCGGGTGTGGGTTTGATCGCATCCATCATCAGCATGCTTTTTGTCCGGATCAGTGGGGATCACGGTGATGTGCAGGGCGCACTGAACCGGGGAAACTGGGGATCAATTATATTGACTTTGATTGCCTGTTATCCGTTAACAATGTGGATGTTGCCGGATGGAATTCTCACCATTCGCGGGGTTGAATTTACTTCCATGCATGTGTTTTACGCGATTTTGCTCGGCTCTATTGTTGGTGCTATTATGTCGACCGTGACAGAATATTACACAGCAATGGGAAAGCGTCCGGTGCAATCAATTGTTAATCAGTCGTCTACGGGGCACGCGACCAATATTATCGGCGGACTTTCTGTCGGAATGGAATCCACGGTTATTCCAACATTGGTGCTGGCAGCGGGGATTTTTATCAGTTATGAATTTGCAGGTTTATACGGTGTAGCCATTGCGGCAGCCGGGATGATGGCAACGACAGCCATGCAGCTTGCCATTGATGCCTTTGGGCCGATTGCCGATAATGCGGGTGGTATTGCTGAAATGGCTCATTTGCCGGAAGAAGTCCGTGGGCGTACCGACGTTTTGGATGCGGTTGGTAATACCACTGCGGCGTCTGGAAAGGGCTTTGCGATTGCTTCGGCGGCGCTTACTTCACTGGCACTGTTTGCGGCGTTTTGTGGTGTAGCCGGCATTAATTCGATTGATATTTACAAAGCAAATGTACTTGCAGGGCTTTTTGTGGGTGCCATGATCCCGTTTATATTTTCATCCCTCGCCATTGCGGCTGTGGGGCGTGCCGCTATGAAAATGGTGGAAGAAGTTCGTCGCCAGTTCCGGGAAATTCCTGGTATTATGGAGGGGACTGCCAAACCGGAATACGACAAATGCGTGGCTATTTCAACGGAGGCGTCCATCCGGGAAATGGTGGCGCCGGGTTTGATCGCCCTGCTGGTTCCGGTTGCCGTTGGCTTCCTGTTTGGCCCGGAAGTATTGGGCGGCACCCTGGCTGGCGTAACAGTTTCCGGGGTATTGATGGGTATTTTTCAGAATAATGCCGGTGGTGCCTGGGACAATGCGAAAAAATCATTTGAAAAAGGTGTTGACATCAAAGGTAAAACGTATTACAAAGGTTCTGATCCGCATAAAGCTGCGGTTACGGGGGATACTGTTGGTGATCCGTTTAAAGATACCTCCGGCCCTTCGATGAATATTTTGATTAAGCTGATGTCGATCGTGTCTCTGGTGATCGCCCCGCATATCGCGGTTATTCCTTCGGATAAAGTGGTTGTTGTGGAAGAGGAGGTTATTGAAATGCCCCTTCAGAATATTGAAACGACAACGCTTGATGTCAATGGGGTAAAGCTGAATATTGCATCTACGGGAAATCCGGTGGAATCGTCGCTTTTAGCATTTATTAAATCGGACAAACAGGTGGATAAGGAAACCTGGTTTGACTTTGATCGTCTCTTGTTTGAAACGGGTAGCGCGAACCTTAAACCGCAGTCAAAAGAACAATTGGAAAATGTTGCTGAAATCCTGAAGGCATATCCGGCTGTTGCGATAAAACTGGGTGGTTATACAGACAACACCGGCGATGCCGCGGCGAACCTGAAACTTTCAAGCGAACGTGCGCAGTCGGTGAAAAAATCATTGGCCGATTTGGGGGTTGACAATGCCCGCCTTGAATCGGAAGGATATGGAGAAGAGCATCCTGTTGCTTCCAATGATACGGAAGAGGGTAGGGCGCAAAATCGCCGTATATCCATTCGTGTTACTAAAAAGTGAGAAAAGGTAATGAACAAAAGCCGGATTAAGTTATTTTAATCCGGTTTTTTGTTGTTCAGTTTTGGATAATCAGTTATTTCTTTTATCGTGCGACGACTATTTTTTGAAACTGCATAGTGCCTGTTTTTTTCCTGATTTGCACCAGGTAAATCCCGGGAGTGAGACGATTGACCGGAATACCTGCTTTACCATATTCAAAAGACTGGAACATGATCTGTCCGGCGCTGTTGATGATGCTGATGGATGTTATATTTGCCGCATCTGCCGGGTTATAGTAAAGCTTGTCCGATACCGGGTTAGGGTAAAGGATGGTTCGAGGGTAATTGCCAAATGACAGACTTACAATACGGCTGTAAGCAAAACTGCCATCCAGATCCACCATTTTAAGTCGGTACAGATTTTCTTGGCCCGGGGAATCTTCATCCAATGGATTGCTGTCTATAAAAGAATAGGACCGGAGCTGATCACTTGTAACAGCTGCCAGTACCCGTCCCAACGTTTTCCACATAAAGCCGTCCCCACTTTTTTGAATATCAAAGTAATCAGCATTGCTTTCCATGGTGGTTGCCCAGCTCAGCAGCGCCTGGTTTTCATTTTTAACAGCTTTAAAAGTGATGAGTGTAACAGGCAGGGGCGATGTGTAGTGGAAAATATAAGCCGATCCGGCATATACTAAAGTATTGGCTTCCGAAGCATCTTGAGCTTCCCCATAAGCGCCCAGGATCAGATCATCCCCATCGATTGCTACCGAAATACCAAACACGTCGAAGTCAGCCCGGATGGAGGCCGTGATTTTCTGTACCTGTCCCCAGTTATCTGCTCCGCCCTGATCTTTTTTAAAAATATAAGCAGAGCCAGCGGAAGATAAAGTATTGGCTTCCGAAACATCTTCATCTTCAAAAGGAGCACCCACAATAGCATAGTCGCCTCCGATTGACACAGACCAGCCAAAATAGTCGAGGCCAGCCCGGTCGGAGGCCGTGATTTTCTGTACCTGTCCCCAGTTATCTGCTCCTCCTTGATCTTTCTTAAAAATATAGGCCGCACCGGGAAAATTCAAAGTATTGGCCTCCTGAGCGTCTTCTTTTTCATAAGGCGTGCCCACAATGGCATAATCATCACTGATTGATACAGACCAGCCAAACCAATCTCCGCTGTCACGTGTAGACGCCGTAATCTTCTTGATCTGCCCCCAATTATCTGCGCCCCCCTGATCTTTTTTAAAGATATAGGCCGAACCGGAAAAACTCAAAGTGTTGGCCTCGAGAGCGTCTTCATCTTCAAGCTGGGCACCCACAATGGCATAATCACCGTTGATTGATACAGACCAGCCAAACTGGTCTGCGCCGTCACGTGTAGAAGCCGTAATTTTCTTGATCTGTCCCCAGTTGTCTGCACCTCCTTGATCTTTTTTAAAGATATAGGCCGAACCGGACTCACTCAAAGTGTTGGTTTCATTTACGTCTTCGTCTTCTAAGTAAGCACCTACGATGGCGTAATCTCCGCTGATCGATACCGAATGGCCAAATACGTCGTCTATCTCACGTGTGGAAGCCGTAATTTTTTTTACCAGCCCCCAGTTGTCTGTGCCGCCCTGATCTTTTCTGAATATATATGCCGAGCCGGAATTGTTCAAAGTATTAGTCTCTTGTGCATCATCATCCTCTTGGTGAGCACCTACAATGGCATAGTCTCCACTTATTGAGACAGAATTGCCAAAGACGTCACCCAATTCACGGACAGGTGCTGTGATCTTTTTCACCTGGACCCAGTTTCCGGCATTGTTGTACAAGATGTAAGCCGCTCCCGCATCTCCAACTGAATTTAATCCATTAGGGTCTTCACCCTCATGATAGGCACCCACGATAGCATAATTTCCAGATATTGACACAGACTTCCCGTATAAATCGTTGGCATTTCTTGCCGACGAACCGTCATTGTTTTGCGCTGTAACTTTGATAAGCTGATTCCAACTTTGTGCAAAAACATTCGTAGTGCTGGCCAGGAAAATGACGTAAAAAAGGACCATTTTCGGTAAGGATTTTAAAAGAGGTTTCATTTCAGTTAAGTTTGAAATCGAAAAACATTAACCACGGTAATAGTATACGTATAAAGCAATAGTGCTTGCTATATTTTTTGATTTACCTTTCTGATCATCAGTTATCGTACGACGATTATCTTTTTGAATTGCACAGCTCCTGTTTTTTTCCTGATTTGCGCCAGGTAAATCCCGGGAGTGAGATGATTGACGGGAATACCTGCTTTGCCATATTCAAAAGACTGGGACATAATCTGTCCGGTGCTGTTGATGATGCTGATGGATGCTATGTTCGCTGCATCTGTCAGATTACAGTAAAGTTTGTCCGATACCGGGTTAGGGTAAAGGATGGTTTGCCGGTGATTGTCAAATGACAGACTTATAATCCTGCTGTAAGCAAAACTGCCATCCAGATCCACCATTTTGAGCCGGTATAGGTTTTCGTGACCTGGGGAATCTTCATCCAATGGATTGTTGTCTATAAAAGAATAGGACCGGAGCTGATCACTTTCAACAGCTGCCTGTACGTGTCCTAACGTTTTCCAAAAATGCCCGTTGACACTTTTTTGAATATCAAAGTAATCAGCATTGCTTTCCATGGTTGTTGCCCAACTCAGCATTGCCTGGTTTTCATTTTTGACGGCGTTAAATGTGATGAGGGTAACGGGCAGGGGCGGTGTATAGTGGAAAATATAAGCAGATCCGGAACTGGTTACGGTATTTGCTTCCGAAGCATCGTGATCTTCCCCGGGAGCGCCCACAATGACATGATTCCCATCGATTGCTACCGAAGTCCCAAAGCTGTCGAAGGTGGCCCGGACGGAGGCTGTTATTTTCTGTACCTGTCCCCAGTTATCAGCACCACCCTGATCTTTTTTAAAGATATAAGCTGAACCCGACGCCGTTAAAGTGTTAATTTCATTGGCATCCTGGTCTTCAGAAGGGGCGCCCACAATGACGTATTCACCGTTGATCGATACGCCGAGGCCAAAGAAATCCTCGGCAGCACGGGAGGAGGCCGTTATTTTTTTTACCTGCCCCCAATTGTCAGCACCACCCTGATCTTTCTTAAAAATATAAGCCGAGCCTGATGAATATAAAGAATTGGCCTCCAGCGCGTCTTCATTTTCATAAGGAGCACCCACGATGGCATAATCACCACTGATTGCTACTTTATTACCAAAATTGTCGCCGGGAGCCCGGACGGAGGCTGTTATTTTCTGTACCTGTCCCCAGTTATCTGCGCCACCCTGATCCTTCTTGAAAATAAAAGCAGAGCCTGATGTAAATATCGTATTGGCCTCAGGAACGTCGATTTCCTCTTCAAATGGATCGCCCACAATGGCATAATCGCCACCGATTGATACAGCATGGCCGAAGCGATCCTGGATACCACGGGTAGAGGCAGTAATTTTTTGTATTTGCCCCCAGTTATCTGCCCCACCCTGATCTTTCCTGAAGATATAGGCCGAGCCGGAATCATCAATAGTGTTGGTTTCATTTGCGTCCTCATCATCTGCATGAGCACCGACAATGGCATAATTCCCGCTAATTGATACCGAATAACCAAACCTGTCCTCTATCGCACGTGTGGAAGCCGTTATTTTTTTTACCAGCCCCCAGTTGTCCGTGCCGCCCTGATCTTTTTTAAATATATAAGCCGAGCCGGAATTGTCCAAAGTATTAGTCTCCAGTGCATCTTCATTTTCTGCGTAAGCGCCAACGATTGCATAATCCCCATTGATTGAGACAGAAAGTCCAAATTCATCAAATGGCTCACGAACAGGTGCCGTGATTTTTTTCACCTGGACCCAGTTTCCGGCATCGTTGTAAAGGATGTAAGCCGCTCCGGTATTCTCCACAGAATTTGACCCGTTGGCGTCGTGATCTTCAAAATGGGCACCGACAATTGCATAATTTCCGGATATTGACACAGAACGTGCGTAGAAATCGTTGTCGCTTCTTGCCGAGGAACCGCCATTGTTTTGTGCTATAACTTTGATAATCTGGTTCCAACTTTGTGCGGAGGTATGCATAGTGCTGGTCAGGAAAATGGCCGAAAAGAGAACCATTTTCGGTAAGGATTTTAAAAGAGGTTTCATTTCAGTTAAGTTTAAAATCGAAAAACATTAACCACGGTAATAGTATACGTGTAAAACAATAGCGCTTGATCTGGTTTTTTGATTTACGTTTCTGCTCATCAGTTATCGTACGACGATTATCTTTTGGAACTGCACAGTGCCTGTTTTTTTCCTGATTTGAGCCAGGTAAGTCCCGGAAGTAAGACGATTGACGGGAATACCTATCTTAGCGTCGAAAGATTGTAACAAGATCTGTCCGGCGCTGTTGATGATCATGATGGATGCTATATGCGCTGCATCTGCCAGATTACAGTAAAGTTTGTCCGATACCGGGTTAGGGTAAAGGATGGTTCGCGGGTGATTGTCAAACGAAAGACTTACCATGCGGCTGTATGCAAAACTGCCGTCCAGATCGACCATTTTGAGGCGGTATAAGCGCTCATAACCGGGCGAATTTTCATCAGAAAGATCAGGATCGGTAAAGGAATAGGATCTGAGGTTGTTGCTGTTAATGGCCGCCGGTACCCGTCCCAACGTTTTCCAAAAATGTCCGTTAGTGCTTTTTTGAATGTCAAAGTAATCAGCATTGCTTTCCATGGTTGTTGCCCAGCTCAGCATTGCCTGGTTTTCATTTTTGACGGCGTTAAATGTGATGAGGGTAACGGGCAGAGGCGGTGTGTAGTGGAAAATATAAGCAGATCCGGCGCTGGATATAGTATTGGCTCCTGAAGCGTCTTCATCTTCTCCAGCAGCGCCCACCAAGGCGTAGTTTCCATCGATTGCCACGGAAGTACTAAACTGGTCGCCGATAGCCCGAACGGAGGCTGTGATTTTTTGTACCTGTCCCCAGTTGTCAGTACCATCCTGATCTTTTTTAAAGATATAGGCAGAGCCCGAAACATTTAATGGGTTTAGTTCATTGACGTCGTCATCTTCCTGGGTGGCACTCACGATGGCATATTCGCCGTTTATAGATACGAATAGACCAAAGATATCTTCGGCAGTACGTGCTAAAGCGGTTATCTTTTTTAAGACCCCCCAATTATCAGTGCCGCCCTGGTTTTTCTTAAAAATATAGGCCGAGCCAGATCCGTTTAAAGTATTGGCCTCTGAAGCATCCTCATCGTCAGCGTAAGCGCCAACAATGAGGTAATCACCACTGATGGATACAGATGAGCCAAAGAGGTCATTGTCGTTGCGGATGGGAGCGGTAATTTTTTTTATCTGCCCCCAGCTATCTGCCCCACCTTGATCCTTCTTAAAAATATAAGCCGAGCCAGATGCACTTAAAGTATTGGCCTCCAGGGCGTCTTCGCCTTCAAAATAAGCGCCCACAATGGCATAATCACCGTTGATTGACACAGCATAACCAAAGAAGTCGGTGACGCCACGCGTTGAAGCAGTAATCTTTTTGATTTGTCCCCAGTTATCAGCACCTCCCAAATCTTTTTTAAAAATATAAGCCGAGCCGGAAGCACTCAGCGTGGTGGTTTCATTTGCGTTTTCATCTTCTTGGTAAGCACCTACAATGGCATAATTTCCGTTGATCGATACCGAATAGCCAAAACTGTCACCTATTCCACGTACGGACGCCGTGATCTTTTTCACCAACCCCCAGTTGTCGGTTTCCCCCTGGTCTTTTTTAAAAATATAAGCCGAGCCCGAACCGGCCAGCGTGTTAGTCTCCAGCGCATTTTCATCTTCAGCGTAAGCGCCAACGATTGCATAATCCCCACTGATTGAGACGGAAATCCCAAATTCATCAAATGTTTCGCGGATAGGCGCTGTGATCTTTTTCACCTGCACCCAGTTTCCCGCATTGTTGTAAAGGATGTAAGCCGCGCCCGTATTCGTCACAGTGTTTAACCCATTTACATCTTCATCTTCAAAATGAGCTCCCACGATAGCATAATTCCCAGATATTGACACAGAATTTCCGTAAAGATCGACAGCACTTCTTGCTGAACTCCCTCCGTTGTTTTGTGCTGTAATTTTAATAAGCTGATTCCAGTTTTGTGCGAAGGTGTTAAAAGTGCTGGTCAGGAAAATGGCTGAAAAGAGAACCATTTTCAGTGAAGATTGTAAAAGATTTTTCATAGGGGTTATGTTTAATATTAGGGAAATATAAACGACCGCTCAGCGCATCAGAACGCTCTATGAATTTACATAATTTTTGCTGAAAATTGTGTATATAATTATCTCATTTTCAATAAATTGAATCTGTTTTTTTGTAACTGTTTTTTAATGAAAAATGATAGGAAAACCGTGCCGGTTGGGATAGGAAGGATAACGTTAATGGGATGGTAGCTGTGTAGCAATAAGAAACCGGATCAAGAAAACTCAATCCGGTTTTTTTCCAAATTTTATACGATTTACGCGGGCTGGTATGCGAAAGTTCTGTTACGCTTTCTCCACAGGTGGGAATTTTTGTTTTGATCATATTTCATGCCACAAAGCGCCGGTGTGCCAAAATCCGGAATTAAAATGGAGGCATTTTCTATATATTTTTCCAGTAAGACGATTGAGCTGTTTAATGAAGACAGGCTGATTCCCGCGTCATTAAGGGTATGAAACAGATCTTTAAGTACTGCCAGATCCGTTTGGGCCATCAGTAAATTGTCCTGATTTGTTTCGAGAGATTGAAGATTCATTTTATTAATTATTAAGCTTGCTATGTAATTGTGCTTAATAGTTTACAAAAGTTGTACCAGTGAACGGTGGTGAAGGGATGCCTGGGGATAAAAAATGCCCCGCATTGAAAGGCGAGGCGGCTTAAATGATTTCTCAACAGAATAATCATTTTCGTGATTTACTTCGGTGTTAACGTGGGAAAAATTACGAATTAAATACAAATAATAATATATTGACTAATAGAACTGAAATTTAGAAAAACAAGCTAAGTAAGATCTGCATGCTTGGCTTGAAAATTGCTTTTTGATGTGACATACTTTTTGTAAAATGTAAAAAATCGGATTTTGAAAGCATTAGCAAGGCTTTGCGAACAGGATTTGATTTTTTTCAGAATTAATCCCGGATCACCTGAACATTGCTTACCCTGGCTGTTTCCAGCACGTCAGGATTATGCGAACAGATAAATAAGCCTGCAATAATTTTGTCGGGAAGATTATGCATAACGTGGGCTCCTACGGGTTGCAGTGGTGCTCCTTTTTTAGCAGCCATCATCGTATATTCTTTTCCTTTTCGGCGGAGCTGAACCGTTTTAACGTTTTTCTCAGCACTGAAAATTTCATCTTCGGGGTCACGCATTTTATCGCCTTTTTTAACCCGCCATTGAAGTACGGTAAGGCCGTCTCCATGGAGTACTGCACTGACATGGGAGGCATTATCATAAAGCGATTCCCGGACCATCCAGCCCACTTTGCGATGCGCATCAACACCGCTTCCATCAAACTCAAAATCGGCCGTTAAAGTAAAGTCACCGTGCAGTTCTTTGTACAAAAACTGAAATTCATCGCGTTCAAACCAGATATTGTAACCTGAACCTTTCAAAGTGTACACTTTTGAAGTTTTGTCATACGTCGCAGAGCCAGGTAGCTTTGGTGCTCCAATATCCGAATTAACATCAAACACGCCGATTTTTTTTGCCGGTGCGAAACTCGCAATGACGCTGGCTGTCAGCAATAAATACAAAATTGTTTTGCGGTGCATGGCGTTGTAAAGGGTGTTGGGAGTAGACAATATTGCCGGTTAAATGTACATTTTTTTAAATTATTTGTAATAGCAAAAGACCATTAAGTCGGAGCAAAGTCTAAAATCAGTGCGGCTGTCAAAGTATTTTAGCCTTAACACTGGCTTTATTGATAAACCTCATTACTAAACTGGCGAAACCAGCCTGAAACAAAATAGCTAGATGGATAAATTCAATATTAACCGACGTCAATTTCTCTACGGTTCTTCGGCCGCACTTGCACTTACCGCTTTTGGAGCGCAGGGTATGGATCTGGTTAATCCAGCAAAACCCTACCGGGTCGGATTGATTGGTACGGGTTGGTACGGCAAAAGTGATTTATTTCGTTTGATACAGGTAGCGCCGGTTGAAGTAATTGCGCTTTGTGATGTTGATAAAAACCAACTTTCGGAAGCCGCCAAATTAGTTAGTCAACGCCAGAAATCGGGTAAAACGCCACGTTTGTATGGCGATTATCAGAAAATGCTGTCTGAAAATGAACTGGATATTGTTTTGATTGGCACGCCCGATCATTGGCATTCACTGCAAATGATTGATGCCGTGAAAGCTGGCGCCCACGTCTATGTGCAAAAGCCGATCAGTGTGGATGTTATGGAAGGAGAGGCGATGGTGGCTGCGGCGCGAAAGTATAAAAAAGTGGTACAGGTGGGTACGCAGCGAAAAAGTACGCCACATTTAATAGAAGCGAAGAAAAATATTGTGGACGCCGGGTTGCTTGGTAAAATTTCACATGTTGAAATGTGTTGTTATTACCACATGAAAGCGAACGGAAATCCTCCCGTGCAGGCAGTTCCAGATTTTCTGGACTATGAAATGTGGACAGGCCCTGCGCCCATGCGCCCTTATGACGGCTTGCCACACGTGCGCTGGTGGCGTACATTTAACGAATATGGAAACGGTATCATGGGAGATATGTGTATTCATATGTTTGATACGGTACGCTGGATGCTCAAACTTGGCTGGCCGAAAAAGATAAGCTCTACGGGCGGTATTTACGTTCAGAAAGAGGGTAAGTCAAATATTCCTGACACGCAATCAGCGATTTTTGAATATGACGAACTGAATTGTGTCTGGCAGCACCGGTCATGGGGGACGCCTGCGGATCCCGCCTATCCCTGGTCTTTCACGCTTTATGGTGAAAAGGGCACCTTAAGGGCCAGTACCATGTCATACGATTTTACCCCTCAGGGTAAAGGAGAGAAAATTCATAAGGATGTAGTTTACGAAAAAGAGAAATATCCGGAAGATCTTACAGAAGACAAAATAGAATTAAATGCTGCGCCTGCGACACGTTTGCACATGCTTGATTTTTTGAGTGCGATTGAGAATAGCAGCCGGCCGGTTGCAGATATTGAAGAAGGACATATATCGACGGCCAGCTGTATTCTTGCCAATTTATCGATGCAAACGGGGCGTCCGGTTGTTTACGATCCTAAGAAAAGGGAGATTGTCGGAGATCGGGAAGCGAATGCTTTACTGGCCCGCAAGTACCGCAGTCCATATACCCATCCGCATCCGGACAAAGTTTAGAGAATATTATGTATGGATGTTTAAACCAGAGGTAGCTTTTAAGGCGTCTCTGGTTTTTTTGTTAAATTTTGGAACATCGTTGATAAGCGCGCAGAAGCAGTTTTTTGATTTTCGGAATTCACCTTAAGTATATTGTCTCAATGGCAGATAGGATGCTAGTTGTTTCCTTTTAGCCATCAAGGAGGATAAAATTACCAGGGAAGAAGATAAAAAATGGGTATACTTTAAAATGAAAACCTTATTTTAGGCCCCGATTACATTATCAGTCTATTTACAACAACAAAATTTAAACCATTATCATGGAAAAATTCAGTCAGTTAAAAGAAATGCTTGAAACCGTTGAAGCAGATTTTACAGCATTTTATGAAAAAGGAAATAAAGCTGCCGGGACACGCGTACGTAATGCAATGCAGCAATTCAAGGTAATTGCTCAGGAAATCCGGACAGAAGTAACAGAGAAAAAAGCGAGCTGATATAAATCAACACGAATTTCGCGAACAGCAAATCCTGATTGGAAACAGTCAGGATTTTATTTTTTAGCTTCTTTGTAGGTTAGGCAGACTTCGTTATTTTGGATTAAGCTAAGAAAAGCCAACGGGAAATTGCAGGTCCGAAGTGATTTTATAAATTTACAGCATTCGTAAAAAAAATCGGGGTATATTTTTTACGAATAACGAGGGTTGTAAGCAACCCGATCACGTAAAGTTTCCTGCATTATGCGTAGTATCAGATTTAATTGGATTGCCGTTTTTTTGATTCATTTGGGATTTGGGTCTTATCTTGTAAATGCCCAGGGGCAGTCATTGATCGCCCATCGTGGTGGGGTGGTGGATAGTTCCTACACCGAAAATGGCTTGGCAGCGTTGAAACTTGCTGTCAGGGACGGGTATCAAATGGTCGAAACCGATCTGAGAGTTACCAGAGACGGTGTGCTGATCGCGAATCATGATCATGACTTCCAAAGATATTATGGCATTAATAAAAGGGTTTCAGACATGGATTGGGCCGAGATCAGGAAACTGAAAAGTACGCTGGACGGCAGTACGCCCCTGCAACTGGAAGAGGTGCTCAGATTTTGCCAAGCAAATAAACTTGGGGTTATGCTTGATAACAAGATTGCCGGAATGGACTCGGTATTGTTTGGCCGGCTGATTGGTTTGCTGGATAAGTATGATCTTCGCAGCGGTGCCTTAATGATTGGTACGGACGAGTCGACGGATTATTTTACAGGGAAAATAAAGCTGAGCTGTTCCCGGAAACAGCTGGAAGAAAATATGAAAAAACCGGGTTATCATGCGTCACACTATTTTCTCTTCGAACGGCCGGCTGCGCT
Source organism: Dyadobacter sp. LHD-138 (assembly GCF_030929615.1). GTDB lineage: Bacteria > Bacteroidota > Bacteroidia > Cytophagales > Spirosomataceae > Dyadobacter. The sequence continues at coordinate 176,003 of NZ_JAVFVU010000006.1, read as the reverse complement.
GACCGGAGAAGATGTGAAGTGGGCGACGGTGCATAATATTCTTACCGTTGCCGCAATTAATAAATTTCATTACCGAAAATCACAGAACATGATGGCCGACGCAGGTAATGATTGTAAGCGTATGCAGGAGATCGGTGTGAAAAACTTCCAGATCGATTCTGAGTTTCGAAAGTTTTTTGTTCAGCAATGATAGGTATGAAAGTATGAAGAAAAACTTGTGGAGCATCCTTTCAGCGGTGCAAAGCATAGTAAATAGAACTCCCGACAGATATAAAACTATAATCTGTCAGGAGTTTGCACCTTTAATCTAAATCAATAGTCCGTTCAATACGAATCTGCTGCAAAAAATAAACATCGTGAGACACCACGAGCAATGTGCCCTGATACGCCTTGACAGCCGAAGTCAGAATTTCGATGTTTTGAATGTCCAGATTGTTGGTTGGTTCGTCCAGTATGATCATATCCGGAGCCTGATGGGCTATGGTCAGACAGCACAATATCAGGCGCATCTTCTCGCCCCCGCTCAGGCTGTTACAGGATTTGTCCCAATCATTTTTTGTAAATAAAAACCGGTTAAGTCTGATTTTTATGTCATGCTCCTGCAACGCGCCCGAATTGAATTGCTGCGCTTGCTGGTAAACACTGAGGCGATTATCAATCACCGAATAATCCTGATCAATATAAATGGATCGCATATCTGCCCTGTGAATGACACCGATTCCGGGCTGAATTCGGCCAAGCACCATTTTTATCAGCGTCGTTTTGCCAGAACCGTTAAGGCCATTGATGGCAATTCGTTCACCGCTTAAAATTTGAAAACTCAGCGGTTTTTTCCACAATAGCCGGTGATCGTATCCGGCATTAATAGCTCCGGCAGTGATCAGTATTTTTCCCTTATGCAGTATAGAGTCGTCAAAGCCGATTTTTATTTTGTCGGCATCGGGCAATTCTTTTCGCAACTGACTCAATTTTTGTGAAATAGCATCAATCTTCCCTGCATGGACATCTTTTATGCGGGAAGTGCTTTTTTCTGCATTATTCCTGAATGTGTTCATGGAGATGGTCGGAAGTCCAGCCTTTTCCTGTTTTTTCTTTCCGCGTGCATCCAGTTTTTGCTGTCGCTCCAACGACTCTCTTTCTATTTCCTTCGCTTTACGAAGCGCTTTTTCCTTGCTTTTTAAATCCTGATTCAGCGCATCACTTTCGATCGTTTTCTGTTCGGTGTAGAAGTCGTAATTGCCTCCATAAACCGTTATGCCGCGTGTGCTGAGTTCGTAAACCGTGTTGAGCAGATTCAATAAAGTTCTGTCGTGGCTTACGACCAGCAGTGTATTGGTGGTTGACTTGATATAATCATAAAGGATATTTCTGCTTTGTAGATCCAAATGATTGCTTGGCTCATCAAGCAAGACGATCTTGGGCTGGTGGATCATGATGCCGGCAAGAAAGACCTTGGTCTTTTGGCCGCCGCTCAGCGCTCCCATTTTCTGTGTCAAATCCAGGTCATCCAGCTTCCATTGGGATAAGGCCTCGCTGCATCTTTCTGCAATGGTCCAATCATCGGCCAGTAGCGCGAGGTTTTCTTCCGTTAGGTGGCCATTCAGTATTTTCTGCAATGCAATTAATTTATCCTCAACTTTTAAGGCACTGGCAATGGTGTCATCATTGAATTGTCCAAAAATCTGCGGAACATAATAGGGGCTGTCTTCTGTTTTGACCAGTCCGTCAGAAATGTGTAAAATACCGGCCAGTATTTTCAGGAGTGTAGATTTTCCTGATCCGTTGTTACCAATTAAAGCAATTTTGTCTTGCTTACGGACATTAAGGCTGATGTTTTCAAACAGCAAATCCCTATCCGGATGGATATAGGTTATATTTTGTAAAATAAGCATTATTTCTTTCTTAAAATGAATAGTCACAGGAGACGTGATCGTTCCCGTTTAATTTTTGTCTGAAAGAAATTGTATCTCACATGATGCGTGCTCTTTGAATTTGAAATGCAAATGTAGTGATTTTTTAGAAGAGACCCGTTTCTGAGTATTCAACGGAAATCTGTTCAAATTTTTAATGAGCAGCCGTGTTTGGCAATCCCCGGGACTTTATCCCAATCATTGAATTATGGAATAACCGGTAATTTGATTCCGGATTATGTCCGATCTTGTGAAGACATAATCATTTACAAACCTTCAGTTGGCGTCGGTTTTTTGCTATCTTTTTTAGAAAACAATAAGGAGAACAGGGGAAGCAGTGGCGATAACAGAACGCCATTGGCAACGCGGTACCAATTGAGTTTGTCACTGCCGGGTTCTTTTGCATAATACCAAATTAAGCCGATACTCAAAATAATGAATGCTATGGCCATGTTGATTATGGATTTGATTATCAATTGATTAGGGTAAATATAATGTTTTTATTATAAAATCAATGCACAAATATGGGTGTGAAATCCTGTCTTTGTTTTTTCATAATACCCGTCTCCGGATAAAGAATCATGATGTTGTAAATGGATAACTATTTTGTTAGTTTTGAGGACCTGCGAGGAGGGAATGTGAGTCGGTATAAAACCAGGAACAAAAGGCCATTTTAACCAAATGTATATGTTTTCATTCCTATTACTCTGGACGCTTTGCAATACACCACAAACGATGGATCAGGTTGATACGTCATTAGCTCGTGACTCCATTTTTATCAATGGAAGCTGCTGGGATATAGCGACCGGAATAGATCTGAAGGTACAGGTAACAGCGCTGGTGGACGGGAAAAAATGGAATGCCGGAGAGAGTAACGGGAACGGCATCTTTGACCTGGCTATACCTGCGGATGCGAGCGGTCTTATTTTTGAATCCAGGGGATATCGAACAGTTTCAACGCCCATACACATGCTTGGGGAAAGCAAAAATAAGGAAAGGTTTAAAATTGGAATGACGATGATAGCACTCGATTCGCAGCAAATTGTCAGCCCCTATAAACCCGAGATGAAGGAAATGGATACGGCCGTCAACAGCGGCAGAGCTGCCCAGACGCATTTTGAAGTGCGGGATGCTTACATGAAAAAACTGCTGACCGCCAAAATTTGTCTGACGTTTGTTAAAAGCGGACAAACCTATTGTTTAAACACCGATACAGCCAGCGCACCCATGGTGTCATTTATAGGCGAATTGGATAATGTTGATTTAACGGTAACTTCGGATGGTTTCGACAGTTATCAGGGGAACTTAAAAAGGGATCCGGGCAGGAAGGGGGATCTTGTTTATCAAATCAAGTTACTCAAAAACATCGGTCCGGTACTCGCACTTACTTTAAACGCTCCGGATAGCCTGAATGTGGAATATTTAATCACAGATAAATATTCATCCCGAACGCACCTCCCGTTTGCCAAGGGGAAACCATGGACAGACATTATGCTGAAAAATGTGAATTTAGGCCAGCATGTGCTTAAAGCCGTTCTTGCGGGCAGCAAGGACGTGCTTCAGGAAGAAAATTTCACGGTAATGCCCGGTTTGAATTTCAGAGCGATCCAGGTCGATAGCCCTCTGCCAAAATCTGATAACACAGTTGTTTCGGTCGGTAATCACACGTCCAACTGGTCTGCTGATAAGGTCGTGCTCTATTTTGACCAAAGTAGTTATGCGCTAAGAACAAAAACAAAGTTGACGCTGGATTCTGTTTCCGGCTTTTTAACGAAAATGCCTGATTGGAAGGTGCAGATAACAGGACATACGGATAATGTTGGAAAACATGCGCTGAACGTAAGTCTGTCCGAATACCGTGCCCGGGTTGTGGTCAACTACCTAAGGCAGAATGGCGTTCATTCACAGCAAATTAATTTTAATTGGAAAGGTCCGGATTCGCCGGTGGCTGTCAATAGCGATGAGCGGAATAAGATGAAGAACCGGAGAGTAGAGTTACAGGTTTGGAGGGATTAGGAGGGAAAAATAATGACGGGGTAATGGATCCATATTTTTACCTGAATTATTGGTTTTTATGTAGACTTATTTACCAGGATAGGCGACTATCTTAAACATTCTTACATCACTTTATACTTATCATTCTCACTATTTTACAGACTAAATTTTGTTATCATTTATTCCAATTGTAAATTTACAACTGTAAAAAAGTAAATCATGACATATATCAGTGCGCAGCCACATTTTACGGATTCTTGGGAGGACATTTGTTATCCGGTGGAACCTGTTTGGCTGGCCGATGTACTGCCGGATTATGATATTATGGCCACTGACCGGCAGCAGATTATCGTTGGGGAACCTGTTGGCGGGCGAAAAACGATTTTTGGGGTCCAGAGCGCGGATTATGCCATTATTCCCAACGTGCTTATCAGGGAGGTTGTCGATGATCTGTTTTCCAGCTATACCCTTCAAATTAAATATACGACCACGGGTGAATTCAGCATCACTGTTATTTTTCCGGAAGAGCTGTCGGTGGGAGGGGAATTGCTGCATCGAAGTTTGATTTTGACCAATAGTTATAACGGCAAGACCCCGTTTAGTATCCAGGGGCAAACGTTGACAGCCATGCTTGACGACACGACAGCGCCGGGAAGTAGTTTTTATAGGGCATTGTGTCAGAATGGGTTAATGGGCTGGGCGGATCCTTTTGCGGAACTATCGGTTTACAGGCATTGGTTGAAGGAATTTTCTAAGGGGAAAGAAAAAAAACAGCCGACTAAAAGTGCTGGAAAGACGCAAAAGAACGTTCAATCAGCTGCTTCGGTGCGAAAAATCCATCATAGCAGGTTAACACCGGAGCTGTTTCGACAGCAGCTGCATGCGTTATTGTCGGAGCACTTGCTGGTCAAGCCTACACTTACTGCTAATGTTTACGAGCGTTTTCATCAAAAAGCGGTAACCAGAGCAGACGAAGGTTTGCTGAGAGCCTTACCGATTCCCGTTCAATTAGCCAAGCAGGCGCAGGAACGATTGCGGCTGGAAGAACGTCTGCTGGGTTCGCAGCCTTCCTATTGGTTGATGTATAATGCGGTTAATTATGCATTATTCAATGCCCGCAGCAGCCTGACGCTGAATGACCGTTATCGGCTGGACGAGCGGGTATTTCATCAGTTGGCGGCCCGTTCCCTTGCCTGAGTAAATTTTTCTTTTTTTCTAGCGATCAACATAAGATTAAGAACCACCTAAAATTTTACACTATGCTTTCACACCCCTTAAAAGGCAAGGGAACAATTGCCGACGAGCTGGCTCAACTTAGCGGGATTTTAGGAGAACAGGATACGAAAACCTCTAAAAAGAACTTCGTGGCTAACCTGCAAAGTGATTTGATCTTGTGGGTGCGTTTTATTCAGGAGAACATGGCCATACTAGGAGGCAGTCCAAAGGGTATCAGTGCGTCCGAGCCTAAGGTACAGCGGATTCATTTGTGTGAAAAGACAAGGCAACGGTTTGTTAACATTCTGAAACGAACGGCCAGGGCTCATGAAGGACCTTCCCGCCAGGAAAGAATTTTTATGCAGCAATTTTGGCATGAAATTCAGCAAAATACCCGTTAAAATTGGCGTCATTTTACCAGCAGCCAGGAAGTATTAGCTTCCTGGCGAACCATCAGTAGTTTTGTCTTGATTTGCCCCAAATTTCAAATTGTGCCAGGAGCACTTTTCGATTCCCAGAAAACTTTCAACAATATGAAGAGATTGATCAACTCTGTGATAGTATCAAGGTCTGTGCTTATCAGCCTGATAATCTGGTTTATAACATTGATCATGTTTTTTACGTTTTTCTAGTCATAGCGACTAAATATCCACTCCATTTTTGATTTTTTTTCCAATTACTAATCGTTAAAATAGTGAATTCAGTACAATCCTTTATGTCCCGGGTCATAAGCCGTAACCCGGGAGAAACCGAATTTCATCAGGCCGTTCTCGAAGTAGCCGATACCATTATACCATTTATTGAAGATAAACCCGTTTATCAGAAGGCAAAAATATTTGACAGAATTGTTGAACCGGAACGTGTGATCATATTCCGCGTTCCCTGGATGAATGACCGAGGCGAGGTGGAAGTGAACCGGGGTTACCGGGTTCAGATGAATAGTGCCATCGGGCCGTATAAAGGAGGTTTGAGATTCCATCCCTCTGTTAATCTGAGTACTTTGAAATTTCTTGCCTTTGAGCAAACCTTTAAGAATAGCCTTACGCAGCTGCCTATGGGCGGCGGGAAGGGTGGAGCCGATTTTGATCCAAAAGGGAAATCAGACAGGGAAGTAATGTTTTTCTGTCAGAGTTTTATGACTGAACTGTTTCGCCACATCAGCTCCGACAATGATATTCCGGCAGGGGATATAGGCGTGGGCGCCAGAGAAATTGGTTTTTTATTCGGACAATATAAGAGGCTGAAAAATGAATTTACAGGTGTGTTGACGGGAAAAGGACCAAGCTACGGAGGTAGTCTGATCCGGCCGGAGGCAACGGGCTATGGGGTTGTGTACTTTGTAGAGCAAATGCTTAACCTGCGCAAAGATAGTATCAAGAATAAGACTGTAGTCATTTCGGGTTCTGGTAATGTGGCGCAATACACGCTGGAAAAATGTATTGAGCTGGGCGCGAAAGTAGTTACGCTTTCAGATTCATCCGGGTATATTTATGACGAAAAGGGGATCGATGCTGAAAAGTTTGCCTACATTATGCACCTTAAAAATGAAACACGCGGGCGCATCAAATCGTACGCAGATAAATTTGGCTGTACGTTCGTAGAAGGAAAAACGCCTTGGGAGGTGCCATGTGATATTGCTTTGCCTAACGCTACACAAAATGAGCTGACAGCAGAAGATGCCCGTCTTTTAATTCAAAACGGGTGCATATGCGTAGCGGAAGGTGCCAACATGCCATGTACGCCGGAGGCTATCGAAATATTCGAAAATAACGACATCCTTTATGCGCCAGGAAAAGCGGCTAACGCAGGTGGCGTAGCGGTTTCTGGTCTTGAAATGTCTCAAAATTCGTTAAGACTTTCATGGAGTCGTGAGAAAGTTGACAGCAGATTACAGGATATCATGCACAGCATTCATGCGACTTGTACCCAGTATGGTCGCAGACCAGACGGTCGTCTTAGTTATGTGCAGGGAGCTAACATCGGCGGTTTTGTTCGTGTTGCCGATGCCATGCTGGCTCAGGGGCTGGTATAATCAACCGTCATCATAACAACTGACGATCATTTTCAGACAAATGGAAGGTACGGTTATCGTGTCCTCTCATTTGTCTGAAATGATTTTTAGGTCAGGAAATTATTTATTTGGCTTATAACCCGGTCTTTTTTCCTGCGTAAGATTTTTAATTACCTCGTTCCTTGCTTCATCCTTCTCTTCGAAATAATTTACGACATACATTAGCGGTATGGTAATCCGGTCTGCTGCATTTGAAATCTGTATCACCGCCCGATCAACAAAGTCTTTATCAAAACCTATAAAATTGCCACGTATTGTTTCGTCCGGTGCTTTCTGATACGGTATCACTTTGTTGATGTATTTCTCAGCTCGTTTTTGCAGTCCGGTCAGTTGAGATTGAGCCATGGTTGAGTTTGTTTAACTTTAAGAATAACACAAGTTTTCCGAGTAATCAGGTTCAGGTTTTTTAAGCCTGTTGCCATACTTGTATTTTATAGAAATCCAGTAAAGATAAACATACATTACCAGGAATTTAAGACTTGAAAAACCCCTCGACAAAAACACCTGTCAGGCGTACGTCTTACGCTGCTTTTACTTGATGAACTTTCAGATCTGATGACTGATTTTGAAGTGTTTGCTTAGGCCATTTCCATGCCAGCCAGGCGATCGTGCCAGTGAGGATCATTTCAACCAAACCTAAATAAATGTAAAAGAGCATCCATTGGCTTTTCGAGGTGACCACGATCAGCGCCATAATAAGAGTGAAGAAAATGCCAACGAAAATATTCGCCCACCGGTTTACTTTTGCTTTTAGCATAAGGGAAAGAAAAATCATAACGATCGGGAGCGTCATCATGACAGAAAATCCCAAAAGTGACAGTGGTGTGGTCGTGCCTACTCCCGAGTTGCCGTCCATCAGATTTTTGACGTGGCCGGGGACAAACAAAATAAAGTAATCGCCGTATACATAACAGAACATCACGGCAACCCACAATGCTGATAGCTTGATTTTGATGTTAACCTGAAAATCTTCCGGCATATTCTTTGTTGCAATATCTGAAACCATCATCGTAGTTGCTGAAATTGTGAATCAAAGTTTAAAGTATGTTATGAGCGGCTATCCTTCGCGCCCATAATCAGTAGCCAGAGACATGTACCTATTTCGCCAATGCTTGCCGGCAAAGTGACAAAACCGGAAATGGACATCTCGTCATAACCTGGTAAAAGAAAATGCCCCACAAATTTGATCAGGTAGCCAAAGCAGCCGGTCATTAATAAAATGCCTAAAATTTTAGGTAAAAATCCTGATTTGAAAACCAGATAACCAAAAGGAAAAAGCCATAAACCCCAGAATATGGATGCGATCTGATTGCCGTTGTTGTAAGCATGAAGGTGCAGCAAAACCTGAGTTTGCAGCTGTTCCGTTCCAAATATTTTGAGATAGTCAGCTCTGCTTATCAGGTTCAGTATTTCATATTTATTGAGCAGATTGACAAGTGAAATGGGGACACTCACAACGGCAAGTATCACCATGGCCAATGCGTGATTTTTGTTAACGGGGCTGAGTAATTTGTATAACGCCAGCGGTAAAAAAAGGAAGAAAACGTAGCAAATGACAGCACTGAGGATACCGAGCCGGAACAGTGTTTCGGAGCTGCTGATATTGTTAAAGGTGGCGGCGGCATCTTCCCAGACGATGAGCTGGCCTGGGACATAGGCAAGGTTAAAAATACCGGTCATCACGACAACCAGGTACAGCAAGCCTGCTATTCTTGCGGTGTTTTTATTTGAATTCATCCGTCGCTTTTTACTTGACCTTTCTAAATTAGGATAATAGCTATTATCGTAAGGTGCAAATTATATAACTGGCTGTTTTTGAGGATGAATGTTGCGGGTAATCGGAGAATGGCCCGGGATCTTTGATTTTATCTTTTAGCACAGGAAATGGTTCTGTGATTTTTTATGTTAATAGTTAAAGAAATAATTGCATTAAATATTGTTGAGAAGCGCTTGTTTTTAGATATTTATGAAATTATAAATCCTTTTATCATGAAAACTTTTCAGATTAATATTTTGTCCGAAATCGATACTGAGAAAGTCATGACTGTGCTTGATGGCATGGTGCAGGCGGGTTTGATAGAAATCAAAAATTACAATTGGACTGGTGTTGCACCAAACAATGACCAGCTTGATGAAATCATTGATGAATCGGAGCTTGCGCCTTATTATTCGGCGCAGGAGGTACGGGATATTCTTAAAATGTAGGTCGAAAGTAAAATCGTGAAAATAGTGCTGTGATTTTACGAAAAACCGAATTTTGATTAACAAAAGACAATTTTTAATATTGTTATAGCGTATAGTATGTGTGGTTACTCCGGCGTTGGATGACATGCCAGCATTTATATAGTGAGCTGTTCATAGAAAATGAGAAATCCCGGAATCAGAAAGTTGCGGGATTTCTCATGTATACTTTTAAAAGTAAATTTAGGATTGAAACAATTCGTCGAGATTTTCCAAGGCAGCCGTAAAACCTTCTTTGAAGCCCATTTCGATAATGGTTTCCAGGTCTTCGAGTTTGTCATATTGAATTTCAATAGAAACCAGCGTTGTATCAGACGATGTTGAAAAGTTGTTGGTCCAGGTGGATCTCGGGAACGTCAGATTGAGATTGCCATCAGGATCACAAAATGCATCCTGCGCAGAGAAACTTTTTAACGAGTTTATTGATTTGTAGTCCGCCCGGGCATAATGCTCCGTTCCGTCCGGCCCAACCATGGCATACAGCCAATACCCGCCTTCGGCAAAATTCATCTTTTTTGTTTTGGCCTGCCAGGGTTTCGGGGCCCACCATTGATCCAAAATCTTACTTTCAGTCCATGCCGCCCATACCGATGCAACCGGTGCGGCAAACTCCCTTTCTACTTTGATCTTTTTATTTTCTTTATCCAAAGAAAAATTCATTAAAAGGCTACTTTTCATCTTTGTTTGAATTTAGGTTGATTAATATCTGATCAAGCTGATTGAAACGATCCTCCCAATGTTTTTTGAATTGTTCCATCCAATGGTCAATTTCTTTCATTTTGGCCGGATTAAAATGATAGTGGATTTCTCTTCCTACTTTATTCTGGGTCAGCAGCTGACATTCGGTCAGTACTTTAATATGTTTTGAAACCGCTTGCCGGGTCGTGTCAAAATGGTCTGCCAGGGCGTTGGGTGTCATTGCCTGGGTAGCAATCAAAACTAAAATTGCTCTTCTTGTCGGATCGGCGATCGCCTGAAAAATATCTCGCTTCATGGGGTTAATATCACTTTTGCAACTAATTGGTTGCAAATATATGTGCAACTATTTGATTGCGCAATTTTTTAGTGAAGTTTTTTTGAAGAAATAAAAAGTGGAAGTGTTTTTGGCTCCTTAGAAGAATCTTCCGGTCATTATTTCCGGTATTTCAATTCGTTCCGGCTTTGCTGTTTTCACTTTCCGCGGTCGACTTATTGTTATACGAAGATTTTTCCGGCTTACCGAAGCGGAACGTTAAACCAAGCCTGAAATAATTTGTGGAATAAGTTTTGCTCCGGGAGGCGGTAAGTCTCGGACGTATTTTTGTGACAGGCAGAGCCTGGAATGATTTGTTATGAGATTGAACAGTATTTTTTGAACAGCGCCTTTGCCAGGTAATATTTAATAATTCATTAACACACAAGGATATCTGTGTTCATATTGTGATGGTAATTTCGGGCATCACTTAAGACGAGACTGATGGCTTTCCTGCTGATGAAAAACAGATATCAAAAATGCCTGGCATTGGCTTTGTTTATTTTGATTTTTTTATGGACAAGTACCGAATCTATAATCGGCTCCGGGGTTGACGATCCGATAACACTTTTAAAATCTTCACGTTTAACAACTGTCTCGGCCGGTGAACTTACCGTGATCACCTACAACGTGGCTGGCTTGCCCGGCTTTATTTCCAGTGCCGTGACTGAAAGATCATCAAGCATTGCGGAGATTGGTCGGTTACTAAACCGGTATGACATCGCGCATGTTCAGGAAGATTTTAATTACAATAAATATTTGTACGGGAAGGGAAATACGCATGCTTATCGAACTCATTCGAAAGGTAAGGTTCCGTTTGGAGATGGACTGAATACCCTTTCAAAATTTCCTGTTCACCAGATACGGCGGATTGCGTGGAACAACTGCACCGGCGCAGATTGTCTGACACCGAAAGGATTTTCTTTTAGCAGGATAGAGGTTTCCGAAAACGTGTTTATCGATTTTTACAATGTTCATGCAAACGCTTATAATCATTTAGCTGCGGCTGCCGCCCGGCGAAAAAACATTAAACAATTGTCGGATTATATCAGCGAACACTCGGGTCGGAACGCGGTGATTGTCATGGGCGATTTGAATGCGCATTATGGATTTTACTATGACAATATTCGATTGCTGAATTCTGAAAACAGACTCAAAGATGTCTGGATGTCTCAGAAAAAAAATGATTTGTATCCGGTTCTTTCCACAGAATTCCCCTCTGATGATATACTGGCTGTGACGGACACCTGTGAAACCATTGATAAAATTCTCTACCGCAGCAGTGATGAACTGTCACTGAAAACCGCCGATTATCAATTGGAAAATCGTCTTTTTTGCAATCAAGAAGGACTGCCGTTGTCAGATCATCATCCTGTGAGTGCGCGGTTTTTGTGGCGTGTTCGCGGTGTTGGACAGAGGTTGGTTAGGCAAATTAGCCACGAACCATTCTGAGTCACTTCCAGGGAATATTCTTCCCGGACCTGGCCACGAAACGCCAGGCTGCATTTATCAAAAAAACGTCCCTGATTGATAATTTTATAAACATCTGATTATTTAATGGAATAATATTAGATATTGTGGTGTAAATCTTTGATTGAAAACACTTTTATACCTTGTATCAACTATTTTCTGTTACATCAGCCATGAAAAGTATTATCGTTTTGACGGGTATTTTGTTGTGCGCCGACTTTTCCTATGGGCAGGAAGCATTAACGGGCAGTAAGGCATACGATTATTTGCAGGCTCAGCGTGAATTGGCCCGCGCGCCGCAGAGAGGGGCGAAGCAGCCACCCCTGGACAGTCTGAAAAAGGCTGAAAAAATATTGCAGGATGCACTGGTTTATTATCATCGCCCGGAGGTAATGGAGCTGGCTAAGAAAAACGACCCACTTTTTTACCGCAAATCTGATATTTCCTTCGATCTCGCTGTTGTTGAGCTAAAATTGGGGAAAACCGATTCCGCCGCAAGACTTTTGGAATATCCCCTAAAAGGAAAATTTGGGAATGCCTATGCTGGTGCTTTAAGGGACGATGCACTTTTTACGGAAGTGAAAAAAGATCCCGTTATCGCATCTCTGCTTACAAAAATTGAGGTTGCCGGCAGGACCTTTGAAAGCGGCGCCCTTAAAACACCGTATAAACCCGATATCAGTGAAGATGAGAAAATTGCGGGTCTGTCGAAACTCTGGTCTGAGGCCAAATATAACTTTGCTTACTTTGATCATATACCGCAGGTGGACTGGGATAAGCTGTATCTGGAGTATATCCCCAAAATACGTTCGACGAAATCAACAGTGGAGTATCTGAATGTTTTGAAATTATTTTGCGCGAAATTGCAGGACGGACATACGGACGTCTGGGGAAGCGATCCGGGCTTGACAGACTTAACGGCCCACCGGCCGCCAATCCGTACCGTGTTAATTGAGAACAGGGTTTTTGTCCAGGAAGTATCGCAGGATAGTCTTGAAAAGACGGGAATAAAGCCGATGCTTGAGATAATCAGTGTGGATGGTATTGCGGTGAAGGAATATGCGGATCAATATGTGAGGCCTTACCAAAGCGGTTCAACGGTACAGAATGTCGACGTTAATACCTATACCTATCGCCTGCTGAATGGCCCGAAAACCAAGCCCGTTGCGATCATGTTCCGGGATACCAAAGGCAAGAATTTTACCCGTATTCTGCCGCGCTCGGGGTATAGTAATGTTCGGGCGCGGTCTTCGTTTGGTTTCCGGATTCTTCCGGGAAATATTGCTTATGTTGAACTTAGAGATTTTGAAAGTAATAAGTCGCTTAACGGATTTAAAGCCGCATTTGACTCAATCGCCACGACGAATGCATTGATTATTGACGTGCGTATGAATGGGGGAGGTGACAGTGGTTATGGCTGGGATGTGCTTGGGCATCTTACGGACAAACCCATGGAAACCGGATATCAGACATCCCGGATTTACAGCCCTTTACGGAGAGCCAGGGGAGGGCAGGTAGAGTTTGAACAGGTTGGAGGTGGAAATGGAGGCTGGGCAGCGAACGGAAAAAAACTGTATACCAAACCCGTTGTGGTGCTCACGAGCGGGCGCACGTTTTCTGCCGCAGAAGACTTCTCAGTCGTATTTGATGCGATGAAACGGGGTACACTTGTTGGTGAGCCAACGGGCGGCAGCACAGGGCAGCCTCTGATGTTCTCGCTCCCCGGTGGTGTAATGGCGCGTGTCTGTACAAAGCGTGACATGTATCCGGACGGAACTGAATGGAACGCAAAAGGAATTCAGCCCCATGTATTTGTAAAACCAACGATTTCAGATTTTCAGGCAGGTAAGGATACGGTGCTTGATGCCGCTTTGGTGTTGTTGAAAAAATGATAAATCAGGGTTTTGTCAGGTTAAATCGGCTATCCGGGACTTAAACCGGTACAAATAAGGTGCTCTGTTGGAGGCGCCTGTAAATTTCTTTTCCAGTTTTTCCAACAGTTCGAGGCTTACCATTTTACGATGGAAATTGTTACGGTGAAAGGTTGTCTCTAAAATGGTTTCGAAAAGATTCTGCAAGTCTATCATCGTAAATGTTTCCGGCAGAAGCGATGCGGCCCATCGGTCCATGGTGTTCAACCGGGTGTCGAGCATGAGCTTTAAAGTGTCCAGTGCCTTTTCTATGATATCATTATGATCAAAAGCCAGCTGGGGGAGCTGCTTGATATCAAACCATTCCGATGCCTCCGTCATTTCGCCGGGTGTCGGTGTGATCAATGAAAAGTTCACCAGCGCGTAATAGCCAATGGAGATAAACCTCCTGAAAATCCAGTGGTTATCCGGCATTTCGATGCCTATATTGTTCAGATAATCCTTCATGAATTCGGGATTTCCGCGGTCGACGTGACCAAAAGTGCGGAATTGTTCAAGATAAATATCCGTCAGTCCCGTGCGCTCTTTTAAGATATGAAGCGCAGCCTCGTCAATGCCTTCATTTTGCTCGACGAATCCTCCCGGTAAAGCCCAGATGTCGACGCCGGCCGTCTTGACCAGCAGTACTTTTAATTGATTTTGATGAAAACCAAAGATGACACAGTCAACCGAAAGTTGTGGGACATAGAGATCCTGGCTGCTGACGAAATCTTTGAATTTTTGATTGAGGTCCATAGTTAACACTGATAAATCGGACGCAAACTACTAAAAACTTCTTTACAAAAACAGGCTTTTTAATCCATAGGAAGTTATTTACTCAAAGTGAGTAAAATTATATACTCATTTTGAGTAAATAATTTTTGTCCGGATGAAAAATGTAAAAAGAGAATATGTACCTTTGGTTTTTCTCGTCGCATAAGTCAATTATTTCCTATTAAAATTTCATTCTTTTTATCGGTTCATATTCACTTGCAAGTTTGTTTTAATCAACATTTAACTCATATGATATACTTATGCTAATAACCCTTACACCTTCGAAACCGTCGCGGTTTAAGCGTATTTTGTTTTTTTTATCGGTTCTGTTCCTGGTCACAGAATCGTTTGCCCAGACGACCAAAATCAATGTGCTGATTTTCAGTAAAACGGAGGCATTCCGCCATAACTCCATTGGTGCCGGAAAAACTGCTATTGCGAAAATGGCTAAGGAAAAAGGTTTTGCTGTCAATTTCACAGAAGACTCGAAGCTTTTTAACGAAAAGGAATTGCGGAAATACAATGCGGTTATTTTCCTGAATACAACCGGCGATGTCCTGAACGACGGACAGCAAGCGTCATTTGAACGGTATATCCAGGCCGGAGGCGGTTATCTGGGTATACATTCTGCTACGGATTGCGAGTATGAATGGCCCTGGTATGGTCAGCTGGCAGGAGCCTATTTTCTGGATCATCCTTCCACACCAAGCAATGTGCAGAAAGGGAAATATTCCGTGAAGGAAAAGGGACATTGGGCAACGCAGGGAATGCCGGATGAATTTGAGCGGATGGATGAGTTTTATAGCTTCCGGGATATTTCACCAAAAATCAACGTCGTTTTAACTATCGATGAAAAATCGTATCAGGGGGGTAAAAACCCGGATTTTCACCCGATGAGCTGGTATCAAGAATTTGACGGAGGGCGTTCTTTTTACACGGCCATGGGACATACCGATGAGACTTTTTCGGAGCCTTTGTTTTTGAACCATTTATGGGCCGGGATTAACTATGTTGCCGGTGGGCCGGCTGCAAAGCCGCTTGATTACACCAAGTCGCGTCCGGAAGAAAACCGTTTCACCAAGGTGATTCTGGAAGAAAAGCTGGATGAGCCAATGGAATTGACTTTATTGAACGACGGACGTGTGCTTTTTATCCAGCGTAAAGGTGATGTAAGAATTTACAATACCAAAACCAAACAGCTTAAAACCATCGCTAAAATTCCGGTAAGCCTTAAATATGTAAGCAAAGAAGGTAAGGAATCGGTAGCGGAAGATGGGCTGCTGGGTTTGAATAAAGACCCTAATTTCGCTCAGAACCATTGGATCTATCTTTATTATTCAGTGCCTGATGTTTCCAAAAATGTTTTGGCGCGTTTTGAGCTAAGAGGTGATGAACTCATCATGGATTCAAAAAAAGTGATGCTGGAAATTCCTACGCAGCGAGAAGAATGCTGCCATACAGGTGGTTCGATCGCATGGGATAAAACGGGTAACCTGTATCTTTCAACGGGAGATAACACCAATCCGCATGGATCCGACGGGTTTAGCCCAAGTGATGAAAGAGAAGGGAGAAGTGCCTGGGATGCGCAAAAATCATCTGCGAATACCAACGACTTACGCGGAAAAATCATCCGGATAAAACCGACAGCCGACGGTGGCTATACGATTCCTGAAGGCAATCTTTTCCCAAAAGGAATGGCTGATACGCGCCCGGAAATTTACACAATGGGACATCGGAACCCTTTCAGGATTTCAGTTGACCAGAAAACGGGTTATTTGTACTGGGGTGAAGTCGGTCCGGATGGTTCCAAACCAGCCGATGACCGTGGTCCGGCGGGTCATGACGAAGTGGGTCAGGCCAAACGTGCCGGAAATTTTGGCTGGCCGCATTTTGTAGGGGACAACAAGGCTTATAACCGCTACGATTTCGCGAATAAAAAATCGCTGGAAAAATGGGAGGTGGCTGCACCGATCAATACATCGCCGAACAATACGGGTTTGAAAACATTACCACCTGCGCAAAAGGCTTTTATCTGGTATCCTTATGCCGTTTCGAAAGAGTTTCCGCTCGTTGGAAGTGGGGGACGTAACGCCATGGCCGGACCGGTTTATTACCGTGACGATTTTAAAAATGCACCCAACGCTTTTTCTAAATATTATGATGGCAAACTACTGGCCTACGAATGGATGAGAGGCTGGGTTATGGCGGTTACCATGGATAAGGATGGTAATTACAAGTCTATGGAGCGTTTTATGCCAAGTTATAAGTTCAGCAATCCAATGGATATGGAATTTGCTGAAAACGGAGATTTGTACATGCTTGAATATGGTTCAGGATGGTTTTCAGCCAATGACGACGCGCGTTTGATACGTATTGAATACAATGCAGGCAACAGAAAGCCGCAAATTCAGCTGGGAGCCAATCAGATGGGCGGCGCTTTACCGTTTAATCTGAAACTGACCGCCAAAGGCACCAGCGATGCGGACGGTGATGATCTGAAGTATGCATGGAAAATCACTTCCAAAAATGGATTTACAAAGCTGGTTAATCAACAGGATGCTGCGCTGACTTTAACCAAACCGGGTATTTATAAGGCTGTTCTGACTGTCAATGACGGTAAAGGAGGCATAAATTCGCAAGCCATTGAAATCACGGCAGGAAACGAGCCTCCGGTGCTGAGCTTTGAAATGCCTAAAAGCAACAAAACCTTTTTCGTAGCAGATAAAACCGTTGGCTACGAGGTAAAGGTGAAAGATAAAGAAGATGGAAGTCTGGCAGACGGCAGGATTTCTTCTGATCAGGTATCTGTGAAAATTGACTATCTGCCGGAAGGTTTCGACAAGGTTGCGATCGCGCAGGGCCATCGTTCGGCGGATGAATTGTCTGCTTTTGCAAAAGGTAAAAACCTAATCGCAGCCAGTGATTGCAAAGCGTGCCATAGTGTGGAAAAGAAATCGATCGGGCCTGCGTATAGGGAGGTTAGTTTGAAATATCAGAACGATAATGCCGCTTTGGAAAAACTGACAAAGAAGGTAATAACCGGTGGCAGCGGCGTGTGGGGTGAAACAGCGATGGCTGGCCATCCACAGCTTTCGGCCGCGGATGCTTCTGAAATGGTGAAGTATATTCTGAATATTTCCAAATCAAAACCTGCTGAAAAATCCTTACCCGTTCAGGGAGCTTTTACGGCGAAATTACCTGCGAAAGATAAAGGACAGGGCGTTTATATTTTAAGGGCGGCTTATCAGGACCAGGGGGCAAATAGCTTGCCATCGATCGGTGCAGAGCAAACGCTTACGCTTAGAAATGCAAAACTGGGACCGCATGATTTTGATAAATACGAAGATGTCAGTAAAATGACTTTTGGCGGGAATGCCTTTGCAATACCTTCGAAGGATGGTTCCTATATGCTGTTGAAAAATATCGATCTTTCCTATGTTGAGGCGTTAAACGTGACAGCAATGGCCCCGATAGCGCAGCTTAATTCGGCTGGTGGAAAGGTTGAAGTGAGGATTGACACGCCAACCGGTAAGCTGATCGGTGAGTCGGCGATGATCGAACCTTCGAATTCGATGGCGGGCAAACCTACACCGATCAAAATGACATCTACGACTGGTTCTCATGATTTGTATCTGGTTTACCGAAATCCGAAGGCGGATGGACGCTCGCTGTTTATTGTGACAGGCTGCGAATTCAAACTGGTTGAAAATGAAACCGAGCAGGCTTCGGTGATTACCGAAAAACCGGCTTCTGCGATTACTGATTATATTGGCAAGTATAAAGTAACGGGTCTCCCGTTCGACTTTGTTGAAATTAAAAATGCTGATGGCAAACTTACGATGGAAGCATCCGGGCAGACAGGGGAGTTGAAACCTACGGAAACGGCAGACAAATACGATGCGGACGGAAAGGCGTTAATTACTTTTATCCGAGGCGATAACGGTAATGTGGGCGGCTTGAAAATGGATGCAATGGGGATGACCTTCGAGGGGAAAAGGGAGTAATTTCCGGTCTGGGTAAACCGGAAAAGTTTGGTTCATTAATTCTAAACAGTTTCATAGTTCATTAATCTCTAACAATTTATCTAAAATGAATAAGCTAAAATCACTTTTTGCAATCGCAGTTTTCTTGTTTATAGCGAGTTTTGCTCAGGCTCAGACGGCTTCGGTGCCGGAGTATTTTCATGGTAAATGGAATGTCCTTGTGAAGGACACGCCCAATGGAGATGTGACCATGCCTTTACGGTTTGAACATAAGGAAGGGAAATTGAACGGCTTTTATACCAATCTGGAAACAGGCGAAGAACAAAAAATGACAAGTGTCGAGATCAAAGGTGAAGAATTGACCGCTGCTTATTCGATGGCCGGATATGATCTTTCACTGGTTTTGAAAAAGCAGGATCCAGATCACGCCAATGGTAAATTAATGGATATGCTGGATGCCTTGGGAACAAGAGTAAAGGAATAAACGGGGTCGTTTTTCGATTCTACTTGCTAAATAGACAGACTGGTGCTTTTGGATATTTTTCTATCCAAAAGCACCAGTTTGGGTTATAAGTAGTAGTGAAAAATTGATTCATATTATTGGTTTTTATAATATGTTATTAATCATCCGGTTACTGAGCTAATCGCATAGAGCTAATTGCCAACAGCTACCTAAGAGGACTTATTAAAACAATTTAAAATAGAATTTTTTCAAAATATCAGACAAAATTGGCGTCGACTTGCTAACTTGAAACCCCTTGGACAAATTTCAAATCATTGGGTTTCAATTCTCTATTTTAAAACAGGTTTTTAATGAATGTCGTTGTCATTTTTGATATTGGAAAAACAAATAAGAAAGCATTTATTTTCGACGAAGATTATCGGATTGTCTGGCAAAAATCTACAAATTTCCCCGAAACGGCAGATGAAGATGGGGACGCCTGCGAGGATGTTGACCTGTTGACAAAATGGGTCCTGGCTTGCTGGGATGAAGCAAAAAGTCAGAAAGGTTATACGATTAAAGCCGTTAATTTCAGTACTTATGGTGCCAGTATGGTGCATATTGGCGCTGATGGTGAAGTGCTTACGCCGCTCTACAATTATCTGAAATCCTATCCTGAAAAACTTAAAGAAAAGTTTTATCAAAAGTATGGGGGAGAAGAGGCTTTTGCGATGATTTCTGCCTCGCCAGTACTGGGAAGTTTGAATTCCGGAATGCAGATTTTCAGGATCAAGGAAGAAAGGCCGGCGTTGTTTGACCGGATTAATCATAGCCTTCACCTGCCCCAATATCTGAGCTTTTTGTTTACCGGTCAATATTATGCAGACCATACCAGCATAGGATGTCACACGAATTTGTGGGATTTTACAAAAATGAAATACCATGAATGGGTAACCAATGAAAAAATAGTAAATAAATTACCTGTCCTTCGTTCGGCCGAGGAAAGTATTCAGTTGTCGGATGGAATAGCGGCGGGTGCAGGCTTGCATGACAGCTCTTCGGCATTGATTCCGTACCTGATTAATTTTAAAGAACCGTTTTTATTGATATCAACCGGGACATGGTCTATCTCGTTAAACCCGTTTAACGCAACCCCGCTGACATTTGAGGAAATTCAGTACGACTGCCTTTGTTATCTCGATTACAAAGCAAAACCTGTAAAAGCCGCCAGATTATTTGCAGGTAATGAGCACGAAATTCAGACGAAAAGATTGGCTGACCATTTCCAGGTTCCGGCTGATTATTATAAAAATGTCGCTTATGACAAAACGCTGATCGATGCGCTAAAAGAAGAGCGTAATGACGTAGCGGTAGATAAATACCAGATCCTTCAGGAGTCGGCGTTTAAAAACAGAGCGCTGGCTCAGTTTCAGACTTACGAAATTG
This sequence comes from Dyadobacter sp. LHD-138, assembly GCF_030929615.1. Lineage (GTDB taxonomy): Bacteria > Bacteroidota > Bacteroidia > Cytophagales > Spirosomataceae > Dyadobacter. The sequence continues at coordinate 155,534 of NZ_JAVFVU010000006.1, read as the reverse complement.
CATATCATCAATTGTTACTCGATATTATAAACCAACAGATTATTTCCACAGAGCTGGTTATCTACAACAGTCCGGTGCAAAAGATATTTGTTGATGGCGGGTTTAGTAAAAATCCGATTTTTATGAATTTGCTGGCAGAATCCTTTCCTGAGCTTGAAGTGTATGCCGCGTCCGTTGCACAGGCAAGCTCTCTGGGGGCTGCATTGGCCATTCACAAAGACTGGAACACCAAGCCAATTGCCAATAACCTGATCGATTTGAAGTTTTACAGACATTTGTAAATGAATGTATTTAAAAACGGCTCCCGGGACCAATGATTTAACGTTGGCAGTCCTGGGAGCTTTTGGTCTAAATGCCAAACGCCTTTTCCGGTTCCCTGTGCATTACATTGGGATCCACATCTACGCTGGTCCGGTATTTTACGCCAATCACACCCTGGTTTACGAGCATTTTTAGAAAATGGAATAGATATAATTCTATGAAAAATACTTTAAATCTCTACGGGTTATTGATATTAGTCACCGTACATTTGACCGAAAACAAAACTTAATATACGTTGTGTCGCTGGAAGCACCGTGAGAGCTTTGGACAAACCTGAAATCGATATGGATTGGGCTAATCCCGATTGCTTTTAATTAGAATTTACTTTACAGATAATACGTTAAAAAACCCTCTACAAAAATGACCAGAATATTACTATCCATTAAAAATGACTTTTTTCGAATGGGAATCGCGGCATCCGTTAGGGAATACGCCGGAAATGCCTATATCGAGGAAATAAACAGCTTGCAAAACGTATCGGACAGTCTGCAAAAGTCATATTTTGATTTGCTGATCGTGGAAGTTAGCTTATCAGAGCTGTTTAATCCCAGTGTTCTGGATGGTATTCGCCTGATCCAGCCCCAAATAAAGATTCTGATTATAAGTGAAGACAATGAAAAGGTACTTGCTTACACTTATTTGAAAAAGGGTGTCGATGGTGTTCTTCTTAAGTCCATGAGTAAGTACGAATTTCAATCCGCCTTCGATACGGTATTGACAGGACGGAAATATGCAGTCAGCACCCGGGTTGTTCGTCGGCGTAGAAGCAAAAAGGTGAGCTCGCTTTCTCCGAGGGAAACAGAGGTGATGCACTTGCTTTTAAAGGGCTTCCGGACTACTCAAATTTGCAAGGAACTGAATCTTGCGCCTTCAACGATCAGTACCGTCAAACTTAAAATGTACCAGAAGATGGAGGTGAGTAACGTGGTCGATTTAATGGGCAAAGTCAACAGGGTTGGGTAAAATTCTCCAACAGGGAATTTGAATATTTTTTTAATTGGTATTAAGTCCAGCCTTTATCAGGAATATCAAATCCCGGTAAAGGCTGGACTTTGTTACAAATACATTTTCTGCACACCGGTCTTAATTTTGTATGTATCAGGTTTCCAACGTTTTTATTTATAAACGTGTCATGCTTAAAACCAAACCTCATGCTAATGAAAAAGATACTACATGTGTTACTGCTTGGTATGTCACTGGCTGCCTGTAAGCCAGATCGTTCTGACGATTTCGGGGTGGAGCCTGGTGTTATTGCTTACGATGACGAGGCTCGCGTAGTAAAAAAAACGTATGCCACAGCGGCTGATAAATCCAATGAAATTAATACAGAAGAGCATTTTAGCTATAATGCGGAGGGTAAACTTTCCCGGATTGATGGTTATCAGTTTTATATGGGCAAGAAGGAACTCGTGACGTATCAGGAGCAAATTTATAATGCTGGTGGCCAGCGGATCCTTCACACCTATTATTTTAAAAATGCTGCAAAGGAGTGGAAAGCCGGAAGGGAGCTGGAATATGAATACGAAAATGGTGTTTTAAAAACGGAGAAAGCGTATTACTATCGCGAGAATGCGGCAGATGAGCGAACATTGGCAAATGTGATAGTGTACGAATTTAAGGGCGGTAAAAAGATTGGACAAAAGTATTTCAGCGACCAGAATAAGCTGATGAACGAAGTTGTGTATTCTTATGCCAATAACATCCTGAACCGGGAAACCTGGTATAACGACAAAGGCGAGGTCTTCCGGGTTTTTGAGCACAAATTTTCTGGAAATCGCCGCCAGATCAGCGAGTATTTACCGGCCTGGGACGGTCAGATTGCATTGATTGAAAAGCGTTATGATGGGCAGGGACGGTTGTCGACCGAAGAGACAAAAGTGAATAATCCGCTGGTTTGCTCGATGATGGCCGGATTTGTAAAATACTATTATTAATACATTACAGCATGTTGAGGATTGGTTTACTTTTCGCTGTCAGGCCTTTCCTGACAGCGAAAAGTAGTGGTTTTTAGTAATGTGACAGATTCTCGTCCTGCCATTCATTGACACCATCCCGGATCCGGTTGCGGAAGGTCAGCGTATCCTGCGCAAATGAAGTTGTTCCATCCGCATTGGCAAATTTATATTTCAAAACAATCTTTCTTTCCTGAAGAAGCCTAGCCTGATTGAAAATGCTGGCTCCATCGGGAATAACATCCACGCCGGAGCCATCTGCCTTGCTGATCGTGACATTTCCTCCGTTCAGGGTTATTTTCATTGAACCCGGCTGGTCGCTGATTTTATTGGTCACCAGGGTATTCGGTGCTATGGTTTTAAGGGTTACAATCTTACTTTCCGGAGAAGGTATCGTGGTGAAATATTTTATCGTTTTTACGACTTTTCCATCGGAATCTTTCACCGTGGTAACACCTCCATGCCAGTAATTCCCAAACAGCATGTTCTCATATTTCAATGCAATTATGGTATAACGTTTTTCCTTCGGAATCGAATCTGCATCTGCCGAAGCAATGTAAAACGGAATCGCATATACTGGTTTTACAGTGGCAATGTCCTTTAAAAATTTGGCAGAATCGGCCTTGATAACGACCGTCCCCGAATGATTTCCCTTTTTAATGACCATCTGGCTCTGATCGGAAATGGTAAAATAACTTGCCGGTATCACTTTCAGGGTGTCAACCGACCCCACGGCTTCTTTGATATAGCCTGCACCGGCTTTCATTACCGCCAGAATACCTGCATTGATGAGTTTGGCGTCCATATCAAAATTGACGATCCGATCGCTGGTGTTTTCCCTGACACCACTCAGGGCTGCACCAACTTCTATTTTCATGCCTTCACCGACTACAAACGTGCGCACATTGGTTTGGTACATGAAGTAAATGGCGGTGTAATCGAAGTCTTCGATATAGTCCTTGTAACAGGACGTCATCAGAACCGAAAGCAGCAGTATTACCGTTATTATCTTTTTCATAGATTTTATAATTAATTATTTCCAGGCGTCCCAACCTTCATTTTGAACCAGATTACTCATTCTAAGCATTTCGTCGTACGGGATAGGCAGGTAGGCCGATGAATAAGCGCGTACTTCTACGACCTGGTCCAGGTTGTAGGTAAAAGTTCCGTCAGCATTTTTCTGGATTTTCGCCATATGAACCGGCTTGTTCAGTGATGCAAGATCGGTTGTCCAACGGCGGAGATCATAAAAGCGACTTCCCTCGAAGCAAGTTTCAAGTCTTCTCTCGTTTTTGATAAACCCATTAAATGGAGCCTTTCCTAATGAAGCCACTTCGGTAAGATAAGGGTCGGTTGTAAAACCCTTTCCGCCGTCGGTATTGTCTTTCTTTCTTAAATAAGCCATGGCATCTTTGGCCGATAGTCCGTATTTTGCTCCTTCGGGACCTTCAACCTGGTTTGCGGCTTCTGCAAAAGTCAGGCACATTTGCGCCCAATAAATGAAAAACTTTGCGTGAGGCTGCCTGTTGATCGAATTATCCGACCAGTTGAGTCCCATAAATACCATTTTTTTGATATGATAATTGGTTCTGCTGTTTACAGCCGGACCAGCCGCATCCTTTCCGTTTAGCCAGTTTTCGAACGTGTACATCGTCGTACTGGTGTTGATTTTTACCGCCCTGGCATTGTTGTGAAAAATGGTGGCGTAAAATCTCGGATCACGGTTTTCATAAGGTTTGGAAGGATCGTACAAACTCCTTGGATCCGAAATCGGATATCCGTTTTTCATCGGGAAAGCATCGACAAACTCCTGCGTTGCCCCGACAGATCCCGTTCCCTGAAAACCGCCAGGATAATACATTCTTTCCATGGCGTCGTTGGCATTGTTATAACGGGCCGAAAATATAATTCCGCCAAAATTGGGGTCAAACCAGTTCGTAGCCTTGTTGACATTAAATCCGTTGGTGACTGCATCGGTTTTCATCTTGAAATCCATTACCTCCTTTGCGTTTTTTGCCGCCAGATCCCAACGCGTGATATCATTTCCGGGATTGAAACGTGGACTGGCCCAGGTCAGATAAACCAATGCTTTAATCGCACGGGTGGTGATGCCGTCAAAACGGCCCCAGTAGCGTCCGCCCGCATATGCACGATCGTTAACGTTTGGCACAAGAAAATCGCGGTGGGCAAGGGGGAGATACTTGTAAGCCGAATCGCAATCTGCGATGATTTGCTTCACACATTCGTCATACGTGTTACGCGCCAGGTTGGTTTGTTCCTTAATATCAATCGGTTCTAGTACGATCGGGAAGCCCAGGAGCTGGCCATTCATGCCTTTTCCGCCAAATTTTTGAAGCAGATCCCACTGAAACCAGGCGCGCAAAGCAAAGGCCTCTCCCTGAAGGCGGTTTTTAACCAGGCTGTCCAGATGACTGTTGACGAGAAACTTGGTATTATAACCGCGACGGTCTTTCAGGAAAAGGTTTACCAGATATATGGAACGATAATCTCGGTCCCAGTACGTTCGGAAAGGATCCATGCTTGTAGGTAACGCCCCCACCGCGAGACGGCTTATCGCATTGGTTGTACTCGTAATCACCACATCATCGGTTGCTCCGTCCAGGTAAACGCCTTCGTTGTCGTTGTAGTTTCGGGGCATGTTGTCATAACATTGCCCCACAAGGCCCTGCACCATATCCTGAAATTTCCAGACATCTTCCGTGGTCCGGTTCCCGTTTGGATAAGGTTCCAGATAATCGACACAGGAGGTGAAAAACCCGGCGAGCAACAGGATGGAGAAGATACTTTTTATATTGATCATTTTAAAATCCATAAAGTCCTTAGTTAAAATGTTAGTTTAACACCTGCCGAAAATGTTTTGAACAAGGGATAGACTGTCACACCCGAGTTAATTGACTCAGGGTCCACGTCTTTTATCTTTGAGAATGTCCAGAGGTTAGCTCCTCTGACGTACAGACGGATCCCTCTGGATGAGATAATGTTTCCGGGTCTTACGGGTACGTTGTAGGCCAGTTCTACATTCTGGATCTTGAAATACCCACCGTCACGAAGCCAGAAATTTGAGCCTATAAAGTTGTTGTTGACTTTGTAATAGGTCATTCTCGGATAGGCGCCGTTGATATTATCCTTTGCAAAATCAGAGTAATTATTGTCACCCCAGCCGTTCCAGAAATATTTGTTGGTCATCGGGATGTCGTAAAAAGCACGTCCGTTTCCGATGGCAGTTAATTCAATATTTCGGAAATTCAACCGGATGTTCAGCGCATAGATCAGCCTTGGCGTAACATTGCCAATCTCGCTCTGGTCATTGTCATCGACCACGCCGTCGCGGTTTTTATCCTCATATTTCAAATCGCCGGCCATCAAAGCTTCATCATAGATCTGAGGAACCAGCTTGGTTTCCGCTTCTGTTGCGAAGTTTCCAACATACGTTTGCCCCCAGTAGGAATCGATCGGGGCGCCAAGACGTGTCTGATAATCGTAGCGGAAATCAGGCTCATCGTATTTCAGGATCTTACTGTTTTGATAAGTGGCATTGGCGCCGATCGAAAACCTGAACTCGCCGATCCTGTCGGAATATTGTAAACCAGTTTCCAGCCCGATGTATTTGATTTTGTTATAGTTAAACCATGGCCTGGAGCCTGAAATTCCCGCTACAAGTGGAACGGTATTGGCCAGCTGCGACACCATTCCGTCCCGCAGGTTATTGAAATAATTGATCTCAACCGAAAGTTTCCTCTTAAATAACAAGGCGTCAGCGCCGATGCTGAATTCTTTGCGTTTTTCCCAGGTCAGGTTGGGATTTCCGATCCGGCTCGGGGAGGTTCTGTAAACGGCATTGTCCGTATTGCTGCCAAACCATTGCCCCGTTGAATAGGGTCCAAAAGGAGAGCCTGTCGAATTGACACCCCAGCGATCAAGGTCATAAAAAGGTGGCAGGAAGCTTTCATAACCGATTACTCCAGCTTCCACACGCAGTTTGAGGAAATTTACCGCCTTTAATCCGGACATGAAATTTTCCTCTGAAATCACCCAGCCAAGGCCAGCGGAAGGGAACATGGCGTATCGTTTGTCTTTGGCAAAGCTATACGTTCCGGCATAGTTAAGTACCCCTTGGAAGATGTATTTGTCTTTAAATGAATAAGATCCGGTCAGGATAACGTTCTGCTGACGCTGCGGTTCTTCTATGCCATTTCTAGACGATTTCCCTATATAGTAGGTAAGTCCCGCCTGGACACTGTGAATATCCCAGCTTTTGTCATAGGTAAGGTTTTCATAGACCACAAAACGCTGGGAGTAATAATCATGGAGTTTGGTCTGTCCGGGCATATCCACACCGTCATGTACTTTGGCGAGTTTGATCGTGTCCAGCCCGGCAGCCGTTTTTGAAGGTGTTGGGATGTACGCAATGTAATCTTCCGCCTTCCCGATACGCAGGCTGTTGAATACGTTGAATCCGACATAAGTATTGGATTTCAAACCGGGAACAAGTTCCTTCATATCATATTGAAAAGTGATATTGGATGCACCCGTTCTGCCGGTTTCGGTGTAGTATCCATTGTGCATGAGGTTTCCAATCGGATTGGTTTTGTAGTTTGAGCTTACACCATACCAGGGTGCGACCGGGTTATCACCAAAGGCGGCGTAGACGGGAAATGCGATGGGCGGCGTATTGGTGATATCGTTAATGGCCGAATTAAATTCTATAAGATCCAGGGCGGTATTGGTATTGCCGTCGTCGCTGGTGAAATTGGCGTTGTAGCCATAATTAGCAGACCGACGCAGACTGAGCCCGCCGAAGAAATCAAATTTTATTTTAATAAGCTCATTTATTTTAACGTCGATATTGGAACGGACATTAATACGGTTGTAATCCGATTTTGCCCCAATTTTGTAAATATCACCTTCTCCGTTGTATCCTAAATAAGCATGATACTGCACCGTTTCATTTCCACCGCTTGATGACACATTTACCCGTCTGAATGATTTCGAATTTTTGAGCATCATTTTACGAAAATCGACATTGGGATGATACATATCATAAGGGTCGTTTTTGGCGTAGGCACCCATATCTGATTCGTTGTAAAGAGGCGCCAGGCCGCTGTTACTTCTTGCCAGATTGTTAAGTTTTGCATAATCCGTGCCGGATGCCCAGCCTGGGAAACGATCGATGAGACTCACGCCCTCTTCGGCGTTTACATTCAAAACCCTTTCGTTGACCTTCCCTCGCCTTGTTTTGATATAAATAATGCCGTCAGCGCCCCGGGGACCCAGCATGGCCTTTCCAACGATATCCTTGATGACTGTAACTGATTCGATTTCCTGAGGGTCGATAGGCATTTCGGTGATATCGGTCGGAATATCATCGATCACGAAAATCGGGCTGCGGCCTCTTACCGACAATCCGATTTTTTCGGTAACCCGGAAATTGCCCAGCTGTTCTTCTGCGTTCAATCCTGGGGAACCATCTCTTTCAATCACTTCCAGACCGTTGATAAGCCCTGAGAAAGCGTTGCGAAGATCATTGGTCGGGTATTTTTCAAGATCACTCGTTTTAAGCGTTTGATAACTTCCCGTTGCAAATCTCTTTTTGATATCCATAAATGGCATCGGTATGACGTCCTCCGAAGTGGCAAATGGTTTTGCCTTTTTAAGCGTTATCACGCTGTTTGTGATGATGTCATTAACAAGAAAAACGGATTTACTGTACCCATAAGAGGATATGGATACGAAATCTTCCGGCAATGCTTCAAAATCAAAATCGCCGCTTGCATTGGTTTGTGCATAAATGGTTCCTTCGCCTACAATGATCATGGCCTCGGGAATCGGGTCACCTTTTTCATCCGTCACTTTCAGATTGACAGTAACAGGTTTTTGTTTTTTTTCCTCCTGCGCTTGCATAACCGTACTTTTAAAAAGGCAGAGCAGGCATAAACTGAAAAGGATATAATGGGTGTGAAATGTAGATAATTTCATGATTGTCAGTTCGGAATGTTTGGTCTACCACAATTCATTGGAAACAAAGTTTTTCATCTTGTACATGTCTTCCGTATTAAACGGCAGGTAATACATGGCGTCTTTCCACCGTGTCTGGCGATCAGCGGACATGGGCATGCGGGTATATTTATAACCCGTCGGGTAGGTGGTACTTACCGGAACTTTCTCAATATCCACACGGTACAAAGGCCCGCCCATTACTTGCGGAGCGTCTTTCCAGCGGCGTATGTCGTGGTAATAGTGGCTGCCTTCAAAGCATAATTCAATGGTACGTTCATTTTTGATCCGCTCACGTAACTTGTCTTTTGAGAGACTATAAGCCTGAAGTACATTAGGCATTCCCGCTCGGGTCCTTATTTTGTTCAATGCCTGTAAAGCGGAAGCGGTGGCTCCGGGAGCCATACCATTTGGACCATAAGCTTCATTGGCGGCCTCGGCATAATTCAGATATAACTCTCCGAGCCTGATCAGCGGGTCAGTATACTGCGGCGTCGTTTTGTTGTTTACACTTTGCTCTCCCCAGGTTTTTCTTTCATAGTAACCTGTACGTGTAATGCCTGCATAGGACGGATCCAAAAGCTGGGCGTAAACGGCGGCACCGTTGTTGGTCTCGTAGTAAATTTTTGCCGTTGAGTAACCAGGAATGGGGGCCGTGTTATAAATAATATCGATATAGAATCTTGGGTCACGGTCTTTGTAAGGATCCTGTTCATTGTAATGGCCGGCAGCGGCGGCAGCTTGTCTGTCAGCAGCGGTATTGAGTGGTTCGCCCCATTTCGTTTCAAATTTATCAACGGTATTTTGTGTGGGGCATTCACCCGACCAACCCGTTTTGCCGCCTCCGAAAACACCATTCATCTGGGTATTGAGATCCCCCGCGTTGTACGCTTTTGTTCCTGCATACCAGGCCCATAGCTGCTCGTTGGAATAGGTGGTTCCGATGTAATTTTTCTTGTAATCTGCCAGAGACAGCAGATCGTATCCGCTTTTCTCGGCGATCTGGATAGCTTCCCAGTTTGCCTTGGCAGCTTCTTCCCAATCGGCTGCGCCCCGTTCGTTGTTGAGCGGACTAGCAGCATACAAAAGTGCGCGTGCCTTGTATGCTTTGGCTGCAACACCCGTTGGCCGTTTTTGCTCGGGATTATTTAAATGCCCTGCCACGCCTGGTCCCGGATCTCTGCGCATCAGGTCAGCCTGGGCAAAAAAGGTTGCGGCACTATCCATATCCGCTGCAATACGTACAAGGGTTTCGTGTTTGGATAACCTTGCAATATCCCATGCATCATCCGGGCCGATCACCGTATTCAAATAAGGCATAGGGCCCCAGAGACGGAACAGCTCAAAATGTGCAAATGCGCGGATAAAATGCGCCTGACCTTTAAAATCATTGATATCCACCTGATTTACATCTTTGAGCGCACCAATGTTTTTCAAAGTAATATTACAGATCCTGATGATGGAAAACATTGAACCCAGAATCGGGCGTCTCTGCGGATCGTAGGTCATTTTATTGATGATTGCTGAGATCTGGCCGCTTTTTATAACCTGCGCGTCCATCACACGCCCCATGTCGCTCATGTCTGTGAGCGACTCCAAGGTGTATTTTTGATCCCAGAATTCGAAATAAAGCGGATAACCATTTTTTATATTATAGGCCCGCCAGGTATCACCGTCTTTTTTATTGCCCTCGTAAATGGAGTCGAAAAACTTTTTGAAGTTTTCGTATTTAGAGAATACGTCTTCGGTTGTCAGACCTGATTCCGGGGCTTTGTTCAGGTAATCTTCCACGCAGGAAGTCAGTACCAAACCGAGCATTGCCGTTGACAGCAGTATCGAAATATATTTTTTCATTGTAATGAGATTTAGCATTTAAAATGCCGCTTTAATGGCGAACTTAATACTGGACATCTGTGGATAGAATCCCTGGTTGAAATCCTTGCTATCCGGGTCACCTTCAATGAGTTTGGTGAAAGTGAAAAGGTTATTTCCGGTCACGAAAAAGACAAGGTTAGAGGTGCCAATGACTCTTTTCAGTAGTTTGGAGCTGAAATTGTAGGCCGCATAAACTTCTCTTACTTTAAGAAAACTTGCATTTCTCCAGAAACGGTCTTTAACCATAATGTCGAAACCTCTGTCGGCTTCACCGCCTCCCCAGAAAAGGTTGTCTGTACTACCGCCGTTGGAATAATGAAGCGTTGCGTGTCCGGCACCTGGGTTTGTGGGTGTCCAATAATCAAGCTGGGAAGCGTGCACGCGCCAGTCGCCCTTGATAAATTCAACTTCGTATGGCTGATTGAACTCGACATATTTTCCTACAACGCCCTGAAGCATGAAGTTGAAATCGAACTTTTTGTAGGAAAACCCTGCCGAAAATGAATAAGTTGTGGAGGGATACTCGGAACCCGGAATAGGGTATTTGTCAAGATTCGTGATCTTGCCATCCGAATTGTAATCGAGGTATTTGTAATCTCCGACGTTCAGTTTGTTCAGATCAATAGGAGAAACATTGTTATGAATATCATCAACGGAGGTAAAATAGCCAGTTCCTGTCAATTCAACACCGCTCAGCTGAGCACCCAGTGGCTTGTTTGCTGCTTTCTGATAATCGAAGGCATAGGGCAGATCGTCCTTGAAAAGAATCCGGTTTTCATTGAATCCAAAGATGCCTTTTACAAAATAATTAAACCCGATGGCTGTATTTTTCCGGTACTCCGCTTCGAGTTCGATGCCATGTTTTTTTAATCTCCCCAGGTTAAGTTCTTTAAACGAGTTGCCCACAAGCATGGTTACACTTTGCGGGTTAAGAAGCATTTTTTTACGCTGCTCGTCAAAAAAGTCGACACTAAATGTAAAGCTGTCGTTCCAAAGTCCGAGTTCAATTCCCAAATCTCTTTTTCTGGCTTCTTCCCACTGAGAATACAGGTTTGGGCCAAGATCTTCGCGGATATAACCTGCGTTGTCTTTAAAATAATCACTTAGATATAGCCACCGGTTATCCGCGATGTCGCTACCGACTTTTCCATCGGAATAACGGAGTTTGAGTTTGCTGATCCAGGGTGCACGGTTTTTCATGAAGTTCTCCTCTGAGATAAGCCACCCTGCGGCTCCGGAGGGGAAAAATCCGTAACGTTTCCCCGGTGCAAACCGCTCCGAACCGGTGTATCCCACGTTTACTTCCAGCATGTATTTTCCGGCATAATCATAGGTGGCGCGGCTAACAAGTCCCTGGTTGTAATAGGGAAATTCAATGGTTTTGTCTTTTTGCTGGCGATTTACCAAGGCCAGTCCGGACACATTATGCTTTCCAAATGCGCGGTTGTAGTTTAGCGAGAACTCGTAATAAAGATCTTTGTAGTAGCCGCCTTCCAGCTCTCCGACGTTGATATCCAGCGGACTTTGCTGAAATACTTCATTGCCCTGACCATTTCGGAACCAGGGATTTTCCTCTGTTCCGATTTTATCATAATTCAATTGGTACTCAGGAAAGGAATAACTGGCTGTTAATGACCTGTTTTTGTAATAGGTACTCATAGAAACCTTGCCTCTCATTGATAATCCTTTTGTAACACCTTCGAGCTTCTGATCGAGGATCAAGTCGGTGAAAAGCTTGGATTCCAGATATCGGTTAAATGAACCCTGGTTCATGGATGTGTACGGATTACCGGTAAATTCGCCGAAATTCATCACCAGCCTCTCTCCTCGGTCGTTGGGATAATCCGGGTCCGGAACCTGATCAAGAACCCAGGCGGGGAAGTAAGCAGGATAACGTGACGGGCCGGTTGAATAAAGATTTCGCCATGGAGCGGCGTTAGGTTGGTTTTTTACGCCTGTTTCACCGCCGACATTCAGCGATAATGTGGTGCTTTTCGTCAGGTTAAAATCAATATTGGTACGGTAGTTAAAACGGTTATACCAATATCGTGTGTCATCATAACCTTCATTGTATGCTTTGAAAAAGTCTCCCTGGTGCGCATAACCGATGGACGCAAAATATTTAATGAAATGGGTGCCACCGGATACGTTAAAATTGGCATTGGCGTTGGCTGCGAAAGGTTTTGTCATGACTTTAAACCAGTTCACATCCGGATATCTAAGGCCGTTGAGGGGAGTCGTCGGATTTTTATATTCATTCAGTGCATTTTGAGGGATCAGGTCAGTAAACTGCTGTCCGTTCATCAATGCAATATTGTACATTGACATCGTTCTGTAAGAGCTGATGTGATCGGGTATCCGCGTTGCCTTTGCCAGACCATAGGAAGCGGTGAAGTCCAGTTTTGGTTTTCCGATCGTCCCTCTTTTTGTTGTTACGATAATAACCCCGTTCGCTCCTTTTGCACCGAAAACTGCTGTCGCGGAGGCGTCTTTAAGGACCGAAATCGTTGCAATTTCATTCGGGTCCATGTCTTTGAAATCTCTTTCCACACCATCAACCATAACAAGCGGCTGAGATCCGTTCCAGCTTGAAAGGCCTCTGATGACGATATCTGAGTGATCATTTCCGGGTTCACCATTTTTCTGCATCGTGAAAACACCTGAAAGTTTACCCGCTATGGCGTTGGTAACGTTCGAGGTCCCCGAGCGCATCAGTGCTTTGTTGTCAACCTGGGTAATCGCGCCGACCACACTTTCCTTGCGTTGGGTACCATACCCGACCACCACTACCTCTTCAAGCGACTTGTTCTCCGAAACCAGTTTTATATCAATGGACCTTCTTCCGCCCACCTGAATTTCTTGTGAGATATAACCAATGTAACTATAAACCAGTACAGAACTGTTGCCGGCAACGGTGATCTTATATTTTCCATCTACATCCGTGGAAAGCCCGTTGACCGTACCCTTTTCAACTACGTTTACACCCGGAAGCACTTCACCGTTATCACCTTTTATGACACCAGATAGGGTTATGGCCATGGCAGAAAGTCCATTTGAAACAACCTGTTTCAAATGGTTAGCATGATAATCTTCAACGGAAGATGCAGACATATCCGATTTCCCGGAAAGCGAGGCTGTTGCGGTACTGGCAGTATTGATCGTCTCGGTTACTGTCTGTTTTTTCGCAGTAGAAACGTAGATCGTTTCATTGACCCTGCTAAAGCTTAGGTTTGCTTCCCTGGAAATATGACGCAAGAGTTTTCCGATACTTGCTTCGGCGAAGTTCAGGTCAAGTTTTTTGTCCTGAACGAGCTTTTGATCGTACTGAAAATTGAATTTTGTCTTTTCGTTGATGACAACAAAGGCGTCCTCCAGGGGAACATCCCGGAGGTTAATGGATATGTAGATTTTTTCAATACTCTGTTCCTGGGCACTACTGTCGGTGGCTGACAGGAGCCCGGCAAACAGGCATTGTAAAACCATGCCGATTACTGCATACCTGGACATTGCTACAATTTGTTGTAGTAGTTTAAATTCCATATTTTTGAAGGTTTTGAATTGACATTCATTACACTTGGCCTTTACCGTAACCTGATTGAGCGCCAACTCTTATGCACGGTAAGGCCACACAACTGAACCGGTAATCTATTTGATTACCGGTTTTTTTAGCTTGTATCGGAACCCATTTCTTTCAATATTATTGAATGTTAACAATGTCTGCGTGAATTGAATAAGAGAAGCGGTTGGGGTAACGCATGACGTTGAGGATGTAACCCAACGGTTTGTTGTGGAAACTTCCGCTGAATCGCCACGTTGGATCGGGTTTCAAATCTTTGTTAATGTTGATTTTGACACCATACCATCGTTCAAGTTTGATGATTGTGCTGGCGAAATCGGATTTTTCGAGGTATAAAACACCATCTTTCCATCCGATTTGCTCGGCCTCGTCGTAGGGACTGATCGTTAATGCCTGGCGTTTTTTTTCGAAAGTAGCCATCTCACTTTTGGTAAGACAGACACTGTTTTTTTGTTTCAGAGAGGAAATCTCTGCGCTTACTTTTACCGTCCCTTCTACCACGGCAACCTGAACGTCGTCCGTTTCAGGATAAGCCCGTACGTTAAAGGAGGTGCCAAGCACTTTGGTAGTGACCTTACCGGTATGAATAATAAAAGGAGCATTTTTCATAGCCACAACCTGAAAAAATGCCTCTCCTGTCAGCGTAATCTCTCGAAGGTTATCGGCAAATTGGGCAGGGTAGGACACCACAGAGCCCGCATTCAGTTTAACACGCGTACCGTCGGGAAGTATGATGTCGCGCTGCTGACCATTGTCTGATCTTTGCTCAACAGGTGCCAGTGCGGTATGATGCCGGCCCGAAAGCAGATAACGGTCCGTTGCGAAAATGACTGCCAATACGATGGATGCCGCGGCCATCCATTTTAAAACCGTGAAAATTCTGCCGTAGGTGATCTCTTTGCTTTCAGAAGTCAATGGTTTAACCGTGGCCATAGCGGTTTCAAGCCTTTTCCATTGCTGGTCAACGTCCTCGGTTTCGGGCTTTTTCCCTTTAATTTGAAGTGCATAAATAACCGTTTTTGCTTTTTCGGCTTCGATCCTGCCCGCAGGATTGGCCAATAGCCACGATTCCCAAAGGTGATTTTTTTCCGGTGCCTGGCCGTCAAGCCATGCCCTGAAATCATCATCCAGCACGAAATCGTTACATTTAAAATGTTTGTATTTCTGCTCTTCCACTTTTGTTAGCTTAGTTCTTTATCCAAATAGAGCTCGAACAATCGCTAAGTGACCCTCTGTTTGTTATTTTTTTTCTTGAATTTATTATAAATAATGCGAAAGATGTTGTAACTGATTAATAATTAATCAGTTACTATATGAAATAAATTATTCTAAAAGTGAAGCAAGCGGTCCGGCCTTTGCGGTAAGCTCGGGAGGCGTTGAAAAAAGAAGCGAAAGAAAAATGCTGATGACAAAAGGGACATTCTTTGTTTGCGGTGCCAGTTCACGGTTAAGTGCATCCAATGCTTTGTAAATCAGCTTGTAAACGGCTCTCGTAGAGATGCTCATTACCACCGCTATATCACCGAAAGACTGCTCATTATAAAATTTCAGATACAGTGCTTCTTTCTGGCGATCGGGCAGGTTTTGTATGGCATTTTGCAGGATGGAAATATTTTCCCGGAGTGTCTGGTCCTGAATTATTTTGACTTCAACCGATAACTCGATATTAAAACCGGAATATTCTTTGTCGGTGTCGGATCCGTCGGAATCCAGCTCTACAAAAGAAGGTTCCTGTTTTTTTCTTTTCAGGATTAATCTCCGCAGAGAGGCGAGAAGATAACTTTTAACCGATTCGGATGCGGCCAGAAACTGTTTTCTTTCCCAGATATTCAGAAAAAGGATCTGGATACAATCCTTGATTTCTTCCTCATCTTTATGAAATCGAAGACCGTAGTTAAGCAGCGCAGGGTAATAAAGTCTGAATATTTTTTCAAAAGCGCTGTTGCTTCCTTCTTTGAGTGAATCCCATAGCGGATCACCCTTAAAAACCCCGGTTTTTAAATTTTCTGAATGTTCGTCAGGTAAAATTACTTCATTTCCCATTTTTGTTGAGTTTTCGGAATAATCTTCGCTGCATTAACTAATTCCAAACAAATATCACCCAGGGTTGACTAAAACCGAGACGAAAAATACGTCGCTTACCCTTAAAATATTTATTGTTTTTACCGAAAAATTCAAATAAAGTTTACTTATTCGGCCAAATTTCAATGGCGAAATCGGCGTATGAGCATCGTTTTAGCTGCAACTTTCGATGCCAAATATTGTTTAGCAATAGAGCAGGGCGGAAACTCCTGACGCATCGTTAGAAAGAGGGTATTTTGTTTGAAGATAAGGACCAAAACAGATTATGAATCAGTTACACTTGTTTGATCAGGATGAAGGAATGGTGTTTCCGGAGAATCTTCTGGAATATTATCCGGGGTTTTTATCTGAGAAAGAAAGCCGTGAGGTCATGGAAAAGCTCATGAATGAAGTTCCCTGGCAGCAGCCCGCTATTATGATGTATGGAAAACAGCTGCTGACACCCAGGCTGACGGCGTGGTATGGCGATAAGAATAAATCCTATACATTTTCCGGAAGCCGGTTTGATCCGATTTTCTGGACGGATGCACTTTTGTATCTTAAGGAAAGGATCGAAAGTGCTACCGGATTATCTTTTAACAGCGTATTGCTGAATTATTACCGCGACGAAAATGACTCCGTGGCGTGGCATAGCGACAATGAAGCGGAGCTCGGAGAAAGACCTAATATTGCTTCATTGAGCCTGGGGCAGGGGAGGAACTTTGAATTTCGACACAAAACGGATCACCGGCGGAAGTATTCCCTGTACCTTGGAAATGGCTCCCTGCTGATCATGAAAGGGGATTTACAGCGCAACTGGGAACACCGGATTCCGAAAATAACAACAAAAGTGGCCGGGCGCATCAACCTGACTTTCAGGACAATATTGTAGGATTAGGTCTTCCGGAAAATGCCCTGAGGCTGTAAAAACATAATCCCGGAAAGATTATTTCCGGGATTATGAATTGAATTTTGCTTCGAATTTGGTCTATGTCAACTTGTTGCCTTCTTTCACCTGGTTAACAAATTCTTTCGATGGTTTGAAATGTGGAACAACATGAGCCGGGACAATCACGGTCGATTTCAATGTAATATTCCTTGCTGTTTTCTCGGCTCTTTCCTTGTTAATAAAACTACCAAAACCACGGATGTAAATATTTTCTCCTCCGCTCATTGAATTCTTAACGGTTATGAAAAATGATTCCAGAACCTTTTCTACTTCCTCCTTCGAAATTCCGGTTGCATCGGCTATTTGCGCCACCGTATCTGCTTTTGTCATAAATTTTAGCGGGCTTGTTTAATCTGAAAGAATACTCTTTTAAAACAAGGTAAAAAGGAAAATGGCTGAATCAAAGCATGTTATACAATTTGTTGAAAGTTTTGTTATAAAATAGGGAGAAACAACGTCTGAAATAAAAATGCATCAGGCGCATGTAAATTTTGACACGTTTTTGTTTACCCAACGTGCGCTGATTTCTTAACGAACTTAACTAAAGGATATTTTATCATTCTTCCTCCGTTGGATATGTTCTGAACGCAAGACTTAGTAACAGTGTCTTCCAAGTGCTTCTGTTTTCTTTATCCACTGTGTTCGTATTTCCGGGTTTGCTGTTTTGATAATGCCAAAACGCGTCACTTTCACCGGACTCACACCGCAAAATTCGAGCGTCGATTTTTTTAACTGATTAATGCTGGGCTGACCGTAAAAAAGAAAGTAATACCAGCCCGGCTGATCCATTGTTGTGATGATATGCGCGGTTTTTCCTTTTAGCAGCTTATCCCACCAAACAGAATTTTCCCGGTATCTGAATGCCAAGCCAGGTAAAAAAAGGCGGTCGATGAATCCCTTCATCAGTGCCGGAAGCCCACCCCACCAAACGGGATGGACCCAAACCAGGTGATCAGCCCATTGTATTTTTTTCCAGGCGTCGAGTAAATCAGGTTCCAGATCTGTGCGTTGCTGGTAACCGTACCGCAGATTGGGATTGAAATCCAGCTCGGCAATAACAAGGTATTCGATTTGCGCACCGTAAATTTTAGCACCCTGTATGTATGCCGCTGCAAGGGCATGATTTAAGCTGTCGGGATTGGGATGGCCATTGATGACCAGTACTTTTTTCATACAGAGAATGTACTTTGTGTTTTTAGAATTTACCCTGAAAGAAACCCTTCGAAAACGGTAATTCTTCAAGATCCATTGCAAAAGTAGCGGAGGGATCTATCTAAAAACAGGACAAATGTCCTAAAACACTTCCTGGCTGATCTCCTTTCTCAGACGGCTTAAGTGCCTTGGCGTAATGTTGAGAAACGAAGCTAAATACTGAACGGGTATCTTTAAGATATGTCCCGGCTGTCTGGCCATCAGTTCTGCATACCGCTTTTTGGCGGAATATTTCTGATAGCTGAAAATCCGATTTTCCAGTCCTACATATTGCAATTCTGTCAGATATTTTCCTACTTTCAGCCATGCATTTGAAGATTGATAAAGTGCATCAAGATGTACTTTTTTAATAACCAAAAGCTGTACATCCGTGAGTGCCTGAATGGCTTCTTCGGTAGGTTTTCCGGTGACAAGGGATGACAATGCAGTCATGATATTGCCTTCGAAAGTGAGACAATAAGTGATTTCTTCTCCTTTGTCAGAAAGATAAAAAGATCTTAGGATCCCACTGCTGATAAATACGACTTCGTCACAAATCTTGCCTTCACGAATTAAAAAATCCCCCTTTTTAAGTGTTCTTTTTGTAATATAATTGTCGATTTGATCCAACTCGCCAGTCGTGAGCATGTTTAACTGTTCAAAAAATGCTTTCATTATAAAGTCCTTTCGTTGCTCAAAAGTGAGGGATAAAGATAACTGATATCCGTCATCAAATCGTGCAGGATTTAAATGCCGGGATTTTTTGATAAAATTAATGAGTGAAAATTTTAGCGATCCAATTGTGAGATACCTGCTGTGAGCCGGATTTATGTTCAAAATTTAATTTAATCTTTGACAGGGCAGTTGACTTATTCCATCGTCAATTGGAATATTCCGATCCGGGAAATTGTCAACTAACTTATCCTTTTACTATGAAGATCAAACATCTGACTTTTCTGGCGCTGGCTTTTGCCTTGGGTAACGCAAGTCTTTATGCACAAAAAAAGGCAAACCACTTTTTCCCGAGCAACCGGGAATGGTTTCTTATACCTTCAGAAACAGCCTTGGTAAAAATACTGCCGCCACGCTGGATACGTTGAAAGGGTTGGGGATCAGGGATATGGAGTTTTCGAGTTTGTTTGGGAAAACGGCTGCTGATCTGCGCAAATTGCTGGATGAAAGGGGAATCAAATGCTCGTCTTTTGGGGTAGGTTATGCCGATGCGCTTAATAAAACGCAGGAAGTTGGTCAAAACGCGAAAGCTTTGGGCGCCAGTTTTGTACGCGTAGCCTGGGTACCTCACACTGGGCCGTTTACTTTGGAAATGGCTGAAAAAACGGTAGCGGATTTTAACAAAATAGGCAAGCGGCTAAAAGAGGAATTTGGTCTGACTTTCTGTTATCATAACCATGGTTATGAATTTGAAAAACATGAGGACGGAACGCTGATGGACTACATTATCCAGAAAACGGACCCGAAATATGTAAGCTTTGAGCTCGATATGTTATGGGCGTTTTTTCCGGGTCAGGATCCGGCGGCACTCATTGAGAAATATCCCGACCGTTTTAAACTGGTGCACATGAAAGACCTCAAAAAAGGTGTGCAGGGTAATATGTCGGGCGGAACGCCGGTTGAAAATGATGTGGCTTTGGGAACAGGACAGCTGGATATCCCAACGATTTTAAGAGCCGCAAAAAAATCGTCAATTGAGCATTTTTATATTGAAGACGAAAGTCCGAGTTACGCCAAACAGGTACCGCAGACCATTGCTTACCTGAAAAGCCTTACTTATTAAAACCAAAATGATCCGTTTGTTAATTTGAAACAAACGGATCATTTTGGTTTATTTTACTCCGAAATTTCTATTTCTTTAAAGGTAAAACCGCCTTTCCCTGCCGATAATACTTACTTTTGTCTGAGCATCTGGGGAATTCCGATTTTTCGAGTGGAGGCGGAAGCGTCATTAATCCCCAGGTTCTTCATGATTTCAGAGGAGAGGTTGGAGGTGGAATCACGGGCATAAAGCACCACGGGCCAGAAATCCCCGCCGTCTGGATTTAGGTCCATTCTCAAAACATAGGAATAACCCTTTTGTCTTCCTGCAAAAACGATTGCCTCACTTACCCTTTGTTTAATGGGCGTGAATTTTTTGCCGTAATAATCTCTTAACTCGGACATGGCATTTGTCTCAAAATCTTCATAAGACTTTTTCAGATTTTCAAGTTCGGTCAGCTTATCACGCAATATGGTCTGTTCGGGCTTTGCCGACGCCAATTTCTCCAACGCCGCGGACTTTGCCTCATATTCATCGTATTTGCCTTTGAGTATCTTTTCATACTGCTGACTTTTTAGGGTGATTTCCTGATTCAGCTTTTTAAATTCGGGCATGTTTTCGATAATCAACTGCTGATCAACGTAACCGATTTTGTCATGGTTTTCCTGAGCAAAAACCGATGTGCAGCAGCGTAACAGGGTAATGAAAAGTACAGTTAAGTATTTCATAATGATTTGTTTGAATAAGTGTAACGTGAAATCCGAACGTCATCATGAAATTTCTATTGTCTTAAAAAATGTTAAATAACTAAATTGTTAGTCGATTTTATTTTCGCTTAATCATTTACCAGATTTCAGTCTTTGGCAAAAGCTATTTTAATAGAACGCACTTCACGTATCCATCGGGCCGGTTTCTTATCATTTGGGGTGATAATCCTGAAAGGCCCTTCTCCGGACGGAATGGGCTGGCCGTCTTTTTCGGTCGCAAGTATAATCACCTGGCTGGTGAATTCGGGATCAATTTCGGCGAGTGCGTAAATGACCTCATAACCGTCGGCTGCCTTAATCAGCACATATTTGGCAAGATTTTCGCCACGCAATTTGCTCCCGGTCGTTACGCCGGCCTTTTCAAGCAATTCAATCAGGGCAACACCTTTAAATTCATGCTCCTTTCCATCCCGCTCTTTCACTTTTTGACTCACCTGTTTAAAAGTTGAAAGGTCCTGTAATGTAAGGTTCAAGGGCGTTGCGACTTCCCCGGTAATGGCCACCGACGCTGTATTTTGCGCAAAACCACAAACGGATAGGCTCAATGAAAGGATAAAAACCCACACGAAAGTCAGCGGGTGAAATTTGAATGGAGACATATTATTGTGATTTTAAGGTTAAATGTGGATTTGAAAATTCGGGATTGGTGATGAACGTAGAGTCGGTCAGCATCGACAAAAAAGAAATGATATCCGTTTTTTCATTTTGTGTCAGCATCAGCTTTTTGCCATTTATCTCGTTGGAAACATCTTTCAGGAAACTGCTGAGTGTTTCACTTTCCCGGATATGTTCGTTGTAGTGATCCAGAACCTGTTCGATATGTTGGAAACGTCCGTCGTGCATGTATGGGGCGGTTAGCATGATATTTCTCAAAGTTGGCACCCGGAACCGGCCTTTATCTTCCGGCTGATTGGTGAAATTCTCCCTGCCGTTATCGTTGAAAATACTGTCGAGGCCGTTGTTATGAAATAACTCTTTAAATGTTTTTACGCCACCATGACAATGCTCGCAATTGGCGCCGCGTATCTGTTTTTGCGGGTTGGGCGCATTCTGGAAAAGCTCCATCCCGCGTATTTCCTGCGCGGTCGGTTGGTAAATTCCGGCCAGATACCGGTCATATTTCGAATCAGCAGAAATCAATGTCCGTTCAAATTGTGCGAGCGCCTTTAAGATATGATCGCTGGTAACGATGTCACTGCCAAATGCGGCTTTGAACAACGGTGGATAAAGAGCAGTCTGCCGAAGTTTGGCAACGGATTCTTCGAGTGGCTGTCCCATTTCATGCACGTTGGTGAGCGGAAAAGCAGCCTGCTGTTCCAGATTGGGCGAGCGGCCATCCCAAAAGAAATTACGCACCCACAACAGATTGGCCAGCGACATGGAACTTCGTGTGGTCAGCGATCCGTCAGCGCCCGCACTTAATGCCTTCCCGTCGGTAAATGCAAGCTTTTGCAGATGACAACTTTCACAGGAAATGGAATTTCCCGCAGACAGTTTCTTTTCGTAAAACAGAAGCCTTCCCAGGTATACACCTTCTTTGGTCGTTGGGTTATCTGCCGGAATGGTGTAGCGGGCACCGAAATTGGCCGGATAGCGAAGTGTGTATGGTGTGGGTTTATCGTTTTCAAAAGATTGGGTAAGTCCGCAAAACAGAAAAAAGGAAGCAACCAGGCCGATAAAAAGCCAGCCTGATTGATGTTTTTCAAATTTTGCCTGTTTAAACCACCTTTTCATTTTCAAAAATGACTAAAAACAAGGTTGACAAAAAAGTTACGTCCGGCCTCTGGAAAACCTTCAACCAAGGTATAATTAACGTCGAAAATGTTGTTTAAACCAGCTTCTGCGGATATGAATTTGTACAGTTTTACAGAAGCTTTTGCGTTAACCAATGTATAAGCTTTTGCTCTGGTTCCATAACTTGTACTGTTACGGCCGCTGTTGTGCTCAACGCTCGCTACGATGTTGGCGCGTTTAAGAAATGAAAAATCGGCGTAACCGAAGATTTTGTGTTCAGGTACGTTGGTGAATAGAATAGTCGGATTGGTTTTATTTTTTCGTTTAATGAAGGAATAATTAGACCCGATTTTTAAACCGCTGATTACCTGATAATCAGCGCCCGCTTCTGCTCCGTAAAATTTTGCTTTTCCCGCATTTTGCAACTGAAATTTTCCCGGCTGGACATTGTCAACCTGCTGAATAATGTCGTTGATATCACTTTTAAAAATGCTGGCCTGCAAACTTAGTTTATCGGCAATTTTTCCTGAGTAACTCAAGTCGTAGTTAACAGCAACCTCGGCTGAAAGGTCCGGATTCGGGATTGCCTGGCCCATGCGGTACGAGTACCGGTCCTTAATGGTAGCAAAACGTGTTTTCCTGGCAACCGATCCGCGAAGTGCGTGATTGGCAGTGATATCCCAAAACAAACCGATCTGGGCGTTTACGGCATTATTTTTACTATTGGCGAAATTGGTAATTTCTTTTGAAGTGGCGTTGTATTCTTCGGCTTTGTCGGCTTTTCTGGCGTTAAAACTGATACCCGGAATCACCGCCAGTGAAGGTAAAAGCTGATACGTATTTTCAACACCGATTGAAAGCGTGTTGTCTATGTAAGACTGTATGGGCTCGCCGAGATCGTGCTCCCGGTGCACGTCCCGTTTATACTGGACGTTGAAACGGAAGACATTATTGTTGATCGCTTTGGATTCAAACTCGGCATTGCCACCCAGGGTATAGTCGTCATAAAAACTTTGAAATGCATAACCTTTGGTTTGTTTGACATAGGTGGTATCGTCGAAACTGAATAGCTGATTGACGAAGGTGTCGTAATACAATCTGGTCTTTACTTTATTTTTCTCGCCCACGGCTGTATTGGAAATAAAATACAGGCTTTGCTTATTCCACTTAGGCCATTTCCAAAAACGTGTCGTAATTTTCGAATCGTCACCAACATAAGGCGGAGTTCCTTTTTCTCCTTTTTGATTGACATATCCAATCACATATTCGTCAGTGGCATTTGGGGTGAAACCCACTTTGGCGCTGAATTTTAAATCGTCACGGTAGGCATTTTCGCGATCATCGGTCTGCTGATATTTTCTGTGTTTGAAGTCGGCGGACAGGGGATAAGTATCCTGTTTTAGCTGGGACGCGCCCACCTGATAGAAGAATTTTCCAAAACGGGATCCGGCGTTTACATTCCAGCGATAACCGCTGCCGCTATACATTCCGGCGCGTCCGTTGATTTCAAATTTGCTTACGGGTTTTCTGGAAACAAGGTTTATGGCGCCTCCCATGGTATTGGCCCCATATAATATTGAAGCAAATCCTTTGGAGACGTTAATCGCGGAAAGATCAAAAGTGGTAAAACGGCCCATATCCACATAACCGTCGTAAGGGACGTAGACAGGCACGCCATCAATAAAAACCGGCACCTGACGCAGATCAAAACCACGTACATAAACGACAGATTCATTTCTCGGGCCGACATTGGCAATGCTCACACCGGGAAGGATGTTCAATGCATTAGACAGATCGGTGCGGTTGAATTTTTCAATACGTGCTGACGAAAGCTTCTGGCTGCTGTCTCTGAGGACTGCTCCCGGGATTGTCACTTCGCCGAGCTGGAAAGTCCGGTTTATAGGCTGGGGAGATTCCGGCGACTGAGCAAAGACATTGGAAGAGACTAAGGCAATGATAAAAGGCGTTAGATATTTTCTCATTGGAAAGCGATATGTATATAAAGATATATCGCAAATATACAAAGAGCTGCTAATCCTGACCGGATTTTTTGAAATATCTTAAATCAGTGACAACAGGTCGCGTTCTGCTTCGGCAACGGCAGAAAGCTTCGCATCCAGTTTTTTATAAGCCTCCATCACTTTTTTGCCGGTTTCGGTCACCTGTGTTCCACCTCCGTGCTGACCGCCTTTTTGCGTGATTACATAAGGATTTTGCGCATAGGTATTCATTTCATCGACCATTAGCCAGGCCTTTTTATAGGACATGCCCATCAATTTTGCCGCTTTGGCAATAGAACCTGTTTCAGCTATATGTTCCAGAAGTTCAAGACGTCCCGGCCCGAAAAACTTCATGTCGTCAATGTAAACCCAGTGCCGGAAACGTATTTTAATATCCCTTTTCATATCCCTTTTAGAAAATTGCTCGGTGTTTTCTTTCCTGCAAGGTAAATTAATATTGATGTTAAGTTTTGGAAATGGATGGAAATATTGAAAAAAGCCAACGGAATTTAGCAGGCCTCCAAACCAGTGCAAGTCATGACACGCACGGTTTTTGTACCTAAGTTGTGATTTGCTCCACACCAATAATCAGCGATCGAAGAATTTCAGCAGAGGATTTTTGTGTAGCCATCGCAGCAGACTGTCCGGCCCAAAGCGTTGTGAGCTGCGTATTTCCCTGTTTTTGAGAAGCGATCCGGATCGGCGCAGTCAATGTGTTGAGGATTGGATAGGCCGGATATTCCAGGCTTAGCTGTTGGATCTCGTCATGAAAACTGTTTCGGATACCGCGTGCCCATCGGCCGGAAAATGCTCTGGTCAGCACGGTATCGGTGTCCTGACTTTTACGGAGCTGTTCTTTGTAAGGTGTAATGGCGAGACTTTCATCGCTGCCAATAAATGCTGTCCCGACCTGAACACCCTGTGCGCCAAGAATCATGGCTGCCTTGAAAGCTCTTGGATCCGTAATACCACCGGCCGCAAGTACGGGTCGCTTAACGGCGTCAACCACCTGCGGCAGCAGAGAAATCAGACCTATCTGCGGAAGCGGTTCGTCAAAGAGAAAAGTGCCCCGATGACCACCGGCTTCGATGCCCTGGGCGGTGATGATATCGATACCAATATTTTCCAGATAGACGGCTTCCCTAACCGAGGTTGCCGTGCCAATCAGTATCATGCCATGGGCGTGCAGTCGCTCGATACTGGGTTGGTCCAACACACCAAACGTAAAACTTACCACAGGGATTTTTTCTTCGATGAGTACATCCAGCTGTTCCTGGTAAGAGAAATGCCTGATCTGGGTTAAATCAACCGGTGTGTACGCAACGCCATATTTTTCACTGATCCTCATTAATTGTTCCTGAATTGCCTGCGTTTGCGTAGGTTCAATGGTCGGGATATCATGTGCAAACAGGTTTACCGCGAAAGGTTTATCGGTCAGTGTTTTTGTTTTGATAATTAATTCCCTGGTTTTTTCGGGAGACTGGAGGCCAACCGGAAGTGAACCAAGTCCGCCTTCGTTAGACACCGCTGCGACCATTTCCGGTGTGCTTACGCCGAGCATTGGCGCCTGAACCAGCGGATATTTTATTTTTAATATTTGTGTTAATGCGTTATGCCAGTTCATTTTTTCAAAGTTTTAGAAACGGTTTATTAATTTCAATGCCATGTAGTCGTCATCGTAATAATTTCCTTCAAATTTGATTGCGTTGCATTCCGTGCCGAAATGTTCGAATCCCAGTTTTTTGTAGAGATTCTTTGCTTTTTCGTTGTTTGTAGCAACATTCAGATTGATTTGTTCAATATCCGGAAGCTGCTCCTTAACACGGTTTACAACGTAAGTTATCAAATCATTGCCGATATTTTTTCCTCCGTTTTCTCTGGACACATACATTCTGAATAGCTCTCCTTTGTGGCGGAGTTTTTTCCGGTTTTCCATGAGTCTTTGAAAGCTTACCACACCCATCAGCTGGCTGAATTCATCCAACATGGCTATCGTAAAACTGTAAGGCGTCCCTTTCGTTGGAAACCAGTTCTCCTGCTGTTCATCAGGACTGAGTTTAAAACAATTGCTGTGCCGGACAAGTCCTGTCGTGAAAAAATCGTGATAACTGTAATTGTTTTCGGCCGTGATTTCAACAATAATCATATTCGGTAAAGTTTGCGGGATAATCTGTAAAACATACTGCAAAATTAGATCAAGATGCAGTATGGGTGCAGATACAGTTTTATTATCTTTGACGGTGTCAGATTTAAATTGAACTTATGGAGATTATAAAAGACTATTTATACCTGAACATTGCCCGACAGTTTGAAAGTCAGATCCGCGATGGTGTGCTGAAAATGGGTGATAAACTTCCTTCGGTCCGTCAGGTGAGCCGGGAACGGGGCATCAGTATCAATACCATTACCCAGGCCTATCTGGAACTGGAAAGTCTTTCTTTAATTGAATCTAGGCCAAAATCGGGTTTTTATGTGTGTTACTCCCAAAAAAGAAACCTGCCTGTTCCGAGTCCCAGCAAGCCACCGTTATCCGCTTTGCATCAATTGGAGGAAGATTTGATCGATAAGGTTTACGACAGCATGCGCGAGAAAAATATTACATTATTGTCGCTTGGTTTTCCGGCTGCGGAGCTTCTGCCGATCGCAAAACTGAATAAGGGGCTGGTGCATGCGATGCGCACGCTACCCGATAGCGGGACGGGGTATGAACCCGTGCCGGGTAATGAAAAACTCAGGAATGAAATTGCCCGTTTGTCTTTTTCATGGGGCGGAAATCTGAAAGCGGAGGACATTGTCACAACGCCCGGCTGCATCAGTGCATTATCCTATTGTCTGACAGCCCTGGCCGGACCCGGCGACACGATCATTGTGGAAAGTCCGGCTTATTTTGGAATTCTTCAGCTGGCCAAGTCGCTTAGGCTAAAAGTAATAGAACTGCCAACGAATTTTATAACGGGGATAGAACTGGATGCGCTGAAAAACACCTTAAGCAAACGCCGCATCGCGGCCTGTGTATTGATCAGTAATTTTAATAACCCTTCCGGTAGCCTTATGCCGGCCGACCATAAAAAGGAAGTGGTCAGGCTGATGGAATATCACAACATTCCCTTAATCGAAGACGATATTTACGGTGAGTTGTATTTTGGAAGCCATCGGCCAACAAACTGCAAAACGTATGATGAAAGCGGCCTGGTGTTGTGCTGCAGTTCCGTTTCCAAAACGCTCGCGCCGGGTTATCGGGTGGGCTGGGTTTCACCGGGCAGGTTTAAAGATCAGATTATGCGCACGAAACTTCATCATTCCCTTTCTTCTGCGAGCATAACACAGGAGGTTGTTGCCGATTTTCTGAAAAACGGACGGTATGAAAATCATCTCCGGAAGATCAGGGCAACCTTGTATAACAATTACCGGAATTACGTGAAAACAATTAATGAACATTTTCCTGATCATGTGAAGCTGACTCAGCCACAGGGAGGTTTTTTTCTTTGGCTGGAACTGGAAAAGGGTTTTGACGTGATCTCTTTGTATGAAAAGGCAATGAGATTTAATATCAGCATAGCGCCTGGACGCATGTTTTCATTGCACAAACAATTCCAGAATTGCATGCGGCTTAACTACGGAATGTACTGGAATAAGGAGCTGGAAAAATCACTTGAAATTTTAGGCATGTTAATTTCAAAAACATAAACAGCCTGGTGGAAGCTTGAGTACGATCCCGATTTATTTATACTAAATGTTTTTTAGAGTAAAGTGGAATGGAAATTATTTTATTCAGACTTTCATTTGCGCACTGGTTGCATATTACTGCGCTGAAAGTACTTATTTTGTAAAGCGGAGTCAATAATTTAATATCCTGAACCAGGCTGTATTTACTATGAAAAAATTTGAGGTAACCCTTTTGTCAATGTTGCTGGCGGGTACCCTAAACGCGCAGCAGATCACAACGCTGACCAAAGAAGATTACAAAAGAGCAGAACGTTTTCTTGCTCCCAATACGCAAAAATATATCGATAATGTTCCCGGAAAGCCAACATGGTTCTCCGGTGAAAAATTCTGGTATCGTACGCTGACGGCAAACGGAAGCGAATTTATCCTTGTCAACGCGATAAAAGGAACAAGATCAGCGGCTTTTGATCATACAAAACTGGTGGCTTCCTTATCAAAGGCAACAGGCGGAAATTATACGGCTTTTATGCTGCCTTTCGAGCATTTCAGCTATGGACCTGACGAGAAGTATGTCTCCTTCGCCGCGGCGGACAAGCAGTGGAAATGTGACTTGAAAACGTATCAGATTACCCAAACAGAAGCTGTAAAAAGCAAGTGGGGGCCGAAAGGTGGTATTTTATCCCCGGATGGCAAGAAATCTGCTTTTATCAAGGATTTCAATTTGTGGATTCATGATCTAACGACTGATCAGGTTAGGCAGCTCACTACGGACGGAAAGAAGGATTTTGGTTATGCCACGGATAATGCCGGATGGCGCCGCAGCGACAGGCCTGTTCTGCTATGGTCGCCTGATTCCAAAAAGCTTGCAACCTTTCAGCAGGATGAACGTAACGTAGGTGATATGTATCTGGTGACGACCAATGTCGGTCATCCAAAACTGGAAGCCTGGAAATATCCTTTGCCGGGTGATAGTGTCGTGGCAATGGTGCATCGTGTGATCATCAATGTGGATTCGCCCAAAGTAATCCGTTTGCAGGTGCCGGCAGATCCGCACAGATCTTCATTGGGAGATGATATCAGCCGTGCCGGAGTTCTTAATGACGCCGCATGGAATGAAGATGGCAGCCAGCTGGCATTTGTATCGACTTCACGTGACCATAAGCACGAAAAGGTACGCATTGCAGATGCCGCGACGGGAATTGTAAAAGAAGTTTTTGAAGAAACCGTAGCAACTCAGTTTGAATCCGGGCAAAGCGGTATCAGCTGGCGGTTTTTACCAAAAACAAATGAAATAATCTGGTATTCTGAAAGGGATAACTGGGGACATCTGTATTTGTATGATAGCAATACCGGGAAACTTAAAAATCAGATCACAAAAGGCAGCTGGGTTGTGACGCAGCTTATCAAAATAGATGAAAAGAACAGGCTTGTCTATTTTATGGCAAATGAAAAGGAAGCTGGGAACCCTTATTATTCACACTTTTACAAAATAGGATTTGACGGCAGCAATTTAACCCTGTTAACACCTGAAGCCGGTAAACATACAGTCTCCTTGTCTGCTTCTGAAAACTTTTTTGTTGACAGTTATTCTCAGCCGGATGTACCGTCTGTAACAGTGCTGCGCAATATGAATGGTAAACTTGTTATGCAACTGGAAAAGACAAATGTAAGCAGGCTGGCGGCCACGGGATGGAAGGCACCTATGCCGTTTTCTGTGAAAGCCCATGACGGAAAGACGGATGTTTACGGTTTGTTGTATACACCGGTAAATCTTGATTCTACGAAGAAATACCCTGTTGTAGACTATATTTATCCGGGCCCGCAGGGAGGAAGCGTAGGTTCCTGGTCCTTTGCAGCATCAAGAAAAGATAACCAGGCTTTGGCTGAACTGGGTTTTGTGGTGGTGGAGCTGGAAGGTACAAGCAATCCTTCAAGATCGAAAAGTTTTCACGATATGAGTTATGGAAATATGGCTGAAAACACCTTGCCGGACCAAGTTTCCGCGATCAGGCAACTTGCATCAAAATACAACTGGATGGATACGGCCAGGGTAGGCATGCATGGGCATTCGGGTGGCGGATTTGCAACCGCATGTGCTATGTTTACCTATCCTGATTTTTTCAAAGTAGGAATAGCCGAGTCGGGGAATCATGATAACCGCAATTATGAGGATGACTGGGGCGAGCGCTACATCGGTCTTTTGAAGGAAAATTCAGAAGGCGTGTCAAATTATGAGGCACAGGCGAATCAGGTCCATGCCAAAAACCTGAAAGGTAAGTTGATGCTGGCACACGGCATGATGGATGACAATGTGCCCCCATACAACACCATGCTGGTTATTGAAGCGCTGCAAAAGGCGAACAAGGATTATGATCTTGTGATTTTCCCAAACAGTCCGCATTCATTTGGCACGTATGCCCCCTACATGATGAGACGCCGCTGGGATTATTTTGTACGTTATCTTTTAGGCGCGGAACCGCCCAAAGAATACCTGATTCAAAATGGAACTGATCCAAGAAATGCAGTGAAATAGTAAAGAAGTATTCAATAAAAAAGCAGTTTTCTTTCCGGGAAAACTGCTTTTTTATGTTTAATGAATGCTGACAGCCCGCGACTTTTTACTTTGTATAAAAACCTTGGCCATTTGAAGAACAACGGAAAGAATGATCAAACCGAGTCCGATGTAAAACGGCGTGGTAAGCTCCCGGTTTTCCTTGTAGATGAGAATGGCAAGGGCAATCGAATAAATCGGTTCCAGATTAAAGCTCAGATTTACCGTGAAAGCAGATATTTTGCTCAATGCATGCGTTACCAATAAATATAACAGAACGGTACAGAAGAGCGATAACATCGTCAAATATGTGAGGTCCTGCATGGAAGGTATGATAGAGTCGACCGGAAAAAAGTAAAGATACAAAGGCATTAATACGGACACTCCCAAACCTCCGCCAATCATCTGATAAACGGTAATGACTTCGCTGCCAAATGCGTGTGCCAGCCTCTCGTTTCCAATCGTGTAAAATGCCACGATCAGGGATGATACAATGCCCAGGGTAATGCCCGTACGGTATTTTGAATCAAAACTGAAAATCAGCGCTATGCCCAGCAGGGTTAATCCACTCAATAACAACTCCGATACTGCGAATTTTTTCTTGTTTAAAATGGGGGCAAGGATCGCCGTAAAGAAGCCGGTAAGCGAAAAGCACACAACCCCCACGGAAATATTAGAGTACTTGATGCTCCCGTAAAAGAATATCCAGTGAAGGCCCAGCAGGAATCCCGAAAAAGCGATACGTTTAAAATCTTCAAGTGAAACGGCTTTGAGTTTTCGAGAAACGCCCAGAATAATAAGCAATAGAATTCCTGAGATCAGCATCCGGTACCAGACCAGAAGCCCCTCATTAAGTGTTATCAATTTTCCGAAAACACCCGTGAAACCGGCCAGTAAAATGGATATGTG
This sequence comes from Dyadobacter sp. LHD-138, assembly GCF_030929615.1. Classification (GTDB taxonomy): domain Bacteria; phylum Bacteroidota; class Bacteroidia; order Cytophagales; family Spirosomataceae; genus Dyadobacter. The sequence continues at coordinate 124,192 of NZ_JAVFVU010000006.1, read as the reverse complement.
TAATTGAATGAAAGCTTTTCTCATGTAAAATTCTGTAAATGTAATTTTGATAATCCAATCCTGAATAGAAATCCGGTCCTTGAATTATCCTTAACTGATCATGCAATAATTTGCGATGTTATCTGAAAGGAAAAGATACGCCGTCTGTCCTTATAAAAGGCAGTCAGGCAATCTCAGGAAGGGATTGGCCTATGGAATGATCTGGTCAAACAGGTTCCGGAAAAACCGTTTGGCTGATATGTTGAGGTTGATATGCACTTACTGACTGGACCTTTTTTACTTGTGGAGAACTTTACAAAAGTAGTTATTAAAGCGGTAAACTCAAATTGATATAGGCTGGATTCGGAGGGATTATTTTTGTTTTTAGTTCATAAGTATATCACTACCAGTGCAATGAATCTTGTGCTGGTAGTGATGGCGTGCCCGTTACTTTTCTTCAAAATTGTCAAAATAAGTAAAATCCTGTGTGATCAAACCGTTTTCAATTTTAAAGACCGTGCAGATCGGTAATTCAAATTTAGAGCTGTCAGGTGCCGTACCAGTTGACACGAATTCAACGATGATATGTTGATCGCCTGATGGATAAATTGAGATCACTTCATCTTTAACGTCAGGAAATATCTGGCTCAGTTCGCCATACTTTTTTACGATTTCTGCCTTCGTCTGTTTCACAATCCCTTGTCCCAGCGAAGGGTCTTTAAATGCTGCTGTATCCGAATACATGGCGGCCATTTTATTCCAGTCGTGTTTGTTGAAATGTTCAAAATACTGCTTAATCAGTTTTTCATTTTCACCGGAATTTTCTTTGGGTTGATTGCAGGAAAGAAGGGTAAGCACCGTCAACACGGTTAACAGGCAAATTTTCATAGCTAAGAAGGTTTGGTTTATATGTAGGACTTCGATAAATGTATCTAAAAGTTTATTAATTAACAATCGGTTCCACTGATTCGGGGAAGTTTGTTGTTGTTCATATTTTACTCATTTTGAAAACTTAGAGCCGCGTGGTAGCATGATGCTTTTTAGATGAAGTTGTTCAAGCTTATAGATAATCCCAAAGGGATGATATTATTGTAGAAAATGCTGGCAAACATTCAGGTCATAACCCTGAAAGGGTGACATAACCATTTCAGAAATCAAATTTACCACACCGCTAAAAATTCTTATTCCGCGGCTAATCACAACAAATCGGCCACCCTGACGGGGTTTGATGGAACGGCGTGATATTTACTTTCTACAATACTGTCATCCCTTCGGGATTATTTATCCGCTTAAACAGATTCGATATGAGAAAGTTAACTTTCGCTGGTAAATGGAAGGGGATTGCCGGGCCATGTTGTGATAACAAAACTTCCGCCAAAAGTTTTATTCTCCTGATCATGCTGATCGGGAGTAAAATAAGCCCCTTCTGCACTTAAAAGTATAGCACAAATTGACAGATCATGACAAAACAGCTTAACGTTGGTATCGTAGGTTACAAATTTATGGGCAGGGCTCACAGCAATGCCTGGTTGAAAGCGCCACTGTTTTTCGATCTTCCGGCGCGGCCGGTTTTAAAAATGGCTTGCGGAAGGCAGGAAACATCTCTCAAAGAATTTGCAAACAAATGGGGATGGGAGAAAACAGAAACCGACTGGAAAAAATTGGTCAGCAGTCCAGATATTGATATCGTGAATGTTGCGCTGCCGCAAGCGCTTCATTACGAAATTGCCCTAGCTGCTGCCCGGGAAGGCAAACATATTTTTTGTGAAAAACCCCTTGCTATGAACAGAAAACAAGCGGAGGAAATGCTGCGTGTTTGTGAGGACAATAAAGTCAAACATTACCTGAACCATAATTACAGAAGAACGCCGGCTATTGCTTTTGCCAAAAAGATGATTGAGGACGGCAAAATAGGGCGAATTTTCCACTGGCGTTGTGCTTATCAGCAGGACTGGATCGTAGACCCCGATTTTCCGTTAACCTGGCAGCTGAGAAAAGAAACAGCGCAGGCGGGGCCGCAGTGGGATTTGAATTCGCATGCGGTTGATCTGGCGCATTATCTTGTTGGCGATATCAGCACGGTTTCATGCCTGACCACCAATTTTATCAAGGAACGGCCGTTGGCCGACGAATCCACGTCGGGAAACCTTTCAGCGGCTACCCTGGGTGACCAAAAAGGGAAAGTGACCGTGGAAGATGCTGCGTTAATGATGGTTCAGTTTAAAAACGGCGCGATCGGTTCTTTTGAAGCGACCCGTTTTGCAACCGGTAGAAAAAATGGATTGCGGTTTGAGATTTATGGAAGTAAAGGAAGCCTTCTTTTTGATCTGGAAAGAATGAATGAACTGCAATACTATTCACTGGATGACGAGGAGGGGACGCAGGGTTTCCGGACTATTCAGACGACGGAAGCTATACATCCTTACGCGGGAAACTGGTGGCCCGCCGGTCATATCATTGGCTATGAACATTCATTCGTACACGCGGTTGCGGACTTTGTGACAGCCATCGTTGAAGACAAAACGATTAAACCTGATTTTAACGACGGGCTTAGGATTATCGAGGTTTTGGAAGCTGGAATTCAGTCGGCGGAAACCAAGCAGCAGGTGGTGCTTTGACAGGACTTGGACTTATGAAAAATAAACGGATTGTCTGCTGTTTTTTTCTGGCGTGTCTGATGGCGTATCAGCCTGTCTGTGCGCAAAAGCGGACAGGAACAGATAATATTTACGCCAGGCAAAACCTGATTGCCTGGTGTATTGTGCCTTTCGATGTCAAAAACCGGGGCCCGGTTGAAAGAGCAGAAATGCTCAGTAAGCTGGGTTTTACGATGCTGGCCTATGACTGGAGGGAAAAACATATTCCGGAATTTGATCAGGAACTGGATGCACTAAAAAAGCACCATATCAAATTGCAGGCTTTCTGGCTTTATTCCGGACCCAATCCTGAAAATGATAAAACGTTACCTTTAATTCTGGATGTTTTAAAACGACACGGTGTTAAAACCCAGATCTGGTGTATGATTGACGGGATTAAGGACATGGAAAAAATGTCGCAGCAACAGAAAATTGAAGCCGTGGCAAAACCCGTAAGTTATATCGCTGACAAGGCGGCTGAGATAGGCTGCACCGTAGGGCTTTATAATCACGGCGGCTGGTATGGCGTTCCTGAAAATCAGCTTGAGGTGATCAATTATTTAAAAAGATCAAATATTGGCATCGTTTATAATTTTCATCATGCGGAGGGCGATATTGCCCGTTTTTCCACTTTTTTTCCAAAAATTCTCCCGCATTTGATGGCCGTAAATCTGATGGGGCTTCAAAACGGGAATCCTGTTAAGGTTGTGCCCATAGGACAGGGTGATTCGGAAGCGGAAATGATCCGGGTTGTTAAAGCAAGTACCTACCGGGGCCCTATTGGTATCATCAACGAAGACACCGCGCCGGATGCAGAAGTAGGATTGATGATGAATATGGAAGGCTTGACAAAGATTCTGAAGGCGCAGTCGGATACGAAGGCGCTGGAAACCTATAAGTAGCTCTTCTATCGTTTTTGATAAATTGATAATTGACGGACTATGAGCGTTTTTCAGGGTGCCCGTCGTAAAGATTCATTGTTTCATAAAACAATTTTAATGGTATTTTAATATTGTATAATGTGAAAATTAAATAGGATATTTTCTTTTTGAAAATGTGAATTTTGATGGCGGCTTTGAATATATTTGGGACGTAAAAGCATTTCAACAAACCTGAATATATTATGGCTAAAATGAATCCCTACTTGAACTTTGACGGAACTACCGAAGAAGCGTTCAACTTTTACAAGTCTGTTTTTGGCGGAGAATTTCTTGCTTTGCATAAAATGAGTGACACGCCGCATGGAGAACAGTTGCCAGATCATGAGAAAAATCGCATCATGCACATCGCGCTGCCGATAGATGAGCATACTGTTTTGATGGCTTCTGATATTATGCCTTCGTTCGGTCATAAGCTGAATGAGGGAAATAACATGTACATATCCTTGCATCCGGGAAGCCGAGAGGAATCAGAGCGGTTGTTCAATGGTTTGTCTGCGGGTGGAGAAGTTGAAATGCCATTGGAAGATACTTTCTGGGGTGCTTATTTTGGCAGTTTTAAAGATAAGTATGGAATTCTGTGGATGATTAATTACGATAAGAATCAAAATTGAACGGTATTTCACAAAATGAGGAATAATTTCTTAAAACATACAAATGGAAACTGAAAACAAGGCTGCGATCACTGTTGAAACTACGATAAATGCGCCAGTGAAAATGGTCTGGGAATTTTGGACTGAGCCGGAGCATATTACAAAATGGTACCAGGCGTCTGAGGACTGGCATGCACCTTATGCAGAAAATGATCTACGGCCGGATGGTAAATTCAAAACACGGATGGAGGCCAGAGACGGCAGTGTAGGTTTTGATTTCGAAGGAATTTATACGGATGTTCAGACCTACAAACTGATTGAATATGTATTGGGAGACGGCCGGAAAGTGAGTATTGTCTTCACTTTTGACGATAATGTGACCCATATTTCAGAAACTTTTGATCCTGAAACGGTTAATTCCGTGGAATTGCAGCGAGGCGGCTGGCAGGCAATTTTGAATAATTTCAAAAATTATTCGGAAGCGACTGTTTAGCGAAGCTTCCGAATTTTCGTTGTGTATACAAGGCATTTTCGGGGTGCATTGATATACTGCTTTAAGAGCTGAAAAATACGATTTACAAGTGAGGTCATTGATTTATCGATGACCTTTTTCTTTTACAAACGAGGGGGGTAAAATAAGCTTAGGTCAATGTGTCTATTTGGAAATCGGCGTAATAATGCGGTTTATAGCTAGGTTAATCGTGATAATTTTAGGTTGTTTCCGATGTTATTCAAGGACAATTCTCTTGACTTCTGCCTTTTGTCCAGAGTCTTTGACAGGAATTACATGCAGGTAATAAGTTCCGCGGGGCAGACTGCCTACGTCCATTTGGGTTTTTCTGGTGCTTCTTGTGGCCTGAAATGAGCTTGCGCCAGAAACCGCACGAACGATAGCAGATTTTTCATTGTACAAGAGGATTTCCCCAGGCAATGATTTGTCAGCACTTTCACTTTCAAAATCGACGCTGATCATATCTTTTGCCGGGTTTGGATAAATATTGGCGCCGGTATTGGTGCATTTCCAGCTATAGGTGACCTGGTTTGACATGGGTGTCGTTCCGCATGCATTCGTCACCGTCGCTTGTATGAAATGATCAGCACCGCATGTTCCCCCATTAAGATTGACCTCACTTTCAGAACCTGTTTTTGCCAGGTTTCCATCAAGATACCAGTTATATTTTCCGTAAAGAATATCTGTCGTTGTAACGGCTACAACACCATAGGAATCAATATTAGGAATGGTTGTAGTAAGACTTGGTAGTCCAATGTAAATATTTTTCGAAAATGTTAACGGCTTACCACATACGTCAACTGTCGCAGTTAATGTCACTTGGCCTGATCCGGTACCGATTCTTTTTGCTATACCGGTGTTTTCATTGATAGAAAGAAGGGAAGGATCACTGCTGGACCATTCGACTGGTGGTCCTAAAAGATTCATGCGATATGTAGAAGTGTTGGTACATAGGGTTGAGTCTCCCAAAATCCTGAAATCATATTCGGATGTCAGCAGGCTTTTTTCATTGGCGGTGATGAAATCTTTAATTTCTTTCTGGGAAAATTCGGAGAATACCAGTGCTTTTTCAAGCCCGCTGCACATCACCGTTTTTGCACCAGTCCCACATCCTGACTTTGCATCGGTTGGGTGCGAAGCGTTAAAATTGTGTCCTATTTCGTGGGCGGTAGTCAGGTATTCATTTGATGTGCAGTAGGTTAGTGAATATGCCATCTTGGGGTGTTTACCTATTGTGCCCGAATGTGCAATCCCCAGTGTAAAGGCGTCCAGCACCTTTGAAGTGAACAAATGTGCTACGTCCCTTTTTACACCCGTCATATTTTTGTTCCAGTATTTGGTGAATTCGCCAAGAAGTTTGGAAGGGTCTGTTGACGTGTAAGGATCATCAGGTGTCGTAAATACGTGCTGGTAAGTGACCATGATGCGCACGTTAAATGTGCTCTGGTAGATACCCGCAATGATATTCATGTCATTGAGAATACGGGCGTTTGTGGAGGCCCCATTTCTTTTATAATACTCATAGTCAGCGTCTGTTGCCACTTCGAGGATGCGGCAGGCGTCGGTAAAGGTGCCAGAAGTCCTTGCCGCGCTTTGCCCCTTTACCACCGCCTGGCTGATTGGCTCGTCTAATCCGCATTTGCCATCGATTGTATTGAGATCCGCTACATTAAAGACGATGTAGCGATTTTCTGTGTCCTGCATTTTTGTAATATCGGCCAGTGGTTCAATGGCATAGTAGCCATCTTTTCCATCACTGATCACACCTTTGATCTGATTTTGGTCTATATAAAGGCGAACAAACTGGTTTGGATCATTGTTTACGTAACCTGAGTAAGTGTTACAGATTGCTGTTGAAGAATCCGCAACCAAACCTTTCTCCGTTGTCATTAGCGCCTTATAACCTGTGCTTCTGATCTCGTTTTGCTGAATGGTCAGATCCAGTGTCAGGTCATCGGATACGGCAAGTTTTAATTTCGCCTGCAATGGATTTTGTTTTACATATCTGTTTAATGTCTTTGGTTCGAGTTGCAATACATTGAAAACTTTCAATCCATTCAGTTTCTGGATTTCGGTTTTGGAAAGTTTTGCCTGTGCGGTAATTTGAGAAACGATTTGTGCGTGTGATACCTGCACCAGGAATGCAAATACCATTACTAACTTTTTCATAGCCTGAGCGACTGATAAATAAAAGGGATATTATAACGTTTGGGTAAAATGACTTATAACGATGTTAAAAATGCTGGGTTAATAATGAATAAAAGTTATTCTACAAATGGGTCTTTTTTTGAACTTTTAGGTGGTTTTGTTCGGCCTTAATCTAAGTAATATAAGAAAATCGGAATTTCAATCATTTTTTTATACAATTTTTGTTAAAATATATACAATTCTACTCTTTTGTAGAACTTATTAGTTTTTCAGTTACAAGTGATTTGTGTTTTAATGGTAAATCATGTAGTTAAAGTTTAATTGGATGTAACTTGCTGATATATAGCTATTGAGTCGGAGGTTTAGCGTTGCTGTATGCGGCCGTATTTGATGTGATGTAACTTTTTTTGTGTTTGAAGGTGAACTTTTAAAAGAAAATGTGGAAAGCTTCCTCTGTTTAGGGTTGTATTTTCAATAAATTGTACTTTGTCTGGAATTTGACTTCGCGAAAACAGTGAAAGACCGGGCAACTTTGAGATTATCGTCGTGCTGATGCACCGTGAAGGGTTTTAAAGTTCAGGCTATCAGGCGGGTTCGAAGCTAACACAAGGATTGTAGGTTGATCCATAGGACAGCAGCCAGGCTGAAGCTAACGGGGAGGGGAGGAATTGACTATAATTATTACTTTATGATGTACTCCACCAAAGTCAGCTCAAATGGATCTGCGGCCAGGTCTCTTTCGTGAATGCCGGGAAAAGTAACAAGATAACCACTCACTTTTACGGCCAGTCCGTTCTTTTTCGCGGCTGCGGGAAGGTTGCATGGGCCAAGATATCCGGTATGGGTTTTTCTTACTCCCGTACTTTTCAGCATGAACAGATCGCCTGCCTGGACAACCTCGGTGGTATAGTCTGTAATGACACTGTCTACCGAACTGCTTAAAGGCCAGCTGCAGGTAAGTCTTGTATCTGAGGGGATTACTTCTGGATCCACTTTTTTCGTGCCGGCCTTGTCACAGCCAGCTGCACTTAACAATAATGCAGAGAGCATTGTTGCGTAAAAATGATACGACTTCATAGCGTTGAGTAAAGGGTAACAGAATTCGAGGGGGAAGGTAGAATGATTGCGGGTATAATGCAAGTTTATGCTGAGATAGTTATTGTTGTGACCGGGATTAATTTGTGGTGTTTCCCGCATAAAAAATGGTTGTCAATAGTGATAATTTATTTACGGCTATGAATTGGTATGCCAAATTTTACCGCCATAAACGATTTCAAAATCAACCAGCCGTTGTCTGCCACCTATCACGAAGTGTAAATAATTTATCAAATAATATAAGATCAGCGGCAGGTCGGTTCACTACATTTGGGCTTGTAATACGAAAGCGGATCTATATCATGAAGACTGTAAACTTGGGGTTTGATAAGTGGAAAATATTTCTGGTTGTCATGATGTATCTGATGTTTTGCCCGGAAAATATTTCCGCCCAATCCCAAAAAAAGGTACGAAAGTCGTCTGGCTCCGCCAAACGCGAGACGGCCATACTTACGAACTTCGATAAAAACGGTAACCAGATAACCCGGTTTGATGCACTGGGAAATGCTGTTGACGCGCATGATGGGGAAATCGCCTACTTCGACGGAACCTATTATCTGTACGGAACGAGCTATGACTGCGGTTTTGCATGGCAGAATAAAAAAGCACCCTTTTGCGGTTTTAAAACCTATTCTTCAAAAGATATGGTCAACTGGACCGACAGAGGTTTTTTGTTCGACGCGCAAACACCTGTCTGGCAAACACGCTGTAATGGTAATACTTACGGTTGTTTCCGTCCTCACGTGATTTTCAACAAAAAAACGAAACGTTATGTTTTGTGGATCAATGTGTATGACAACAGGGTAGGGTTCAGGGTTTTTACGAGCGAAACACCGATCGGACCTTTTACAGAAGTGGCCGAGCCAAATTTGGCAGTAAACAATGACTCGCCTGTTGCGGGTTTGAACAACGGAGATCAGGATACTTTTGTAGACGATGACGGCACGGCTTACATCGCCTACACGGATTGGCGGACAAAAGGGACCATTGTGATTGAAAAATTGAATGCTGATTATCTTTCAGGAACAGGAGAGCATGTGAAAACTGTGACAGCGGGAAAGACCGAGGCACCGGGTTTGTTCAAACGCAATGGGGTTTATTATGTTACATATTCTGATCCGAACTGTGGTTATTGTTCGGGGACGGGAACTTCATACCGGACAGCTGCTTCGCCTCTTGGACCCTGGTCTGAGGGGATTAAAATCAGTGATAAATCATGTGGCGGCCAGCCTTCTTTTGTCTCTACGATTAAACTGAATTCAGAAACTATTTTCCTTTACGGCAGTGATTTATGGAACAACGCAGCCAGAAACGAAGCGCTGGCCAATTACTACTGGGCGCCGCTCACCTTTAACGAAGACGGCAGTATTAAACCGATGACCTGCAAGGACACCGTGCTGGTGACGCTTGATAAGGGTGTTAGGGAAAGGAAAGTAGCGACAGTGAAAGAGCTTGACAACAGTGCAGGGATTAATGGTTTTATCACCAAATGTGATATCGCGAAAAACATGCAGCGTTCCCAATCTTTTACGGCTACGCGCTCTGGAAACTTGTCAAAAGTAACTTTTACGACTTTTAAAAACGGGGCCACGGACGATGGTTTGCAAATTGAGATCTATCAGGCTGATCAATCTTTAAAACCGGCCGGAAAAGCTCTGTACAGTACCATTTTTGCTGCGGATGCGATTGGCTGGGCACCTAAAAATCTCGTTGCCACGCCTGATATTAAGGTAGAGGCTGGCAAACACTACGCAATTGTGGTGAAGTCGGCTACCATGACAGGATGTTATGGTCTGCAATATAATGATGACGCGATTTTTAAAGGCGGAACGGCTGCATTCAGTGTGAATGGCGGAGCGGTTTTTACGACAGAGAAAGACAGGACACTCAAATTTGAAACCTTTGTCAAAAGGAATTAAAAGAAGCCACGAATGCACGCATTGGTTTTATTAAATGAAACCGCTCAGCGTGCATTCGTGGCAAAAGTTATGCTTCAATTAATTCAGCTCTTTGATACGGATGTTACGAAACCAGACTTTTTCTTTCACATTATGATTTTGCAGGGCAATTTTACCTTTCGCATGGGCCGTGGCATAAGGCCAGTCTGCAAATTTACTTTTTGAAAGTTTGGCTTTCCAATCGTCACTTCCATACTGGTATTCAACAATTTTCTTGCCATTAAGGTAATGTTCAATCCGGTTGTTATGCACGACAATTCTTCCTTTGTTCCATTCGCCGACAGGTTTTACCACCGAAAGATCCGTGGGGGCATCCATATCATAATTTGCCCCGGAGAGCTGACTGTCTTTTAATTGCAAAATTTTTCCGTCAGCACTTTTCCAGACGTATCCTTTGTCATCAATGATCTGATATTCCGGACCTGAAAATACGGTGCGTTTGATCTCGGGTTTTTCCACGACCTTATACAATACCCCACTGTTGCTGCCTGCCGGTATTTTGAACTCAAATTCGAGGTCGAAGTTCTCATATTCCTTGTCTGTGACCAGATCTCCGCCGGTTCCGTCGGGCGTCAGCGAGCCGTCTTCGATAAGCCAGCCCACTGCTGCTTCTTTGGAATAACTATGCCAGCCGTTTATGGTTTTTCCATCGAACAGGGTTACCCATCTGCCCTTTGTCAAATCAAAAGGAATGCCGACCATCGAGATGAGGAATGTGGCGAAAATGATCATGCATGCTGGCGCGAAAACTTGTCTGCGTCGGGAAGTTCTTTTTTTCATATCTGTCAGTTTTGAAATTAGCTTTGGAAATATGTGGTAACTGAATATTAAGGTAATGCAAAGGCCATAATAAATCCGGAAGGATTGTCTTTATTTCCGCCGACTGATAATGCGACGAACTGTTTTCCGCCCGACACATACGTGCAGGCAGTAGCATTGGCAACCCCGGGAAGTTCGGTTTGCCAAAGAATTTTTCCTGTTTTTTTGTCAAAAGCCCTTAGTTTTTTATCGTTTGTACCGCTGATGAAAACTAAACCGCCGGCGGTTACGATGGGGCCAGCAGAACCTTCCTGCCCTGTTTCTGGACCATTTTTCTCCTGACGTTTCTCGTCATTTCCCAACGGAATCTGCCACTCATATTCACCCGTAGAAAGATTGACGGCGTTTAACGTTCCCCAGGGAGGCTGTAACGCGGGGTTTCCATCGGGATCACGAAAATGGCCATAGGCCGTCAGGTTAAGGTATTTGTCGGCGCCGGCTTTGGTTTGTCCGGTTTCAAGTTTGGTTGCTTTAAGCGAATTTTGTTCCCGTTCATACAAAAATGCAATAATACCTTTTTCCTTGCCTTTGACGACACTGGCAAAGGCTGGCATTTTACCACCGCCTTTTTTGATCTTATCCAGAGCAGCTTCCCGCGTCATCCGGTTTTTTAAACCAACCAGCGACGGATAATTTGGCTCGTCTCCGTTTTTATCCTGGCCATGGCAACTCACGCAATACGTCATGTAAACCGATTTCCCCTGCTGAAAAACGGTCTGGTTTTTAGCCTCTAACTCGGGATCTACTTTTTTCATCGATTCTATTTCGGGTGAATCATTTGACTTGATGAAAAGCACAGTGCTGGAAGGGTCATACGCGGCGCCTCCCCATTCTGCGCCTCCACGGGATCCGGGTAGCATTAGGGTGCCTTTCAAATCCGGCGGTGTAAAAAGTCCTTCATAACGCAGCGATCTGAATTTCTTCACAATCGAGTCGCGACCGGCCACGGAATAATTGGTCAGATCTTGTTCTGTCATCCATTGCCGTGCGAAAGGTTTTGGCTTCAAAGGAAAAGGTTGTGTTGGCCAGGATTGTTCACCGGGAATGGTCGAAACGGGTACTTTGCGTTCTTCAATAGGGTACAATGGTTTTCCGGTAATGCGGTCAAAAACAAAGATAAAACCATGTTTGGTGATCTGCGCGACCGCGTCAATTGCCTTGCCGTCTCTTTGAATCGTGACCAGATTCGGCGGCGCTGGCAAATCATAATCCCATAAGTCGTGGTGGACGATCTGGTAATGCCAGATGTATTTTCCGGTCGCTGCTTCGAGTGCTACGACACTGTTTCCATAGAGGTTACTGCCAAGTCTGTCGGCTCCGTAATAGTCATAAGAAGGAGATCCCAGAGCCAGAAAAACGATTCCGCGTTTAAGGTCCAGGCTCATGCCCGACCAGTCATTTACACCGCCTGCGTACTTGTAGGCTTCTTTTGGCCAGGTTTCATAGCCTGGTTCTCCCGGTTTTGGAATGGTGTGAAAAGTCCATTCGAGTTTCCCCGTCTTGCAGTTGTAAGCCCTGATATACCCCGGTTGTGCGCCATACAATTCAGAAACTTCTGCGCCCATGATCAGAAGATTTTTGAAAACAATGCCGGGCGAGGTGGGAATCACGGAGATTTTTTCAGGATCATCCCGCAAACCTACATTCATACTCACGCTGCCATTTTTTCCAAAGCCGGGGATCGGTTTGCCGGATCTGATGTCGAGCGCAAAGAGTTTATCGCCGCCTGTTACGAGAATTCTTTTGTCGTCACCTTCTTCCCAGTAGGTAAGGCCTCTGCTTACGCCACCTCCCTCGGCACCGTCAAAAGGGTCGAATGACCAGATTTGTTTGCCGGTTTGCGCGTTGACGGCGTACACCCAATGTTTGGCAGAGGTGGCATACATGACGCCGTCTACAACAATCGGATTGCATTCGCTGCTGCCGGGCCGGGCGCCTTCCTTCATATCATTTAAGGTAAAAGTCCATGCCGCTTGAAGCTGGGTGACATTGGAAGTGTTGATCTGATCCAGTTTTGAATAGCTGGTACTTTCGGCATCGGCTTTGTAAATACTCCACGTGCGCTCATCACCGTTCTGTGTCTGGTAAGCAACCAGAAGGAAAAAGGCTGCCAGGAGTGATAAAGAAACTATATTTTTATTGACAATCAGGTTGTAACACTTTTTTCGAAAGGTCATGAGGAAGTTATCGGTTCGGTTTCTGATTTAAGGATTTAGGATCTTATTGTAAATCAAAAAGGATATAAGACAACTGTTTTACTATAACGGTTACCTCACTGGCGGCTAATTTTTTTGATCGGCTTGGGGGCCAGGCGTTCGGATTGGCCGACCGACACCACACGCGGGCAATTTTCCGGATTTGTTGACGAAATCGATGTGTTTATTTGCTTGAAAACTAGATAGTTACTGCTGTTTTACGTTAAATAAGAATAGCTCGTAATATTAGGATTATCACAGGATGTTTCATTAAATTAGTTTATATCTAAACTAGTTAGGAACATGAAAAATCTGGCTACATTCCTGCTGTTGATTAGTATTTCCGGGTTTAGTGCTTATGCGCAGAATCCGTCGCCAAACACGAAGTCTTATAGGGTGCAAAAGTTGGATACGACGATTTCAGCTTACCAAAAGCAGACGAAGAAAGTTTCAAGCGGAAGTGAATATAACAAAGGTCTTTTAGAGCGAGGGGTTGCGCCAAAGGACACGCTCAAAAGCGATTCTATTCAGATTAACCCAGCGCCGGGTGTCAAGCCCAAAAATATTACTACTGAAATTAAAACGGAGCGTGATAGTGCAATATTGGACAAAACTCAGGAGCTGATCAGGGTGTTGGATTTAAGAAATCCTGCGGGCAACGAAGACTCGCTAAGTTTTTATTTGGATCAGATCCGGAATTATGAGACAATGGTTTTTCTGATGACGGCTTATCAGGTCGAGGTGGATTCTTTGGAAAGGAATTTTGAAAATTCAAAAAGCGTCTTTCTGGAAAAACAGCGGAGGAATTTGAAACAGGTTAAACGGCAATATCAATTTTTGGAGAATCAGATTTATTCGATTTATCGGGACAGCAATATCAGCAATGATTGGTTCAGAGCTTTTATGGCGTATCATGACAATGATTTTTTGCTGCTACCTCCTTTTGGAAAAAAGATGAACAAAGACCGGGATTATACCGGCGGGGCCCGACTTGAAATTTTGACGGACCAGTTTAAACTTCGTTTCTTTTCGGATCTTTTTAATCAGCTCTGGTTTATCAATGGCAGCGAACTATTTAACAATAAATTTATTCTTTCTTACCAGGGGATTTTCTATGGCGTTGAAGCCTACACGCCGTATATCCGCTTTGGAAGTGACAGCACGATTGCATTAAATGGTGAAAATGCTCTAAGGGATATGTCTTACAATGTTGACAGACCCTTCGCCTCTTTTCAATATTTTGGACGATCAAAGTATTACTTACACTATACCGGAGCTTGGCGGGCCAAATTAGAAACCAAAATTGGATGGATTGGTAAAGATGCCGGCCGAAAAGTGCAGGATATTTTACACCGGGATATTACGCTGGCATCCGTCCACGTCAATAGATGGGAGGATCAGATTGGTAACGGCGGACGACTTGCTTTCAACCTTGATTACAGCCTGGACTTGATGCTTTTTTCAAGGGATGGGGATGTTTTTAAACCAAAACGTCCGGACAATGAATCGAAAGAAACGTACAGAAAGAGACGAATTAATATTTATACCCCTGTGGAACTGCACTACGGAAATGTTTTGACGGCAGCAGGTGCCGGTATAGGATTTTCAAACCGAAGTTTCAAAGACAGAAGCGGTAATTATGGCTTTATGTATCCTGAATCAAGATTTGTCAAATCGAAGTTTCGGATTGTAAATTGGATAAGGCATACGTTCTATTATTCCGTTGAAACCAAACTGAGATATGTGATCCATAACTCGCTGATACAGGGCGTAGGTGTCTTTAAGACCAGAGAAAGCGATCAGGATGGCACCGATGACGAGTTTCTCTCCAAAAGAAAGCTCATTCCCTACACGGGACCGGCACCTTTGGACCCGCTGCTAAATTACAATTTTAAGGAAGGGAGATTGATTAACTGGATATGGACCACGGATTTTTCTTTATCCATGAAACTCCGTAAATCCACGCTCTTTATCACGCAGAGTTTTAATACGAGGGAATATAAATATCCGTCTCGCTATGTTGATGAAGTGGTGCAATTTGCCAATCAAAAAACACCCCTGGGAAGCAGCACCTGGAATGAAAATCGAAGGGAAATTGACAAAGAGGAAAAGTATGCGGTAAACCAGATCGACGCAAAACTGTATAATGCCAGAATAAGAGGTTTTGGCAGAGTCGGATTTTTATTTGAGTTTTAATTGAAAACGTGAATGCCTGAATGTGGCTGGATCGTTTGTTCGGGTGTTCGTTACTCGGTAATGTTTTAAACATTGGTAGAATTTATTCATGACAGGATCCCGAAGGCAGTTTTTCTTGTTTTTAACCACTGTGAATTTGCAGGAACCTTTTATCAATAAAACGACCCTACATGATCGTTTTGTTTTGATATTTGGCTACGACATTAATAAGTAATCAGTGACCGGAATTCAAAAGCAATCAGCCATATCCATAGCGCTAATCTTGTTCAGCTCCTGCTATTTCATTTATAGCTTCCCGGACGAGGATCATTTTTTTCCTACCGTGGCTATGCTGATCATGATCGTAGCCAGCTTTGTTTTGTACCAGACATTTTTAAAATACTTCCCAGATAACAATGTAGGAATACTGGCCTTTTTCCTTGGGAGACTACTCTTTGCCGGCGCGTTGATTGCCGTTAATGCCTGGATCTGTAATAATCTCAGGGAGAAATGGATTGAGCAAGACGGAATAAGAACTTACGCCATTGCGGGGCGTATTTCAAGCGAATATCGCAAGGGAAGGTACGAGTTTTACAGGCATTATTACTACCGCGCCAATGGGCGAGTGGTCGAAAAGAGGATGCCTTTTAACAAACAAATGAAAACCGGCGATACGCTTTATTTAAAGTATTCGGCAACTCATCCGTATGTGATTCAATTGGAAAATAATGACTAAAACCACTGGTTTGGTCTGAAAAATAGAGCTGCTAGGCTGTGCTAATACTTTGGAGACGGATGGTTTTAAATAGAAAAAAGGGATGTGACTTTTGAGAAATAACCGGAAGACTTTATCCTTGTTTTTGAATAAAAGCCGATATGGATTAAAATATAACCGACTGACTACATTAATATTAAACAATACTAAATATGGCCAGGCGGATATCCTTTTGCTGTGATAATTATTTGTGCGCTAGTTGTTTTTGTAATGTGTGATATTAATTTTTACGAGCTTGCCGTCTTTGAAATTTAAGTGGATCAGATCCATCAATTTGTCCCCCGGTATGTGGGTGAAATACCATTGCGGCGACTGCCCCAGGATAGGGTCATATTTTAAAGACATATCTTTGGTGAAGAGGGAAATACGCTCGAATTTATTGACATAGGCGCTCAATTTATTTATTTTTAACAGCCTGGCATAGAGTGAAGTGACGTCGTCACCGGTTCTTATGGCTGTTTCGGCATTTGCTGAGGTTGGCCATTGGGAAAGTTGCCGGCCGCTGTTTAGAAATATTTTTGAAACTTTATTTTTTTCAAATGAGATCTGAACACCGGAATCAGTACCTTTTTGCTCGTCCAGGAAAATGGACTGATATAGAGGAATTCGGTCTTTAAGCTGGCTCAAACCCGAAAATATGTTATTGACTACATTGAGATATTGAACGTTTTTCGTATCACGCAGCTGTTCCAGGGCTGTATAAACATCCGCTGCCTCTTTATTGATTTCCAGACCGAGATAACTTCCGGAGGTCAAACTATCCTTTCCGATAACATGGTTACTGAAGCAATCACACACAATTGGCGGAACCTCAGTTTCTTCCTTGATACAGCTGCTGGCTAGCAGGGATAAAAACAGAATGGCAATAAAATTACTTTTCATGGGCTATTCGTATGGGTTGGTTTATGGAATAACAGTAAATACTGATATTCTCGTGACACAACTTTGAATTCTATGGTTGTAACCGATAGAAAAAAAACTGCCCTATTTATTTGAAAGCCTCATTTTACATAAACTGTCATGCTAGAAGGCTTATAGAAAAACACCGTGACGCCCGATGAAAATGCTTCTTGATGAAAGAGGTTCAGCTGGATTTTATTTTTAGAATTTTTAAAGAGCGGCTTTCCTTTTCCAAGCAAAACAGGGTGCACCCAAAGCTGGTACTCATCGATCAGATCTGATTTGATCAAGGCAGAAACAATGCTGCCGCTTCCGAAGACAATGATATTTTTGCCTTTCTCTTCTTTGAGCCGCCGTATTTCCTTTTTTAAACCGCCTTTCACCAACCTTGAATTTTGCCATCCTAAATGTGTCAGAGTCCTGGAAAAGACGACTTTTTTGTAGTTGTTCATCATATCCGCAAACGCAATATCCTGTCTTGCAAAAGACAAATTGGTGGTTTGATAAGGCCAGTAAAGCGCCATGGCCCTGTAAGTGATCCGCCCGAGTAAAATGGTATCGGCTTTACTTAACTGCCTGGCGGCGGCTTCAGCCATTTCATCATTCCAGTAAACGAAATGCCAGTCCAGTTCACAGTCGGGACCGGCCATGAAGCCGTCGAGGGTAACGTTCATGGAAACAATTACTTTTCGCATTTTTCTATCAGTATAATTCGGTACTTCATCCGCAATAGCGAGGGTTTTATCACGATAATCCTGCTATTATTTCAGGTTTTCATTACAAAATTATAGGCAATTAGTATATTTGATGACGTGTAAAAGAGACTTCTTGTGGGGTACTTTGCGACTTCAAATTTGAAGGACATTGTATTTGAGTAATGCCGGATTTTAACCAGTAAATTACCGATTAGCCATTATATCCAATGAAACACATTTCAATTATTATTCCGAATGAGGCTGTTTTAGCCAGTATTGTTGACCCCCGGACGATATTTACCGGTGCCAACGATTTTTTAGAGGCGTTAGGGAAACCTGCACAATTTAAAGTTCAGCTTGTCGGACTTGCCAAAGATGTAAAAGTGCATGGCGGAATGTTTTCGGTACATGCGGATCTGCTGTTGGACGAGGTTGACAAAACGGATCTGATTATTATACCCGCGATTAGTGGTGATTTGGTCACAGCTGTGGAGTTGAACAGGGAATTTTTGCCGTGGATCGTGAAACAATATCAGCGCGGCGCCGAGGTTGCCAGTCTTTGTATCGGAGCGTTTTTGCTGGCTTCTACGGGTTTACTCAATGGAAAAGAATGTTCAAGTCACTGGAAAACTGCGCCCGAATTCAGGGAAATGTTTCCCGAGGTGACACTGGTTGATGGCAGAATTGTGACCGAGCAGCAAGGATTGTATTCTTCGGGCGGCGCTACTTCCTATTGGAGTTTACTTTTACATCTCGTTGAAAAACATGCGGGCAGGGAGATCGCCATTATGGCTTCCAAAATTTACGCACTCGAAATCGACCGAAAAAGTCAGTCTCCATTCGTGATGTTTAACGGGCAGAAGAAGCATGAGGACGATCCGATAAAAAAAGCACAGGAATTCATTGAAAATAATGTAACCGAGAAGATTTCAGTAGAGGATCTGTCGTCAAGATATGCCATTGGGAGACGGCATTTTGAGCGGCGTTTTAAGAAAGCAACCAACAATACACCCGTGGAATACATCCAGAGGGTAAAAATAGAGGCGGCCAAAAAACATTTTGAAACCACCGGTAAAAATGTCAGTGAGGTCATGTACGATGTCGGATACTCTGATGCCAAAGCATTCCGATCAGTTTTTAAAAAAATAACCGGCTTATCACCGATCGATTACCGGAATAGATATAACAAAGAAGCAGCCGTGGCATAACCGACCGCCTGCGTTTGTAATGGCGCATCAAGCCCCGGAGTTCAGGACAGTTTTTTCCCGAACTCCGGGGCTTTTTATGATATTTTCTATTTGTTTATGGAGACATTTTTATCGAAAATGACTGGTGAATAGCGGGTTACTCCGATCGGTCATTCGGTTGATAGCTACATTTTAGTAAGGGTTATTGTAAATATGTAAGCTTAAAATGCTCTTGTATCCAGGTATTTACTTCAATAATTAGCCTGTTATTTAATAAAAATTAAGTGAAATTGAATTTTTGAAAAAGGGAATTCTAATCTAAAAATTTTAATTTATAAATATAATTTTTAGATTTGTCTAAATTTAAACTTTGATACACTGGAAAGTGGTTTTGAGCGATATCAGAGTGTATTTTTTAATGATGGAAAATATTTCTCCTTGAATTTGATTATTCCGTAATAAAATAGAGACTTACAAAGAAAGTGTAGGTAAATACATTTATATTTGCAACATTGTTGCATTAATTGAATTATGAGCGCTGACATTATAAAACGACGACAAACTGCCTGCTTTTTGCTGGTATTGTGGGGCCTGATCTGCCTCAGCAATGTCGTGTTTCGTCACGCCCACCGCATGCCCGATGGACGGATTATCAGTCACGTACATCCTTATGCTGAATTTGGTAGTAAATGTAATTTTCCGGCACATCAGCATACGCAATCGGAGCTGCTTTGGCTGGATTGTATCGGTAATATACCTTTTGATTCATTTCTTCCGGAACTGACCTTCTTTGTTCCGGCCACTTGGTCGGCCTTGCGCATGATCTATGTTTATGAAGAAAGGGAAACGTTTCGGAATACCCGGGTCATTTTTCTTAGGGGGCCTCCAGTGCAGATCGGTTAACCTAACTCTTTTACTATTTAAATTTTTTAATTCAGGATTCGATCGTTACGCACAAATGATGCGGCTTTATGTACGACTGGAAGCCATTATTGCTACTCAATATTTTTTTCAATGAAAATAACTATCCTTTTAACATCTCTATTATTAGCCATCATTGCCAGTGCACAGGCACAAACCGGGCAGATTTCGGGCGTGGTTCGCTCGGGGGATAAATCGGTGCCTTATGCAAATATCACGCTGGCAAAAACGCGTTATGGAACCCAGGCTGACAGCTCCGGAAGTTACAAATTATCCAATTTTCCGGCAGGTTCTTATGAAATTCAGATTTCCGGCGTGGGTTTTCAGCGTTACAGAAAAATGATTGATATCATTGCTGGTGAGCCCGTTATCTATGATGTGGAATTGCATGCGGCCAATACCACGCTGAACGAAGTGGTGGTGACCGGTGTTTCCCGTGCTACGGAATTGCGAAAAAGTCCGGTCGCTATCGCCGTCATGACCAAAAAGGAAATGGACATGAATGTCAACAACAACATCGTGGATGCTGTTTTAAAGGGTGTACCCGGGCTAAGCGCGGTGACCACCGGTCCGAACATTTCCAAACCTTTTATCAGAGGTTTGGGATACAACCGGGTGCTGACGCTCTACAACGGTTTAAGGCAGGAGGGACAGCAATGGGGCGATGAACATGGCATAGAAATCGACCAGTATGGGATCGAACGTGCGGAGGTTGTGAAAGGTCCGGCCAGTCTTATCTACGGATCTGATGCGGTGGCGGGTGTGATAAATTTTATTCCTTACCTTCCCAAAGGTCCTGAGGGAAAGCTTAAAGGCGATATTACCAGCGAATTTCATAGCAATAATGGCATGATCGGAGCTTCGGGCGGTTTGGCTTACAACAAAAATGGCTGGAAAAGTGCTTTTCGTGTTTCTGGAAAAAATGCCACGGCTTATAAAAATAAAATTGATGGCAGAGTATATGGAACGGCTTATAATGAACTAAACCTGTCGGCTATGACCGGGTTTGAAAAGCGCTGGGGATCCTCCTATATCTACGCGACGCTTTACAATAACCTTCAGGAAATTCCTGACGGTAGCCGTGACTCGCTGACACGCCGGTTTACACGTCAGGTTTTTGAAAGTGGTCAGGACAATATCAAAGACCGTCCTTTTGTTTCGGAAAAAGATTTGAAAACCTACCATATCAATCCGCTTCACCAGCATATTCAGCATTACCGGTTATTTTCCAGAAATCACTTTTTACTTGGAAAAGGAGACCTGAACGCGCTGTTTGGTTTTCAGCAGAGCGTAAGACGGGAGTATAACCACCCAACTACGCCAAAGCAACCCGGACTGTATATTCAGCTCAATACGTATAACTATGACGTTAAGTATAATTTACCGGAATGGAAAGGGCTGGAAGCGACATTGGGTGTGAATGGGATGTACCAGACCAACAAAAATCTTGATGGTACGGATTTCCCGATTCCCGACTACAAACTGCTTGATATCGGAGGTTTTTTATTCCTGAAAAAATCACTTGGAAAGGTTGATGTGAGCGGCGGGGTTCGCTATGATACGCGCTCATGGAACTGGGTTGATCAGTACGTGCAGCACAATCCGGAAAGTGGATATGACGAGCTTCTTAAAGTTCCGCGCAATAGCAATGCCGTTCTTCAGTTCCCGGCTTACAACCGAAACTTCAATGGTGTCTCAGGAAGTTTGGGGGCCACCTACAACCTGTCGGAAAGGTTGCTGGTAAAAGCCAATGTTTCCCGTGGTTACCGCGCGCCGAATATCACCGAAATTGGCTCCAATGGATTGGATCCGGGTGCACATATCGTGTATCTTGGTAACCGTGATTTCAAACCGGAATTTAGTCTGCAAACGGATATCGGGTTTATCGGTTATCTGAGGGAGCTGGATATCAGCCTGGAATTGTTTAATAACAAGATCGATAACTATATTTATCAGGCAAGATTGTACGATGATGCGGGCAAACCGGTGATCATCGTGCCGGGGAATTTTACCTACAAGTATCAGCAGTCCAAAGCGCAGTTATTTGGAGCGGAGGTCAGTGTAAACCTGCATCCGACCAGGCTGAAATGGCTGACATTTAACAATAGTCTGGCATTTATCCGAGGTCTAAACCGCAATGATGCACTTATCGAGAAGGAGGGGGATGCGGCCAGATATCTGCCTTTTATACCACCAATTCATGGTCGTTCGGAGCTCAGAGTGTCTGTCAGCAAGGAAATCGGGAATTTGTCCTCGGTATATTTCCGTGCCGAAGTTGATTATTACGGAGCACAAAACAAGTTTTACGGCGTGGATAATACGGAAACGGCAACAGCGGGTTATGCGTTATTCAACCTGGGTACGGGGGCGACGGTGAATAACAGAAATAAAAGAGCGCTTTTTCAATTGTTCTTGCAGGTCGATAATCTGTTTAACAAATCCTATCAGTCGAATTTAAACCGGCTAAAATATTTTGAATATTACTCGGCCTCACCAAATGGCCGGTCCGGGATTTACAACATGGGGCGAAACGCAAGTGTAAAAGTGATTATCCCTTTTTAAGTTTAAGTTTTTAAATTGATAAAGGTCTGTCGGGTAACTACCTAGCAGACCTTTTGTTTTTTACAAATTGAGGAGGCTCCGATGGAGCCCCGTTGTTTTGTTTGTTCCGTTTAGGCTATAAACAGGGAGCTCTTACAGCGCTGTTTTGGCTTATCGAGAGTTATTATGTATACTTTGTTTTACATATCGAAAGCTCTTCCGATAACTTACCTCGAAGAGGTATCCTGTTTATAGAAATCAGGAGATAACAACTATCGAAAAACTCCATCGGAGTTTCCCCTGCGTATCGTCGAAATTGGGATAATTTCAAAATCAGGAACTAGAAGAAAAAAGGCTGCAAGAAAACCTGGCAGACCTTTTGTTTTTTATAAATTGAGGAGGCTCCGATGGAGCCCCGTTGTTTTGTTTGTTTCGTTTATGCTATAAACAGGGAGCTCTTACAGCGCTTTTTTGGCTTGTAACGAGTCATCAAGTATACTTCATTTTACATATCAGAGGCTCTTTTCGTGCTGAAACTATTCGATAACTTACCTCGAAGAGGTATCCTGTTTATAGAAAAAAGGAGATAACAACTATCGAAAAACTCCATTGGAGTTTCCTCTGCGTATCATCGAAATCGGGATAATTTCAAAATCAGGAACTAGAAGAAATTTCATGTCTCTGTGTAACCTTTTTGCTTTGATAGGGTTACCACAATGTATGTGTGAACCGGATGAGTTTATACCGTTGGCTAACAGATAAAAGCCAAATCAGAAGCAGATGCAACTTTTTACGGATTTTAGTGCCTTTGCAATAAATTGAACTAATTATTTAGCCATGAAAAAATTTTTCTTATTTATCCTTTTGCTATTCTTTTCTAATGTGCTGATTGCCCAGACATTTTCCGTGCAGGGTTTGGTTAACGACCAGCAGCATACCGGTGTTCCCTTTGCCGGGATTGCCGTACTCAGCAGTCGCGATTCCACACTGGTAAAAGCGGATGTAGCTGATGAAAGCGGGGTTTTTAAAATTACAGGCATTGCCAAAGGAAGTTACCTGTTAAGGATTACGGCAGTTGGGTTTGTCCCCTTTAAATCACCAATTCTAAAAGTAGAGGATAAGGATATTCAGCTGGAATCCATTGTTTTATCCTCCGATACAAAACAGCTCAACGAGGTGAAAATTACGGCGGCAAAACCCATGATCGAAATTGCCAATGACAAGATAATTTTCAATGTCGAAGGCAGCGTCAATGCCACAGGCTCTACGGCCCTTGAATTGCTCAGGAAATCTCCGGGTGTACAGGTAGACAAGGATGAAAATATTCTGGTGAAAGGGAAGTCGGGTGTCAGGATTTACATTGACGGACGTCCTTCTCAAATTTCCGGGCGGGACCTTGCTTCCACGTTGAAAAGTATGAATTCTGCCGACATTGAAGCCATTGAAATCATTACCAATCCATCGGCTAAATACGACGCGGCGGGTGATCTCGGCATCATTAATATTCGCCTAAAGAAGAACCGCAAGATCGGTACCAACGGAAATGTGAGTCTGGGCACCAATTTTGGGATAACACCTAAATACAATACTTCGCTGAACCTGAATCATCGGGATAAAAAGTTCAACATCTTCGGCACTTACGGATATAGCCAGGGTGCCTGGCACAACCGCACGCTGGACGATCAGATTCTGAATGATATTAGCTACAAAAAGACATGGAAAGGACTTTGGCGTGATACGACGCACAACGCCAGGATAGGCGCCGATTATTTTCTGAGTTCAAAAAGCACATTTGGTTTTAATGCCAACGGACGTGCCAGCAATCACAACGGAGGCGGAGAGAGCCGGACGCTGATCAGCAAAAGATTTGCAATGGATACCGATTCTGTCGTGCTGAATTCAAAGACTTCCAACCCCGAAAAGAACAAAAATCTTAATTTTAACCTGAACTACCGCTACGCCGATACCACCGGGCACGAATTGAATGTAGATGCGGATTACGGGATTTTTTCTTCCAGAGGAATCAGTTACCAGCCCAATACCTATCAGTTTGACGAGCCGGAAAAAGAACCTTTGGAGCGAAACTACGTGACAAAAACACCTGTCGAAATCAGGATCAGGTCTTTCAAGGCCGACTACGAGCAGCCGTTTAAGAAAGGGAAACTGGGTTATGGTTTCAAACTTTCCGATGTGAAATCAGACAACACATTCGATTTTTTTAACGTCATCCACGATACCGAAGTGATTGATATTGACAAAAGCAACCGGTTTAAATACACCGAAAGAGTGTATGCTGCCTATATCAATTACAACAAATCTTTTGCGAAAAAATGGGACTTGCAACTTGGCCTGCGTGCTGAAAATACCCATTCACTTGGGAATCTGATCAGCTACAAAGAAAACGCGCTGAATAAGGTGGACACTTCTTACACCAATCTTTTTCCAAGCGGTGCTTTGTCTTTCAAGGCGTCAAAAAATCATAGTTTTAACCTGAATTACAGTCGCCGGATCAATCGTCCGAGTTATCAGAACCTCAATCCGTTTGAGTACCGGATCGACGAGCTTGTTTATTCCAAAGGCAATCCTTTTCTCAAACCGGAGTATGCCAACAGTTTTAAACTGACGCACGTTTACAAGGCGAAACTGACCACTTCCTTTGGGTACCGGAGGACCCGTTTGCCGGTGGTAACGCTGCGCATTCCGTATGACAGCAGCCATACCTATTTTATTACCCAAAATCTGGACTATTCGCAGGGATTTAACCTGGATGTCAGTTTGACGACGCCGGTTACCAAATGGTGGGAAATTTACTTTACTATAAGCGGTTATCACAGTTTATGGAAGGCTCAGCTTGAAAATGGTTTGATTATTAATAACAAAACGACCGCGTTCCTGCTTAATGGCCAGAATACTTTCAAGCTGAAAAATAACTGGACGCTTGAACTGTCGGGCTGGTATAACTCGCCTTACCGACGTATCGATTACAACTGGGCCATGGGCATGATGGATGCCGGTGTACAGAAGAAATTCTGGAAAGATAATGCCACTTTGAAGCTTTCATTCAGCGATATTCTGCATACGGCCAGAGGCGGTTATACCTCTGAATACGCGGGTATTGAAACCCGTCTGCGGTTCAAATTTGAAGGACGCATGCTGAAACTGAACTTTAACTACCGGTTTGGAAGTAATGAAATTAAAGCTGCCAGAAGCCGTCGGGCCGGAAGCGAAGACGAGTTGAACCGTATCAAGGGTGGTTGAAAAGAACCTGAAAATCCTTTTTACATAATCTGATCACGTCGTGGAAATGCGTTTGCTTTGATTTATATTTTGGTAAATTGAGGGCTTAATCAGAAAATACTGGAACAGAATCTTATGAATATCATTAAAGCAAGTGAAATATCGGATCTTTCCGCTACCGGAGATACGGTGATCATTGACGCACGTGGTGGTGCCGATGCGGAAGACCGTTTTGATACAGGTCATTTGGAAGGAGCACTTTTTGTAAATCTGGAAACGGATCTTTCCGACAAAGCAGAGCATGCGGCAGACGGTGGCCGGCATCCGCTGCCCGATGTGAAGAAATTCGCTTTGCTGCTGGGTCAGCTTGGTGTTACGCCTGAAACGACGGTTATTGTTTACGATGATAAAAGAGGGGCGATGGCGGCTGCGCGTTTTTGGTGGATGTTGAAAGCTGTCGGCCATCAGGAAGTCTATGTGGTAAGCGGCGGTCTGGAAGCTATTGTGAATGAAGGACTCGTTGTTTCTCAGGATAGCCTGGAATTGCTGACAGAATATCCCGGGTATCCCGCTGAGGCGTGGCTTTTGCCTACGGTTGATCTGGCAAAGGTTACCGAGGCATCGTCAGACCCGAATTATGTGATCATTGATGTGCGGGAAAATTACAGATACAACGGCGAAAGTGAGCCGATTGATCTGGTGGCCGGGCACATTCCGGGAGCAGTCAATATACCTTATCTGGGCAATATGGGGGAAGACGGTGATTTTCTTTCGGCCGAGGTGCTTAAAGCAAAGTATGCAGAAGCATTAAAGGGGCATGCACCGGAAAAGATAATCGTTCATTGCGGGTCAGGGGTAACGGCTTGTCACACCCTTTTGGCGCTTGACGAGGCAGGTATCACGGGTGCAAATCTGTATGTGGGGTCATGGAGTGAGTGGTCCAGAAACGACAAGCCAATCGTGACGGAAGTATAAGCTGATACCTGAACTGTCAACTTCCCGGACCGATTTGTGATTTTCATGATCTAAGGCAGATGTAAAGAGAAGATTAAATTATTTTGCTCCGGTTACATATTTGGATTTTACAGGTTACATTTGAGTATCCATCACTAGCCGGAAAACCTATGAGACCTGTAATTTTCCTTCTTCTTCTAATTGTTTCTTTGCCGGTGTTCAGTCAAATCGTCTTCGAGAAAGATCTGACCTGGGAGCAGGCTTCTAAAAAAGCAAAAGCTGAAAACAAGCTGGTTTTTATTCATTTGGAGGGCAACAAATGCCAGCAATGTAATGAAGTTGCTTCACAAGGCTTTAATTCGGGAGTTTTGAGAGAAAAATTTGCTGTCAATTTTATTTCGCTTCGTGCCAATGTTGAAACGGAGGCAGGCAAAAACTTGCAGATAAATTCGAGATAAAGGGGGCTCTTGTTTCGTTATTTGTGGATCCGCAGGGGAATATTTTACATCGTTATGAGGGTTCTACAAGTGCCGGTTTTGTTTACGCCGAACAAGCAGATATTGCATTGAGCAGACGCGGAGGAAAACAACTGGACCAATTTATGAAAGAATATGAGGCGGGAGATAGGTCTTTGCCGTTTTTGAAAGATTATATTGTGAAGCGAAAGCAAAGCGCTCTTTCTGTTGAGGATATCTTGGACGAATATGTTGCCTTGATATCTGTCGATTCCCTGAAAAACTTTAATACAATCAGATATCTTTATGCACAAGGGCCTTCACTGGATAGTAAAGCTTTTATGAGTATTCGTGCTGCTGCCCCCAAGACTTTGATGGACAGCATTTACAGGACAGTTCCTTTTAGTGAGGCAGTGGCCATGAACAATGCCATCATTAATGCTTCATTCCGGAAGGCTGTGAATAAGAAAGATCGCGCGTTGGCCTATGCAGTTAGCAGTTTTTCTGCGAACTCGTATTTGCCTGATTTTACCAAGGGGATGCTTGCTTATAACAGAAGTATTTTGCGTTATTTTTATTCTGTAAAAGACACTTCCAGGTATTTTCTGGAAACCCGAAGATTTTTAGGGGAGGTTCATCAGCGGCTTACAGTTGATTCGCTTTTGAAAATGGATGAAAAAGAGTTTCGTAATCAGTCATTTCCCAAGCCGGACCCTTCTAAGGAAGTGTCAGTACAAAAAATTGGCTTTACTGCTCCTTCGCAATTTTTCCATATCGAGCTGAATGAACACGCCTGGCACTTCTTCGAAATGGCAGGAAAAAAGGAAGATCTAGAAAATGCCTTACAATGGTCGCAGTTATCGATGACCTGGTTTGACGAGTTAACTAAAAATAAGCAACATCCCATGAGACTGGGCAATGCAGCGTACCTGGATACCTATGCACATATTTTGTACAAACTAGAAAGAAGAGATGAAGCGATAGCGTGGCAAATCAAAGCAGTGGAGGCCCAGAAAGTAACAGGGAATCCAACCCGTTCCTTTGAGACAACGTTGGCAAAAATGAAAGATGGTAAATTATGACAGGTGTTGAATGGCGCGAATTAAAGTCCTGCCATTCAACACATATATTTTGTGTGACTTAAAGTAATTTTTGACAAAGAAATAGGCAAAATAACTACTCGCTTCGCAAAGACTTTACCGGATTCATCAATGCCGCTTTAATCGCCTGGAAGCTTACCGTGAGCAATGTGATTATAATGGCCATGGCGGCTGAAAATACAAATGCTTCCCAACTCAGACTGATATGATATTCATAACTTTTAAGCCAGTCACTTAAAAAATACAGGGCGATGGGGCAGGCGATGAGACATGAAATACTAACCAGATAAACAAATTCCTGGGACAACATGGCCCACATTTGTACCACATTAGCGCCAAGTGCTTTTCGGATGCCAATTTCCTTGGTACGTTGTTCAGCAGTGTAAGCCGCAAGTCCAAACAGGCCAAGGCAGGAAATCAGGATGGCGAGCACGGCAAATACGCGGGCGAGTTTGCCAACCCGTTCTTCTGAGTGGAACTTTGAGTCATATTCGGTGTCAGCAAACTTAAACTCGAAAGGTGTTTCCTGGTCGTACTTTTTGAAAATAGCTTCTACTTTCTTAACCGCCAGATCCGTTGGGATCTCCGGTTTTAGCTTGATATTAATCAGATTGGCCCCTTCGTAATCCATCATAAATATGGTTGGAAAAGTTGCTTTGTATGGTGATTTCATCACCATATCTTTGACGACACCGACGACAATTTTGGGCTTTTGATTGTAGCGAATGGTTTTTCCGACCACCTCTTTCAAACCAGTTAGCTTTACTGCGGCTTCGTTGAGGATAATGGCCGAGGTATCGGTCGAATAGTCTCTTGAAAAATCTCTTCCTTCAATAATTTTCCAGCCGATTGTTTTTCCAAAATCATGCGTACAGCCGATCGTTCCAAACAACGGGTCGCTGTTCGGATCTTTACCTTCCCAGCTGAATCCGATCTGGTTGGACCATATTTCCGTTGTAGGACTGGATGATTCGCTCATTTCTGTCACTGCTCCGGATTTCAAAAGATCGTCACGAAGCGGCCCATATTTGCCATAATGACTCGGTACCATCTCAACTTGCAGCAAACCGGTGCGGTCGTAACCCACGGGCCGGTTTTTGGCGTGTTTGATTTGCTGAAACACAACGATTGTTCCAATAATCAGTGTGATCGAAACTGTAAACTGGACAACAACCATCACTTTACGCGGCGTAGCTGTCCAGTTTCGGGATTTCATTCTTGAAGATAAAACACCGCCTTTCAATACTTTTAGCGGATTGAAAGAGGAGAGGTAAAACGCCGGATAACTACCGGAAACAAACCCTGTAAAAAGAGAAAATACCGTTATAATCAGCCAAAAAAGCGGATACTGAAAGGGAAAACTTACATTTTTGCCCGCCAGATCGTTAAAAGCGGGTAATACCAGGAGCACAATGATGATTGATAACAGCAGTGAAAATGCAACAACCATGATCGATTCACTTAAAAATTGTCCGATAAGCTGGCTGCGCAGCGACCCCACGGCTTTGCGTATACCAACTTCTTTGGCACGTTTTTCAGAACGGGCTGTACTCAGATTCATAAAATTGATACATGCCAGCAGCAATACAAAAGCGCCGATAATGCTGAAAAGCCACACAAACTGAATGCCGCCGCCAATATTCTTCCCATCTTTGAACTCTGAATACAAATGCCAGCGGCTCATCGGATGAAGAAAGTGCTCCGGGTGATCGGTTTTTGATTCAGCATGGGGTTTTTCTACGTCCCGGATTTTGAGGGAGACTTTGTTCAAGTCAGCTTTGTCGGTGAGTTGCACAAAGTATTGAAAAGAGTGGTTGTCCCATTGCTGCTCGGATTTTTTCACCCAGGGTTCTGCCACGCCATAATCCGACCATGGCAAAAAGAATTTAACGTTGTAAAATTCGGAGTTGCCGGGCATATCCTCGTAAACACCCGTAACCTTGAAATTATATTTTGTATCCAGCTTGATAACTTTGTTGACAGGGTCTTCATGTCCAAAAAGTGCCTCGGCGATGGATTTTGAAATTAATACCGATCCCGGCTCTTTGATGGCGTTTGAATAATCGCCTTTAAGCATTTTCAGGGATAACATGGCAGGGAAATCCGGCTGGGCATACATTCCGGTTTTGTTTATTTTCCTTTCGCCACTGACCAATAAATGGGTCATGTTCCAGGACGTCAATGCCGTCTGTTTAAAATCGTTCTGATATTTTGTTGCTATTTCTGTTGCTGACGGAAATGATAAAGCGTTACTCGTTCCGATTGTTCCATTGAAGGTCTGATTGATCATCACCTGCGCAAGTCTGTCGTAAGTCTTGTGAGATTTATTGAAAGAGATTTCATCCCAAACCCAAAGGCCTATCAGCATCGCTACGGCAATACCAACGGCAAGTCCGGTTATATTGATAAAGGAGTAGATTTTGTTCTTGCCGAGATTTCTTAGTGCAATTTTCAGATAGTTTTTAAACATGGCGTTTCAGGTTTCAGGAACAAGGAGTTTGGATGTGAACGACTGCTCTTGGGTATGATACCAAATTTATGCCTGTAAATTAATTAACTTATAATGAGATTGTTATGTGATTTTTAAATAACAAAACTGTCCGAATGCGGACAGTTTTGTTCAGTGTTGGACAAGTTTCGTGGAGCGTATTTTGAAAAACACCGCTCGATTTGGGACAGGATCGTTAATCAGAACTGATTTCATTGATCCTGATATGGCACCGCTTTTATGAGCCGAATGTTATTATACTCCGCAATGATTAACGTGTTTTCAGACGGCACAATGCCTCTTTTAATCCAGTTGCTCACTGTTTGCGTATTGGGGATATTGAACCGGTTACAATATTCGGCGACGGTTACCCACTGGTCGGTGGGGTACTTTTTGCCATTTATATACAAGTAATTTCGTAGAGCGTTTTCGCTGTCCGCTAGTAATGTATCCAATTCTGTTTTTTTTATTACTGCTTTCATAGTCCTTATTTACTGTTGACAAATTCAACCGATCAACTATTTTTCTCATTTAGTGCATCCAATATACGGGCGATGAGGTCTAAAATTCTGTTTATCTCGTCTTCTGTCATTTCGTGCTGCCTGTCTCTGAGATATTGCCTGAGTGCAGCAAGCTGCATTCGGAGGTGAAACTCTTCCATGTATCGTGTGTGTTTGTCGTTAAATTTACACAATGTTACGTTGCGTAACAAACGAATTTCAACGACAAACACACGATAATCGAAATTTGAATAAAATATTTAAACTAAACCTTTTCCACTAACTGCCACTCTGCACGTCATCGTTTCTGATCCCTCTTTTATTCTTTCTGATCGCGTCTTTTAGCTTCCCGAATTTATAATTTACACTGAAATTAAAGGAACGGAAATAATCCCGACGGTCATTGTTCTGGGCAAAATCCGGGCCAAATGATTCATTGTGGTTACGTCTGAATTTGGTAAATGGATTGTTTACCGATGCCGAGAGCGATAACTTGTCTTTCACGATATCCTTGTTGACGCTGAACGAGGAGCTAACCATTGCATTGGAAGTGCCTTGCAAGCTTACACTCGGTCCGTTTGCATTCAGGTTTGCGTTAACCCGCCATTCTTTTTCAAAACGATAGCCGGTTGAACCCGAGAACTGATACATCAGTCCTTCATTTTTAATCAGCACATTGTTGACCAACCCTTGCACCATGCCATACGCGGCTCTTAAATTCATGCTGAAATTCCATTTTTTTGTAATCGGGTAGTTGATATTCAGGTTTGCCTGAGGAAGTTTTGCACGGCCCGTGTTACCGTATGAAGTCCTGGTAATATTGGTTGTAGAATCATAGACGGAAACCGGGAAAATAAGATCTTTGAAAAAAGTATAACCAAGTCCGAAATTGATGGATGCCTTCTTCGACCAGTTGTATCCAAGCTGGATATCGTTCACATTGGCAGGACGAAGGTCCGGGTTTCCGGTACGTTCAAAATTTGGATTGGATTTATCGACGAACGGATTTAACTGGTAAATACCCGGACGCTGAATTCTTTGCGTATAACCCAAATTCAAAGCGCTGTTACCTTTCAGTTTTCTGTTAACAGATACCGAAGGAATCACATTGAAATAATTCTGCCGCACCTTCGAGTCCGTTGAAATAAAATCGGCATTAATCACAGTTTGTTCGATCCGGGCACCGGCTTTAAAACTCCATTTTTTTAGGTTGTACTGATACGTATTGTAAGCCCCGAAAACATTCTGTCCGTTCCTGAATTTATTTCCCAGACCGGGTTGTACTTCATACTGATCCGTTTCATCGTTGTAAGACCAGTTTTGAAAATCACTTTTATTATCCCGGATAATGGCTTTCAAACCGGCCTCGATGTTCAATTTTTTTACCGGATAAACATAGTCAACCTGGAAAGTTTGTTCCGAAAAGCGCTGATCATTAAGCTGTTTGTAATCTGGGATGTCGTAGTTCACCCGGTCGGTAAAGGCCAGGTTATTGTTCGATTTATTACCATAAGAAAAGTAGCGGTACGAAAAAGTAAGCAATCTGTTTTTGTCGGCCTTAAATCCTTTTTGATAGTTCACGGCTGCGTCCATACCCTGACCATTTCCGCCATTGCTATTTTGCAGGATATACTTTTGCAGAATTTCTTCGGTACCGGTCAGCGAACTTTTCTGCGTGTTGATTCCGTTCGAACGGTTTCCATTGATATTAAACTGGCCGGAAATCAAATTAAGACTGTCTATTTCATACGTGATCTCGTATCCCAGATAGGCATTTTTACTATCCGATTTATTTGTTCCGTTTTGAAGCAGACTGGTTGGATCGTTTCCGAAGGTGTTGCGGGATGTGGAATTGGTGGTTACGGGCGTATTATAAATGCTGGCGCCTCCAAATGCTGACATGCCCAATTTTCCGAATTTAGCCGACACAGACCCGCCAAATCCCGGACCTCCCGTTGGAAAACGCTCGCTGATATTCAAGGATCCGTTGTAGCCATTGTCTACTTTTTTGTTTGTAATGATGTTGATGATACCGGCCAATCCCTCGGCGTCATATTTGGCTGGTGGCGTGGTGATTACCTCGATACGTTCAATAGACGAAGCAGGCATACTGCGCAGTACTTCCTTGTAACTTCGCTCCATCATACTGGACGGTTTTCCATTGATCAGAATTTTGAAATCGCTGTTTCCTTTCATATAGACCATATTGTCAGCGTCCACGGAAAGTAATGGAACCTTACGCATCATGTCCAGTACGCTAAAAACCTTGCTTTCCGGATCGGCCTGCACGTCGTAGGAAATACGGTCTACTTCCTGGGTTACGACGGGTTTGGTCGCCGTGATTTTAACTTCTTTTAAACCTACCGTAGCCGGACTTATCAGGATGTTTTCCAGATTCACCGTTTGTTTGGTAGAGTCGCTCAGGTCGGCGGCCAACATTTTATCTTTGTATCCGACACCCACAATTACGACCTGATACTTTAACGGTTTCAAGCCGGAAAAAGTAAAAGAGCCGTCCGTTTTGCTGTAATCGACCTTAACCACGGTGTTTTTGTCGGTCATTAGGTTAACGGTAATAAAATCAAGCTTTTTCTGCGAAATAGAATCGGAAATGGAGCCGGTGATTTTACGACCTTCGGAGGCATTTTGGGCCAGAGTTTTTTTCGGGATGCAAAGCAGAATACTCAAAATGAGGATCTGGAAAAATAGAATAGATGTAAGTTTCATGGTAGTTAAATTTATGGCTAATAGATTTTTAAGGCATAGGAAGTCTTCTCCGGAAAATTCAATTTTTCGGTTGCATCGGGTACTTGTATGCTGATTCACGGCGTTGAAATCTTTGTCAGAACGTCTTCTTGAAAAGTATCAACACAACAAAGGTATATCAAGGTACTATGTTTTGCAAGGTACTTGGTGAAAGGTTTTTGTGTTCGTGACAGGTGGTGTAATAGCTACATGAGTGGCAGTTTTCGGGATAATTTCGGTGCGGGCATTAGTTATTTATCCGCCAGTTTTCTTTCAATAATAAAATTGAGGATCAGGCTCAAACCGCCGAAAAGGAATATCATGGACAAAAAGGAAGGTCCTTTGCTCAAATCGTAGCATGCATGCAGGACCTCACCGATAATGATGCCAAGGGCAACTCCGACAAACAACATGCCGAATTTCAGGGTAGGCGAAATGGATTTGTTCTGATCAACAAATATAGAGGCGTCAACACCTCTTTCTATCATGGCTATACGTTCTTTGTATCGTGTCATCAGAAATACGTATACAATTCCGAAGATCCCGGCAAAGCCAGCCATGGAAATAAGGGCACCTGCGAATACTCCACTCATTTTGTTTCAGTCGTTTAAATTGAACTTATACTGCATAAGACCAGTGCCGCGGTTCAAAGGTTACAAAAATTGTTTAAATTTATCAGAAGAAAAATTTTTAGCGTTTTTTGTAACCAGAGTGGCTCGGGCCGGGTCTAACACGCATCAGGCAGCCATCCATAGGAATGAAAAATACGGAAGACCAGGTTTATATTGATCAGGTAAAAAAAGGAGATCTGGCTTCTTACGCTTTTCTTGTTGATAGGTACAAGGATATGGCCTATACCATTGCCATGAAGATCATGCGGAATGCAGAAGATGCCGAGGATGCAGCCCAGGAAAGTTTCATCAAGGCCTATCAGCAGCTGCACAGATTTGAAGGGAAATCCAAATTTTCGACCTGGTTGTATACCATTGTTTACAGGACCTCAATCACCAGGTTACAGAAAAACGGAGTACCGGCATTTTCAATTGATGAAGAAACCGGCGACAGTTTTACCTATGATCATACTGTTCCGCAAATGGAGCATATGCATGCGCAGGAGCAAAGCAGATTCATCAAACAGGCGATTTCAAAATTGCCGGAAATGGAAGGGCTTTTGATTACGCTGTTTTACATGAACGAAAATACGGTGAAAGAGATTGAGGATATCACCGGTCTGTCGTCGTCTAATATCAAGGTTAAGTTGTTTAGGGCAAGGAAAATACTGGAAGCAGAACTTCGTTTTTTATTGTGAGCGAATGCGCAGACTTTGAAATGACTATGGAAAAGGAGAAAGAAGATCGTTTCAGAAAGCTGATTCAGAAAACGGGGCCAGACAAAACCAGTCCCGATTTTACTGGTATGTTGATGAAAAATATACAGATGGAGACTGAGCAGGCGCTTGAAAGAGCGGCTGTTTTGGAAACCATTTTGACAAAGCTTCAGCCGGAAACACCGTCTCCATTGTTTCGGAAAACAATCATGACGCAAATTGCTTTGGCAGAAAAAAAAGCGGAACAGCCAATTGTCAGCAGGAAAGTCTGGTATCTGGTGGCGGCGACAGCTGTGTTGATCATTGGATTTTGTGTTTTGGGACAATCGGATACGGCGGTAGAGGGGGCACCTAATTTTTTTGTTAAGATAGATCAGGAGTTATTCAAATTGCAAGAGGGCATGATGGTGCTTCCAATGATTTATCCGGCAGTAGTATTTGCATTGAGTACGTTGATTATGGCTGATTATTTTGTACGTCAGCGGGTTGTAAGAAATTGAAACGAACTTAGCGGGATTAAATGATGTTGAAACGTCGTGTATGTGTACGTAAAATATACGTACATTTGAATACCATATTTGCAATGTATTCATCGTAGGAAAAGCAAAGATTAGACAGAAATGGCTACAATAATGAATGACAGAATTGATGTTCGAATTAGCAAGGAACAAAAAGAGCTTATTAAGCTGGCTTCTGAATTAAGAGGGTTCAAGAGCCTTTCTGAATTTATCGTGTTTTGTGTCAATGCAGAGGCGAAGCGAATAATTAAGGAAAATGACAACGTTCTTAAAACCATCGACGATAAAAGAATATTTCTTGATGCACTATTGAATCCACCGGTGCCAAATGATAAGCTTAGAGAAGCGCAATTGAAATATCTTAAATTCAACAAAGCCAATGGAGTTTCTGATTAAGAGATTGGATACATCATGCGAAAAAAAGAATTTTGATTGTGGAAATGATCTTTTGGATAATTATTTGAAGAGGCAGGCGAAACAAGATGTAAGCAGAGATCTGTCAGCCTGTTTTGTGTTGGTTGACCGTGATAAGATTGTGAAGGGTTATTACACTTTATCAGCCAGCTCGGTTCAAAGAGAAGATTTTCCGGAAGAACTTCAAAACAGGCTTCCGCCAGGATATTTAGATTTGCCAACAGTTTTGCTTGGCAGGCTGGCAACAGACAAAAGCATCCAGGGGCAAGGATATGGTGGTATTATGCTGCTCAGTGCCTTAAACAAATGCCTTGAACTTTCAGAGAATCTGGGAACTCTGGCTGTGATTGTTGATCCGGTAGATTCAAATGCCGTAAGGTTTTACGAAAAATACGGGTTCATATATTTGCCGGGTACCGGGAAGATGTTTATTCCAATGAAAACAATTAGGCAGTTGCCATTATAAGTAAAACGTCCCGGAATTACTTCCCGGGACGTTTTACTTAATACATGTCAGTTGAAATTACTCACTCCGCAACGCCTTCACCGGATTCATCAACGCCGCTTTTACACTTTGGAAACTTATCGTGATGAGTGCAATGATAACGGCCATAAAGCCAGCCAGCGCAAATATCCACCAGCTGATTTCGATCCGGTAAGTATAATCTTTCAGCCAGCCGTCCATGGTATACCAGGCAATGGGTGAGGCCAGAACCAGTGCGATCAGAACGAGTTTGACAAAGTCTCCGGAAAACAATCCGAAAATATGGAAAGCCGAAGCGCCGACTGCTTTTCTGATTCCCATTTCTTTTGTTCGGGATTCGGCCATAAAAGCAAC
The DNA here is from genome assembly GCF_030929615.1 of Dyadobacter sp. LHD-138. Lineage (GTDB taxonomy): Bacteria > Bacteroidota > Bacteroidia > Cytophagales > Spirosomataceae > Dyadobacter. Next base: position 87,550 of record NZ_JAVFVU010000006.1, on the reverse strand, counting down.
CACACCATACAGTCCCAGACAGCCGATAAAAATAGCAATCCCCGTCAGAATCCGGAAAAGGGAAAAAAGCTGTTCTTCCTTTTCATAGAAACTATTTAATGTCTGATCAAGATAAGTGTATTTGAACATATAATCCGGGAAGGTTTCCGTCCATGCTTTTTCAATTTGCGATAGCTGTTCCGTGGTTGCATTGGCGGTAAGTTTTAAACCAAGCGTGCCATAATTGTTCCGTGACGTGGTGAGCACACAGGGAATAATTTCTCTGTGCAGACTGTACGTATTGAAGTTTTTCACCACTCCGACAATGGGTAATTTAATTCCACCACCACCGATGGCCATTCTTTTGCCGATAACATCCTGTGGATTTTTAAAACCGAGTTTTTTGACAAAAGCTTCGTTGATGATGTACTCCCGCATGGTATCCGCCGGAAGGTAAGTTCTGCCTGCGAGCAAGGTGAGTCCATAGGTTTTGACGTAGGAAGTATCAGCAGGGCGCATTACTATTTCGAAGTCAAGGACGTCTTCGTTGTTTTCATATTTGAAGCGCGTTTGCCAGTTACTCTTGGACATGGGGGTAAAAGCGCTGAAGCTCATAGATTTTAAGCCCGGTACCGATTTCAATTTTGCCTGCAGATTTTCAAGTTTTCCGTCTGTTTGTTCGGGAAGAGGAACGTTGATGATTTCGTCTTTTTGAAACCCTAAATCCAGTGTCCTGAAATATTTCATCTGGCTGTAAGCGATGATTGTCCCGATCAAAACTACCTGGGAAATCGTAAATTGAAGCACAATAAGCCCTCGCCTCAAATTGGACTGCTGCCTTCCGGATTTGCCGACTTTACCTTTCAGTGCCAGAATGGGCTGGTATCCCGAAACGACTAATGCCGGATAAAAACCGGATAAAACCGTAGTCAAAATACATAAAATAGCCAGGAAACCCATAATTACGGGATCGGTGATAAATAAAGTTCCCTGCGATTTGACGTTAAGAATCTGCGAAACATAAGGCAGTGAAAGCTGTGCGATGATGAGTGCGAGCAGGACAGAAAGTACCGTGATGATGCCTGTTTCAGAAAAATACTGACGAAGTAATTGTCCCCGGGTGCTACCAAGTACTTTTCTTATACCTACTTCACGTGCACGGCGAAGCGCCTGAGCAGTGGCCAGATTTACGAAATTTACGCAGGCGGTGATCAGAATAAAACTGCCCACAAGAATCATCGACCAGATCAATCCTTTGCTAATGGATCGGCCAGCGTAGTTTTGCGTATTGGTGGCAAAATGAATATCATGCATAGGCTGAAGAATCCAGTCGTTTTCCGCCGCATCTTTTGGGTCGCGGTATTTTTTTGCGAAAGCCGTCAGTTGTTTTTCCATCTGGCTTTTACTGAAAGATTCGGGAAGTTTCATATAAACCTGACCGCCGCCATAAGTTGACTGCCAGTCGTCCCAGCTTGTATTGGCGCCATATTCTTTCAGCGAGGAGTAAGAAAGCATGACCGTAAAAGGAAAACTTGTTGTCGTCGGAGGATTGTCGATAATACCACTAACAACGAAGTTCATCCGATTGTTAACCCGGATCGTTTTCCCCATCGGATCGGCATTTCCGAAGTATTTCTTCGCCTGATCCGTGCTTAACACCACTGAGCCGGGGTTGGTCAGGCTGCTTGCCGGACTGCCTTTTAACCAGGTATAATCGAAAATATTGAAATACTCAGGATCGATAAACGAGACAGAATTAATCGGATCTATAAACTTCTTCCTTTTTTCCCCTTGCCCCACGGTGATTAGCATTTCTTTGGATGCGTAGGTGTTGGTTACGGCATTTCTGATTTCGGGGAAATCATTTCGCAAAGCTGCCAGGAGCGGGAGCGGGGCGCCAACGTTGTAACCTTTGTCTCCGTGCTCTTTATTTCGGTCGGCAAAACGATAAATACGATCGCCGTCGTGATGATGTTTGTCGAAACTAAGCTCAAAACGCAGAGCGAAAAAAATCAAAAGGCAACAGGCCAGACCAAGTGTAAGACCGGTTATATTGATAACGGTGAAATTCCAGTTACGCCGAAGGTTGCGAAAAGAAGTGATCAGATAGTTTTTTATCATGGCTGCTGATTTTGTGAAGAAGAATCTTTATCAACTTTACAAATTTGTGCCAGGATTTGTCTTGTGAGTTATTTTGTTGATAATAAGCGTTTTATAATTTTGTTGTAACTGAAATATGTCCGCTTTCGAACATATTTCAGTTTGAAAGCGGACATCCTAAACGGGTTGTTAAAGTTAACCACGGCCGTTAAAACGGCCCGAATTGTGGTTATTTTGGTAAGCGATCCAGCGTTGGCGTTGAACCGGGGTTAATACAGACATAATCTCTTTTTGTTTGTTCCATTCAAGCTCTTTGTAGTTGCGGACTCTGCTTCGGGCCATTATTCTGTCATAACGGTTTTCAATTTTTTTGATCTTATTTTCCTGTTTGCGGCTAAGCTTTACAATGTTGTCAAGTTTATTGATCTGAAATTCCTCATAGGCATTATCTCTTGGCGAATTGTAAGCAGGTTTTTCATTTACATGAGCGCGTTGGGCGAAAGAATTTCCAACAGAAAGTGTTACGAAAACGGCGATTGCTATGATGTACTTTTTCATGGTTTTCAGTGTTTAAATTGGTTTGTTATGCCTTTTAGAGGACATTCAAATCAATTGGTTTAACCACACCATAAGCCCAATCTACCAGTTACCGTTTTTAATAGATGAAACTAAAAGTTACACCGATGAAATGCCGCATTTAAGAAATATTGAAATGCATCACTGCATGGTTTATTCACTCCTTAACGATTTTACGGGGTTCATCAGCGCTGCTTTGGTACTTTGGAAGCTGACGGTCAAAAAGGCAATGGCTACGGAAAGAATCGCCGCGGCAATAAATATCCACCATTTGATATCCGTTTTGTACGCAAAATTTTCCAGCCATTTATACATCCCGTAATAGGCCAGGGGAGAAGCGATCACAAATGCGACAATTACCAGTTTGAGGAAATCTTTTGAAAGAAGTCCAACAATACTGCCAATGGAAGCGCCCATCACCTTTCTAACCCCTATTTCCTTGGTTCGCTGCATGGTGCTGTACGATGCCAGGCCCAGTAAACCGAGGCAGGAAATGAAGATGGCCAGGATCGCAAAATTGAAAAACAGTTTTTCAAAACGCTCTTCGCTCCTGTATTGCCGGTCGAAAAATTCGTCCATAAAATAATAGCTGAAGGGCCGGTTCGGCATCGTGGCTTTCCATTTTTCTTCAATGGCAGCAACCGTACCTTTGATATTTCCGCCGTCAATTTTTACTGATACGAGGTCACTTCCACCGGGCTCGATACGCATGGTCAGTGGTTTTATCGTTTCCTGTAAAGCGCGGAAATGAAAATCCTTGACCACGCCAATGATTTTTCCTTCACGTCCCCACTGCTTGAATCTGCGTCCAATGGCTTCCTGCGGTGTTTTGTAGCCGAACAATTTTACGGCTGCCTCATTCATGACCATGGCCTGCGTCGTGTCTGTTCCAAATTCTCTTGAAAACGGCCGCCCGGCAATGACTTTCAATTGAAACTGTGGAATGTAATCGAAGTCAACAAAGTATAAGTCCAGATTGGCAATCTGTAAATCGCCGCTTTTATTTTCGATTTCCGAATATGCTCCCGGATTCCCGCTTCCTGGCACGCTCGACGATGCAGCCGTCGATTTTACGCCCGTAATACCAGACAACGATTGTTTGAAAGCTTCCCGTTTGGGATCGCCTTCCGAGCTTACAATCAGCATCTGGTCTTTGCTGAAACCGAGCTCTCTGTTACGCATGAAGTTCATTTGGGTGTAAACGACCAGCGTGGCAATGATAAGCGCAATGGAGATGGCAAACTGAACGGTAACCAATCCTTTTCTCAGTAAAATGCCCTTTACGCTCGTCGTAAAACGTCCTTTTAAAACTACCACGGGTTCAAATGAAGACAAAACCAAAGCGGGGTATAAGCCAGCGACAAATCCGATGATGATGGCTCCGATAAACATAATACCCAAAAATGGAAGATTCGCGAATATCCCTGTGCTAATGATTTTACCTGAGAGATTGTTAAACAACGGAATTAAGATGGCGGATAATGCGATTGAAAAAACGAAGGCGATCAGGCAAATCAGGATGGATTCGCTGATGAACTGACGGGCCAGCAGCATTCTTGGCGCACCAACTACTTTTCTGATCCCGACTTCCTTGGCTCTCTCAACGGAACGCGCCGTGGTCAGGTTTACAAAGTTGATACAGGCAATCAGTAAAATAAAAATCGCAACCGCAGAAAAAACATAGACGTTATTGGCACTGCCCGTTTCCTGTCCGCCCCGTGTCGAATGCAGATAAACGTCTCTGAGAGGTTCGAGAAACAATGTGTAATGCATTTGCATTTCTTTCATCATTTTTCCGGCCCGGTTTTCAAGAAATGCCGGAAACTTTTTTTCCAGGGCCGCGCTCGTCGTCTGCGGTTTCAAAAGCAGATAAGTAGTCGCGCCAAAATTGCCCCACTGCTCGTCAATTCCTTTGTTCATGCGCTGCGTCAGCGTGGCCATCGACAAAAACATATCCGCTTTAATCTGGGAATTTTCAGGAATGTCTTTAATAACTCCTGTGACGGTGGCCGGCAACCCTTCTCCTGATAAAAGCAAGGTTTGCCCGACAGGATCCGTATTGCCGAAATATTTTTTCGCCGCTTTTTCAGTGAAAACGATACTCAACTGCTCTTTCAAAGCCGTTTTTGGGTTTCCCTTGATCAGTTTAAAATCAAAAACTTTAAACAGGGATGAGTCTGCGAATAATGTTTTTTCCTCCTGAAATTTGATATCTCCTTTTCTGACAAGATAGCTTCCGCCGCTCACCCGTGTAAAGGCTTCCACCTCCGGGAAGTCATTTTTGATATTGGGTGCAAAGGCCCAGCTGGTTACACCGGTGTTGATGGTTTCGGAAGGTGTCTTAATGTCTGTTACCAATCGGTAAATCCGGTCGGACTTGCTGTGGAAGGCATCATAACTTACTTCAAAATGGACATACAAGAAGATCAGAAAGCAAGCCGACATCCCGACGGTAAGGCCGAGCACATTGATGAAGGAAAACACCTTGTGCTTCCAAAGGTTGCGTAATGCGATTTTTAGATAATTCTTTAACATAGATTGCTTATGTAGGAATTAAGGATTTTAAAGACGATCATTCAGGCTTTTCGTTTGTTCTGTATTAAATCTATGCCTGGTATTTAAAGATTTTATTATCAGTGTGTTGACTTGTTTTGCGAAATAAAAATTGTTCATTTTCGGACACTCGTGTCCAGCGCTGGTGGGGTTACAAAAAAAAAAACGTCAGCACCGGAATACATCGTGCTGACGCTGCAATTTGGGTATTCAGGTTAAAACAAATCTAGCCGGTAATTCTGTACGCCAGTAAATTGCCATAAACCACGGTTCCGTCTTGTAAAATCGCATAGGTCCGGTAATAAACCAGTGGGACACAGGCACCACCGGCAAATTTTTCTTTTTCGCCCAGCGTCAATGGCAGGTCAAAAACTACTTTGGTGTCTGTTCCAACGACTGGCGGATCGGTTGGAGGAACTCCCGGGTGATAATCCAGTGGATTGCCTTGTTTCCACACAATGCCGTATTCTGTAACAGGGAAGTCGCCAATCCTTCTTACATTCAATTTGTAAGTAAATAAGAACCTGCAATTTGCGCCATAAACCAACGTTTCCAAATCGGGTTGTTCCTTAATATCGTGATCTGTACAAGACAGCGTGAGAAAGAGCAAAACAGCCACAAGGTAGCTGCCAATGGTGGATAGGTGTTTCATGACGATAAGTTGTTTGGGATTGAGAGACTTTTTAACCGTTACTTATCATGTAATTACAATCAAATGTTCAATTATTTACACAAAAATCCTAGTTCTTTTTATTTAATGGTTTTAATGAGAATCTGATACAATGTGCTGGGATACAGTATACTTGCTTTTCTTCTGCTTACTCGCTCTTCAAACTTTTTACAGGATTCATCAAAGCCGCTTTGATAGCCTGAAAACTTACTGTGAACAGGGCAATCAACAATGCCGAAAACCCGGCGATGACAAAATACCACCATTCCATTTCAATGCGGTAGGCGTATTTTTCCAGCCAGCTTTTTAAGAAATACCAGGCGATTGGAAATGCGATCAGCGCTGATATAGCTACTAATTTTACGAAATCGGCAGAAAGCATACGGACAAGATTTGTGACGCTGGCGCCCAAAACTTTCCGTACGCCGATTTCCTTGGTACGTTGTTCCGCCGTAAATGCAGCCAGTCCGAATAGCCCCAGACAGGAGATAAAGATTGCCAGAAAAGCGAAGTAACCGGACAGCCGGCTGACAACATTTTCAGATTTGTATTGTTTGCCAAACTCTTCGTCTGCAAATTGATATTTAAACGGAAAACCAGGATTAATTCTCTTAAATACTTCTTCCACACTGGCAATGGCCTGTTTCGTCTGGCCTGTCTCGGTTCGTATGATGGCGGCTCCGAAGTTGGGACTTTTGGCTTGCAGGTTAACGATCAGCGGTTCAATGGCCACATGAAGCGATCCGATGTGAAAATCTTTCATAAGTCCGATGATTTTTCCTTTTTTACCCCAAAGTGTCAGTTCTTTACCGACAGGATCTTTGTAGCCCATCTTTTTTGCAGCGGCTTCGTTAACCAGATAATTCGTCGAATCTGTACCGTATGCCGGACTGAAATCACGACCGTCGAGTAGTTTGATTCCCATCGTTTTTACAAAATCATAACCGGATGGATTGACATTGAAAAGCAATTGCTGGGTCGTATCCTTTCCCGGCCAGCTCACACCCCTGGTATTGCTTACATAATTCAACGGGTTTGCCTGGGAAACCGAAACAGCCTTGATCCCAGACTGATTTTCGAGCGCCTGTTTGAAGGTTGGAAATTTCTTTTCCATACTTTTTTCAATATCGGTGAGATAAAGCAGGTTTTCCCGATTGAAACCCAGATTTTTTGTCTGGATATACTGAATTTGCCGGTAAACAACAATCATCGATAAGATCAGCAGAATGGACAATCCAAACTGAAACACGACAAGTCCCTGGCGGAAATAGGCTGCGCTTGGTTTGAATTTTAAAGCACCCTTTAAAACGATAACGGGATTCAATGAAGACATAAACAAGGCCGGATAACTGCCAGCGATGATGCCTGTGATGGCCGTTAATCCCAGAAGCGCAAATAACAGATACGGATTTGTGAAGTCCAGTGACAATTGCTTTTCCGTCAGTGTGTTAAAGGAAGGGATCAGCAAAAAGACAATAGCCATGGCTAAAATAAGCGCCAGAAATGAGATCAGAAGAGATTCGCCCATAAACTGGCCAACCAAACTGCTTCGATAAGCGCCAACTGCTTTCCGGAGACCGACTTCCTTGGCGCGCTTGACCGAACGTGCCGTAGCAAGGTTCATGAAATTGATACAGGCGATAACCAGAATGAAAATGGCTACAATGATAAACATCCTGACATACTCAATTCTTCCTCCGTTTTGTTTGCCGGAATCCCATTTGGAATAGAGATAAGATTCGCCGTAATTCGTCAGGAAAAGCTCCACATTGCTATCCTTATTTTTGGTTTTGATATAATCCTTGATCTTGGCCGAAACTTTTTCCGGAGACGCATTTTTTGTCAGTAGCACAACACAGCTTGGGCCGTTATTGCCCCATTCCTTTGCCCAGGTATTGTAGGTTTTCCAGCGATTGAAGCTCATCAGGAAATCAAATTTCATTGAAGATGTGGACGGTATTTCATCTAAAACCCCTGTGACAATTACATCATCCTTGTTATCAATCCGCATCGTTTTGCCCATCGGATCGGTTCCTTTGAAATACTTCTCCGCCAGTTTTTTTGAAATGACCACACCATCGGGACGCTTCAAAGCGGTTGCTGCGTCACCCTCCGTAAGCTTGAATGAAAACATGTTCAGGAAATCTCCCTGAACAAAACGCCCTTTTTCGTTATCGAATGTATCGCCAACCCGGAAAACCGGAGCGGTTTCCCATAACAGCTGGCTCGCTTTTTCAATGTCAGGAATATCCTTTACAATGTTTTCAGCCAGAATACCCGGCGTGGACGCATACGTATTGATAGTCCCCGAATAATGCTGGTTTTCCATTACATTGAAGAGCCGGGCATCATTTTCGTGAAAACGGTCCATCTTGATTTCATCCTGAACCCAAAGCATAATCAGCAGGCTGCACGCCATACCGAGCGCAAGTCCGAGGATATTAATCAGGCTGAAAGTCTTGTTCTTTAAAAGATTTCGCCAGGCGATTTTGAAATAGTTTTTTAACATATTGGCGTGGTTGACGAGTTACAATTGGGTTAACTTTCTTTTAAAGGATCTTGGCAGCATAATCAAACCGGCGGCCACTTATTCACTTCTCAATGATTTTACGGGATTCATCAGTGCTGCTTTTATGCTCTGGAAGCTAACGGTCAGCAGCGCAATAAGCAGCACCAGAACAAACGGTGCGGCAAAAAGCCACCACTGAATACCGGTCCGGAATGCATAGCCATCGAGCCACTGACTTGCCGCAAACCAGGCAACGGGTGCGGCGATCAGGAAAGAAATAAAAACAAGCACCGCAAATTCCCGATAAAGCATTTCAACGATCGCATAAACAGTGGAGCCTAATACTTTTCGAATCCCGATCTCTTTGGTGCGTTGCGCGGTTGTGAAGGAGGCCAATCCGAATAATCCGAGGCAGGCAACCAGGATAGCAAGTCCTGTAAAAATACCAAACACTTGCCCAAAACGCTGATCGGCTTTGTACTGGTCATTGAAGCGTTCATCCAGAAATGTGTATTCGAAAGGATTGCCGGGAAAGAATTTGTTCCATTCAGACTGAACACTGGCGATGGCGTTGCCGGACGATCCCGGACTTAGTTTAACCGAAAAATATCCACGGACATCAGGAATTAAACGGATAATCAGTGGTTCATAAGCATCTTTTAAAGACTGCTGATGGAAATTATCTGTAACGCCAACGATCGTAAAGATCTCTCCCCAAAAATTAATTTCCTTACCAATAGCCTGCTGAGGGTCACTGAAACCGAGCTGCTGTACAGCCATTTTATTAAATACCACGGCCTTGGGATCATGCCCGAAATCTTTCGAAAAATTCCGGCCGGCTATCAGTTTTAAATCATAAGTCTGTAAAAAATCATAATCCACACCGATGATACGGTATTGTTTTCCCAGACTTTCATCTGCGCCTTTTAGACGAATCCCACCCGCGTTCCAGTCGGATGGCTGGCCGGGCACGACAGTCGATGCGGTAATAGATTTTACACCGGACTGGCGGAGCAATTCTTCTTTGAACGCAGCCATTTGCCGCATAAACGTAGAATCATCGGCAATAATAGGCGGGTTGATAACGAGCGTCTGGTCAATATTGATACCCAGACTTTGCTGACGCATAAAACGAATTTGCTGAAACACGGTCAGCGTGCCTACCAGCAGGAACAGTGAGGCTGCGAATTGAAAAACCACCAGTGATTTCCTTAGCAAAATACCCCGTGAAGAGGCACTTACTTTTCCTTTCAACACCGCGACCGGCTTAAAACCCGAGAGGACAAACGCGGGATACAAGCCAGAGAAAAACGCGCCGATCAGGAACAGACCACCCAAGGGCAGCCAGAATAATTTACTGCCCAGAAGTTTGAATGAAAGCTCCTGACCCGATATATCGTTGAATTTGGGCAGGGCCAGGGCGACAAGAATCAGCGCCAGCACTACGGCAAGTCCATTCAGCAAAACAGATTCGGTCATAAACTGTCCGATAAGCTGGCTCCTCAACGAGCCGACCGCTTTGCGAACACCAACTTCCTTAGCCCGGTTGATGGCCCGTGCAGTTGCCAAATTGATGTAGTTCACCCAGGCAATCACCACGATAAAAAATGCAATTCCGAGCAAAAGATATACCGTCTTGCCGTCTCCGTTGGGTTCGGGCTCCATCATCAAATGAGAATAAAGATGAATATCCCGCAACGGCTGTAAAAGGTAAACCGCTGCCGATTTGTATTTCTTATGATCTTCACCGGCCAGTTTGTCCACCAATGCGGGAAACTTGGCTTCAAGCCTGGCGGGGTCCGTACCCGGACGCAGCTTAATGTATGTCAGACAGCCGTCCCATTGCCAGGCGGTTTCAGGATTATCGGGTTTTACGTTGTTGAGAAATGTAGCATAGGAAACAAGCAGATCGGCTTTGATATGCGAATTTTTGGGCATATCCTCATAAACGCCTGTTACTTTAAACGGTTTTCTTTTGTTTTGAAATACTGTTTTTTCCACCGGGTTTTCGTTGCCAAAAATTCGTTTTGCAAGGGAAGAGGATAGGACAACCGTATTGGGTTCTGTCAATAAAGTTTTCGGGTTTCCGCTTAGCAGTGGAAAGGAAAAAATAGAGAAGAAGGAGGAGCTGGCGATATAAATTTTTTCAACCTTAATACTCTTTTCGCCAAAGTCGATAATTGAAACGCCTCTTCTAAGCAGTTTGACATAATCTTCCACTTCCGGATAAGCATCTCTGAAAGAATTGCCAACGGCGTAGGCTCCGGCAGCCCACTGGGTACTCAGTTTTCCATCATTGTACCGGTCTTGTTTTACACGGTAAATCTGGCTGCCATTTTTATGGAAATTATCATAACTCAATTCAAAGGCGACATACTGTAAAATCAGGATACAGGCCGCGATGCCCAGCGCAAGTCCGACAATATTGATCGCTGAAAAAGCCTTGTTGCGGATCATATTCCGCCAGGCGATTTTGAAATAGTTTTTAATCATGGCCAAGGTTGTTAAAGAGCATTGACTATGCGTTTCTTAAAGGGCGGAGTTTACTCGCTCTTTAAAGACGCAATCGGGTTCTTTAAAGCTGCTTTGATGCTCTGAAAACTTATGGTCAGGATGGCAATAGCTGCCGAAAGTACCCCGGCGCCAATAAATATCCAGGCAGAAATTGTTGTATGATAAGCGAATTCCTGCAACCAGCGTTGCATGCCATACCAGGCAATGGGCGAGGCGATGAGGATGGCGATCAAAACCAGTTTGAGAAAATCATTGGATAACAACACGACCAGGCTCGATACACTGGCGCCCAACACTTTTCTCACGCCAATTTCCTTCACCCGTAGTTCTGCCATAAACATGGAAAGTCCGAGTAAGCCCAGGCAGGAAATAAAAATGGCGATTCCCGCGAAAATGCCGAAAAGAAGCTGCTGGGTTTGTTCTCGTGCATATAACCTGCCAAAACGTTCATCCAGAAATTCGTAGACAAAAGGCCTTCCGGGAAATCTGCTTTCCCAAACCTGTTTGATATGGGCTATGGAAGCCGAAATACTACCCCCCGAAATCTGGACGGAAACCCATCTCATATTTCCATGCTGAAACATGACGACCGGAGGAACTTTTTGATGTAAAGATTCAAAATGATAATCCTGGGTGACGCCGATGATCTGACCGCGGATATCTCCGTAACCAAACCGGTTGCCAACGGCATCCTTCGGATTTTTCCAGCCAAGAATTCTTGCGGCAGTTGCGTTTAAAATAAAGCCTTCCGTTTTATCCGTTGGATATTCTCTTGAAAAATTTCTTCCAGCAGCCATCTGAATTTTGTAAGTCGGAATAAAATCCGGATCAACAGCCAGCGATTTTATTGTGATATCGGTAGATGCCATCGAGTCACCTTTCATCACATACGCGTCCCAGGAATCAAGAAGCCGTACCGATGGAATCCGTGACGACCGACTTACTTCGGTAATGCCGCTGTTTTCCTTTAATTGCTGGCTTATTGCTTCATAGTTGGTCGAAGAGTCACCGGCAGCCTGTAAGAGAATCACCTGATCTTTAGAATAGCCAAGTTTGTAATTCTGAATGTATTTCATCTGACTGTAAACCACAGCCGTGCTGATTATAAGCACTACGGCGATAGAAAACTGAGTAACGACAAGCGCCTGTCTCAATCTCCCGTTTTTAAGCGCCGAGGCAATTTTCCCTTTTAAAACGCTGGTAGGTTGAAACGACGTCAGGAAAAACGCAGGATAACTTCCGGCAATCAGGCCGGTAAAAAGTGTGATGGAAATCAGAACAACGATAAAAACGGGATCAGTCAGGGAGGTTAATGTCAGCTGCTTTTTGGTAAATTCGTTCAGGAATGGAAGGCAGGCGGTTACGATCAACATCGCTAATAGGAGTGCAATACAAACCAGAAGAATTGACTCGCTTAAAAACTGCTTGACTAGCTGACTTCGCATGGCGCCAACTACTTTTCTCATACCGACTTCTTTGGCCCTTTTCGCCGAACGCGCGGTAGCCAGGTTCATATAGTTGATGCAGGCAATCAGCAAAATAAATATGGCGATGGCAGAAAACAGATAAACATACTGAATATCGCCGTTCGCTTCCATTTCAGAGTCCATGTGCGAGTGCAAATGGATGTCTGAAAGTTTCATCAGATTAAGTATCGAATAGGTGGACGCTTTTGGGTCAATATGACGGTTTTGGAATGCCGGAAATGCACTGACGAGTTTTTTCGGATCGTAGTTTTTAGGCAATAATAAAAAGGTTGAAAATGAGTTATTGCTCCAATTGGTACGCAATCCTTCGGCTCCGTAAACACGGTTATCGTTCAGGGTGGAAAAGGAAATAAGGAAGTTTGGATGAAAAGTAGCCTGGGCTGGCAAGGGCTCATAAACGCCGGTTACGGTATAATCCAGTTGGTTGTCAAGCCGGACTGTTTTGCCCAAAGGGTTTTCCTTTCCAAAATATTTTTCAGCCATTGGCCGTGAAAACATGATCGAAAATGGATTAACCAGCGCCTTGCCCGGATTTCCCTGGATCACGTCAAAAGTGAAAACCTTAAAAAGATTGGCATCGGCTGCGTATAAATTTTCTTCATTGAAAAGGTGTTCCCCATAACGAACGATCGCATCGGTTTCCAGCATTCTGGTCACTTGTTCGACCTGTGGAAAATCCTGCTTGATCAACGGCCCGAAAGGAGGTGCGGCATGGCCCAGACGAAGCGACTCGGTTCCGTCCTTGGAAAGAAATGTTCTTGATAAGCGATAGATCCGATCCGCATTGGCATTATGCCGGTCGTAGCTTAGCTCGTCTTTGACATAAATGGTAAGAAGCAAAAAACAGGCAAGGCCCATCGCGACACCAATAATGTTGATGAAGCTAAACGACTTATGTTTAAGAAGATTTCTGAAAGCGATTTTAATATAGTTTCTGAGCATGGCGGTTAGCTTGTAAGTGGGCACCTGAGGTGTCAGATAATAATTTTATGCCAACATGTTTATCAGTCAATTACGGAGCAAATATGTTCAAAAGCGGACGTTTTTGTTCAGAAGCGGACAGCATTTTAATGATTGGTAATCAAATCATGTTGTTGTTTTTTCCGTAATAACTGGGTGTTTGCCCCGTAATACTTTTAAAGATTCGTGAAAAATAGGAGAGACTTTCAAAACCCGTTTCAGCGGCGATCTCATTCAAGGTAAGATTCGTGGTCAGCATCAGAAACTGCGCCCTTTCGATCCTTTTTGTCTGAATATAGGGCAGCGGTCGTAAGCCCGTATGATCCTGGAAAACCCTTGAAAAGTAATCGGCATTTTGGCAAGTTCTTTCGGCAAGTTGTGCCACGGTTAAAGGTTCGCCGAGATTTGTTGCGATGTAATTGATCGTTTCCAGCGTTTTGGACGGGATGGGTTTTGCTATGGAAGGATTATACAGATCGGCTGTCAAAAATCGGGACAGAAGCTGCAACAAAATGCCTCGCGTTTCCATAAATGCAGCAAGCGGCACTTCATTGTTCAAATCCTGTGAATGCTGCATAACCGGCTGTTTTTGATAGTCTTTCGGGTTGTACGACTGTTTTATGTTCCGTCCGGGGTTAAGCGTCAGCAGCCTTTTGAAATGATTATGATCAGTCGGTGTGGCGCTTATTCTTAAAATTTTCTGATTTGATGAAAAAAGTGATGTCCCGTCCGGAGCTTCTTCTAAAAAATGGATGTAATACTGGCTCAGAAATTCAGGACAATGGTAATTGCAGATTGTAAAACTGGGTATCAGGTACAAATAATTTTCTTCCAGCGCGACTGTGTTATCGGCCTGATAAAGCTTGCCGCGCCCGCCGTCGATCAGGTATAACCGGTAGAATGGGCTGATGACATTACGGTAATTCCAGTTTTTGTTCAATTTGACATAATCAGCATTTAATAGGGAAAATGTCGATCTGGCAATGGATTGGTTCGTCATAACTTCTCTTTGTTATACTGGGGAACGGAAATTTATCAATAAAAGTCGGATTTGTGAAAGTGGTGGTCAGTTTTGTATAATTTTTACAATTTATTAAACTATACATTTGTCGAAGTTTAATTCATGACCTGAATCCAGATGCGGTTTTATCACTTTTTGGTACTTTTTTTAGTTGCTGCCAGTCTGTTCTCCTGCGGCCCGGATCTGCCTGCCGATGTGCAGGTAGCCTATAATGACCTGCCAGATAAACTGGATTATAATCAACATGTTAAGCCGGTATTATCTGACAAGTGTTTTGCCTGTCATGGACCGGATAAAGCCAAGCAAAAAGCAGGCTTACGATTGGACTTAAAACAGGCTGCTTATGGGGATCTGCCTGAAAATCCTGGTAAAGTCGCCATCAATCCGGGGAATCTGGCAGGGAGTGAATTTTTTCACCGCATCATGTCTTCGGACCCCGATTATATGATGCCAACCAAGGAGTCGCATTTGAGCTTGACAGCCATGGAAAAGGCGATTCTGATTAAGTGGATCAAGGATGGCGCCGAGTACAAACCGCATTGGGCGTTCGTTAAACCCGAAAACGTGGCATTGCCGGACGTTGAAAATAAGGAATGGGTAAAAAATCCGGTTGATCATTTTATTCTGGCAAAACTCGAACAGGAAAAATTAAAACCGGCAAAGGAAGCCAATAAAGAACTACTGTTGCGAAGGGTTTCGCTGGATTTGACCGGACTTTCCCCAACATTGGAAGAGACCGATGCTTTTCTTAAAGACAATGCCCCGAATGCTTACGAAAAGCAGGTTGACCGTCTTTTGAAATCTCCTCACTATGGCGAAAAAATGGCTGTGGATTGGCTGGATCTGGCCCGTTTTGCCGATTCACATGGCTATACGGTAGATCGTCTCCGGGATATGTCACCATATCGGGACTGGGTCATTAACACCTTTAACAAGAACATGGCTTATGATAAATTTGTCCATTGGCAGCTTGCCGGGGATCTTATGCCCAAGCCAACAAAGGACATGATCATTGCAACGGCCTTCAACCGCAATCATCAGCAGAATATGGAAGGCGGGATTGTTGAAGAAGAATTTCAAACCGAATATGTGATTGACCGTACGAATACGTTTGGGGATGCGATGATGGGTATTTCGGTAGGCTGCGCCAAATGTCATGATCATAAATACGACCCGATTTCCCAGAAAAATTATTATCAGCTTTTTAGTTTTTTCAACAATGTAAAGGAAGCCGGACAGATTTCCTGGGACGACGCTTTGCCTACGCCGACACTGATGCTGCCCACGGATCAGCAGGAGAAAATGCTGCGTTTTATTAATGCCCAAATCCTGGCACAGGAAAAAACGGTCGAGAATACAAAGACAGTTGCCGAACCGGATTTTCAAAAATGGATCAGCGACAAAAAATATCAGAAATTGTCAAATGAAAAACTGCCGAAACCGGGATTGCAGGCTTATTATTCCTTCGATAACAATTCCTTGAAAAATGCAGTAAATCCCCGTCAAGCGGGTGTGATGAAAAGGGAATCAGGGCAACCGGGAGACGCGCCGGTGTTTTTCGGCCATGACCAGGGGCAGGCTATGACTTTGAACGGGGATGTGTTTTTGGATCTGGATCAGACTGGCGTTTACCGCCGATCGGAACCGTTTAGTATCGGTGTTTGGGTAAATATTCCAAAAGATCTTGAAGAAGGCGTGATTTTGCATAAGTCGCAGGCGGAGCGGTTGTACAACTTCCGGGGCTATCATTTGTATCTGAAAGATGATCAGCTCGAACTGAATATGGCGCATACGTCGCCGTCGAATGCAATTACGAAAATCTCGAAAAAGGGCATTCCACGCGAGCAATGGATTCAGCTGACCATCCTTTATGATGGCTCTTCAAAAGCAAATGGCTTCCGGTTATTTTTAAACGGAACGGAAATGGCTATGCAGACCACGATGGATCAGCTTACGAAGGATATTCTTTTTAAAACAGATAAACAGCCTGGTTTGCAAATTGGCGGATGGTGGCGCGGACTCGGGTTTAAGGGCGGGAAAGTGGACGATATTTCGGTTTATAACCGGGTGCTGACCGATTACGAAGTTGGTATTTTAGCCGGCAAAAATGAATGGTCGCCTATTGCTTCCAAGTCGCAAAATGCCCTGACTGATACGGATATCAAAGTGTTGAAAAATTATTATCTGTCGGCGGTTTCTCCACGGATAGCGATTGCCCAAAATGAGCTGACCAAAGTCAGAACTTTGCAGGCGGATTCAGCCGAAAAAATCAAGGAACTGATGGTGATGCAGGAAATGTCAAAACCAAAGAAGGCGCATATCCTTAATCGGGGGAATTATGATTCTTTTGGGGAGGAAGTCTTTCCTGACACGCCGGAGTCGATATTGAAATTTCCGAAAAATCTGCCCAAAAACAGGTATGGCCTTGCTTTGTGGCTCACCAGTAAGGACAATCCGTTGACTGCGCGGGTAGCGGTCAATAGATTTTGGCAGAATTTCTTTGGAACGGGAATCGTAAAAACAACCGAGGATTTTGGCAATCAGGGAGAAATGCCCAGTCATCCCGAACTGCTGGACTGGCTTGCTGTGACTTTTCAGGAGTCTGGTTGGGATGTGAAAAGGCTAAATAAAATGATCGTGATGTCGGCCGCTTACAGGCAGGATTCGCGCACTTCGAAGGAAGCACGGGAGAGGGATCCGGAAAACCGGTGGCTGGCCCGGGGGCCTTCCGGTAGATTGTCGGCTGAAATGATCCGGGACAATGCTTTGATGGCAAGCGGCCTGATCAATAAAAAAATAGGGGGCAAAAGTGTGAAACCTTATCAGCCGGAAGGGCTTTGGGAAATAAATAACACGACCTATAAGCCTGATTCCGGCGAGGCTGTTTACCGGAGAAGTTTGTATGTGATTGTAAAAAGATCCGTCCCTAATCCGACACTTTCGACCTTTGATGCGACATCAAGAAGTTTTTGTGTCGTAAGACGGCAGAAAACAAATACGCCTTTGCAGGCCCTGATAACGTTAAATGATCCCACATTTATTGAGGCGATGAAAGTGATGGGCGTTCAGATGGCCTCCATGGCTGATCGTAAAAATGCTATTTACACGACATACAGAAAACTGACGGGTAAAACACCGTCGGTAAAAGAGGTTGATCTGCTTTCGGCAATGCAGAAAGTACAGTATGAAAGATTTAAAAAATCGCCGGATAAAACGGTGGGCTGGCTTGGTGAAGGCCAGTTTGTCATTGACAGAAAAACAGACGCAGCCTTAGTTGCGGCAAACGCCGTGGTGGCCAGTACGATACTCAATTCCGACGCCACATTAACCAAAAGATAACCATGTCACACCATCATGACGACGAATTCCGGCTGAACAGTCCTGAATTCAACCAGTTAAATAAGAAGCTTGACAGGAGACGTTTTTTGACGAAAACATCATTGGGGTTGGGCGCGCTCGCGATGGGTACATTGTTTGGTGCCGAAAAGATCTTCGGATCCTCACCGGACGCTTCCCCCGAGAGTGCCGCGAAATTTGAAGAGGAGATATTAAAAGCGTTGCCTCACATTGCTCCGAAGGCGAAAAGGGTGGTGTATTTGTTTATGAGCGGCGGCCCTTCGCAGTTTGAAACATTTGATTACAAGCCAAAACTGGTTGATCTGGCCGGACAAAATCTTCCGGATTCGGTTCGGAAAGGGCAGCGGCTGACAGGTATGAGCGCCAACCAAAGTGCCTTGCCGATGGTTCCGTCGATCTATAAATTTAACCAGTTTGGCCAAAGCGGAACCTGGATCAGTGAGCTGATGCCGCATACTGCCAAGGTTGTTGACGATCTTTGTATCATTAAATCGATAAACTCCGAAGCGATTAACCACGATCCGGCCATCACTTTTTTCCAAACTGGAAATCAGCTTCCCGGCCGACCTTCAATAGGTTCCTGGGTGAGTTACGGGTTAGGCGCCGACAATCAAAACCTGCCAACGTTTATCGTGCTGGTTTCCAAAAACGGATCAAAAGATCAGCCCCTGTATGCGCGTTTGTGGGGTAACGGTTTTTTGCCTTCCAAGCATCAGGGGGTGCAGTTTCGTTCGGGAAAAGATCCGGTTTTATTTTTGAACAATCCCGAGGGATATGATGGGGCGGACCGTAAAGAAATGCTCGATTATTTGTCGAAACTCAATCAGCTGCAAAATGAGACTTACGGAGATCCGGAAGTGGATGCGCGAATTGCTCAATATGAAATGGCATATCGTATGCAAACTTCGGTGCCGGAAGTCATGGATACCAAGGATGAGCCGGATGAAGTTTTTGATCTGTATGGACCCGATAGCCGGGATTCGGGGACTTATGCGGCTAATTGTCTTTTGGCCAGAAAGCTTTTGGAAAAGGAAGTCAAATTTGTTCAGCTTTATCATCAAGGTTGGGACAACCACGGCGGGCTGCCCAAGGGAATCGCGCAGCAATGCAAAAACACCGATCAGGCTACGGCTGCGCTGATTATTGATTTAAAAAGAAGAGGATTGCTGGATGATACCCTTGTGATTTGGGGAGGGGAGTTTGGAAGAACCGTGTATTCGCAGGGCAAACTTACCGCTGAGGATTATGGTCGTGACCATCATCCGCGGTGTTTTACCATGTGGATGGCTGGCGCGGGCGTTAAACCTGGAATCAGTTATGGAGAGACCGACGATTTTAGTTATAATATTGTAAAAGATCCCGTTCATGTGCATGATTTTCAGGCGACGCTGATGCATTTGATGGGCGTCGATCATGAGCGGCTGACGTATAAATTCCAGGGCAGGCGGTTCCGGCTGACCGACGTACACGGAAAGGTAGTAAATGATATTTTGACATAGCGTAAAACCTTGTCAACTATTCCCTTTTGCATGGGGATAGAAATTCTTGCTTTTTTATTCACACGAACGACCTGTTTTATCAATCTATCCGGATTGATAAAACAGGTCGTTCGTGTGGGGTACAAGGAGCAAAAAAACTTATTACCCTGAGGAGAAGCTGGCTGATTGCGGCGAAATGGCGGCTTGTGATTTCTTTGGGTCTGGTTTTATAATGCACGAAAATAGCACGAATTGATCATATTTATGAATTAAACCAATTCGTGTTAATGCCTGAAATAGAGAAAATTGAAATCAAAATGGAATTTTCTTGCTTTAATTGAAAAACTTAATAAATTTTATAATTAATTGTAAAATAGTGCTATTGTCTATGCACTCACATTTTTTTAATGTACTTCACGTGGTTTATTAGAATATAAGTTGGATTTTTACTTAAATCTCCGAAAATTGGAAAATCTTTATACTTATATAAATCATCATACAGGTCTGCCCGAAAAAAGTTGGCAAGCTTTAATCAAGGTTTTGACAACACGACACTACAAGAAAGGCGAAGCACTTTTGGAGTTGGGAGAAGTCTGTACATCCATTTTTTTTATAAGTAAGGGCTATTGCAGGGCCGTTTATGATTATGAAGGGCAGGAGATCAACACCAACTTCTACTTTGAAACGGAGCTGGTTACCAACATTCGCAGCCTTAAACTGGAGCAGGGATCTGAATACGTAATTCAGGCAGAGGAAGATCTTGACGCGATTGTCTTTAATAAAGACAAGCTGTATGCACTCTTCAGCAAGTCGACCGATATTGATTCCATGGGCAGAGCACTCATGGAAGGTGTTCTGGAAAGGCAGGAAGCGCATGCTCAGTTATTTAAACTGGATACTGCCCGCGAACGCTACGATTACATGCGCAGTATCCAGCCTCAGATCATTGAAAGGGTTCCGTTGGAACATATCGCTTCTTATCTTGGCATTAGCCGAGAAACCCTTTTAAGTATACACAATACCGATCAGAACAAGTAGCATCGGATCACACATCCTGCCTCAATACTTCAAGGGGCGATTTGGAAAGTATTCCACGGCTGTTGATTAATCCAATAAACACTGTCAAAGCAGAAACCAGCATGAACAATACCAGTACCGGTAATAATTCGGGTTTGAATTCTGTGTCAAAAGTATAAGTTGCCAGTGCCCAGCTGCTACCCAGTGCCAGAATAATTCCGGTTAAGGAGGCCATCGTACCCAGGAAGAAATATTCAAGTGCCGTGATGACAAAAATCTGTTTTCTGCTTGCGCCTAAAGTCCTGAGTAGTACACTTTCCTGCAAGCGCTGATATTTACTGATTAAAACGGATGAAATTAAAACAACCAGTCCGGTCAGGATACTGAACCCGGCCATAAAACGGATTACGAATCCGATTTTATCGAAAAGGTCATCGATTACTTTCAGTACCAGGGCAAGGTCAATAATAGAAACATTGGGAAACCTTTGCACGAGTGCCTGTTGGAACCTGGCCGAGACCTGCGGAGAAGTGACATGGGTTAATATTACGTGAAATTGGGGGGCATCTTCCAGTACTCCTTTCGGAAATACGACCAGGAAATTTGTTTGGACTTCTGCCCAGTTCACCTCACGCATACTGCCGATCACCGTTTGCATCATAGCGCCCTGCACGTTGAAAATCAGCGTGTCACCAAGTGAAATATGGTTTCTTTTAGCAAATCCTTCTTCAATGGAAATCGGGATAAGTGCGGCAGGATCGGCATAGGTTCCTGTCCATTTTCCCTGCACCAGTTTTTCAGAGGCCGTTAACGAATCGCGAAAGGTAACCCGGTATTCGCGGCCGAAAATACGTCTGGATTGTTCTTTGGATGTGTCACTTTTGGATTGGGCGCCGTTCCGCCCATTCACAGATTCCAGGCGCATGTTGACAATAGGCACGGTTTCATTCACCGGCAACCCCTGTTGCTTTGCAAGTGCCATGATATCGTTTTTCTGGCTGGACTGGATATCAAATAAGACAATATTGGGCTTGTTTCCACTGGATGAACGTTTAACGCGGTTTAACAGGATTGTTTGCGTGAAAAACAGTGTGCAGATAAACAAGGTCCCGAGTCCGATGGAGACAATTAAAATAATGGTCTGATTATTAGGTCTGAACAAGTTGGCCAGTCCCTGGCGCCACAAATAACTCCATGACGCGGGGAAAAACCTTCTGACAAGCCACATTAACAGCATTGCCATGGCCGTCAGCACGATAAAGGAACCCAGAATTCCGCCGGTAAAAGAAAGCGCCTGAATCCAGTTTTTGGTTTGCAGAAAAGAAAAGCCAAAGATAAATAACAGGATAAGGATGTAAACAAGCCAGGTTACGGGATCTCTTTCAAGTTTCACAGCGTCGGCAGTATTACGAAGCACGTTTAACGGCGAAATCTTTCTGATTCCAATCAACGGAGGCATGGCAAAGAGGATTGAAATAACAAGTCCGATGCCTATGCCCTGACCGATAGCAGGCCAGGAAATCGTGGTTGTCAGTTCAAAAGGAAGGAAATCTTTAACGACAAAAGGTAAAAACTGCTGAATGACGCTTCCCAACGCGGCGCCCAGAACGGAGCCGAAAAGGCCGATGCCGGCAATCTGGATAAGATAAATAAGAAATGCCTGATAACCTTTCACACCCAGACAACGTAATATCGCTATGGAATTAAGCTTTTCCCGGATGTAGATATGCACTGCGCTGGCCACGCCGATGCAGCCCAGCAAAAGGGCAATAAAACCAACCAGTGCAAGAAACTGGGTTAAGTCCTTAAAAGATCTGCCGGTATCCTCTTTCTGTCTTTGAACCGTTTTAGAGTCCAGATCGGCGGCATCCAGTTTGGGTTCGATGGTTTTTACCAGTTTTTCAACATCGGTTTTAGGTTTAAACCTGATGTAATGACGGTAAGTGATGCGACTGCCTTTTTGCATGAGGCCTGTCTGGTCAAGATAAGCCATTGGAATATAAACGGATGGGGCGACAGCCGCGGTAATACCGGTTTGCCCGGGTGCTTTTAACAAAATCCCGGCGATGGCAAAAGTTACTTCCCCGACTTTGATAGAATCGCCCACTTTGGCCTCGTACTGCAGCATCAGTGTTTGATCTACCACGGCCTGTTTGCCATGGCGGAAGGTTTTCCCGGCGCTGGCCGGAACAGTTTCCAGGTCTCCATAAAAAGGGAAATTTCCTTCCAGGGCTTTGACCTGGGCGAGTCGGTTCCCGCCATTTTTAGGGAAAAGGATCATGGAAGCAAAACTTCTTTCCTCCGAGCGCTCTGTTCCAAGGGATTGTATGAGCTGCTTCGCTTTTCCGCTTACAGGCCGATTACCCGATATCTGAAGGTCAGCGCCCAAAAGTGTAGCTGCCTGACTGTCGATGTTGTCGCGCAGACTATCCCCTAAGGAATAAATGGCAACCAGCGCAGCAATACCCAGCACGATGGATGAAACGAAAAGCAGCAGCCGTGAGCGGTTTCGACGACTATCCCGCCAGGCCATCTGCAGGAGCCAGGAGAAATTTAAACCTTCTTTGTTATCGTTAAAAGAATTATCTGATGGGATCATTTTGTATCGGTATCAGAGATGATTTTTCCGCCCTTTAATTTTATGATTCTTTGTGTTTTTGCCGCCAGGTCAAGATCGTGGGTAACGACGATCAGCGTTGTGCCGGCTTCTTTATTCAGGTCAAAAAGGAGTTTGACCACTTTTTCGCTCGTTTCTGCGTCCAGGTTACCGGTCGGCTCGTCGGCAAATAAAATCTGGGGTTTATTGGAAAAAGCCCGGGCGAGTGAAACTCGTTGCTGTTCTCCGCCGCTAAGCTGGGTAGGATAATGATGACCGCGGTCGGCCAGGCCAACTTTATCAAGCAGGTCCAGCGCCCGCGGACGGATATTTTTTTCACCGCGAAGTTCAAGGGGAACCATTACGTTTTCCAAAGCTGTGAGGGTAGGCATCAGCTGGAAATTCTGAAAAATGAAGCCAACGTATTTGTTTCGGACGGATGCCAGCTGATCCTCGCTAAGCCGGTCCAAACGGGTTTCATGTAATTCAACCAGTCCCGATGTAGACCTGTCAAGGCCTGCACATAAGCCGAGCAATGTCGTTTTTCCACTGCCCGATGGTCCTACAATGGACATGGTGGAACCCGCTTCAACGGTAAAGCTGATTTTGTCGAGGACAGTCAATGCGTGATCTCCGCTTTGATATATTTTACTAACTTCCTGAAGGTTAAGTATCGTATTCATTTAACTTTTTCGTTGTAAAGGTTCCTGGGTCTATCCTTTCGGATCGGACAGTAATCGGCACACCTGACCACAATAATCTGCCAGGTTTGTTACCTAACAGGAAATATAAATCATTAATATTATATTTTTACATGTTGATGATGGGCATTTACAAAGTTAAAGGCTATAAAATTGTATTTTCAATAAATCATCAGCACGGAATCTAAAATCATTTTCGCTACATGAAATTATTTTTTTCATATACACGCTTGCTCATTCTGGTTGTTTTGATTGCAGCGTGTAACGGTAATAAAAAAACTGAACCAGGCCAGGGCGAACCGGCAACGGCTGTAAAACAGGCTTCGGAAAAGAAGACAAAAACAATTCTTTTCTTTGGTAACAGTCTTACCGCGGCTTACGGGCTGGATGACCCGACGCAGGGTTTTGCGGGATTAACACAAAAAAGAATAGACTCGCTCGGGCTTGATTATAAGGTAGTTAATGCAGGTGTTAGCGGTGAAACTTCGGCTGGCGGCAATAGCCGTGTCGACTGGATCTTAAAGCAACCGGTGGATGTGTTTGTACTCGAACTAGGTGGAAATGATGGTCTTAGAGGAATTCCCGTCAGTGAAACCAAAAAGAATCTGCAATCGATTCTGGATAAGGTGAAAGCAAAATATCCTGATGCGAAACTGGTCCTGGCTGGCATGCAAATGCCGTCGAGCATGGGTAAAACCTACATTACCGATTTTAAAAATGTTTACCCGGAACTCGCTGCGAAAAATAACATCACACTGATCCCATTTCTTCTTCAGAACGTCGGAGGAGAACCAAAGCTAAATCTTCCCGATGGTATTCATCCAACGGTGGAGGGGCATAAAATTGTGGCAGAAACAGTCTGGAAATCGTTAAAAGATATTCTTTGAAAATCCGCCTATCCAAACGGAGTTGGTGATTTTTTCGCGTTTCAATCCATCTTATTGAATACCACTCCCTGGATTTTATGATCAAGATTTTTTTTAATCTTATTCATTTTAAAAATAACAGGGTCGTCGTCTTCATTATTGAGCATAAACTTGATATAATCTTCTTTAATCCTGCCGGTTACCTGAAACTGGTGATCCTCCGAAGTTTTGTAAATAATGGCTTCCAGATCCTGTTTTACGAATTCATCCAGGATTTCGTCGGCCACATCTTCCGGGTACTTCTCGATCGTATCAAACAGGAAAAATCCATTTTCATGCCTGCATTTTACATATTCCTTCATGTCGTGGATTAAGTCTTTAATTGGGGTTTATTTTTAAATTTTACACTGAATTTAAAAAGCCGTTAGGATTTCCTAAGCATATACCGGCTTTAATTTAGTAAAAAGGGATTAAATTGTAATAGGCTCTTAAGCATAACGGTACAAAAAAGCTCAGAACCATTTAAGATCCTGAGCCAATATTTATTGATGAAGTATTTCTAAACCACTCGGTCTCCACGTATCACCCTCAGGATTACTGCAATAATAGCGATGACCAGCAGTATGTGAATGATGTTGCCTATTCCGAAACTGGCAAAGCCAAAATAACCGATCAGCCATAGAATGACCAGAATAACGGCTATTGTATAAAGAAGATTTCCCATGGTGGTAGTAAGTTGGTTTGATAATAAGATGTTTGATGACGCACATTCAATTTAAGTGCCAACGCTGTTTTTAATGGTTATTGCTCTTGTTTGACCGGAAATTGTGATTTTAGGTGTATGATGGGAGTGTAGTTGTAGAAAAAAACACTCAGTATCGTTCGCAGTTGTTTTTCGGAAATCGATAGCATATATTCGACTGAAAATTAACAGGATAATGCAAGTGATGAAATACGAAGATATTGCGTTGACAGATAATAAGGAGCTCCACAATTTTGAATTTGTGGTCGATGGCTACCGTTCTTTTATTGATTATGTGATTAAGTATGAACTGGTTTATTTAATTCATACCGAAGTGGCTCCTGAACTGGAAGGGAAAGGTGTAGCTTCGGTCATGGTCACCAAAACACTTGAATACCTGGAAGCGCAGGGTAGACAAATTGTTCCCCGCTGTTCGTATGTGTTGGCTTATCTAGAGCGTCATCCGGAATGGAAAAGACTGGTGGCGCACAATTAAATATCCTTGATTTTTTTGCCGGAATAATCTTTGAAAATCAGGTTTTTGGGCTCGCCGATAACCTGGGCGTGATAGATACTGTTGTTTCCCGAAAACAGATAGGACACCACACAGGCAATGGCAACGTAAATGCCGCATTCGCTGCCGAAAAGCTCGATTGCCATCAGGGTGCAGGCCAGAGGGGTGTTGGTGGCGCCCGCAAAAACGGCAACGAAACCCATGCCTGCCAGGAGTCCGACGGGAAGCGGTATAAAGTAGGAAAGCGCGTTTCCGAGTGTTGCACCTATAAAAAATAAGGGCGTTACTTCTCCGCCTTTAAATCCTGCACTCAGCGTGATGACCGTAAAAATGATTTTAAGCAGGAAATCGTAGGGCGGCAGATTCTGGTCGAATGAAAGCAAAATAGTAGGGATCCCCAGGCCAATGTATTTTGTTGTTCCCAGCAGCCATACCGCCAGTGCGACGATAATACCACCCACAAAAGGTCGTAAGGGGGCGTAACTTACCGTCGATTTGAAAAAACGGGCGCAATAACCTATCGCTTTGCTAAAAGCAGCTGCGGTGATACCGAATGCAACCGCGGCGAGAATGCTGTATAAAATCGTAGGGACGGAAACTTTGGGGATGAGTGAAATGTGATAATGTGTGTGCGCTACCTGCCATGCATCCGTAACCAGACTGGCCAGAATAGCCGCCATGAAGGCCGGGAAAATAGCATCGTACCGTAACCTTCCGATTAGAAATACTTCGAGCCCGAAAACAGCACCGGCCAGTGGCGTGCCGAAAACAGAGCCAAAACCGGCGCTGATCGCTGAGACCAGAAGGATTTTTCGGTCATTGACACTTAATTTGAAAAGTCGGGAAAACTGTTCACCAATAGCCCCGGCCATTTGCAATGCCGTGCCTTCACGCCCGGCAGATCCTCCGAAAATATGTGTGGTAAGGGTCCCGATCAATACAAAAGGTGCCATACGAAACCGAATAAACTCTTTTGGGTTGTGTATCGTATCAATTAACAGATTGTTTCCGGCTTCCACTTCTTTGCCGAAATGATAATAGAGCAACCCGATTAAAAAACCGGCAACCGGCAGCAGCGTGATAAGCCAGCGCTGCGATTCTCGTAGTTCGGTCGCCCATTGGAGCGATGCCAGGAAAAAAGCAGAAGCAGAGCCTACGCAAATGGACAGAACGCTGCAAAGAAACAGCCATTTTATGATATACCCGGATGTCGGAAATTTCTGATTGAATAAAAATAAAGAGAAGCTCCTTTGCAGATGAATTGGCGACATTTTTTGTTTTGGTACAGACATAATGATCCTGGTATATAATGATTTTCATTAAAAATTACCAGGCGCCATCAGCTTTTCAGGGCGGTTCAGATAGGAAGACACTATTTCCTTTGTGACACAAATATAGTATAATCGTCTTTTGCCGGACTACATTCAGCTGTTAAAAAAGAATAAAAGGCTTAAAAAGAAAATTCCTGAAACAATAGCATCAATATCGTTTCAGGAATTTTAAAGTTATTGTCGCCGATCGCTATTTACTTAATGGTCAGCGTTGAGTGATTTCTTACTTCTTCGCTGGCTGTTTTCACCAGCTGATCATCTATTTTTAAACTGTCACTGAAAATCTCGACACTACCATCCGTTTCCCGGCCCTTCTGGACATCAATCCAAACCGCTTTTTTATCTATAATTTTCACAACAAAAACCCTTTCCATCGAATTGACAAGCGCTGATTTTGGAATGACGAAAGAACTGGATTTGGAGGCTAACGGTATAGCTACTTCTGCAATCATACCCGGCAGAAGTTTTTTATCAAGATTGATCACATCCATTTCAACACGTTCTGAACGAAGTCTTGTATCAAGAGCTCCGGCCATACGCTTCACTTTTGCTGTGAATTCCTGGTTGGGATATGCTTTTACGGAAAATTTAATTTCAGTCTGATTGTTAACATAACCCACGTAAGCTTCCGGAATGGAAACCACAAGACGCATTTTCTTTTGATCCTGCAAAGTAAACAAGGGGAATTCGGAACCTTTGCCGGATGGCCCCACGTAGGCACCCAAACTCACATTTTTTGCCGTAATGATCCCGGCAAATGGCGCCCTCACTTCAAGATAATTTTTGGTTGCACTAATTTCCTTTTGACCGGCCTGGGCAGATTGCAGCTGTGCATGATCTGCATCCATGCGTGCAAGGGCCTGATCCAGGTCGTTTTGAGAAATCGTCCCCGGTGTTTTACTTGTTTCCAAAAGACGGCTATAATTGGCTTTACTGGCAATGTAAGCAGCTTCCTGCGCTTTTGCTCTTGACTCGGCACCAGCCAAACGTGAATTCAGTTCCGGCGCTTCCATCGAGATCAGCAGTTGTCCGGCCTTAACCTCTGTTCCCACGTCCGCATAAAGCTTTTTTACAAAACTGGTTTCCCGCGCATACAAATCCACCTGCTGAAAAGAGATCAGCTCTCCCGGCGTGTGAAATGCGGTGGAAAGGTCTTCTTTTTTCAAAGAAAAAGTTTCGGTGACAGGTACTGCGGGCGCTTCAACCGGGGCCTCGCCGTTTTTGTGCTCTTTCTCTTCAGCGCTGGTCTGGCATCCGATTGCGGTGGCAACAAGGAAAGCAAAGATCACACTGTTTATGGTTGAATATTTAGGAGCTGGTTGCATCGTGAATGTTTTGAATTAGTGAGCAGGTATATAATATTTGCTGTCCTTATCCTCGGGATCCAGGGAAACCGAAGCTGTCGATGTTTTTTCCTGAACCCAGGCAAAAACCAATGGCAGAATAATCAGCGCAGAGAAAGTAGAAGCAATAAGCCCGCCGATCACGGCTCTTGCCAGCGGTGATGCCTGATCTCCGCCCTCACCAAATCCGGCAGCCATCGGTATCATACCTACAACCATCGCAACACTGGTCATTAAAATTGGACGAAGGCGCAGGGCCGTAGCCTCTTTTGCCGACAACAAGGCATTCCCGTTGTGTCTTCGTAGTTCTTCAGCATTGGTCACCAGCAGTACGGCGTTGGCAATGGATACCCCAACCGACATGATGATACCCATATAGGATTGCAAATTTAAGGTAGATCCGGTAATAGTCAACATGGCAAGTGCTCCTAGTAATACAGCGGGTACGGTGGTGAGTACAACCAGGGAAACCTTGAAAGACTGAAAGTTGGCGGCAAGCATTAAAAATATCACCACGATTGCCACACCAAGTCCCGACTGAAGGCTGTCCAGAGTCTCGGTTAGCACATTGCTTAATCCGATCGGTTCGATCGTTAACCCGCGCGGCAGTTCACCCAGCGAAGCAATAGCAGCCTGCACTTCTTTGGTAGCGGTTCCCAAATCTGTTTTATGCAGATTGGCCGTAACAGAGAGTATTGGCATGGCACCCAGGTTATCGTTTTCTCCGTAGGTCGTATCCATTTTGATGGATGCAACATCGCTGAGTACCGGTCTCGAATTGTTTTTCAGAACCGGAATTTCACCGATGCTGTTAATGCTGTTCATTTTGTTTTCAGGAATCTGCACCTGAACGGCATAACTCAACCCAATCTTTTGATCCAGCCAAACGTTTTTCTCGGTGTAACGAGAGGAGGACGTGGATGCGGTCAGAGAGCGTGAAATGTCGGACATGTCAACACCAAGTTGGGCGGCACGGGTTCTGTCTATATCGATATTGATGGCCGGATAATGAAGGGGCTGAGCAATCTGGACGTCCCGAAGGAAATTGATCTGCTGTAATTTGGCTGACAGTTTATTTGCGTATTCTTCATTTTGCTTTTTATTTTTACCCATGATCCGGACTTCAACCGGTGTAGGGGAGCCCTGGCTCAGGATTTTGTCGGTCAGCTCGATCGGTTCAAAGGAAACTTTTACATCCGGTAAGTTCTGCTTCATTTTGTTCCGCAGACTTTCTTTAAGATCATCCAGGTTTACATGATAATCTCCTTTTAAACTCACCTGAAGAATGGCGTCATGAGGCCCGCTGGTAAAAAGGTAAATCGGGTTTGTGGAAAACTGGGCGGGGTGCATACCGACAAAAGCGGAAGTAATTGAAATATTTTCCTTGCCCACAACACTTTCGAGAAGTCCGATGGTTTGAAGCAGTTTTTCTTCGGTACGTTCAATACGGGTTCCATCGGCGACGCGGATATGTAGCTGGAACTGACGGCCGTTTACTTTGGGCAGTACATCCCTGCCGATATTAAGCAATAAGAATCCGGCAAAAGCAGAAATTACCACCACATAAGCAATGACAACCGGCTTTTTTCGGGGCAGAAGCTTATCCAGCATCGCCATAAAACGATTTCTGAATTTGTCAAATCCACTTACTTTCTTGTTGGTGTTAAAGTGATCATGTTCAGCCATTTCCTTCTTTTGATCCCAGGTATCATTTTCAGTACCGCCTATGGATAAATCAGATGGTTTTTTGTGCTTATGTTCCTTCATAAGCCAGTTGGCCATTATCGGAACGAAGGTTTGCGACAACAGATAAGAAACCAGCATGGAAAATCCGATGGCCAGTGCAAGTGGCAGGAAAAGTGCGCCCGGTATACCCGTCATCGTAAACGCAGGTGCAAAAACAGCCAGAATACACAACAGGATGAGAAGTTTTGGAAACGCGATTTCTTTACAGGCATCCCAGATGGCCAGAGCCTTGGGTTTTCCCATATCCAGATGCTGGTGTATATTTTCAATGGTCACGGTTGACTCATCCACGAGGATCCCAATGGCAAGGGAAAGTCCGCTCAGCGTCATGATGTTGATGGTTTGCCCGAATAATTTCAGGAAAAGGATCCCTGCGATGATCGAGGTCGGGATGGTCAGGATTACAATAAGTGCACCACGCGGATCGCCCAGGAACAGCAATACCATGATTCCCGTCAGTATAGCGCCTATTGCGCCTTCTGTGATAAGACTTTCAACGGCATTGATTACATACGCTGACTGGTCAAATTCGTAGGAAATTTTTACATCATCCGGAAGCAGGCTCTGGAATCTTGGCAAGGCCTTTTTTAGGTTTTGAACAACTTCCCAGGTTGATGCATCGGCCGATTTGGCGATTGGGAGATAGACGGACCTTTTTCCGTTTACGAGCGCATAGCCGGCAGTTAAGTCAGCGCCGTCTTCAATTGTCGCAACATCCCGGAGATAAAGATTTTGCACACTTCCTTTAAATAGCGGGATGGCGCCAAAATCTTCCACATTTTTGATGGAAGTATTTGCAGGTGTCAGATAATTTTTGTCTCCGATCCGCACATTTCCTGCCGGTGTAGCCTGGTTATTCAACCGGATCGCCTCCACCAGCTGGTCGGGCGTCAGGTTGTGTGAGCGAAGCAGCTGGGGATCGGCCTTAATCAGTATGGTGCGCAGGTTTCCTCCAAAAGGTGGCGGCGAAATGAGTCCCGGAATCGAGGTGAAGGAGGATCGTACATATACGTGGGCGAGATCCAGCAGTTCGTTGTTTGAACGGGTCGGGCTGCTGAAAACCAACTGGCCAACCGGTAATGTCGAAGCATCGAACCTGATAATAAAAGGAGGCTGGGATCCCGGTGGGAACGAGTTTTGCATCCTGTTACAGAATGAGCTCAGCTCAGCGGCCGCCTGCGCCATATTTGTGCCTTCGTAAAAACTCAGTTTCATCAGTGTCAAACCCTGAATATTCTTGGTTTGTACACTTTTTAAACCGTTTACAAAAAGAAATATATTGACATAAGGTTTACCGAAATACGCCTCCATCTGGTTCGGTGTAAACCCGCCAAAAGGGTGCGATATGTAAATGACCGGCAAGTCCATTGCCGGGAAAATATCTATTTTAATGGTTCGCGCCGCGTTGATTCCAAAAAAGAACATCCCGGCAACAAGCACTAAAATTGAGATGGGTTTGCGAAGTGCACTTCTTATTAATTCCATATAATGGGGGAAGAGGTTATGAAGGAAGGGATACGTTATAATGCCTGCTTCACAACGATTCTAAAAACTGCTGGTGAATAAATTAAAGTCTCCGGTGGCTGCTGCTTTAAGCAAAAGCCCCTGCCATACATTGCTGTAAGCGATATCTCGGTCGGTCTCAGCCCTGTTTAAAATATACAGCGCCTGGGTCAGGTCAACAATGTTGCTCAGGCCATTTTTATAAAGCGTGCTTTTCTGGATATAGGCGTCCGTTGCCGATTTGATCTGAACAGGTGCTTCCTGATAATTACTCATCGCATTTTTTATCTTGTTGTTAGACAAAAGAAGCTGATTTTTGATCTGTTGATCCACCAGGTCGTATTCATTTTGCAAGGCATTTGAAACAAATTTTTGGGATAATACCTGATGCCTGATACGCAAAACATTGGTCATGTTCCAAACAACACCAACACCCAAAAGATAATTGGACCTTACCGGTTTTATACCTTCCGTGAAACTTCCCGTGTAAGAATGCTGGTCCTGTGCATAATTGGCATTGAAGCCCGAGCCTCTCGTCTGGAATATACCAAAAGCTGAAAACACGGGCATACTCAACGTATGGTAATATTTTGCCTGTTGGTTACTGAGTGCAATCCGGTTTGAATAGTATTGGAGAAGCGGATGATTTTCATTCGGTCCGTTGATCGAATCGCTGAATGAAATCGGTATTTTGGAAATGAAAAGGGTGTCCAGGACGAATTCCTGCTGGTCGACGCCCATCAGAATGGCAAGTCTGTTGGCCTGTTCCTGCTCAAAATCCCGGGCTCTCGTAATGGCGATTTTCGCATTACTTACTTCGGCATTCGCAAGCGAAGAATCCACACCGGCGATAAGGCCGTTTTTAGCTCTTGTTACCACAACCTGTTTTATTGCAGTAGCGCGGGTCAGGTTATTTTGCCATGATTTTGTCAGCCTCTGAGCGGCCAGCAGGTTGAGATAAGCACCGGCAACGCGAATTTCGTGCTGGAATAATTCTTGGCCCAGGTCGCTTTCATCGCGGATCACGGCAGATTTGGCTACGTTAATTTTTTCACGTGCACGGCCAAAAGCAAAGAAATCCCAGTTTACGTTGGTCAGATAAAGCGCTCCAAATGCTGAGTTCCAGTTTTGGCTCGCCAGCGGAAGGCCGGATGAGGCCACACCTAAACCACCCAGACCGTATAACGGACCGTTTTGCCCGTTGACAGTGCCATAATCCTGTTGCAGCGAAAGGTTAAGGTTTGGTAAATAATCTTTGATACTTTGCTGCACTATGGCCTTGGAAGCATTAACATAATTGGCCTTTGCTTTCAGACTGCCATAATTACTTTTTGCAGTGGCAATGGCGTCGTGTAGGGTTAGTATCTGGGCGCTGGTTGTTGCCGTAACGAAAACCGCTGCCGTCAGCAGTGCAAGGAAAAGCCCGTTGCGTTTTAATAAATATGGGAGATATCGGAAATGTCGAAAGATTAATAAAGTCTTGGGGGGATCTGCTACGAAAATAAATTTCATTTTAATCATTTTCTAAAAGGGTATTCTTGAGATGCAAAAGTAATATGAGCTGTCTTACTTATTCTTATGTATTTCAAACAATAAACTATAAAATTCAAACAATCATTTCCTGAACGAGTTTGGTGTTATTCCGGTTTGTTTTTTGAAAAGGTTGTTAAAGTACTCAGGATATTCAAATCCCAGACAGTAGGCGATTTCCGAGATGCTCCAATTGGAGTTTTTTAATAATATCTTTGATTCTTGTATCAGTCGCTCCGTTATGTGTTCCGTTGTAGTCTTTCCGGTTACTTCTTTGAGCGCACGGTTCAGGTGGTTGATGTGTACCGACAGTCTTTGGGCATAGTCCCTGGCCGTGCGAAGCTGTAACTGATGCTCTGGGGAGTCAATCGGAAATTGTCGTTCCATAAGTTCTGTAAAACATGAAGTAATCCGGCTCGAACCATTAACGTGATTATCACCAGCTCCGGAAGCTTGCATTTTTACGGCCTCATGAATGATCAGATTTACATAGTTTTTTATCAGGTCATACTTGTAAATGTAACTTGATTCCATTTCGACGGCCATTTTCTGGTATAGATCCAGTAAGTATTCCTGTTGCGATTCGTTAATGAAATAAACCGGAATGGTATCATTTTTAAAAACAGGGAGATCCATGAAATTTTTTGTACGGTTCATCCCGTTCAGGAAATCGTCATTGAAGAGGCAGAAATAACCCGATTGCTGTTCCGAAAATGTTTCCCAGGAGTAGGGGACGTTCCTGTTGAAAAACACAAGGGCGTTCTGATTTATGTCAATTTTCGTGCCGCCGTAGAGCAATTTTCCTTTACCGATGATCAGCGAAATTTTGTAATAGTCCCTGCGGCTGTAAGCGTTGTAACGATTACAAAATTTCCGGGAAAATACATTAAAATGTTCTTGCTGCTGGTGTACGGGAATGGTATCGACGGGAGCCTGTTTTGCTGCCGGGTGGGTTTTGTAAAAATCCGCTATTGACTCACTTTCTATCATTTCATAAAGCTATGAAATTCAAATATTAGCTACAAAATTTGACAGGGTGTAATTGGGGATTTTAATATTAAATTAATTTTTAACGCAGTCAGCGGAATATACATCCGTATCTCTGAATTGAGAATTTGATGCATATTCCGCTGAGTAAATTTTGCGGGAAATACCTAAAAACAACGAATCAATAGCCGAACCGGAACTTTTTAAGATTCAAAGACTTCAAAATGCCTTAGGCAATCAGGATCGATTTTGTCGAGATCATGACAAATCGGGTGTGTAACGAAATTGATGCACCTGGCAAGCTCATTGATGCGAATGTCATTTTTGGGTTTCCATACATAGGTCTTGTTTTTCTTCCCCGGCGGGTTAGAAGAATAGCCGTCTGCTGTCGAACGTGGAATTAGTGGGTTCTCGCTCATAACATTCCAAGTTAAGTTTGAGGTTTGTATAGTTAAACTTACGAAATTGACGGACTAATGTCAAGCGATATAGATTTAATTCTACAAGTTTATAGAACTTAATGGTATGTTAACTTCAAAATAATTGTCAATGCGGGGTTGGAATGGCCTTTATCAATTTTAAAATCGAGGCAGGAATACATTGAAAGAGCCTGTTATAATCAGCGCCCCGCGTAAATCGTATTTTTATCCAGCACGACGATTTTTTCTTCAAATTTTGGCTTTTCAGCCTTTGTTACGCTAACGATTTGCTTTGTTTGAGGTTTTCCAAACGGAGTTGTCCAGCACACGTAAAATCCAACCGCCAAAACCAAAACAACGCACGATAGCCCGACAGACCAAAGCAGTGCGTCAAAACAACGTATGGAAAATGAAATTAAACTTTTCATGGTGTTTTCAAGATGGTTAAACTTTCAGAAAAGAGGGGTAGTCATTCCTGATCTTATGCTGTGAGGATAGTATAAGAGAAAATCGTGCCAAACCTTTTTTAGGACTTGTTTTTTCGATAATTCAGACCAGTTTTCGGCCTTTCCACTCATATTCGGGCTTTTGTGCCGCTAAACCGAAAAAACATACATAGAAAGGATAGAAAATCTGGGTGACCGGGATGAAGAGAATTGATACACTTTTTCTTAAAAAGTGTAGAATTGTACCAAGAAATAACCATTCGGGGACACACTTGATCAACCATAACGTCAGGAAGCTACCAGTCGATAAGTTCCCCGAAAACCACAGCGCAAGGCTGAGAATGAGCGCCAGGTTGCAGGAAAAGACATAAAGCGCCAGGATCAGCGGCGTTTTGCTTTGGTAATGTTTCCATTTGCTGGCCCAGCGTTTTCTCTGTTTAAAAAACAACGACCATTGTTTGTGTGGCTGGGTGGCAACGACGGCGTCGGATGATTTGAGGAAAGTGACTTGTCCGGGGTATCTGGTTGAGATTTTGTGCATCAAAAACTCATCGTCACCGGAGGCAACATGGCGGACACCGTCATAACCATTTACTTCTATAAAGGCCTGCTTTTCATAAGCCAGATTTGCTCCGTTGCAAAGTGAAGGGAAACCCGCCGCTATGGCACTGGCGCCACTGCCTATCAGACTTGAAAATTCTACCGTCTGTAAATGATCGGTAAAAGAAGTTTCGGTGGTAAATGTTACAGGGCCACTGATTAATTTGGCTTTTGTGCGATTATGGCAATGAGCAATAGCCCGAAGCCAGCCCGCCGGTACGCGACAATCGCCATCGGTGGTAACAATAAGGTTTCCCTTTGCATGTGCTATGGCCGTTTCAATCGCTCTTTTCTTGGGAGAAGTTGTCGGTGTGTCAGGAAGCGTTATAAGATGTATCGTACAGGCTGAATGTTGACTGAAATTTTTCACGAGCCCGGCGGTGTTGTCCGTGGAGCCGTCGTTCATAATCAGTACTTCAAATTGCTTCAATGGAAATGATTGTTTTTCCAGGTCTTTCAGCAGGTTCAGGATATTTTCCTGTTCATTACGAACCGGAATGATGACAGAAATGAAGGCATCGCTATCTGTTTTACTTTTGGCATACAGGGGCAGAAGCCTCCAAAGGCACATTAGGGCAATCGTGAATAGGGCGTAACTCACGATCAGTATCCATAACACCGGCACGAGCCAGGAAGCGACGTATTGTTCAATCATTCATTAATTTTTTAAATTTTCCTTGGGATAAGTTTAACGGCAGATCACTTCAAACTTTTCCATTTATACTTCCAAATTAAGAATATCCCAATCAGTATCGGCCCGAGTACGTTGATCGTCCAGACCAAAAAAGTGGCCGCAATGACCTGCTCTGGCGGCAGATTATATTGTTTAAAGACAAATAGCGCGGTAAACTCCCTAAGACCCAGATCTCCAAGAACGTTAATGGCCGGGATAAGTGTTTTTGCAAGAAATATCAGGGCTACACATGCCGCCAGATCGATAGGCGACATGGGAAAGTCAAAGAGTGATAAGGCGAGTAAAAATTGTGACAAAAATACCAGATATCTGAGCATGCCATAACTGGTCGCGACCAGCAGATCGGTACCCGTGTAGGCGCCGATGATCCGGAAATAGGAGAGTGCCCTGGTAAGGAAAGCTCTGTTGGGTTGCCAGTTTGTAAGCCGTTTACGGAATAAAACAATAATGATTCCGAGCAAGCACAGTGTGGTCAAAAGCGCATAAAGCATGTTTTTGCCCGAAGTGTCGATACCCAGTTTATTGCCGATCCAGGCCAGCCCCCAACCGCCAAAGATCAGGGAAGCATAAAACTGAATTCCGTTGGAAACAACGGCCGCCCCAATGGCTTTCAAACGATCATCCGACCTAAGCGCCGCAACACGGCCTATCGTATCGCCCAGCTGCGCAGGAGCGGCTACGCCCACGGCCAGGCCTGTTAATGTGCCGCGAAAGGCTTCCCGGAATGTAATAGAAACCGCCTTGTTTGCCAGTCTTTGCCATTTCAGACTTTCCAATGCCCAGTTTAATGGAACCAGAAATAACATGATCAATAAGGTAATAAGGTGATTTTCGGCCAGGATTTGCCTGTAAACAGCTCCGATATCCCCAATACCTTTTTGTTCGCTTTGAAATGTTTTATAAATATAGCTCAGAATCAAAAGGGTAACCGCAAGCTTGCCCAGCCAAAAAAGCTTTTGCCAGGTTGTTTTTTCTTTTGAAGTAGAGAGTTGCTTATCTTGCACCATGATAAAAATGCAGCAAGCTGACGCTACCGAAAAGGTGATCATTGGTGTGGATCCTGGCACGCAGGTGATGGGTTACGGTGTGATATCGGTAAAAGGACAGCACATTACTTTGGTTCAATACGGTGTTATTCATCTCAGCAAATATACTACTCACGAGTTGAAGTTGAAGAAAATCTTTGAGCGTATCTCACAGCTGATTGATGACTACCTTCCTGATGAGATGGCCATTGAAGATCCGTTTTATGGTAAAAACCCACAATCCATGCTTAAATTGGGCCGTGCGCAGGGTGTTGCCATGGCGGCAGCGCTGGCCCGGGACATTCCTATTGTCGAATATTCTCCTAAAAAAGTAAAGCAGTCCGTAACCGGAAGTGGCGCAGCCTCCAAGGAACAGGTCGCTTATATGCTTGAAAAAATATTGAAAATGGAATTGAGTAAAGAATTCATGGATGCCACCGACGGTATTGCCATCGCGATTTGTCACCATTATCATGCCAATTCTCCTGCCGCCGCTGCGTCGTCTTCGAGGGGGGGTAAAAAATCTAAAAAAGGTGGCTGGGGCGCTTTTGTCAGCGAAAATCCTTCGAGAATTAAATAAATTACGGTTTTTAGTTTTGTTGCAATACATGTTGCAGCAAAACTTCCAGTTTAAATTGTGATCGCTATATTTTGTAACGACCACTGGATCAGTGTGTGGTTATAGTTTGTTTTAAGTTATTGTCCTGTCACAAAAATCTCTGCTTTCCCGTACGACGCTATCCCTCTATTTTCAAGGTTTAACAGACATTAAAATTTTTTTAATGGTATTTATCCGATGATTGGTTGAATAAATCAAACGTTTGTTTAGTAAAATCAAACAAACGTTTGATTTATTATTTTCCATAAACTACATTTGTTGCGTCAATCAGCAAAGCGTTCAATACTCATTACTAATGTGCTGATGATCAGAGCAATGGAATACAACGCAAAACAGTTGCAGATCATAGAGGTAGCAGAAAGGCTTTTTGCTGGAAAAGGTTTTTCCGGTACATCGATACGCGATATCGCACATGAGGCTGACATTAACGTTTCGATGATTTCCTATTACTTCGGTTCAAAAGAAAAATTAATTGAAGCGCTCTTCGAAGTGAGAAGTGTAGAATCAGCCGCAAGACTGGAAACCATTATTTCGAACGAAGACCTTTCTCCGCTGCAAAAAGTATATATCCTGATAGACAGCGCGATAGAGAAATTGATGGGTAACCAGTGCTTTCACAACATTATGCTACGTGAACAGCTGTCAGGCGATGACCGCACACCGGTCATTTCGGACCGGATCTTTCAACTGAAATATAAAAATTGGAAAGGTCTGGAAAGTATCATCCACGAGGGGCAGCAGAAAGGACATTTTCGTGAAAATGTCGATATCTCTTTACTTTCTGCGACGCTCTACGGTACGATTAACCAGGTCATTACCACACAGTCATTTTTCCGGAAAATAAATAATCTTGAACACCTGAGTCAGGCCG
Source organism: Dyadobacter sp. LHD-138 (assembly GCF_030929615.1). Taxonomy (GTDB): domain Bacteria; phylum Bacteroidota; class Bacteroidia; order Cytophagales; family Spirosomataceae; genus Dyadobacter. The sequence continues at coordinate 48,796 of NZ_JAVFVU010000006.1, read as the reverse complement.
AATTTGAAAAAGTCCTGAAACGTAAATTGAGCATACACCTAAAAAGCATATTCAAAGCAACAGTAACATATGAGACCATCGAGTAGTAAAAGAATGTCATTTGCAGCAATCGCGTTATTTGTGCTGGCTGCATCTCATTCATTCGCACAGACACCACGCAGAATTACGCTGGAAGAAGCCGTTGCGCTTAGCCTGAAAAACAGCAAACAGTTGAAATTAAGCCAGTCAAATATCGACCTGGCCGGACTTAATGTACGTCAGATTAAAGACAATCAATTGCCAAGTTTTAGTGTTTCTGCCTCTTATTTAAGAATGAACACACCCAATATCAGCCTGAAACAAAATTCATCCAGTGATAGCTCGGGAGCTGGCTCACTGCATGTGAACCAGGTGGCCTACGGTATGGCGAGCGCGTCGATACCGCTGTTTTCAGGATTTCGGTATAAATATGGCCTGGAATCAGCCAGGTTTTTACAGGAAGCATCGAAACTGGATGCTGAAGGTGACCGCCAGGCGGTGATCCAGAATACGATTTCTGCTTATAGCAACCTGTACAAAGCCAAAAGATCGGTTGATCTGGTATCCGAAAACCTGATACGGGAACATGAACGTGTCATTGAATTCACAAACCGGGAGAAAAACGGGATCATTGCCCGTAATGATTTATTGAAAGCGACCTTGCAGGAATCCAATATTCAACTGGCTTTGATGGACGCTGAAAATGAACTAAAAATTACAACCATCAACATGAACCTTTTGCTGGGCTTGCCGGAGTCTACGGAAATTTCAGCCGATTCAAGCAGTTTTGATGTCCTTAAAGATGTGGGGAATGCCGCGGATTGGGAACAGACAGCACTTACGCACCGTAAAGATATGGCTGCCATCGCGATTCGTCAGAAAGCAGCCGGATCCGATATTAAGGTTGCCAAAGCTGACCTTTATCCGAGTGTTGCGTTAACGGGCGGATATGTCGCGTTAAGTATTCCCGGATTTGTAACGGTTCCTAATGCATTTAACGCAGGAATTGGTGTAAGTTATAACCTTGCATCGTTATGGAAAACGGGCGCAAAAATTGAACAGGCAAAAACACATCTTTACCAGCTGAGAACGAATGAAGAGATTCTACTTGACCGTGTCCATTTGGAAATCAACACAGCGTATTACAACTATGTGCTAAGCAAGAAAAAGATAGAAGTGTATGAAAAGGCTGTCGAGCAGGCCAATGAAAATTACAGAATAACAAAAAATAAATTCGACAACAGCCTCGTAACAACTACCGAACTTTTGGATGCCGACGTTGCCCAGGTTCAGTCGGAAATAAACTATGCTGCCGCCAAGGCCGATGCTATTGTGGCTTACAAAAAGCTTGAGCAAACCGCCGGCGTGATTAACTAACCAAATTTTTAAACCGCGGTGGATCTTGCCAGCATCAACCGCACTTTCTAACATTCTATTATTCCAAAGATTATGGAGACCAATCAAAACACTGGCGTTGCAAACGAAGCAGCACCTAAAAAGAAAAGTTACACATTTGTTATCATTCTGGCTCTTTTGGTTGCGGGCGGAGGAACCTGGGGTTACACAAAATACAACCACGGCCTGCACCACGAAGAAACCGATGATGCGCAGGTTGATGCCAACATCAGTCCGGTGATTCCTCGTATTTCGGGATATATTACAGAAATCAGGGTGAAAGATAATCAGCAGGTTCATAAGGGCGATACGCTGATCGTACTGGACAACCGTGATCAGCTTATCAGGCTGGAACAGGCTAATGCCGCCCTGGAAGGTTCAAGGGGAAATTTGGTTGTAGCCAACGCTACTACCTCGGCATCGGTCGCCAGCGGTAGTACGTATATTGCCAATGTTTCGGTTGCTGAAGCACAGATTGAAGAGGCAAAAGTAAGCGTATGGAGAGCCAATCAGGATTTCGCGCGTTATGAAAACCTGATCAAAGATCACTCGATCACACAACAGGAATATGAGCAGGCGCTTGCCAACAAACAAAAAGCGGAACGTCAGCTTCAGGTGTTGGTGACACAGAAAAATGCGGCAGAACGTCAGGCAAAAGCAGCAACGTCTCAGACAGCCGCGACTTCACGTCAGACGAGTGTGGTGAACGCCAATATTAAAGCCCGTCAGGCTGATATTGACAATGCAAAACTGGTACTTTCTTACACGGTGATCACAGCGCCAACAGATGGCCATGTTTCCAAAGTAAATGCGCAGCTGGGGCAGTATTTACAGGCTGGTCAGTCCTTGTTCAGCATTATCTCCAATGCTCAGCCATGGGTTGTGGCGAATTTTAAAGAAACACAGCTTACAAAAATGAAACTGGGGCAGCATGTGAAAATTCATATTGATGCATATCCTGACCACGTTTTTGATGCGACAATCGCTTCGTTTTCGCCCGCAACCGGTGCACGTTTCGCACTTTTGCCTCCCGATAATGCCAGTGGAAACTTCGTGAAAGTAGTGCAGCGTCTTCCGGTTCGTATCGAGTTTAAAGAAGTAAAAGATGAATTTATCAGCCGTCTGCGTCCGGGGATGAATGTGTTTGTTGATGTCGAGCTAAATTAAGATATAGGAATGTCGGTGGCGGGTTTGCAGTAAATCCGACGGACCATAGCTTATCATCATTAAAATTATTAGCATATGGAATTACAGCCATCCCTGGTAGAATACGGCTTTCGACGGGTTATTATTACAATTACAGCCGTCATGTGTGCGCTTCTTGAAATTGTTGATACGACAATCGTGAACGTGGCACTCAACGATATGCGGGGGAATCTTGGTGGAACGCTTTCCGAAGTGAGCTGGGTGATTACAGCTTATGCCATTGGAAATGTAATCATTGTACCGATGACCAGCTGGCTGTCGCAGCAATTCGGCCGCCGTAATTATTTTGCCGCTTCCATTATTATTTTCACGGTGGCTTCTTTTTGCTGCGGTAATTCAGATAATATCTGGGAACTTGTATTTTTTCGTCTGATTCAGGGTTTTGGCGGCGGTGCGCTTCTGGTAACGGCGCAAACGCTGATCACCGAGAGTTATCCTCCCGAAAAACGTGGTATGGCGCAGGCTATTTATGGTTTGGGTGTTATTGTGGGCCCCACGCTGGGCCCGCCGCTGGGGGGGTATATCGTGGATAATTATAGCTGGCCCTATATATTTTATATCAACATTCCGCTTGGGATTATTGCCACACTTTTAACCCTTCAGTTTATCCGGAGCCCTAAATATTCGGAGAAAAAATCTGCGAACGAAATTGACTGGTGGGGTATTGTCTTGCTGGCCATCGCGGTAGGTTCGCTGCAATATGTTTTGGAAAAAGGCCAGGAAGATGACTGGTTCAACGATGAGGCAATCATTGTGCTGACGGTCGCTGCTGTATTCGGGTTCTTCTTCTTTATATGGAGAGAATTGACTTACAAAAATCCGATCGTGGCATTGCGGGTGTTGAAAAACAATAACCTGATGGTTGGTACCATTCTATCCTTCGTACTCGGTTTCGGTTTGTACGGATCGACTTTTGTAATTCCAATGTATACCCAGGCTACACTGGGCTGGACTGCAACGCAGTCGGGGCTACTGATGGTCCCGGCGGCATTGGTGACTGCATTTTTTATGCCTATTGTCGGACAACTTATCCAGCGCGGCGTAAAACAGCAGTATCTGGTTGCAGGCGGTATGGTGGTGTTTTTTATATACAGTTTCTGGGGTTATAAAATCCTGACACCGGATACGAGCGCAGATGCATTCTTCTGGATGCTGATGGTGCGGGGAGCGGGGCTTGGTTTCCTTTTTGTGCCCATTTCAACACTGGCTTTATCGACGCTGAAAGGGCGGGAAATTGGAGAAGGTGCTGCATTTACCGGAATGATGCGTCAGCTTGGCGGTTCGTTTGGTATCGCCGTTATTACCACCTACATCGCCAGACAAAACATGCAGCACCGCAGCGATCTGGTGAGTCACCTGGACATTAATAATCCCGCTGTTCAGCAGCGCGTGGAAGGTTTGCAGCAATCGTTTATGGCAAAAGGTATGTCGCCGGATGCAGCCTTGAAAAGTGGTTATCAGATGCTGGAATACGGTATTTACAAACAGGCAACAGTACTTTCCTATATGGATGTGTTCCTGTTTTTAGGATGTTTATTTTTATTCTGCGTACCGTTTGTTTTAATGACACGGAGCGGGAAAACCAAAATTGATCCTTCATCGGTTCACTAACAATAAGTGTTTGTTAATTTGGTATAGTAGTAGTTTGAAAGAAGCTTTCCCAGATGTTGCGGGAAAGCTTCTTTTTTTATGATGGTTTCCCCAAGATAAGATCACTCGATTTTTAAACTTTTTAGCTCGTTAAGCCCTATCCCGGCTTCTTGTTTAAGCGCTTCCAGCTGCTGTTTTAAATCGGGAATGTGGGTGTTGCTTTTTAATTCCCCCTCAATTTTTTTGTATTTATCAGCTGTTCCAAGTAATCCCACAGAAAACAAAGAGGACCTGAATTTATGTACATACTGACGCAATTTTTCATGATCCGCAAGTGCTTCCGCCTGTTGTATCAGTGCGGACTGGTTGTTAAGTTCACTTTCAAATAAAAGGATAAGCTCCCTCTGAAGATCCGGATCTCCTCCGGTAATTTCATTTAAGTAGTCAAAATTTACAATAGTGCTGTCCATGGATTCAATAGGGGGGGTATTAAAGGGACTCGTTTCGGAATAATTTTCATTGAATTTACCCATAAGATTTGAAATGGTGTGAAGCAGTTCATTTTCTCGGAAGGGTTTGGAAATATAACTATTTGCGCCAATGCTAAGGCATTCGTCTTTTTCTCCGACCATCGCGTGAGCCGTCATGGTGATAATCGGGAGCGTTTGGGAAATTGAATTTCTGATTTTCTTAATGGCCGTGTAGCCGTCCATGACGGGCATTTGAATATCCATCAAAACCAGATCATAGGTGTTGGTTTCCAGTGCATCAATTGCTTCCTGTCCGTTGTTTACAATCGTCAGATCCATCGAAAGTCTTTCGAAAATAGCGGCCAGCAGTTTTTGGTTTAACAGGTTGTCTTCCGCTGCCAGCACGTGAATATTACCGATGGGTTCGGAAATAAAGTGTAAATGTTGTGTCTCGTCCGGCGCGGAGAAATCCGTTACAACGGTAAAAGGGAAGTCCAGGATAAAGGTAGTACCGGCTCCCAGGCTGCTTTCTACCTTGATCGTCCCTTCGAGAATATGGACCAGAGATTTTACAATGCTAAGCCCAAGCCCGGTGCCTCCAAAAAGGCGGGTTGTACTGTCGGAGGCTTGAACGAAGCGTTCGAAAATCTTATCAATCTTATCGGCCGGGATACCAATACCACTGTCGGCGATCATAAAACGGATGATCTGAACGTTGTCAATAACGGGAGAAACGGGAGCGACATTGATCTGTACCTGACCTTTTTCGGTAAATTTTATAGCATTTCCACAGATATTCAGAAGGATCTGTGTCAATCTGAGCTTGTCTGTCAATATCATTTCCGGAAGTTCAGCAGACAGTGTTTTTTTATACGCTATTCCTTTTTCGAACGCCCTTTGGCTAATAATAATGGAAACCGATTCGATCAGTTCGGCAATAGAGGTGTTGGTCTGGTCAAGGGCAATCTGCCCGGCTTCCATTTTTGAAAAATCCAGGATATCATTGATCAATTCGAGAAGGTTTTTGCTGGCCATTTTTATATAGCCGACATAGTCCGCACTTTTGGCGCCTTTAACTTCCCCTTCCAGCAGATTTGTAAAACCGATAATAGCATTGAGCGGAGTCCTTATCTCGTGGCTGACATTGGAAAGAAAAATTTCTTTAACCCGAACTGATTTTTCCGCCAGTGTCCGGGCTTTTTCCAATGCGGCTTCGTAATTGGCACGCTCCGTAATATTTCTGAAAACGGTGATCGCGTTGGTGATTTCTCCATTAAGTCCCAGAACCGGGCGTACGCTTGTTTCTAGATGGGAAACCCCATTGTTTTTAATCAGATCGATCTTGTTGCCGTCTGATTTTTCGCCTTCAAGCGCGCGGCTGACCGGTAGCGTCTCGGATGTAAACCGTATGTTGTAGCTTGAAGGATCAAGTAGGACAAGATTATTTACTTGCTCTGCAAGTGTCTCCAGTTTCCCTTCAAGTCCCAGAATTTCCCTTCCTGACTGGTTCAGTAAAACAATATGTTTTTTGGTATCAACCACCATCACGCCGTCGGGAATGGCCTCGATATATTGTGCAAGAATCTGTTCTTTTTGTTTTATTTCGAATTGTAGTAACCTTTGTTTTTTCTGGTTTCTAAGCAATGAGACAATTGAGAAGACGGTAAGGAAAAAACCGAAAATACTCGTCACCAGGATGAAAAGTGTTGTCTTTTTCTGGGTTTCCTGAATTAATTTCCGCTGCTGTTCAAGGTGATAATTTTCGGAACTTTCTATGGACTCAATTTTGTCCATCAGCAGCTTGTTCAGTTGAAGTCCCTGTCCAAGTTTGATCTGTTCAAATGCCTGCTGAGTTCCTTTCGTCCGATACACAGTCATGACATTGTGTGTGTGCAGCACGATCTTTCCGGAAATATCAAGCAGTTCGCGAACCCGGTCAGTTTGTACTTTATCGTCCTTGACCAGATTAAACAGGGTATCTGTCATGCTGAGCAGCTTGACTTTTTTTGCATACGTATCCGCCAGCAGTTTTTCATTGCCTGTAATGACAAACTCGTGCATGTTAGACTGGATGTCTTTGTTGGCAAGCCCGAAATTTGCGGTTTGGTTGAGTATGCCGATTGTGACCTTTACGCCCTGGTTATGGAGGGAAAGATCCTGTACGTTTTTATATGCGAAATATTGAGACGCGAAGATTAAAATCAGACCGATGAAGATACTGATGTACGACCACCGGAGTGCTTTGTCTTTAAAAGAAGTTTGCATGTCAAAAAAAATCCCGTTGAGTCTTACTTCAAATGTAAGATTGTTAGGGATAAAGTAAAACTAATTTCTTGACGCTGAAAGGGAACTGCCTGAATGAAAATATGGGGAATGGCCTTGGGTGTAAATGTAACTGATTGAAAACTAGTATATTTAGTGCTCGTGCCGGGTCTAAATAGTCAAAATAGAATTCAGGAAAAATGATAAAAAATATCCGAATCAGTGATTTATTGTAGTCAAACGGTGATATTCTATTAAGGTTTTTTGAGGGCCTGTAACAAGTATCATGCGTTTTATGTGTAAAATTCTCCTCAAAGATTTCTACAATCCGTCAAGTGGTTGGTTTGTCGTTTATTTTTGAAAAGAAACCATTCCATCGAATTTGGCAACAACTTTCTCACGAAAGGAAACGGGTGCTGGGCTGTCCAGGCTCATCACCAACAGGACTAAACCTTCTCTGGTCATAAGCACATTAGGATCCGGTTTCCCGGAAGGCCAGGTGCCTGGTGAGGGTATGAAATTGTTGTTTCTGAATTCCTGGCTGCAAGACAACTGTTCAATGGAACGTAAAATATCGTTATGAGATTTTCCGAACTGATCCGCTACTTCCGAGGAAGAGGTTATCGGTTTTCCATTTAAGAATGATACGAAATACATTTTCTGAGTAATTGGTTTATGCATACTGTGAAGCAAATACCATACCAGTACAAAACAAAATCCGGACAGCGATTTGCCTTCACAATTTTATCCGTTTTCCCTTCATTAATCTGGATAGCCGAAGGGGCGGCCACGCCAACTGACGATAACACTGTGAAATGAAATCGTGATAAAGTTTATTATTTATTGAGCTCCTGCAACAGACCGTCCAGGTTCAGAATCCTTGTATACATTTGAAGATGTCCGTCTTCGGTTTTTGGCCAGGATTTTTCCGGTCTGTCCCAGTAGAGCTCTATGCCATTATTGTCAGGATCGTTTAGATACAAGGCCTCGGAAACGCCATGATCACTGGCACCGGTTAACGGATAATGTGCATGGATCAGACGCTGATAAATTGCCGCCAGATCTTTTCGGGTTGGATAAACAATCGCGGTATGAAACAGGCCAACCCCTTCTTTCTGAGCAGGAGGGTGATTTTTGCTGTACCAGGTATTCAGGCCGATGTGGTGGTGATATCCCCCGGCTGAGATAAAAGCGACCTGATCGCCATAACGCGTCGTGATTTCAAAACCCAGGAGCCCGCAGTAGAAATCAAGTGATTGTTCCAGATTTGATACTTTCAAGTGCACATGGCCGATGCGGGTCTGCGCGGGCACTAGATATTCGTTGGACTGCATAAGGGACTGAGTTTAAATTGAACAGGTAAGCATTCCGGATGTAAAACTCTAATTTACCAATCAATTTTCACAAAATGACCGGTAAAAACGTAATGGACTAATCTTTTTAGTAAATCATACAATTCTTTTAAAATATCATTGATGACTCGCCGCGAAGCACTAACCTCAATAATAGCTGTACCCGCAGCCGCTGATTTTCCATTTGAAACGAACAAGAAAAAGCCAGGTTCATTTATCTATTCGCTAAATATGAGCACGTTGCGTGGGCATAAACTGGGTTTTAGAAAAGAGCTGGAAGTGGCGGCCAAAGCCGGTTTTACCTCGGTGGAAATCTGGGTAAACACGTTACAGGATTTCCTGAAAACAGGCGGGACGCTGGCCGATGCCAAACGGATTGTGGACGATCTTGGATTAAAAGTAGAGGACGCGATCGGTTTTGCAACATGGATTGTCGATGACGAAACGGCGCGTTCAAAAGCGCTGGATCAGCTGAAAATGGAAATGGAACAACTGGCGCAGATTGGCTGTCCGCGTATTGCTGCGCCACCCATGGGCGCTACCACGGGAGCGTCGCTTGAACTCCCTAAAATGGCTGAGCGTTACCGGAAAATACTCGAACTGGGTGATCAGACCAAGGTTGTTCCTCACCTGGAATTGTGGGGTTTTTCGAAAAATCTCAGCAGGGTAGGAGAGCTGGTGTATGTAGCCGTGGAGGCTGACCATCCATCGGCGCGCGTGCTGATGGACGTATATCATTTGCATAAAGGCGGCTCAGGTATGGATAGTGTAAAAGCGGTAGGCAAACCTTTGATCGAGATTTTCCATATCAACGATTACCCGTCGACGCCGCCAAGGGAGACGATTGTGGATGCCGACAGAATTTACCCGGGAGACGGCATTGCGCCACTAAAAGGACTGTTAACCTCACTAAAAAATTCAGAAAAGCCAGTTATCCTTTCTTTTGAAGTTTTCAACAAAGAATATTATGCCCAGGATGCGCTGCTGGTTGCAAAAACTGGTTTGCAGAAGATGAAGCAGGTTACGGAGGGCGTGTGAAAATTAGGAAGTGCTTTAAGATTTAAGTTTCTTAAAGCACTTTTTTATTCCCATATCTCATTTGCCCCGGTCAAAATAACCGGTTTCCCATCGGTGATTATAATGGTATGTTCGTGCTGGGCTACAAAACCACCCTTATTACCGGTAAGCGTCCATCCGTCTTTTCCCTGGTTTGCATACGTCGAACCGGTTGAAATAAAGGTTTCAACGGCAACAACTGAATTTTTCTTAAAACGCTGTTTGTTGTCGTGGTCATAACAATTCAGGATTTCGTGCGGCTCCTCATGCAGACTTCTTCCAACACCATGTCCTGCCAGGTTTTTGATGACTTTAAAGCCGGATTTTTTTGCTTCGGTTTCTATAAAACGCCCGATCTCCGAAACTTTTACGCCACCTTTAATACGGTTAATGGCTTTCTGCAAAATGATTTTGGAAGCATTCACAAGCGGCAGATGGTTGTGAACATCCTCCCCGATAACAAAGGAGCCACCGTTATCCGCCCAAAAACCATCAAGCTCGGCAGAGACGTCAATATTGATCAGATCACCTTCTTTCAAAACCGTTAATTCAGACGGGATACCATGGGCTACTTCATGGTTGACACTGATGCAGGTCCAGCCGGGAAATCCGTAAGTTAATTTAGGTGCGGATTTTGCACCAAATTCATTCAAAATACGTCCACCGAAATCGTCCAGTTCTTTGGTTGTCATGCCGGTTTTGGCATATTCCCGCATTTGTTTGAGTGTGCTCCCAACAACTTCACTTATTTTCTGAATCCCTGTTAGTTCTGATACAGTTGTAATGGACATAACGATAATTTTAATTCCTGAAAAACGTCTGTGGTGTCTCCCGTCCGACGGCTTTTTTGCCGTCGGACGGGTATTGGAAAATTCCGAACCACCGGCATAAAAACCTCAATATCCGGAAATGCAACGACATTTCTAAATTTGCTTCTTCAACAACCACAGATTGCTATTGTCAGGTTCCGGTCTCATGCATTTGCCAGTGATTTATTACCTGACTTTGCTTGTTTCAGGCAGCGGAGCCTCTCTTTATTTTTGCGTAGATTTTGTTACCCGAAGCCCATTTTTATTTTCTGCATTTTTATCATAATTTTAATAACTGCTGCATGAAAACAACAAGACTATGGCGATATTTAACTTAACAGTAAACAACAAAAAGGTAAAGGTCGATGTCGAACCCGATATGCCCCTTCTTTGGGTCGTAAGAGATTTCGTCGATCTGAAAGGCACCAAGTTTGGGTGTGGTATGACACTTTGCGGCGCCTGTACCATTCACCTGGACGGTCAGCCAACACGGTCGTGCCAGACACCCGTTTCGAGTGTCGGTAAAAATACGAAGATTACTACGATTGAAGGAATTGGTAACGGGAAACTTCATGCCATTCAACAGGCCTGGATCGAAGAGCAGGTGCCTCAGTGCGGGTATTGTCAGTCCGGGCAGATTATGTCTGCCGTTGCTTTGCTCAAATCGAATCCGAGTCCAAGCGATCAGGATATTGATTCCGCGATGAGCGGAAATCTGTGTCGCTGCGGCACGTATGACCGTATCCGTAAAGCAATTCACCGTGCAGCAGATACGATTAAAGTATCTGAAAAAGGTATTGGCAAGAATTAATCCTTCACAAAACAGCAATCAAAGACATTGGAAAATATAAAAGCAACACGCCGTGATTTTCTAAAAACCACTGGTTTAACATCTTTCGGGCTGGCTTTGGGCATTTCTTCTTTTGCCAAAGATGCCGTGGTTAAGAAAATCAATCCGGCCATTATCAAGCTGGAAATTAACCCATTTATCATCATTGATACAGCTGGGAACATCACCATCGTTAACCCGCGGCCGGATATGGGGCAGGGCTCTACGCAGGCCGTCCCTTCGCTGCTGGCCGAAGAGCTGGAAATAAGCCTGGAACAGGTGAAAATTGTTCAGAGCGACGGGAAAGATAAGTATGGTAACCAAACGTCGGGTGGAAGCAGTTCAGTAAGGTCGTTATGGGAGCCTATCCGAAAAGCTGGTGCGGCAGCGCGTGAAATGCTGACCGAATCGGCCGCAAAACGCTGGAACGTTCCGGTTATTGAATGTTATGCCAAGGATGGAACCATTGTTCACAAGCCAACAGGCCGTAGCCTGAGTTATGGAGAACTAGCCGATGATGCATCGAAACTTGAAATACCCAAAAATCCGAAATTAAAGGATCCGAAAGATTTTAAGATTATCGGTAAATACAATAAACGACTGGATGTGCCCGAACGCGTTAACGGTAAGGCTGTGTACGGTATTGACGTGGATGTGCCGGGAATGGTTTACGCAAGCATCCTGCATTCACCTTCCTTGCATGGAAAAGTTGTTTCCATTGATGATGCGGAGGCAAAGAAAATTAAAGGTGTCTTAAAGGTTGTCAAAACCGAGCGTACCATGCCACACCGCACTTCGGAGGCGGTTGCTGTGATTGCTACCAATTGGTGGGCGGCGCTTAAAGGTAAAAAAGCACTTAAAGTCAACTGGGACAATGCTGATTATGAAAAAACGCTGAGCACGGAAAAATACTTTGCCGAAGCGCACGCAGCGGCAACAAAGGAGGGTATTAATTTCGAAGAAAAAGGGGATTTTAGCGCGAAGTACAATTCGGCTGGAAAAAAACTTGAAGCCAGTTACGAGACGCCGTTCCTTGCGCATGCACCCATTGAGCCGGAAAATGCGGTGGTGCACGTAAAAGAGGATGGCACGGTGGAGATCTGGGCGCCCATTCAGGGCCCCGACTGGGCTTTGCGGGATGTTTGCGCTTATCTGAAAGTCGCGCCGGAAAAGGTAAAGATTAACGTTACATTGCTTGGAGGCGCTTTCGGGCGTAAGGCTTATCATGATTTTCTTTTAGAAGCCTGTCACCTTTCGAGGGAGCTTAAAAAGCCGGTGAAAGTAATTTGGACCCGTGAAGATGATATCACGCAAGGGCCATACCGTCCTGGAATGGTTAGCCATATGCAGGGGTTTGTCGAAAACGGGGCGATAGCGGGTTATCATCACCACGCCATCGGAGAGTCTATTTTGGGGCAGGTTTTTAAAGGACTTAAATCGGATGAGGCAGATCCATGGCTGAGTGAAGAAATCAGTACAAACAACAATAAATATAATTTTGCGACGGCCTCAAAAGTGAGCTGGACCAACGTGAAAACAGATATTCCGATTGTCTGGTGGCGCTCTGTCTATGCTTCCAATTTTGGTTGGGGACAGGAGTGTTTTATCGATGAACTGGCACATCTTGCCGGGAAGGACCCAATGAAGGCACGGATGGAGCTTGTCAAGGATGACCGTTTCAAAAAGGTTTTAGAAACGCTGGCTGAAAAATCGGCCTGGGGCGAGAAGCTTGCAGAAGGCCAGGGGAAAGGAATTGCTGTCTTTAAATCCTTTGACAGTATTTCAGCAACCTGCATTACCGTGACCAAAAAGGATCAGGGCGTAACAATCGACAAAGTGATTTCTGTGATTGATTGTGGTTATTATGTCAATCCTGATAATGTGAAAGCGCAGACAGAAGGAAACATCGTGATGGGGCTAACGGCAGCTATCAAGGACGGTATTACGTTCACGAATGGCGTTTGTGATCAAAGCAACTATCATCAGTATAACATAATGCGGCTTAACGAAACGCCAAAAATGGAAATCTACATCGTGGATAGCGGAGCTAACCCTGGTGGGGTAGGTGAGCCGGGACTTCCTCCGATTGCGCCTGCACTGGGCAATGCCATTTTTGCGGCGACGGGAAAACGGATGAGAAAGCTGCCTTTGGATATCAATAATCTCGCATAAAGACATTGCGTTAAATTGAAAAATCCCTGAGAAGCACAAGCGTTTCAGGGATTTTTTGTTTGCTGATGAAGAAGATTAGAACCTGCCAAATTTCAGGGTTAAATTATAGGATACGTTGCTAAGGTCAGCATCGGATAAGCCGTGACCAGATGCCCCAAACGTTTTTCTGTAAGAAATACCGGGGGCAAAGCGCATCCATTTTAAAAGATTGAATTCAACCTGCACCCCAGGCTCCATCACGAAGAAGCAATTTGGATCTTCATGATCGTCGTCATCCCGATCGTCCCAGTGATCAAAATCATCCCAGTCTTTCCGGTCGTATTGCATGGTGAAACCTGCGCCGGTGGTCAGGTTGCCCACCACGTGAACACGTCTGTTGGATGCAAAAACGTATTCGGTCATCAGACCCACCTGTCCGTATTGGTAAGTCAGTTTCTGCCAGGGTCTTTCACTATAAATTTGCGGTACAGGAATGTGATTGGTGCTTCCGGCTGCGCTTAATCCAATTAAAAATTTACTATTGACAAACCAGCCGCCATAAATCTCAGCAATGTTGGCATAATCGCCGTTGATGGTCGTGAACTTATTGGAAATGGCTGCATAGCCACCGGATCTCTGGATTCCGCGTCCTTTGAAAACGGTTTGCATTTGCTGGGCAAATGCGTTGGAAGCGAGTAAAGACGACAATAGCAGGATCGTAAAGGTTATCTGTTTCTTCATGACTTTGATGGTTTTTCCCTTGTGACAATTCAAAACAGGAAGCCCCCTATGTCGTCAATAAATTGTTTGAAAATAAGAAACGTGCTACCCGACAGCCCCTTTTCCCAAACAAAAAGTGCCGGAACCCGACAGATTCCGACACTTTTTACTGTTTTTTTTAAATATTTTATTGAGCACCGTCCGTTTTGGCACGCTGTACGGCATAGTCCCCAACTTTGTGGCCTGTGGCTAATCCTTGCTCGCAGTCAAAGCGGTAATGAATAAGTCCGTAGATCCTTGAAAGGGATGCTTCGGCAGCCATGGCGTCCAGTTTTTCTTTATCCTTTGGGAAAATGTAAGAAAGAACTTCGGCCGCAGCACCTGAGAACATCGAGTGACCGGATGTATACGATGGGAAATTCGGCAAACCGACGGAAGTTTTAATTTTGCTATCCATTTGGTTTGGACGGGGATAATAATAGTAATATTTGGCATCCCAGCAGCAAACGCCAGCATCCTGAACCGCCGTGCCAAGCAACGCAAAAGTCCTTGCCGTACGCACTTCACTGAAATTATTGGCATGGCATAACTCGGCTGCTTTGCGGTGCCAGTGTCCCGGAGGCGTATAGCTACCTACACCATCGGCCCAGAAATTGGCAATGCGTGCCTGTTCGCGCGTTTGTTTTTTAGCAATCGTAAGAAGCTCTTCCATGTTCTCTTTAAACTCAGGACTATCGATCAACGGCGGAGCCTTAGGCCGAAGGGCGACCACGGTGGCGCTGTTGAAATTCCACGGCTGTACGAAACCATAGGTGGGAAGCATTGGTGGCCTGGCCGGGAATTCCTGGCTCAGCCACGGTTTGGTAATGCCTATTTTAGCTGCGTTGGTAATCATTTCCGCCGTTTTTGCCTGGTTGTTGGCAGCGCCCATACCATCTGCCTTGGCACGTGTCATCACTTTTTGCCCGACCGCTTTTCCAAGTACTTCGCCGGCTGTGATATCACTTTCTACGTTCATACCCGCCCATAAACGGCTATTTTTATGTTCGGCGAGTTTGGCTTCCAAAAACGGTACTTCACCAGGAAACATGGCTTTTAATATTTCAAAAGAGGCAGCCGCAACCACAGCATCTTCTGAAGGGTAGGATGGAAGGTCCGAAACAGGAAGCAAAGCCTTGATGGATTCATCTGTTTTGGAAGGTGCTTTACGGTTGAATTTAAATTTGTAATTCCAGGCCGATATCAACGCGTCATACTGCGCAACGCTCAGATAGGCAAGCGCCCTCGCTGTATAGGGTGGATTGGCAAATGGAAATTTAGGATCTGCGAGCGGATTGGCAGCATCCGGAACCGGATATTTTCCATCGGCATTTGAGGCGGGTGCACTGTTGTAACGAGCCGAAAGTTCTCTTCCGATTTCGTTCCAGCGGAAAGCTGCACCAGCTCCCCAGTAATTTACGATCTCGCGTTGCGAGGCCGTAACCGTAGTCATCGATTCTTTAAGTTTCTTTAACTCTGCCAGGTATTCGGTAGAAGCTGCGCCTTTGGGCTCCGCTACGGGAATTTCACTGGAAGACGAAAGAATGTAAGGTTTCCAGTTACCTGCATTGGCGTCGATCGTTGAAGGGGCGCTGACAGATGCAGAGGGTTCATTGACGGTTTTGTTGCAAGAAAAAAGAGCAATCACGACCATTATACTTCCTGTTAACGAAGTAAATGCAGGATGCGGGGATGATATTTTGATATTCATAACAAGATTCGTAAAACTGTAAATTATTTTTTGCCCGATTTTATGTAGCCAAACTGGTAAAGAATCCCAGCCTGGTAGCTTATCGCCTGACCCGCATTTTCTCCATCAACCACATAGGAAACTCTGGCGTTGAAGCCCAGGTTTTTGGGTTGGAATTTGCCATACCAGCCCACAGCCGTTGATTTCATGTTGTTGGTTGGAAAAGGCATTTGGTTGCGACGGATGTAGTCACCATCCACACAGGCGCCACGTTCTACAAAAACTTCTGTTTGAATCGCCTTATTGGTAAAGCCAATCCGCGCAGAAAGATCGTAGGCATTGGGTACGCTTACTTCATTGGTATTATAAAGTTTTTCGTACATCAGGTATGAATCCCGGTCTATTTTGATCTTGCTTCTGAAAATGTAGCTTGAATAGGCCGTTAAATACACGCCGCTGGTATGCTTGTAGCGCACCACAAGTCGCCCCGTCGCGGTTTTGGACCGAAGCCCGATCGACATAGGCATAAAATCCGGAACATAATTGGTCATTGGAACGGAGCCCCCAACCACGGCATTCAATGAAAGCCCCGATTTATTGAAGAAGCGGTATTTAAGCCAACCAGACACATCCTGGAAGCCTTTGTCCCATTTCAGGTTGCCCGCACTGGCTTTTGTCCAGATATACGGGACGCCAACAATAACATCGAAATTTTTCGTTACACCCACTGCAAGCATCGCCATCGCGGTCTGGGTTGTCTGGGTGCCGATGTTCAGGTTTTCTCGTTTGAGCTTGTTTTCCCAATATTTATCCCAGGAACTGTGGTTGTAGGATAAAGCCAGGCAGGCTGTATTTTTAGACATATAAATGGCATCGTTGGGCATTTGTGCATAAGCAGCACGGCTCACGATCATTACAGTCACAATCAGCGTCAAAAGACGCATTTTGGTTTGTATAGTTTGAGGCATATTTATTTTGTAATAATAGGGATTGTAACTGCCACGGTGAAAAGGCAGTGCTAATAAGAGTTTGTGGGTTACTGCCATCGAAGCAGAAACAATATTCTGCGTACAATCAACCGGTAAGACAGACCTGTCATACACACGGATTTCAGGAATCACGATAACGCTTTACGTTGATACCTTATTTCACAAAACGTAGTTAGTCTCAGGCGGGGGTGTTTGCAGGCGGAGCAGGTATGATGCATGCATCTGATTGGCGGACTGATAAGTCACAGCAACAGACGTTATCTGCGGAAGCGGTGGCTGGATCAGAAAATCCCCTTTATTCTGAAGATAGTTTTTTAACAAATTGCTAAGCAGTTTGATTGCTTTGCCATGCATATTGTCGGGTGAATCTTTGTCAGAATCGGTCAGTGACTGCATCATTTGAACGAGCTCGAAAAAATGATCACGTGCAGGCTGGTTGGATTTCATCGTCACATACAAAGTGTCGTTGGTATGCAGCACATGGGTGGCGTTGTAAAACTGTCCCTTGGCTTTGAAAAGTCCTTCAAGACCGTCCTCGTTTTCCCACTGTTCCGTATAGGGAAGCGAGGGCATATAAACCTTTAAAAGCTGATACTCGTCGTCGGTCTGAACCAGGGAGGCAGACTTATGCTGATCTTCAAATAAAAAAATAGCAGTTGTTAGCCCAAACATGTTGTAGAGCAACAAAATCAATAACCCTATGGCTGCTATTCTTTTCAATTTTTAGAGGAAAATGTATTCAAATGTAAGAATTAATTCACTATTTTAATATTCCGGCATGACTTATATATACATCATTTATAAAAGAAAAATTATGATAATTATGAAAAATATTTTCGGGGTAAATGCGGCTCTTAAAGTAACCATCATGCTACTTGTCAGTCGTTTAGGTTATGCTCAGGGGACTTCCTTTTCTCAGGGCAATTTTCGCGGCCTGGACAAGCTTGTGGGTACCTGGCGGACGGAAAAGAAAAGCGGTGTGCTGTACGAACGCTGGCAGAAGAAATCAGACGATCAGTTTGATGGTAAAAGTTTCAAAATTGTTAACGCGGATACGATTATTCTGGAAAAAGTCAGACTTGCCAAAGAAGGAGCGCGTATCGTTTATGCGGTCCGGGTTGACGGAGAAAATGATGGCAAAGAGACACTTTTTTACCTGAAAGAGATAAAAGGAGATGACTACATCTTCGAGGATAAGGAGCATGATTTTCCGCAGCGTGTGGTGTACAATATGCAGCCGGGCAATGCGCTTCATGCTTATATCGAAGGCGAAATAGCGGGGAAATCAAAGCGGTCGGCGTATCACTATGTCAGATTGACGACCAAAAAGTAAATCCGGACAACAGAAGAAATTTTTAAGGTTTGATTCTTAATATTGAAGTATTAACAGCCCGTTTTATGAAAAGATCTGATATTAACCCCATGCCTCAGTTTTTTGACCGGTACATCAATCTGGTTGAAGATATTGACATTTTTGAAGCTTTTGAAAAATATTCACCCGCCAGGATTTATGACAACATCAGTAAGTTGACTGCCCTAAAAAATAAAGTATATGCGCCGGGAAAATGGACGGTAAAAGATATTTTACAGCATCTCATTGATAATGAGCGGATCATGGCTTATCGGGCACTGCGTTTTTCAAGAAATGATGATACAGTGCTGGCGGGATATGAGGAAGAATTGTTTGCAGGGAACACATTGGCCGCCAAACGTACGGTCGCTGACCTGATGGAAGAATTTGAGCTGGTCAGAAAATCGACGATTCTGCTTTTCAGGAACATGGATAACGAGATGATGCTTCGCAGCGGAGTGGCTTATAAAAGCCGGATATCTGCGCTGGCGCTTGGCTTTGTGGTGATTGGGCACGCCATCCACCACATGAACGTGATCCGAAACAGATATTATTCACTATTGGATTAAAAAAAAACTGCGATGGTGAACAGCGTTACCGTCGCAGTTTTTCAAAATCGCAATTAAGCAAGCTGTTCAAGCGCTTCCTTTACGGATGTGACGGGCAGCTGGCAGGTTTTATCATAACAGACATAAATAGCTGTCTGGCCATTTACTGGTGTGCGGTTTTCCAGAAGCGGGAGTGAAGACTGCGTGGTAGTCCCGGCAATAATTTTATTGGGAACAAAAAAGCGGTCAAAGTCCTTACGAATTTCATCGGCGTTTTCTCCGACAATAACAATTTCGGCCGTTGGTGTAACCCGCTGACAATAAAGTGCCGCCCAATTGGTGACCCACTGTACATCGGCAAGCAGGATTTTCGTCATTTTGGAGAGCATTTGATCCGATAACTCCTGGTAATCGGTGCGGTCCAGCATCTTGCCAAGGGTATAGAGGTTCTGGGCCATCATCGAGTTGGAGGCCGGAATTACATTATCAAACAGCTCCTTTTTTCTGGCAATTAATGTTTCTCCCTCGGTATCAGTAAAAAAGAAGAACCCTTCGGAAGCATCGTAAAAATTGGCAATCGTATAATCGCAGAGATTTGTCGCTTCGGCGAGCCATTCAGGATCAAAGGTGATCTGGTAAAGGCCAAGATAAGCTTCTATAACGGCAGCATAATCTTCGAGGAATGCGGTAATGGAAGCTTTCCCGTTTTTGTAACTATGCCAGAGTTTTCCGTTTTCAGTCATTCTTTCGAGAATGAAACGACCGGTTTTGACAGCCATTTCGCGGATTGATTCTTCACCGGTTGCCTGATAAGCCGTTGTCAGCCCCTTGATCAGCAGTCCGTTCCAGGAGGCGAGGATTTTGTCGTCAAGTCCGGGCCGGATTTTTGAAGTACGGGCCGCGGCTAGCTTATCCAGCGCATTTTGATATTTGTTTTCAAAATCTTCACTATAAATTCCCGCTGCTTTTGCCGTTTCCGATGCGAAATTGGTTAAATGCAAATGGTTAAAACCATGCTCCCAATTACCATGCTGGCTAATGTTGTAAAGTTTTGAAAACCAGTTAAAATCCTCGCCGAGAATTTGTACCAGTTCGTTTTTCTGCCAGATATAAAATTTCCCTTCCACGCCTTCACTATCAGCGTCAAGCGCCGAATAGAAACCACCGTCCGGACTTAGCATTTCATTTTTAAGCCAGGCGACGGTTTGATAGATTCGCTCAGCATATAGCGTATTGTCTGTCAGTGCGAAAGCTTCTGAAAATATGGATAAAAGCTGCGCATTGTCATAAAGCATTTTTTCGAAGTGGGGGATAAACCATTCGTCGTCTACGGAATATCTCGCCCAGCCGCCACCGACATGGTCATAAATACCACCAAGGGCAATTCTGTTCAGGGATAATTCGATCTGCGCCAGAGCCTCCGGATTTTGTGTAATGTCGAAATAACGGAGCAGAAATTTGTAAATGGACGGCATCGGGAATTTGGGCGCACGGTCCATACCTCCTTTCAGGGTATCAAAGTTTTGTTTTAACTTTTCAAACATTTCGTCCAGCGCCTCAACGGTGTACGGCGTGGAGGTTTGGGTCAGTCCGTATTTTTTGATATCCGACTGCACCATATTTTCAACAAAACCATCCGCCGACTTTGCCAGGTCTTCATAATGACTGATGAAGGCGTTGTTGACGCTTTTTAGCAATTGAACCCAGTTTTGCGGCGGGAGATAAGTCACGCCGTAAAACGGTTTGGTGTCGGGGAGCAAAAAAACATTAAGCGGCCAGCCACCGCGTGTCCCCATCGCCTGCAAAGAATCCATGTAAACGGCGTCGACGTCCGGCCGTTCTTCCCGGTCAACTTTAATGCAGATGAAATATTCGTTCATGATTTCGGCGACATGGTCTTGTTCGAAACTTTCACGCTCCATGACATGACACCAGTGACAGGCCGAGTAGCCGATGCTCACCAAAATGGGCTTATTTTCAGCCTTTGCTTTTTCCAGCGCCAACGGCCCCCAGGGATACCAGTCGACCGGATTATTGGCATGCTGTAACAAATAGGGGCTGGTTTCCTGGCTAAGACGGTTCATTATTTTGTGATGACAATTTTTTGAGTAATAGTTTTATTGGCGCTTTTGAAGCGAGCAACATACAGGCCGGCCGCCAGCGAAGGCAATGTGACGGGCTGGTCCGACTCGCCTACCTGTGCCTGTAAATTCTTTTCATACATGACGGTTCCCTGTATGTTGATCAATGAGAACGCAACATTGGTAACGCCGTTGATTCCGGTCAATCTGACCTGTGACTCGCCAACAAGCGGATTTGGATAAAGAAATGCTTCGATAACCGTAGGTTCTGTCGAAGAATTATCCTTGCTCAGATCGAACTTGCAAAGAAAAACGTCTTTGCCTTTCAGTTTGATGGTTTTTACCCATTTTTGATAGGATAGTGTAATACTTGTTTCTGTATTATCCGCTGCATAGGGATTTTGTGCCGCGATCAGAATATGCCCGTCTTTAACCACACCGCGCCAGACTGGCTTTTTTGAAGTCATCAAATCTCTTGCCGAAGTCGGAATGACAAGCTCGTGATTTCCCTCGAACATATCCTTGAATTCAGAAAGACGGTATAATCCGTAAATAAAGTTTTCATAGGTGCTGTAATTTTCCTGGCGACCGGTTTCGTAAAAATTGTTTTCCCATAACCATAAACCGTTGGCCCCTGAAAAGAAAGGGAATATGGCGGTTGCCTGCGCCTGAAATGCAGTAATCATCGGCACTGTCGGGTCGAAGCTGTCATGGATACGCATCCAGACAAACGGAATAATAGGCTTGTCGCTCCATGCCCGGTTTGCTTCAATCTGAAAAAGGAGATAAGTCAGGTAATCCTTCCCGATCGGACTTTCATAACCATAGTAATAATACGGCGACGGTGTCAGGCTGTTGATGGCACCGTAAAAATTACCACCCAGTTTACCCGAATTATCCTGCATCAGGTAGTGCGTACGAGCCAGATTTGTCGTCCAATCCTGCCAGCTGTTACTTTCAATGTTTAACCAGGTGGAGCGCACGGGCACATCGCTGTAACTGCTTATGAGTGTAGATGCGTCCAGCCCTTTGCCCTTCAAATGATTAACAGCCTCCGTATACCACCAACGGATATCTCTTTTATAGGTCGCCAGAAACTCCGCATCTGAAAGGCTGCGATATTGTGCAGGAATGGCTGTATTGGTTTTTAGTTTTAATATGTCACGATCCTCGGTTAGCATGCGTTCCACATCCATGCAAATGATATCGGCTTTGGGAACTCCGCTACCATAGGAATCATTGAAGGTGTTGGCCATGTTGCTCAGATACTGATCCCACAATTTTCTGTAGGTCGTTGTATCATTTTCCCACGGACTTCTGAGCGCATCCATGCCCCAGGGCTGGTTTTCGCCGATGGTCGCAACGCTGTTCCAAAGCATGGCGCGGTTCTTGGCGGGAAGCGTGTTGCCCTCATTGCCCGTGAAGAGCGCAAGGTGACTGAAACCGTGTTTTAATGGTACCGATTCTGTATCGCCGAAGCGTGGGCCATTATAAATAATCTTAAAAGGTAAACTGAATTCGGGGAATTTGTTCCACTCGATTTTATTATTGACCGTAACCGGATTTAAAACGTAAGCGGGCTGGCAATCCTGTGCAAAAGATGGGATTGAGCTGATTATCAATAGTATAATTTTAATGTGTAAATATTTCAATGACATATTTGTGTGATGATCGATAAGAATTGATGAAACAAATCGTTATTTTTGCGATGCCAGCCGAAACTCAGTTAATTTAACTATTTTAAGATAGATTATATTTCTTATTTAAGATAGATTATATTTCTTAATCTGAAAACGGGTGGTTTAGCCAAACCTATTACTTTAAAAACGCAAAAATGAACCGTTTAATTAATCTTGTTGCTGTATTTGCCATTTTATTTCTGCTGGGTTCCTGTGGTAAAGATAGTGACGATCCCGCGAAGCCTACGGAAAAGAGCAAAATTCTTGTAAATTATCCATGGCTTATGACCTCCGTGACGGATTTGAAAGGCGTAGCCATTTCGCCTAGCCAGCTGAATCTGGAAACAAGAGCTATCTCCGAAATGGAAATTCAATTTTTGCAGAATAACGTCGTAAAAGCGAAGGACAAAAATACGCAGCAGGTCACGAATGGTGGAACCTGGGCGTTACAAGAAGACACGAATATTCTTGACATAAAAATTAGCGGTTTCTCGGGTGCATTTGGTGTTGAGGAAATCAGCAACAGCAAATTGAAATTAAAAAACAAAATGCCTGTAAATGGCGTTGCGGGAGTGGAAGCGATTATGGTATTTGAGCCGGTGATCAAATAATTCAGGCCTATATTCAATGATTGTACAGAAAAGCGGCAGCATTAATCTGCCGCTTTTCTTATTTTGCAGTAAATTTCTGCTTATGCAAAAGAATAACCCGAAAATTATTAACGCCTGGTGTATGTACGACTGGGCCAATTCAGTCCATGCTCTTGTTATTGTTTCAAGCATATTTCCCGTTTATTTTAGTGCGGCGGCTTTAAATGCATCTGCCGGAACGGGAATGGTTGATTTTTTCGGGCTTTCGGTCAAGAGCTCCGTGCTGTTTTCTTACACGGTTTCCGCCTCCTTTTTACTAACGGCATTACTTGTTCCTTTGTGCACGGCCATTGCGGATTTTACGGGTCAGAAAAAAAGGTTCATGAAATTTTTCTGTTACCTGGGGGCGATCAGCTGTATGTTGCTGTTCTTTTTTACAAAAGATACACTCAATTTCTCCGTCATCATTTTTGCGTTGAGCCTGATCGGGTGGAGTGGGAGCATCGTTTTTTACGATTCCTATCTTCCCGAAATTGCAACTGAGGATAATTTTGATAGTTACAGCGCCAGAGGATTTTCGATGGGCTATCTCGGCAGCGTGCTGCTCCTGCTTTTTAATCTGAGCATGGTTTTATTTCCCGCTATTTATGGCATTACCGACAAAGCAATGCCAGCCAGAATTTCATTTTTTACGGTGGGTGTCTGGTGGATACTTTTCGCTCAGATTCCTTTTCGTTATTTGCCTTCGGGTCAGCATGGAAAAAAACAGGTTAAAAACTGGATATTCAATGGTTTTACGGAGCTCGGGAAGGTTTATAGCGAACTTAGAGAGCAGCCATACCTTGCCAAATTCCTGGGTGCTTTTTTTGTGTACACGATGGGACTTCGTACGGTGATGTATGTGGCTACTATATTTGGGGCAAACGAATTGAAATTACCCTCTCAAAGCCTGATCATTACCGTTCTTTTGATTCAGCTGGTAGGTATTGCCGGATCTTTTCTTTTCGCCTGGCTATCCTCGCAGATAGGAAATATTTATGCATTGATGATTGGTGTGGCGATCTGGATCGGGATTTGTTCCGGTGCGTATTATACCACCGAAGCCATGGAATTTTACCTGATCGCCTGTGCGGTGGGTATGGTTATGGGGGGAATTCAGTCGCTGTCACGGGCGACCTATTCTAAGCTTATTCCTGACAATACGTCCGAATCAGCCTCATTTTTTAGCTTTTATGATGTGACGGAGAAATTGGCGATTGTAATCGGGACTTTTATTTACGGTGCTGTCGAGCAGGTAACGGGCAGTATGCGCAACAGTATTCTGGCACTCTTGGTTATTTTTGTGATCGGACTTATTCTGCTATCGAGAATCCCTTCACAAAAAGTGTATCGATATGGATTGGAGACAAAAACAAATTAGTATATATTTGCAACGATAAAAAGGATGTTAGCTCAGTTGGTTCAGAGTGCCGCCTTGACAGGGCGGAGGTCAGCGGTTCGAGCCCGCTACGTCCTACGGATGATTTTTCTAAGGAGCTGTAATATAGACTATTGCAGCTCTTTTTGTTTTTCTGCTGAAACAATGCTGAAACAAACTCTAAATTTTGCTCATTTTCGGAGCATTTCTCCAATGCCTGCCATTAACCAGTCTCCGGAAATATCATATTTTTTTATGACCAGGGAGAGTAGCGTTCCCGGGATCAGATATCTCTTTGGATAGAGTCTCATCTGATATAAGTGAGCAGTCTTGATTTCGTTTTCAATAGCAAACGAGTTGAAGTTTTTTACCACACCATTTTGTAGCAGGTATTCCAACATTACGAAAAATCTCTCGTGGATTTCTAACAGCTCAGGACGTTCAGTATTTGGCACAGTTTTCGCCGTAGATTTTTTTTCTTCTACAGGTGGCCGGCCGCGGCGCTTTTTTGGTAGTTCTTCTGTCATCTATGTAGAATATTTTATTGTTTTTCTCCCTCTGATATTTGATTTATTCGAGATTGAATTAATGGGGTATTTTCTTTCGTAGGAAATAGCGTAGATACACTTTCTTCCATGTTCAATGCGGGACGGAATTCAGCACCTTTTGACATTAACTCATCAAGTGTTTTGATTGATAATTTTAAATGTTCTAAACTTTCGTTTTTGCTTGGTATGTCGAAGCTATGCATAACAGCGCTTGCTTCGGCATCTATTAATGTGTTAATAGCTAATTTCTGGGCATTAATAACAGCTTCTCTCATGTCATTGCTGAGTTTTAGTTCTCTCAATTGTTGAACCATAATATCAGCTTCCAAGTGTTTTCTTCTCACCACAGCTGCTGACCAGCACAATTCGGCAATTAGTTTTAGGGCTCTTTGTCCAACTACAAGAACTACGAGCCATATTGAGCCCGGCTCCCCTCTCAAAATTTTTATATCACCATCTATGCCATCAAGTCGAATTGGCAATGATATAGATCTTTTTAAGTCATTTATATATTTTCCTAATTCATCGAAATCATCAGCTGCTGGTAGCTTTATTCGTATACTGGAACCTTCGTCAAGATTAATGTTGTTTTCAAGATAGGTTTTAAAGGCAAATACAGTTGATTTTAAATTGGTAAGTATAGCTTTCAAATTATCAGCTTCTGCAATGCTAGTGTCTATTGAATCAGTATCGGTAGTATATAATATTGAATGTTTAATTGTTCCAATTTGGTCATCGAATAGTCCGGTTTTACCAATTATGTTTATGTAATATTGTACATTTTTAATCGGACTAATTTGATATCTATTTTCATTTTTATTTGGGTTGAAATAGACTTCATAAGATAGATCGAGATCAGATGGATTAATATCTTTAATAATTTCGAAAACTTCAATCAAATTCATAACACACGCACAAATGAAGGATTTAATAAATATTTTTTTAGAGCTTAACACAGTTGTTCAGTGCGTAACCCTGATTTGTTTGACTATACTTATATTCAAGTTTTTGGATGTAATTTTTGGTGGTGGTATCATGGATCGATGGAAGGATAGGGGATAGATGGCTTATCACTGGCGGTAGCTAATCTATTTAGATTTTACCAACGCAATAGCTTTCATTAAATACTTGTCGGCGATAACTGACATAATTTTCGGTCCCGCTTGAAATCCATTGTATGCACTTGGGCTTTTACCAACTTCCTTTGTTCGTGCAATTTCTTCACCGGATTTGGAGTCGGAAATCTTGACATATCCGTGAAACATTGCACCTAATTTCCACGCGTTATACTGGCCATCTAAAAGACAATCAACTGTGTAATCTGACTGTAATTTATCTTCTGTCAGTTTTACACCTTCATACTTTAACTTGTCAATAATTTTTGATTCAAATTTTTTCTCAGAAGGTGTTACATAGAATACCTGACAATAGGTGCTCAGTGAAATTCCTGTTAATATTGATGTTATGAGGAGAGTCTTTTTCATTGATTATATACTGGAGAGTCTGTTTTAATTTTCTGATACGATAATTGTTTTCAATGATTGGTTATTATGCTTTTTTATAGGCCAGTTCACTCGCTCAATAATTTTGAAAGCTTATCTGAGAAATCTCTATTAATTTCTGAGTTTGAAGTTAGATCATCTGAATTACCTATGGCATATGTTGTAAAAAATCCGAGTGAAGCATTCACAGATAATATAATGCCATATTTTCGATCATCGCTCAAGTGGACAACATTGCCACCAGCTAAACCATGGTTGGGGGAAGCGTTCCTTAAAGTAAGTGGTAACATCCATTACAGTGGTCGTTATATTTTCAAATATCAATAATGCAGTTGTAATTTTCCCGTTTTGTTTATAATAGGAAATCAATTTTACCTTACTATTCTCTCCTTCATAAACTAGCAAATCATCTGTTTCCTGTACTAGCTTCCTTTTTTCTTTACTTTTAACATTTGCAATAGTTGAACCAAACTCAAGAATTGGCTCGGTCACAAATGTCTTTAAGGGTGAAATTGTGACCTTGCTCTCTACATTTTTTCCATTTGAAGTTCCAGTAATTGTAGTTTCGCCAATTTTTCGAGCTGTAAATCTTCCATTAGCATCGATTTTACCGACTTTTTCATTAGATGATTTCCAGGCGAATGTTGAAGCAAAGATATCCTCGGATCCCTTTTTTAACGCAAATTGATGTTGTTGGTCATATTTAAGCCCCAATGTCGGGGAATCAATAATCACGGATGGCTCTGGATCACTTTTT
Organism: Dyadobacter sp. LHD-138; assembly: GCF_030929615.1. GTDB lineage: Bacteria > Bacteroidota > Bacteroidia > Cytophagales > Spirosomataceae > Dyadobacter. The sequence continues at coordinate 21,747 of NZ_JAVFVU010000006.1, read as the reverse complement.
TTTGAGCATGATGTGATTAATAGCACTGATAAAAGTAGAGGAAGTAAGTTTTTCATTTTAAAAGGAGGTAGAGATTAAATATATTATTGTACTTTTTAGTAAGTGCGGGGGTATCGGTTAGAGAGTTATCGGCAATGCATTAACAAAAACCAGAATTTCCGAACCGGCTTGATTCTAAATTGAAATATTATGTTCATTCAAAAATTCCGTAAACTCATCTTTTCGTTTAAGCTTGTTTAAAACTATTCTGAGGCGATTGACATCATATCCGTAATGCGTTATTGTTAGATTTTGGCTTGCAATCCCAAACACAATCAAATCTTTATAAGTCGATACAGCTTGTTCAAGTTTGCCGGATTTTTCATAAGCTTTGGCCTTTGCCTTTCTGTTCATCAACTCTTTCCATTCCTTTTCATTAAAAATAAACCGCTTTCTACCTTCCTCTAATTCATTTAGCAATGACTGCTCAACAATGACTGACTTTTTACCTGATAATGTCGCGTTAGTAAGCAAATCCAAAGTATGCGGATCTATCACCGCCCCTTTAATATATTTTTCGAGACTTTTAGTAGTGACTTTCTTTTGTGTAGAGGATATATATTCAATGGTTTTTGGGGCACTCTTTTGTTTGCCAATTTTACTAACCTTTGGCGTTTTGAAAATATCTTTCGCTACGGAGGTTAACAGTTTGCTGAAAAATGATTTTTTTGCCATTTATGATTGCTGGATTATTTTTTCTGAGCCCAGAATACTTCACTACTCAATTTTTGTAAATTTTCCATTTACTGTGAGATAATCAAAAGAACCATGAGTCTCAAATACCATTGTGCTCCTATTCATTGCCCCGAAGCCATTTTTCGCGCCGTAGTCTACGGTGAATTTCACCTCAGGTGATTTTAGTAACTCTACTTTTTCTTCATGGATCACAAGCGATTCGGGGTCTTTTAGAGTTTTTTGAAGGTATTTTTCATAAATTTTTCTACCCGTAGATATATCATTGTTTTCGCACGCGGATAATAAAACTAACAAGGCAAAGGGAAGTAATAGTTTTTTCATTTTTAGAGAGGGTTCGGTTAACTATTAATCATATATGGGTCTTCTTAATCACTCCTTTAACTAAATAAAGATTCAAGACTTCCTCCATTCTCATATCCATATCGTCAAAATCTTTATTGTAACTCCTTAAGATAATCCATCCAACCTTAGGACTTCGGCGTATTATTTTAACTAGTCGATATTCAGCAGTTACAACCAGAAAGATATCCCCGAAAGAAATGGATTCCCTATTATTGATTTCCTTACAGGCGATGATGTCTCCTGATTTTATTCTATCCTCCATGCTATCGCCACTGACTCTACAAGCAAAAGTGCAATCTTCAAAGCCTGGGGAATATATATAAGTGGATGGAATTTCATTTGTGTCATTATAAACTGTCACCGGACCGCCTTGGCCTTGTCTCCATTCAAAAAAAGGAATGCTGCCGGGAATATTTCTAAGTGGATCGTCGTAGATGATAGTGCTTTCTTTTGCTTCTACTGAGCTATTTACAAGTTTTTGGCCACTCAGTATTTCATTTTTTCTTTCTCTTTTTGTCATTTCTCCATTTCCGGAAATTAACCACTCTAAGTTTAAATCTGGATATTTGATGAATATTTTCTCCAATGTATCCATTCCAATAGTTTTTCCATTGGCTATCGCCTTGGAAATAGCCCCATTGGAAACATCAATGCTCTTTTCTAGGGCATATGGTGTTATTTTTAAATAGTTGATTATGAATTCATTAAGTCTCTGTGAAAACATTTTTAGAAAATTTTCTCTCAATGTACTTGTAAGTAGAAAATATTCAAGTACATTTGTTATGTCAAATAGAAAACAAGTGCAATACTAAAACAAAAGTAACCAAAATGGATAAATCAATTCATAAAAAACTAACCGAACGGCATAATGAGTTGATAAAGATGGGAAAAGTCATGGTGGCTGTCAAGGAAAGCACGTACACGTATAAGACCTATGAGAGGGCGATTAAGGGCGGCGACGAGGTTAGGGCTGATACGTTGGAGCATATTTTAAGCGCGCAATCCAAGGTGATCGATTCAACGAGAAGGAAGTTACTTGCGCTGTAATTACGTTTTTAATTGTCATTTATTAGTTATCTACTATCAATTAGAATATGGAGAATCTTATTCCGATTTCAGTTAGCGAAGGTGGTAAAAACATAATTTCATCAAGAGATTTATATGTGTTCCTTGAAGTAAAAAGAGACTTTACAAACTGGTGCAAACAAATGTTCGATTATGGCTTTGAGGAAGGGAAAGACTTTACGCCAATTTTGGCGAAAAGTACCGGAGGTCGCCCAAGCATTGACTATGCGATAACGCTTGATTCCGCAAAGGAGATCTCAATGATCCAGCGCACCGCCAAAGGAAAACAAGCTCGCCAATATTTCATCGCTTGCGAGAAAAGATTGAAAGAAGTTGTTGCCGGTGTTCGAATTCCACAAACATTGTCGGAGGCATTACAGTTGGCCGCTGACCAGGCAAGGAAAATTGAAGAGCAGACTAAGCAGATCCAATCCGACAAACCGAAAGTAATTTTCGCAGATGCGGTATCAGTTTCAAACGATGCGATTCTTGTGGGCGAAATGGCCAAGATCTTAAAGCAGAATGGCGTCAACATGGGGCAGAATCGATTCTTCGAATGGTTGAGAAAGAACGGTTATTTAATCAGCCGGTCCGCCACTGATTACAACATGCCAACCCAATATGCCATGGAAAGAAACCTCTTTAAAATCAAAGAAACCTCCATAGCACATTCCGATGGCCGGGTAACGATTGGGAAAACAGCTAAGATTACAGGAGAAGGTCAAATTCATTTCATCAACAAATTTTTAAAAAGGTAAGAATGCCAAAATCGCAACTAAACCTCAATAAGATTCATCTCCAAGTAGAAGGTTTTATTCTGTCATATGATTCAGAAGCGCAATTGCAGGAGGAGCTTTACCAAATGTTTATCGCCAGTATTATGAATCAGTGCGAAATGTCACCTGAGCAGTTAACGAGTAGAGCGCTGCTGTTTGATGGATTAAAAAATTTATTTCAACACATAAATCCTGAAACGATATGCAGGCAATGATCATGATTGAGCACTCGGAATGGAAAGCAATGACTGACCTTGTGCAAAAATTGTCCGACTCTGTTGATTTGATAGCAAAGGACCGGCTTACACCTGAAACGCTCACACATAAAGAAGCAGCTGATTACCTGGGATATTCTGAAAGGAGACTGCATCAGTTAAAAGACGACAGGAAAGTCTCTTTTTCGCAGCATAGCAGGAAAATCACCTATAAGCTTGCCGATCTCGACGAATTCTTAAAGGAACACAGAATCCAAAAACGTAAAACATAAATCATGAACAAGCTTTTACACGCATTTATTACCTGGATAATTGATGTTGTCTGGGTATTGATTTCAATCCTTGGGGTTATAATTGTTTTCCCCATCTTATTGGTTCAAACGTTTGACAGGCTCTTACACTTTCGAAAATCAAAATGGAAAAGTTTGTAATCTTTATCGCGTTCGCACTTACGCCGGCAGCTATTCATTTTCTAAAACCGGTCTTAAACTGGCTCATTTCAAATCCGACACTTTACACACGGGAATTTGGTTATCTGCCACTTTTACTAATCGTTTTCACTGTTTTTATCACTATCAAAATCAAGTGTAAAAAATGAAATTCATCGAACTGGAATACTGGCTTGCCGTGATCGGCGAGAATGGATACGCATGGGGTGTTGGTGTGGGTGTATGTGTGATTGCAGTGATTATTATGCTCCCGATGCTTCTTGAAGGCCTTTTTAAGCGAAGAAATAATTCGCGTATATAGTTAGTAGTTTATTGTAAAATCTTAATAAATCAAATAAAATGGAAGTAATTCAGATTAACCAAACCGAAATGATTAGCGCTCTAAACAGAGCCGAGGTTGATATCCAAATTGCAACGGCAAAGCAATACCCTCGAAACATTACCAATGTTTTGAAAACCATTGAAATGTATGCTACAATGGATGAAGAAACAGCTGAGGATTGTTTCTATGCACTAAGACGAGGGAAAGGCGACGATACTGCTGTGATTGAAGGGTTGTCAGTTCGTATGGCCGAAATATTTGCCGGAGCCTGGGGAAATATCAGAGTTCAAACTCGGATAATTGGCAATGATGGGAAAACGATTACTGCACAGGGAATGTGTCATGATCTGGAAACCAACTTTGCAACCTCCGTTGAAGTAAAGCGTCGTATCACAAACAAATCCGGCCAGACTTTCAGTGAAGATATGCAGGTAGTTACTGGTAACGCAGCTTCTTCTATCGCTTTTCGGAATGCTGTATTTAAGGTAATTCCTAAGGCTGTTACCAAAAAGGTTATTGGAAACATCAAACAAGTGGCGTTAGGTCAGTCGATAGATTTGGAAGAAACACGCCAGAAAATTGTGGCCTACTTTCTCAAAATTGGAGTTACAGAACAACAAATTGTTGAGCATCTGGAAATAAAAAAGATTTCGGATATCAATAAGGAAAATGTTTTCTATTTGAGAAGTCTTGCTAATGCCATTAAAGAAGGCACTACATCAGTAGTTGAGACCTTTAAGAAAAACACCGCTGATTCTGATAAAATTGCGTCGGATGCAAAGCAAAAAGCTGAGGATATTAAAAGCAGGACCGAAAACGCAATGAACAAAGCAAATGCGGCAGCTGGCAAACCGGCTGTAACTACAGCAGACAAATTTGACGGACAGGCTGCTGTAAATGTAGATCCGGAAACGGGTGAGGTTACAAAATAATCAACATTCATAAACTTATCTGACATCAAACATTGCAACAGCGATAAGCCCGTAGTCGGGAGATGCCGAGTGTTGCAAGTGGAATGGAAGTCGATTCCTGTCAGTTTTTAAATTCAAAAAAAACATGTCAAGTACATTCACCGCAATCGCAAAACCAATTAAGCTTTCTCCGAAATCTCGTGAAGAATGGTTATCACTTCGTCAGGGAATCGGTAGTTCAGAAATTGCAACCATACTTGCTTTAAACAAGTGGGAAACGCCGTACCAGTTATGGCTGAGAAAAACCGGTCAGACGCCGCCCAAAACTGAATCGTTCGCGATGAAAGCCGGGCACTATCTGGAAGACGCCGTGTCACTTTTCTGGCAGGATGAATCCGGGCGCCAGGTTATCAAATCATCGTCAGCTGAAAACATTTATGTTCATCCGGAAAAGGATTTTCTCCGAGTATCTCCGGACCGGACTTACTGGATACCGGGTATGACCAAAAACGACGACAACAAAGGGATTTTGGAGTGCAAGACAACTCAAATGCCCGTTGATGGTGATGATCTGCCGATGTATTGGTTTGCTCAGGTTCAGTATCAAATGGGCGTCATGCAAAAGGAGCAGGGATCCATTGCCTGGCTGCAAGGTGGTAGAGAGTTCGGGTACAAAGATGTGGCTCTTGTCCCTGATTTCTACGAGTATCTTGTTGAAGAAGCGGAAAAATTCTGGTTCGTTAACGTTCAGGGTAGGGTTGAGCCTGATATGATTAGCTCCGAGGACGTCCTTCTTAAATATGCCAAGCATTTTGACGGAAAGATTGTCGAGGCGCCGGAAAGTCTTGTATTTGAATTGTCTCGCTTGAAGGATGTCAAAGAACAGATTAAAGAGCTTGACGCCAAGAAAGACGAGATCGAAGAGTACACAAAGCTTTTTATGATGGACGCAGAGGCGCTCATGTATTCCGGTCAGTCGTTAGCAACATGGAAAGCGGCCAAGGATAGTCAAAAGTTCGATACCAAAGCATTTGAAAAGAAACATCCTGAATTGTATTCCCAGTTTTTGGTAAATACAGCTGGTAGTAGACGGTTTCTTTTGAAATAATAAAAATAAAATAAAAGGAGGGTGTTTATGCCGTCGACATTTTTCGGCTCCTGTTTTACAGGGTTTCTTTCAATTTCAAAATTTTAAATTTATATGAAATATCAATTTAAAGGAACAGTAGGTCCTTGGAGATGGGAAATAAACGAAAAGCACAAAAATGTTCAATTGTGCGGTGGGGTTCCGGCTTTCGACTTGACTGTTATGGACTTTGCTCGATACGGAACCGGCGGAGCAGCTCCAAGATTTAACAAAGATATAGGAGGCGGATTATTGATCATGGAACGAGCCGAGCAATACAGTGAAGAAGTTGAAGGAAGGCGTCATCATGCCAGTTGGTTTAAAACATTAAATCACCCGGACGCAAATCTTATTGCCGCTGCGCCGGACCTGCTAAATGCTGCCATTCTTTATTTGGAACATAAGCAATTTGGTACCGGAGATGCTTACGATGTCTATGAATTTATCAAAGCTGCCGTAAATAAGGCGCTCAACAATTAAAGATAGAGGAGGGTAATTATGCCGCCGGACATTCTTCCAGCGCTGCATTGCAGTTAACCGTGTCAAATTCATTTCATCATGATTAAAATACTAAATATCGTTCATGCACTCGTTTGGCTGGGCATTCTTGCTGCTTCCTGTTTAATTTTTATACCTTTTTTTGCCCTGGAAGCGATCTTTAAACTTTTTAAATTCAAATAGTCCATGGAACTGAAACGTCGTATCTGGACCGATGCAGAAGTTGAAATATTTAAAAGGATCTATCCAGATCAAAGTTCAGCTGATATTGCCGCAGTCTTTGGGAAATCTTTAAATCAGGTGTACAATCTGGCGCAAGAACTTGGGGTTAAAAAGTCAGAAGAGTACCTGAAATCAACACAAAGCGGTAGAATCGTCGGTGGCGACCTTGGAATCCCATACAGATTTACAAAAGGCTTCACTCCACACAACAAGGGAAAGGAGATGCCAGCTGAAATTTATGAAAAGGTAAAGGGGACAATGTTTAAAAAGGGCATCATCCCGGCCAATTCAAAAAAAGAAGGTGATATCTCAATTCGGAACGCCAAAAATGGATTTCAATATTATTTCATCCGTGTCGAAAAGAAATGGATCCCGCTGGCCCGTCATGTTTATGAAAATCTGCATGGCCAGATACCCAAAGGTTTATTGATCACCCACATTGACGGGAATACATTGAATGTTGAGCCCGATAATCTAAAAATGATCACCCGTGGTGAAAATTCAAACCGAAACAGGAATCGGGAAAAGGCGTCGGAAACGATGCGCCGGTTGTACCGGGAAGGTAAAGTGAATAATCCGATGATTAACGCTTCGGACCAAATCGTAGCCAACTGGATTGCACCCAGAAATAAACAGCTTCAAACTGAGGTATTGAAGCACCCGGAACTAATTGAATTAAAACGTAATCAAATAAAACTTCGCAGATCATGCAAACAACAGAATTAGCTCAGCCGAACAAATCGATGCTGCCACCGATCCAGATTCCGGAAGGAATGGTAAACCTGGGTGAAATTTCCAAAATGCTCATAGAGCAAATGAAGGAGGTTAAAAACAACCCTGCAGCAATTCCCCAGGCCGAATGCGCCGCCATGGTGGCCGGCAGAATAGTAGACATCGCAAAGACGCAAGTGGCGCAAATGTCGGCGGTCAATGATTTGATCCGGACAAAGAACGGATTGTCATAATAGAATTTTTCAACAGTTAATACTTAATCAAATCCAATGGAAACACAAATGTTAATCACGTCACCTGCGAATGCCTTAAAAGCATACAACAACGCAGATCCATCCATTAAAAAATGGATGAAGGATTTTTATCCGGAGTTTAATTTCGACCCGAATATTACCGATATCGTCATTAGTTATGAGGCGGCATGTGAGGTTGTCGAATTTAAGCCATTGACTATCGAGAACTTTGGCTTTTATCCTGAGGAGGATCGTGAATCTAAATTCGCTTCGCATCAGATCGATATTGTTGCCAAGGCTCTAAATGGGAAAGACGAAAACGGCAATTGGTGGAAGCCGGATTATTCGGACGGAACTCCGAAGTATTTCCCAAGACATTATTGGGATGAAGGTGCTGCGGGCGGTCCCGGTTTCTCGTTCGACGGCTACATCTACGCCTACTCGATCTCGAACGTCGGTGCCCGCCACAGTTTCAGAAAAAGAGAGCATGCTGTTTTTGCAGGCCAACATTTCGTTTCAACTTATAATAAATTTTTATCCCCATCCGTATAATTATGAAAAATTACGAATCAATTCAGTCACTGGAAGACGCTTACAAAGCAACCAAATTCGATCCAACCATTGACCTTTTCCAAAACCCTTCTACTGACCGTCAAATTGCGGCTAACTCATTTACTAATGCAACAGTATTGACGGAGGCTATCAATCAAAATGATGACGGTTCAAAATGGATCCCCGATTTTGACACCTATGAAGATAAGTACGAGATATGGTGGAGGATGCGAAGCGAGGCTGCGGGCGGTCCCGGTTTCTCGTACCACGACTTCAGCTGCGGCTACTCGCGCTCGTGCGTCGGTGCCCGCCTTGTTTTTAGAAGTAGAGCGCGTGCTAAATATGCCGCCACGACTTTCCCGCATATATTCAAGCCATTTATGACAATGGAAAAATAAAATATTAGGGTTGTGTTCCGCTGGCTGCAGGCAGTCCCAGTTTCTCGTACAACGACTACAACTACGACAACTCGAACTCGAACGTCAGTGCCCGAAAATGCTAATGAAAGATAATTGGCGGAGCAAACCTTGGCAACATGCCAAAAAATGACTTACAAATTTTATGGGGCTTTGGTACCGTTTCGGGAAGATGACCTGCAAAGCATAGGCTTTATGAAGAGATATGGAAATTTGTACGGACGAATCGTTGATATGGATAATCTTCGATTGGCCGCACGAAAAGCAATGAAAGGGAAGTTTTACCAGGCTGGCGTACGAGAGTACTTGAAAGATCCAGAAGGGAATTTAACGAAGCTCCATCGGGCGCTGGTTGACAAAACCTATAAAATTTCTCCGTACAAAATTTTTGTAATTTTCGAACCAAAACGCCGAGAGATATACCGGTTGCCTTTTATAGACCGCGTTGTTCAACACGCGATCATGAATATCCTGGAAGATATATGGGTGAGTATGTTCACTGCTGACACTTATAGTTGCATAAAAGGAAGGGGCGTCCATTCTGCTGCTTTAAAAATCAAAAAAGCATTACAGGATGAAGAAAATACCACATACTGTTTAAAAATTGATGTTCGAAAGTTTTATCCAAGCGTTGATCGGAAAATATTGAAACAGATCATACGGCTTAAAATAAAGGATAAAGATCTTTTAAGTCTATTGGACTCAATAATTGACAGTGCAGAAGGTTTGCCCATCGGCAATTATCTTTCACAACACCTGGCCAATTTATACATGACGTATTTTGATCATTGGTTGAAAGAGACAATGAAGGTTCGATATTATTTTAGGTACTGCGATGATATAGCCATATTTTCAGGATCCAAAAGGTACCTGCATCAGATATTGTCGGATATCCGGATTTATTTGGAAGTTGACCTCCATTTATCAATAAAGTCGAATTACCAGGTATTTTCAGTAGAAATCCGTGGCGTTGATATGCTTGGATATGTTTTCAGGCGAAGGTATACTCGACTAAGAAAATCGATAAAGAAAAATTTCGCGCGAGCTGTTGCCAAGAGGAAATCCAGGTCCACTATTGAAGCATACAAAGGATGGACCAAGCACGCCGATTGCAAAAATTTATTAAAAGTACTCTCCGATGAAAAAAATAAAGAAGTTCAGCGAAATGGGCATTCAGGCAGAGGTCGGTGGCTTGATTGGCGAAAAAATCAGCATGAAAAGGCTGGTGAACCGAGAAATTACAGTGCACGCGTTTAAAATTAGTAATTCTAAATATCCCGAAAAGGGCAACGCAAAGTGTCTTCAGATACAAGTTTCTATCGGGGGCGAGATGAGAGTAGTTTTTACCGGATCAACAATACTTCAGGCGACGATTCAAAAAGTATCTCCGGAAGATTTTCCCTTCACGACTACGATCGAGGAAGATAATATGAGACTAGAATTTAAATAACGTATTTCACCTTTAAATAATCAAGATAATGGCCAGTTGGTACAAAGCGAACATTCGCTACCAAAAAGAAGACAATGCAGGAGCATTGCAAACGATAAATGAGTGTTACCTGATTGATAGTGTCAGTTTCACTGAAGCAGAGGCACGGGCTTACAAACAAATTGTTACCGGCGCAAGCGACTTTTCTGTCACTGCAATTAATAAGATGCGCCTATCGGATCTGTTTACCTACGAAGACGGCGAAAGATGGTTCAAGGCCAAAGTGATCTATTACTCTGTGGACGAAAAGTCTGGCAAGGATAAGAAGGTTGTGAACTATATGCTGGTAAACGCCGACGGAATTGACCAGGCATTGCAGCGGATCACAGAGAGCCTTCGCACGATGCTCATTCCATATGAGACCACAGATCTTAATTTAACGACAATCCTGGACGTGTTTCCTTATATGGTCGACGAAGAGGAAGAAGAGATCCCGGATAACCTCAGACCTCTTTCCGAAGTGCTTGCAGAACGAAGCAAAGAAAATTCACAGGAAGAAAATATTCCTTGAATGAATATTAAATAGTTGCATTGCAACTAAATATTTTTAAATTTGTTTCTTATGTTTCCGGGGTGGACTTCCGGTTAACAACAAAGGCAGAGATACTCAAATCCCTGTACGGGCAGTTAGTGCGTTGCCTTTCGCACGTTGGTCTAGTCCGCCCTGCCCGTACAGGGATTATTTAGTGTTAAATCGCAATTCAAAGATATAATGAATATTCATTCAAGTGTAAAAACTGGGAAGCTTGTCATCGTCAAAACCAGAGGTGAGGACAGCGCCCAAAGTAACGCGGCTCCGCCATTATCGTTTTCAGGGCGTCTGGAATCAATCGAAACACAGGAGCGGGGTAAAGAGGAAGTCAAATTTATTCATTTGAGTTATTGGGGCCTGGTAGCCAAAGTAAATCATTTTGGCAAACTGATAGGATGGGAGCGAGGTAATAAGGTCCTAAGTATACCCATCCGGAATGTTGTGGAGGTTACACCATTGACAAGAGGATAAAAGTGGGTGCGTATAGGTATAATGGTTAGCTGATTTTAGAAGGGAAGTATATCCATTTTTGTTGTTTTTAATATGAAATTTTCGCTCACCATTGATAACATATCATCATATGCCTGGGAGTTGAATATTCAGGAAGCTTATCTTTTTTCCTGGATATACACACTGCCGAGCTGGGCGGACAAAACGGTTATTAACGGCAGTGATTACTTCTTTTCTTCCCGCCACAAAGTGATTGAAGAGCTGCCGATCCTTACCGATAAGCCAGACACTGTGTATCGTTATTTCAAAAAGTTGGAAGAGAAAGGCCTGATTTTACTTCAAAAAATCGATAGTAAAGACTACGTTTCGATCACTGAAAAAGGAAAGAAATGGAACAGTCACGAGCCAAACCCGGAAAAAAATCCGAGTGCCGGAAATTATTCCGAGGGTCGGAAAAAAATCCGAGCGACGGAAAATAATCCGGGAAAACTCGGAAAAAAATCCGAAAATAACTCGGAAAATTTTCCGACATATAATAATACTAGTATTAATACTACTACTACTATAATTCAAAAAGAAGAAGAAGTTGAAAAAGTCGATTTCGATGAACTTGAAGATGCTGAATTGGGAGAAACTCAGCAGGAATCTTATCCTGCATTCGTCGAAGAAGAAAGAAAAAAGTTGAAAGAGGCTATTGCCGCGGATCACCAACCTGAACTCGGTGACGACGATCCCAGGATTGAAGAATTGAAGCAATTCGGTCGGCAGATGTGGAAAAGCGAATTGTTGGTCGAGACTGTCTGCAAGGTTAATTCAATACAATTGGTTGATTTTCAGAGTTATTTGCAAACATTCATAGCTGAAAAAATTATCGAAGAGAAGTTTTCAAAAAGCTATTCGGACGCAAAATCGCATTTCATGAATTGGGTCAGGTTACGCCATGAAAACGTCTTAAAGTCCAGTAAATCAGTACAGGTGATGGAAATTCCAGCACACTTACGAATGAAAAAAATATAGGTCATGAGCTATATTTTCAAAACTCCCTGGCGAGATGCAGCGTATCGGGGGAAATTAAAACCAACGCCGGACGTAAATCCAGCAAATGCGCCGCCACCGATTATTGATGATCTGATTGGTCTAACGCTTGAACTTTTGATTGAGGAAAAAATAACCGACCAACAGGCCAAGAGGCTTTTGACCCACTATGAAGAACTTAAACAGCAAGGACACTGGACATTACCGAAACGAGTTCTCTGATATTTGGTCCGAACGAATGCTGGTAACATCGCTTGTACACCATCCAGAGTTTATTTCCATTGTTCAAAAATTGATACCCTATGATGAAGTTTTTCAGGATGAAGCAGCGAGAATGGTTTACTCCGCAATCAGAGAGCTTTATAACGAGAGAGCTGAAATTAAAAACCTATCTGTTTTCCAGCGGTTAAGGTCCAAAGATCAGTTTTCAATCATTCGCAGGGAGAAGATCAGTCTTAGCAATGATGAAATGGTGCCGCAAACCGAAAGAGAGGTTTTCGATACAGCTGAGGGTGTTTTGTCTCTTTTTAGACGCAGCAGAGCATCAGATCTGAATATCGAACTGAATTCCGAATTGAAGAAAGAAAACAAGGATTCAGAGGTTGCTGAGTTAGTTTACAAGACTTATGAAGCGCTGACTTTAACCGGTGGTGGGATTCTGGAAAAAACGGCCAAAGACTCTGGCAAAAATGCACTGGCACGCATCGATCAGAATATGAAGCTGCAACAGACTGGAAAGATTTCGGGCGTGACCACGGGATCCAAAAAGCTTGACAGCATTCTCGGCGGTTGGCAGGATGATCAGATGATCATCATCGCGGGAAGGCCGGCAATGGGGAAAACGGCTGTTGGAATTGATTTTACACTCGCCGCAGCGGAATCTGGGGCAGGAGTCGGGTTTTTCTCTGTCGAAATGCCTTCTGAGCAGATAACGTTCAGAATGGCGGCAAGGAAATCGGGAGTGCCGTACCAGCGGATCCGAAAGGGAGAAATAGACATCGAGGAGTACAAGCGAATTGAAACCGCGATATCTGAAATTGGGAAGCTTCCGATCTATTTCTACGATGACATGTCAGTCAAGGATGTGAGAAAACTTGAAGCTATCGCTACCGAATGGAAACGGAAAAAGGATATCAAGCTGATCATCATCGACTACATCCAGTATCTGGATATCAAGGGATATAAGAGCTCGTACGACCGGGTAACGGAAATTAGTAAGGCGATCAAAACAATGCAGCGAAATTTGAAAATACCTGTAATCGCCTTGGCGCAGCTCAGTAGGGGAACAGAGGGAAGAACTGACCCTCGGCCCAAGGAATCAGATTTAAGAGATTCGGGACAGCTTGAACAAGACGCCAGCTTAGTTATCGGACTTTTTAACCCCTTGTATTACATCCGGAAGGGGATTAAGATTTATGATGAACTGGAAGATGGCGAGGTGCTCTTTGACGAAAAAATGTACTGCTATTACATTTTGAAAAATAGAGATGGAGAAGCTTGTCGAGTGGACCGTTACGCTGATCTGGGTACCAACCACTTTTCGGATTATCGAGGGTCAGGACAGCCGGTCGTTATGCCGGAACCAGTAAATGCTGCTGTAAAAAATGCCCAGCAAATCCATAATTATTCAAGAAACGAAGTTTTTAACCACCTGGGAGAACCTCCCTTTTAATCTTACACAAACATGATCAGATCAATTTCGCAACCAAGGCGAATTAAACCGGTTCGTCAATCCCGCTCGCTGAACAACAAGGAAAAAGGACTTGCGCTGACGCTCTCTGCATCCGTTCATTACTTGATCCGTACGCTGGACGAAATGGAGCACACGGATCTTTACAGGCACAAATTGAAGCTGGTGGCCAAGGCATTCGTCTACGAGCTAGAAAATCATGCGAAGTCCTGTCTTTGGGGAAATGAAGTACCTGGCACGGACCTGAATAAAGTCAATGATCAGATGGAAAGCATCGTGAGCATGCACCATAACCTGCTGATGATCGCTCTTTCGATGGGTGAAATTCATAAGGCACAGCAGCCTCTTTTCTGGCAGGAAATGCAGAAGCAATTCAAGCGCTTCGATGTCCCGCTGCGCATGACTCCTGAGGGAGATCTGGAATTTATAAACAGGGATTAAGATCATTCAAGCTTCAACACTGATCGTATGAAATCAACAGACGACTTCAAAAAAGTCATAAGCCAGTATCTGGAAGACCTGGCCCAAAATGACGAATTGTTTGCGGAAACACTGAAAAAGACAAACAAAAGTATCGAAGGATGTATCACCTACATTCTTAACCAGGTCCAAAAAAGCGGATGTAACGGATTCGCTGACGCCGAGATCTTTGGAATGGCCGTGCACTATTACGATGAAGACGACATCAAGCCAGGGAAGCCGGTCAACTGTCAAGTCGTGGTCAATCGCAGCGTCGAACTTCCTGAACTTTCTCCGGAAGATATCGAAAAAGCGAAACAGCTTGCATTTGATAAGATCGTTGAGCAGGAAGCGCAGCGGATCAAGAAAAAACCTCAGAAAAAACAGGAGCAACCTGTATTAGTTCAATCTTCATTGTTTTGAGTCATGCAGCCGAAAACGAAATTTCAAAAGAAGGTAGTCGAAGTTCAGAAGAAGTTAAAACCGATTACGGAACAGCAAATCCGTTGGGGATATGACAATTGTTTTGAAAACTCGGGTACGATTACAAAGCATAAAGCCGGTTGTTTGGAGTGTGGTCATTCTTGGAGCCAGAAAGCAAACCTTCTGGTAACGATTGGTGGTTGCGAGTGTCCGTCATGCGGGAAGGAATTGAAAATCGAACTGACAGCGAAAAGAAAACACCAAAAAGCATCGTATTGGGCTATCCTGACAACGATCGGCGAATTTCAGGTCGTCAGAGTGATTTATCTAACAAAGTATTGCAAGATTGGGACAGTAGCTCATTTGAGCTGTACCGAAGTAATGCAGCATTGGATTACGGCAGGTGGGAAGTCGGCGGTTTTTTCAAAATCGGTAAATCCTATGTCACTTTACTACGATAACTGGATCCTTTTGAGCGAATTGGAATTGAAAGGAACAATGTCGCAAGCTTCCAATTTGCGGAGCTCGATTATTCCAAACAAGATTCATCCGAAACGTAAAGTCCTCCCTGAAATCAGGAGGAACGGATTTAAAGGGAACTTTCATGGTATTTCTCCGGCGAACTTCTTTAAGGTCATACTTCAAGACAGTCAGTTCGAAACGCTGCTCAAAGCGAATCAAATCAGTATGTTGTCGTATTACTATTCTCGATATTCTTACAATGATCCGATAACGAAGTATTGGAAGAGTATCAAGATCTGCATCCGAAATAATTACATTATTAAAGATGCAGGTACGTGGGTGGATTACTTGAACATGCTTTCTTTTTTCAATAAGGACCTTCTCAGTAGCCATTACATATGCCCGATCGATTTGAAAGATTCACACGATCGGCTTGTTAAAAAGCACCGTGAGGTATCAAAGCGAAGGAAACTTGAACAAGCCCGGAGAGATCTTCAAGACTGGCAAGCTGAGTATGAAAAGCAGAAAGGCAAGTCCTTTGGGATTTCATTCAGCGAGGGAGAGATCACAGTCAAAGTGCTTGAAACGGTTGAAGAATTTCAAAAGGAAAGCGAATTATTAAGACACTGTTTATTCGGGAGTGGATATTACAAAAAAGAAGGTTCATTGTGTCTGTCAGCGCGAATAGAAGATCAACCTATTGAAACGATCGAAATTTCTCTGTCTACGTTGACGATCGTTCAGGCACGAGGAAGGGGTAACCAAGCTACCGAGCACCACGAAAAAATAGTAAATCTGGTTAAAAATAACCTGAACAAGATAAGCCGATTAATTAATTGAAGTATATGTGGAGTTATTACGGAGCCAAAACCAATGTGGTTCAGCATTACCCACCACCTAGACACGGAAAGATCATTGAGCCATTCGCCGGTACCGCTCGTTATGCTCTGAGATATTTTGACAGGGAAGTTCTTTTGGTTGACAAGTATGAGGTGATCATCAAAATCTGGAAGTTTTTACAAAGCTGCTCCGCAAATGACATTTTGAGTTTGCCTAGATTCACGCATGGTGAGAATATCAATAATCACAAATACGATTGCGAAGAGCAGCGGCTTTTAATGGGGTTTTTAATTGGATATGCACATCGCTCACCCACCGATAAAGCCACGGTAAGAGCAAGGGAAAGACCAAATAGGCTAAATTATAATATCAACCAGGTCGCGCAGAATCTTTGGAAAATAAAACATTGGCAGTTTCAGTGGAGCAGCTATGAAGATATTCCGGATCAGGAAGCAACCTGGTTTATTGATCCACCTTATCAGTTCGGGGGGCATTGTTACCGGGAAAGCAATCGGAATATTGATTTCAATCTTTTAGCGGATTGGTGTCAATCTCGGACCGGCCAAGTTATCGTTTGCGAAAACACCAAGGCGAATTGGATGGACTTTAAGCCTCTGGTTTCACAGCAATGTTCATCTGGTCGGAATTATGAAGCTATTTGGACAAATGGGCAATCATCATTTGACTTTAAACAACTATCAATTTTTTAATCAATCAACAAACAATGAACATACCAATCACTGACGTCGAACGTGTCGTCATTTTGGGTCGATCTGCCCAATATCAGGTCAAAGATGAAACAAATGGATGGGAAACGAAAGTCCGTAAAACCTACGAAGGGGAATGGAAAGGCAACCTGGTTGAAGATATGAAACAGCTGTATCAGCAGGAGGTCCGAAAGGAATCCTATCGGTTCTCCAAATTGGAACCATACCATTAACCCAGTACACAATAAACCTTAAATCAATTTTTAACAAATCAATTTATCATCACAATGAAAAAATCACTCGCAGTTTTACTTCTCTCAATCAGCCTTTTTAGTTGCAAAGAAGAAAAGGTAGTTGTCGTACAGCCATCAGATCAATTCACTGGTACCACTTGGAGCAGCTACCAGACTAATCTACCTGATGGCCGACGTATTTATAAGATCGTTCAGTTCGAAAAGCCTGATGTCGTTAAAATCGACTATCGGATTGACAAGATCTATCTGCATTATTCGATAGGGGAGTTTACTTACCTGACTACCGGTGATAAGATTTGGGTTCGTAATCCGGACAACACAATTGCACCGGGCGAGATTGTCGATAATCAGTTTGTTTTTGGTGGCGAACATTTCGTGCAGGAGAAATGAAATTAAAAGACGTAACAACACTCGTCGATATCAATCAGGGGGACTTTCTCCTGATTGATGGTTTCTTCGATGAAGGCGAACGGATCCAGCTTCATAAAGTTCAGCGGGTGAAATTGTCGGTAAGGGACGGCACTGAGATCATTCTCAAAAAGAAAGGGAATGTGTACTTCAATCTCGGCATGTATTTACAAGGGACGAGCTGGGCGAAGAAGGTTTGTATTGTAAATCCATAAATAAAATTATCAACCTGGCTTTAATGAAAGCCGTAATCGATAAAGTATTTCATGACAGATAAACAAAAATTAGAGTTTGGGTTCGAAATAATCGCAGGCATGCACGCCGAGATTGCAGATCAAGATATGGAATATGGCCGAGCCGAAACTGCGGAGGGCTTGGCACTCGACCCGGATTGCCCACCAGAATATATTGAAAGTCACTCTCGTGGTGTTGAGCTGGCAAATATTCGAATTAATAGACAAGCTCCATTCATGGCAAATGTGGTACTGGCGAAATTGGAAGCGATGGGTTTCGAGTTGAAAGAAAATAAAAACACAAAGAATCCACCATCAATTGTAACCAGAGATTAGGCCATGACAAAAGTTCTAACATACAGTCGGACATTCCCGGCATTCCATCCGAAAAAAGGTCAGCCGACTCATTTTGTTGAAAAACTTATCGAGGGGTTCCTTGAATTGGGAGATATAGAAATCACAGATGATCAGTTAAACCTTTGC
The DNA here is from genome assembly GCF_030929615.1 of Dyadobacter sp. LHD-138. Classification (GTDB taxonomy): domain Bacteria; phylum Bacteroidota; class Bacteroidia; order Cytophagales; family Spirosomataceae; genus Dyadobacter. The sequence continues at coordinate 3,688 of NZ_JAVFVU010000006.1, read as the reverse complement.
GATTTCAGCGTAATGCGGCCCGACGTTTGGTCAAAGTATACCACCATCCGCGCCGGCAATAACTGGAAAGCTGGCGACATGTTCAGCCCTCGCGTATGGTCCGGGAAACCGTACAATTCGCCTCAGATAATTATTGCGCCTGATATCAGGATTGAGAAGGTTTGGGACGTGGAAGTTGATGAAGACTTATGCTTGTGGATTGTAGGCGGCGATGAACAGGATGAAGGTATCCTTGAAAAAGTTGCCCGAAATGACGGATTGGAGCTGCAAGACCTCCTATCGTGGTTTAATAAACCGATGTCCGGACAGATTATTTGTTGGAACAAAAACATTGAATACTGATGAAAAGCGACCCAGAATATGAAATGTGGCGATCGGCCATTTCGGGAGACTTGCATGATGAAGGCGTATCAGAATCAAAGACAGTTAGTCACACGGTACACATGTCGGTCAATATCCAAGGTTTTTTAAGAAATGCAGGCAAGAAAGATTTGACTGGCATATTCTCGGATGAGAACGGGAAAGAGCTTTCTGATTCCGAAGCACGACTGATGCTGCAAAATGCTTTGGCTAAGGGATGGAGAAAGCTTCCATGTAGCGACTGTGAAGGCTTTGACCATTTTGAACATGGATGTCCCGGTCATTCAATCGAATAGCATTCCGGGAACCAGTTGAGAGAAGACCCTCCGGGTTCCCATTTTTTGAAACATTAACAGATTCAAACCTATGGACAATAAATTATTGAATGCTTATATAGCGCAACAAATAAGAGACAAACGGAAAGAGCTTGGAGTGACTCAAGATGATATTGCCAATGCACTTGGATTGCACCGTGTTTCTGTGGTCAATATGGAAATGGAAAGACAGCAAATTAAGGCGGCCCACCTATTCGCCCTGGCTGGTATTTTCCAATGTCAGATTTCTGATTTTTTCCCAGATACTGAGAAAATGGAAATTTCGGAAGAACTGGTTGAAGTGGTTGTTTTGAAAAAAGTCAAAAGATTCATATCGAAACAACCTTAACAGATTTGAACCGTATGCCAACAAGCGAAGAAATATACAGGCACTTTACCCACATGCAACAAGCAGCATACCGGGAGCTGGACGAAGCTCAAAAGGACGACAAAGAGTTGAGAAACATCATTTGTGGGAAATTAATGGTGTTCGATGAAATGGCGGCTTGGTTTAAGCGAAAAATAAGCAGTCTTAAACCTTAACAGATTCGAACCCTCCGGAAGAGGATTCAACAATTTTGCCGAATTATGTAACCAGTTATGATGTAAATTCTATTTACCAATGAAAAATATTGCTTTATTGATATATAATAGTACTTTGCGCTTGTAACTGATTAGTGATTAATTAAACCTTAAAAAAACCTTCCATGAGTCAATACCTTCACAAAAACACAATGGCGGAAATGCGCGCTCTTACGTCTCCAGAAATCGCAGCCGTACTCGACGATACCTACGTAGGCGTAATGCTACATGGTTATTATGCATATGGAGATACACCTGCTGCAATTACTTATTACAAATCATCTACCACTCTGGCCGATGATCAGGGAAGTGTGATAGTCATCGGAACTCTGACGTTGGAGCATAAATTTTCAGTCTGCGATATGGCTTACTATGGCCTACAAACGGCGACCAATACTGCTGCTGTGGCGGATAGGAATACTTTGGTAATCAACAATGCGCTAAAAATTGCTCCTAAGGTGATCATTACCCAGCCTGGTGAATACTTTTGTCGGGGAAACAGAGGTGGAGAGGGAGGAGCTTACCAGTATTTTGTCGATCCTACCTACGGAGCCGTCGCCTGGCAAATGGGAAACGGTCAAGGACAAAGCGAATCCACACTTATCACGAGTGGAATCGATATTCCGTCCAATAGGACTTTTGAGATGGGGGACGATGTGACCCTTCATATGAGAGGGACATTCATGCAATGCTATAATTTTATAAATGTCTGGCAAAAAGAAAATGTAATCATTAGAGGCGGTAAAGTTATTGGTGACTTCGATTTGGATCCCGAACTAAACCAGCACAAAGGATTAGATCCAGCTGATCATTGGCATTATGGAAAAAATGATGGCGGTGAATGGGGGTTCGGTATCATCATCCAAGGAAGTAAAAATGTATTGATAGAAAACGTTGACATCTCACACATGTGGGCCGACGGTCTTTATATTTCTCCTGATTACCTGAATAATTATCAAGTAAGTACAGATGTGACCTTTGTAAATGTAAAATCACATCATAACAGAAGACAAGGACTAAGTGTCAACGGGGGGCTGCGTTTATCCTTTTATAATTGTGAGTTCTCGGATTCAAAAGGTACAGCACCCGAAAGTGGCGTTGATCTTGAAAGAGATTCTGACATTTCATCAGTGCACCTTAAAGATGTCCTGTTCTTCGATTGTAAATTCTTAAACAATAACAATTGGGGAGCAGTCACGGCACAGAGAGAAGACGAAGAATTGAACGTAAGATTCGAGAACTGCATTTTTGACGGAAATGTTGTACAAGATTATTACGGTAGCAGAGGGAATGGGGTTGCATTTACCAGTTGTCGCTTTGGGTATCAGCCATCAAGATTTTATTCAATAAAACTTGATGGGGCGTATAATCACACTTTTGACAAGTGTGAATTTGGCAACGCTATCCAAGTAATACAAAAGGTAATAGAGGTGGATGATAACAATTACCTGTATTATCGAAGTAAAAATATAACATTTACCAATTCGAAAATTCTGGATTTACGGCTAAGATCTAGTTTATTTGAATTTATCGACCTAGGCAACTCAATAAATGTCAGAATACAGGACTGCTATTTTGAAAGCACGACTATACAAGATGATCGAAGGCTCATTATCTCGAACGGTGGTGAGAACATAGAATTGCTTAACAACACAGTTAGAGAATTAGGATCTGTTTTCGACGTTCAAAACATAGTTGGCTTTCGGTTTAACAATAACGTAGTTATCAATTCACAGCGAGTTACAGGCATTTTGAGAGGAAATGTGAAATACTTTGAACTTTGTGACAACACAATTTCTGGAAACTCTTACTACGTAACTAACGCATTTGCTCCTGCGTTTATGCTGTGGGGGGCGGGGAGCGCGTACGGCAGGATATCAGACAATGTGATCTACAAGGACCCCATTTTTACAACGGTCGGGGTTTATGCTGGACAGGGGTCAGGTTTGTACAGAGAGTACACCAGTGCCTCGGATAATGTGGTTGTAGCGAATAATAAAACTTATGATTTTACAAATTCGAATGCTTTTCAGTTTAACGGAGGATCAACAAATTTGTCAGTAAGCTATTTAAATCAGGAGGCTGACACTACTTACAAAGGAATTGTCAACCAATCAGTTGCTATTTCAACAATTAGCACTGCTAATGCCACTGATGCATCTACGACGCAGGCTTTGGTCAATGAATTAAAAGCAAAGATCAATACACTTATAACTGATCAGAAAACCGCGGGTCTGATAAAAGTGTAGAATTTTGCACTTACTTGGATTGGCCAAAACTTGACTTGTCGGATAAGGTGGAATTAGTCAGCACGAGACTGTAAACTAAACTGTGTCACCTCTTAATTTATTTAAGGGGAAAAATAAGTAAATTAGTTTAACTTATAGACACAATGAAGACAAACGAATCGTTCGATTTTCAACGCTTCAAAG